>QBLU01000018.1:52500-60790 GCA_003241875.1 Alphaproteobacteria bacterium
CCGCGGCGACGCGGAGCGGCCACTTCACTCTCGTCGCCGGGCGCATCGGCCTGCACCGCTGCCGGCGCTTCGGCCTCGACTGCCACCGGCTCGCGCCGCGGTGCCCTTGCCGGTCGTTCTGCGCGCTCGCCGTCCACCGGACGCGTCACACGCAGGGTCGCCGGACCCGGCAGACCCGGGATCGGGCCTTCGTCGACCGGTGCCGGTTCGGCAGCGCTCGGCGCCTCGGGGCGACGTTCGGGGCGCTCGCGACGCTCGCTACGGTCATTGGGCCGGTCGGCCTGACGCTCCCGGTCTGGTGCACGATCCGGGGCACGGTCCTGCTGGGCCCGCTCGGCACCGCGCTCGGCATTGCCATCGCGGCTGCGATTCGGGGCATTGCCGTTCCACGACTGCCTATCGCGGTTGCCATCGCGCGCGGTGCGGTCGTTGCGATCGCGGTCATTCCGGTCCTGGCGCTCGCGCGGCTGGTTACCCTGGTTGCCGCGCTCTTCACGCCAGTTGCCGCGATTGTCCTGCTGGTCATCGCGATCGTCGCCGCGGGCTTCGCTGCGGTCCCCGTCCTGGTCCTCGTCGTCGCCGATGTCGGCGTCGTCGTTGCCGGCATAGGCGGTATTGTCGTCGTCGTAGAATTCGCGACCGCGCTGGCGGCCGGTTTCGGGCTGCTTGTCGCGATAGTCGCCGAGGACACGATAATAATGGTCGGCATATTGCAGGTAATATTCGGCGGTTACCCGATCACCAGCCTGTTGCGCGTCACGGGCCAGGGCGCGATATTTCTCCAGCAGCTGGCTGGCATTGCCGCGCTGGCGATTGTCGAGCCGGTTGCCATAGTTGTTGCCGCCGCCCATTTGCTGCGGACGCGGACCGTTGCCGCCGCGGCGCCGCCGGTTCTGATTGTTCCTGATCAACTTCGCGTCCCCGTATCCACGGACGGCATCAGCCGTGATTCTGGCAAGGTTCGACCTGTTTTCGGGCGGTTCCCAAGAGTCCATCACTGATGGAGCAGGAGAAATAAATCGACCGAAGCGGCAATGTCGAAGGGTGGAGGATTTTGATCTACGCCACCTGGTTCGTTCCTAGACGGCTTTGCCGGGCCTTCCAAGCGAAAAAGGATGTGGTTCGTCTAGCGCTGCAATTCAACCAGTTCGTACCAGGTCTGCATATAGCCGCCGACGCCGCCGCAGACAAAGATCGCATCGTCATCGGCCGTGACCCACATGTCATAGGGCGGATGCTGGGTCCCGCCCATCGTGGCTTCGTCGACGAAGCGGAAATGCCGGCAAGCGAAGGTGCCGGCGGCGACGGTCCGCTCCGCCTCGCCGACATATTCGAGGTGAATGTCGACCCGCGCCAGCAGCGGCGGCGTCGCGCCGCGATGGTCGGGTGACGGCAGCAGCACGGTGATATGCCGCCGGTGCGGGCCGGCGCCGACGTCCATGCAGCGCGTCAGGAAGCCGTCACCGACAATCGGGTGGGTGCCGAAGCCCACCATGCCATCGGGGATCGGCATGCGCTGCGACACGCGGCCGATGCTCGGGCCATGCGATTCGCATTCGGCAATGCCGGCGTCATGGTCGAACCGCACCCAGCCTGACCCGAGATAGGCATCGTCGAGGCTGAGCCGGACATGGCAATCCATCGGCCGGCGCCGGGCGTCGAGCGAGTAAAGGATGTCGCGCATGACCGTCGGCGCGGGTTCCTCGATCTCGCAATGGGCGCGGATCGTCACCGCGCCATTGGCGTGATGGGTGAAGGCGAAGTCCTCGCGGCCGCGCTCCTGGTCGAATCGCTCTGGCTTTTTCGACGTGTAGCGGATGCGCCCGGTGATCCGCCGATGGGCCATCGCCGCCATTCAGCGTGCGACCTTGGGCGCCATGCCCGCCATGATATCGTACAGTGCCACCGGGTTCTCGCGCGGGAATTTCAGCAACTGCATCTCGGGAGCGCCGAGGCGGCCGACCGGAATCTCCGGCGTATCGGTGGCAAGCGCGTCGATGATCTGGGTCGCCGCCTCGTCGGTGCTGATGCCGGCGTTGACCGGATCATCCCCCGGGCCGTTGACCTGGCCATCCCCGAGCAGTGCATTGGCGGCAATCTGGGTGGCGACAAAGCCCGGCGTCACGACATGGACGGTCAGGCCATATTGGCTGACCTCGGCGCGCAAGGCGTCCGAATAGCCGACCAGCGCATGCTTGGCCGCGCAATAGCCGGTGCGCAGCGGCGATCCGACCTTGCCGGCGACCGAGGCAATGTTGACGATGGCCCCCGATCGCCGCGCCACCATCGACGGCAACACCAGTTGCGTCAGGCGCAAGGGGGCGAAGAAATCCACCTCCATGACCCGGCGATAGACGTCGAAATCGGTGTCGAGCGCCAGGCTGCGCTGCGAAATGCCGGCATTGTTGACGAGGATGTCGATGCCACCGGTGCGCCGCTCGGCCTCGGCGACGATGTCGGGCAAGGCGTCGAGCTCGGTGGCCTCGAACGGCAGCAGCATGGCATCGCCCTGGCAGCGGCCCGCCACCGCCTGCAGTGCGTCGAGCCGACGCCCCGACAGCACCAGCCGGGCCCCGGCGCGGGCGAAGCCGGTGGCGAGCCCGGCGCCGATGCCCGACGACGCGCCGGTGATCCAGACGGTCTTGCCGGTGAAATCCATGGGTCTTCCCTTTGCTGCGCTGGTTATCGCTCGGTCAGCGCGACCATCGCGCCTTGTGCCGACATCACGTCGAACAGCCGGTCGGGATCGTGCAGCTTGAGCTTCAAGGCCTCGGCGATGGGCCCGCGCGCCACCGGAATCTCGCGCTTGCCGGCGGCCAAGCCATCGAAAATGATGGTCGCGGCATCGCTGGTCGACAGCCCCGATTCGGTATCGTCGTCGGAATGCCCGCGCACGCTGGCGTCGCCGGCGAGCGCATTGACGGCGATATTGGTCTTCACATAGCCGGGCGTGACCACCGTCACCTTCCGGTTATCCAGACGATCTTGCCGGCAACATCCATCACATGGCTCCCGCCGGCAGTGGCGACAGGCCGATGACCAGCGGGTGCGCCCACAGCAGCACGGCCCAGAGGGCAAGGCCGCCAAGCCCGGCGACAAGGCCGGGATTGCCCGACGACCAAGGCTGGCGACCGCGCAACTGGGCACCGAACGGCACGAAACCGGTGGCCGCCATATGCTCGCCATAGCCCGGCAGGGCGGCGCGCTTCTTGCCGTCCTGCATGGCGGCGCCGAACAGCGCCAGCGTCAGGATGCCGGCGGCAAGGACGATGGTGCGGCTGTCGGCCGACACGATGATATGAACGACCGCCCAGATGGCGAAACTCCACATCATCGGGTGGCGGGTGATGCGCTGGACACCGCGCGGGTTGCCGCCGGCGCGCATGCCCATCAGTGCCGGATTGGGTGCCGTTACCGATCCGACGAACAATATGGCGGCAAACAGCATCAACAGGACGGACAGCCAGCCGAACCAGTCGGGCGCCAGCCACAGGCGATCGGCCGGAATCCGCCGCCAGAGCAGCGTCGCCCAGCCGAGACTGGCGAAGGCGACGACGGTGTAGAGCAGCGAAAAGCCCTTTTCCCCCAGCCTTGCCACCAGCGGCGCGCGCAGCGGATGCGACAGCAGTTCATGCCCACCGACGAACAGCGATACCGCGAGGATGAGGAGGCCGAGGTCGCTCACTTGTTGTACTGCAGCGGAAGCGCGCCGGGGGCGAGGTCGCGATAGCGGTCGCGCAGCAGCGTCTGCCGTGATGTCATCGGCTGCGGCACCCCGTCGATGAGCACAGCGACGGGGGCAGAGGTCAATTCCAGCGGGTCACCGTCCCAGACAACGACATCGCCGCGCTTGCCGACCTCGAGCGAACCCAGGTCGGTGAGGCCGAAGATCCGCGCCGGCGCGCTGGTGATCGTCGCCAATGCCTGGGCGCGAGTAAGGCCGATGCCCCCCGGAACCGCCGCCTGGGCCACCGCATTGCCGGCATAATAGGGCAGGTTGCGTGGCTGCGCGCCCGAATCGCCCTGGAAAACCCCCAGGCCGACGGTAACGCCGGCAGCGACAAGCCGGCCGACATTGGAGCGCGTCGAGGCCAGAGTCTCGAAACTGTCGGGCAGATCGTGCAGCGTCAGGGTGATGACGGGTACCCTGGCGGCCGCGATCTTGTCGGCCACCAGCCAGCCTTCGCGGGCGCCGATGAGGATGATGCGCAGCCGCGGGAACTCGCGGGTGAGGCCCAGCACCCCGGTGATGTCGCTGGCACGCTCGACATGGAACACCGCCGGCACCCGGCCCTCGACGACCGGCACCAGCGCGGCGGCGTCGAGCCGCTTGATCAGCGAGTCGCGGTCGCGGCCCGAATCGAACGCCGCCGGGTTGCGGGCATAGCGCTGCGCCTCGGCAAAGCCGTTGCGGAGGTTGAGCCAGGCTGCCGGGCGCGAGCCGCCGGCGGTGCGGGCGCCGTCCTCGCCGAGCTCGATCAGCTGGAACGCCTGGCCGCGGACGAGGATATCGGTGCGGTCGGCGAGGCTGATGATGGCCCCCTGCCCGCCGAAAATCTCGTTCGACGCCTCCGGCCCCACGATGGCGCGGGTGATGCCGCCCATGCGGCTGACGGCAATCGGTGGCGACATCGGGTTGATGGCCGGCGTCACGTCGATGGCGGCAGAGAATGGCGTGGTGCGCGCGCTGGCATCATTGGTCTGCCGCACCCCCTCGACCTCGGTGATGCCGAGGGTCGACATGGCGGTGATGAGGCCGGGCGTGACGTATTTGCCGGTGGCATCGATGACGGTCGCACCCGCCGGGACCGGCAATCCGGCACCGACCGCGATGATGCGGCCGTCGCGAACAATGACGGTGCCGTTGGCGATGACGGTGTCGCCGACCGCGGTGGCGACGGTGCCGCCGGTGATGGCATAGGTTGCGGCGAGCGCCGGCGAGGCCAGCAACGCGGCGACGAGAAGGGCAAAACGCCTCATTTCGGGTCTCCCGCGCCGGGCTGGCCGAGCTCGAAATCGGCCATCGGACGGCGTTTGGCGTCGGCCCAGTCGTACATCACCGCCCCGTCGATCCAGACTTTTTCGGGGCGCGAATAGACCGAGAAGGGGTTGCCGTTCCACAAGACGACATCGGCCATCTTGCCGGGTTCGAGGCTGCCGGTGCGATCGGCGATGCCAAGGCCCTTGGCCGGATTGAGCGAAAGCCAGGTCCAGGCGCGTTCCGGCGTGATGCCGAAGCCCATGCGATTGCCCGCCGCCATGGCCTTTGCCGCCTCCTGGTTCAGGCGCTGGATGCCGTTGGCATCGTCGGAATGGACGATGGCACAGGCGCCGGCATGGTCGACCAGCGCGATATTCTCGCGAATACCGTCATAGCTTTCCATCTTGAACCCGTACCAATCGGCCCACATGGCGCTGCAAATGCCCTCCTTGGCGAGCAGATCGGCGATCTTGTAGCTTTCGACGGCGTGGTGAAACGCGGTGACCTTGTACCCGAACTCGTGGCTCATATCGATGACATTGGCCATCTCATCGGCGCGATAGCAGTGGTTTTCGACGAGAATCTGCCCGTTGAGCACCCCCATCAGCGTGTCGCCGGCGATCTCGCGGCGAGGTGCGTCGGTGGGTTTGGCGGTGCCGGCCTTGGCGCGGCGGGTGTAATCGTCCCATTTGCGCTTGTAGATGACGGCGTCGGACCAGGTCTGGCGGTCATAGGCGATGTTGCCCATGCGCGTCGCCGGCAGCTGGTTGCGGCTGCCATAGACACGCTTGGGGTTCTCGCCGCACGCCATCTTGAGGCTGTAGGGGGCCTGCGGGAACTTCATTTCCTGCGCGGTGCGGCCATAGACGGTCTTCAGCGTGACGCCGCGGCCGCCGAACAGGTTGGCGGAACCGGGGAGGACGTGGAACGTGGTGACGCCGCCGGCCAGCGCGCGGGCAAAGCCGGCATCCTGCGGCCACACCGAATGTTCGGCCCAGACCTCGGCGCGCGACGGGCTGGTGGCTTCGTTGCCGTCCGACACGGCCTCCACGCCGGGGCTGGGGTAGTCGCCGAGGTGGCTGTGGATGTCGATGACACCCGGGGTAACGTACTTGCCCTGGGCGTCGATGACCGTCGCACCGGCCGGAATGGCGACGCTGGCGCCGATTTCGGCGACCTTGCCGTTCTCCAGCCGCACCGCGCCGGGCGCGAACTTCTTGCCGGTACCGTCATAGACGGTGGCGTTCTGGATGACCGTCGTGACGCCGGCATAGGCGCGGTAGGTCGAGGGGAACGGATCGAGCGGCACCGACACGATGTCGCCGGGCTTGGTACCGGCCGTGGCGGGTTGCGGCTTGTCGGTGGTGGCGCAGCCGGCGACGAGCAGCAGGCCGGCAAGGGGGAGAAATCGCATCATTTGACCCCGTGCATCCAGCGCTTGAGCAGCGGCGAGACCAGCAGCAACACCCCGCCGATCAGCGCCGAGGCGATGCCGATGGTCTGGAACACACCGGCATAGGTCGACAGGCTGACCGACAGGTTGGTGACTTCGCCGCCGACCGTCTCGACGCTGGCGAACTGGGCGACGATGCCGCCGACATATTGCGCGACCGAGATCGACAGGAACCAGACGCCCATCATCATGCCGACGATGCGGGCGATCGACAGCTTGGTGATCATGCTGAGGCCGACCGGCGAGATGCACAGTTCCGCCATCGAATGGATCAGGTAGAGCCCCGCCAGCCACCACAGCCCGACCTTGAAATCGGGCCCGGCAAAGCTGGTGCCCCAGACGAGGAACAGGAAGCCGGCGCCGACACCGACCAGCGCGATGCCGAACTTGACCGGAATGCCGGGTTCGAGGCCGCGCTTGGCCAGCGCGATCCACATGGCGCTGAACAGCGGCGCCAGCAGGACGATGAACAGCGCGTTGAAGAACTGGGTCTGGCCGGCGCTGATGCTGAACAGGCCGAACACCGACAGGTTGGTGTTGCGGTCGGCAAACAGCGTCAGCGACGATCCGGCCTGTTCGAACAGCGTCCAGAAGGTGACGTTGAAGACGATCAGCACCATGGCGGCGACCATCATCTGGAATTCCGCCTTGCTGCCGGCCTTGTACGACCAGACGAGGATCGCCGGCAGGCCGATGACGAAGGTGACGAACAGCGCCTTGCCGAGGATCGGCAGCGCCAGCAGATAACCGCCGATGCCTTCGCCGGCGACCGGCGCCGGGGCATTCAGCGTGTTTGAAAACAGCAGCCAGGGAATGACCACGGCGGCAAAGGAGGCCAGGTAGATCAGCCGCGAGCGGTCGCGCGCCGTCGAACTTGCCGGCGCCTCGCCATAGCCGTCGAGCTTGCCGCCATCGAACTGGATGAGCGCCCAAGCGACCAGCATGCCGGCGGCGGCGAGGCCGAAGCCCGCCCACCAGCCGAAGGCGACGGCAAGGAACGGGCACAGGATCTGCGAGGCGAGCGACCCCAGGTTGATGCCCATGTAGAAGATGGTGAAACCGGCATCCCGGCGGTTGTCGGTCTTGTCATAAAGCGAGCCGACCATCGTCGAGATGTTGGGCTTGAAGAAGCCGTTGCCGATGACGATCAGTGACAGCGCCAGCATCATGACGCCGACATACAGCGGCGAACGCTCGGCATCGCTGGCAAAGCCGCCCTTGGGCAGTGTCCGCACCGCGGTCCCGTCGGGCGCGATCAGGTCTACGGCGCCATCCTCGCGGCCCTTGATCTGGAGCCGCTGCCCGGCGTCGACGACGAACTGCCCGTCGGTGCCGGCGGCCGTTTTCGCGATGGTCACCTCGTGGCGGGTGCCGTCATAGGTGGCAAAGGGCGTTGCCGTCTCGCCGCCGAAGCACAGCATCAGATAGCCGGCCGACATCACCAGAGCGCCGAATTTCACCGCGCGCTTCGACCCGAGGTAGCGATCGGCCAGCAAGCCGCCGATGAATGGCGTCAGGTACACCAGGCTCATGTACGCGCCGTACATGCCGCTGCCGACGCGATCGCTGAAGATGAAATGCTGGGTCAGGTAGAGGACCAGCAGCGCCCGCATACCGTAGAACCCGAAGCGTTCCCACATCTCGGTGGTGAACAGCCGCGCCAATTGCGCAGGGTGGCCGAACCATTGCGGTCGCGTATCGGCGACCGGCCCAGCGGCGGCAATGTCGGTCAAATGTGGAACTCCCGAACCCTTGATCCGGCGATTGGCGGCCGGTTAATGCCGTCACGATAGCGAGCGAAGTGGCGCCGGCGCAAGCGGCGCGATAGAAGCGCCGGCATGACCGGTTTCAACGAC
>QBLU01000018.1:60800-102375 GCA_003241875.1 Alphaproteobacteria bacterium
CATCCCCAGCGACGCTGCTCGCCACCCGCCGTTCGGGAAAGGCGCGCGACATGGTGGCGCCCGGCCCCGATGCCGCCCAGCTGCGTGCCATACTGGGGGCGGCCATGCGCGTGCCCGACCACGGCAAGCTGGCGCCGTGGCGGTTCGTGACCATCGCCGACGCTCACCGTGCCGATTTCGCCGCCGCGCTCGGGGCCGCTTATGTGGCCGACAAGCCCGAGGCGGGGCGGCTGGAGCGCGAGGCGGCGCTGGATTTCGGCGCCCAGGCGCCCTGCCTCGTCGTTGTGCTGGCGCACCCGGTCGACAGCCACATTCCGGCGTTCGAGCAGGAACTGTCGGTCGGCGCCGCCATCATGCAGCTGCTCAACGCCGCCCATGCCGAGGGTTTCGTCGCCAACTGGCTGACCGGCTGGGCGGCCTATTCGCCGGCCGTCCACGCGCTGGTGGGAGAGCCGGGCGAGCGCATCGCCGGCTTTGTATTCGTCGGCACCCCGGCCCGGCCGCTCGAGGAGCGGCCGCGGCCCGATCCCGACGCCGTGGTGCGCAGCTGGCCCTGATCAGCTGCAGGTGACGTCGCCGCTTCCCGACGTGCGCGACATGCACCTGGCGTCGCCGGCAATGACGACATCGCCGGAGCCGGAAATGCGGATGTCGGCGGCCCCGGTGGCACGCGCCTCCACGTCACCCGAACCGCTGATCGCGATGTTGATGTTGGTGCAGGCCAGGGCCGGCAGCGCCATGTTGCCGCTGCCCGAAATCGAAACCTTGGCATCGCGGCACTGGCCGGCGGCGGCAATGTCGCCCGATCCCGACGTGCGCAGCGTGACGGTCGGGCTGTCGATGCGCGCGATCTTGAGGTCGCCCGATCCCGACAGGCTGCCCTCGAAGGCCGGGCCGCTGCCCTTGTCGGCCGTCATGTTGCCGGAACCGCTGGCATGGACGCCGTGCAGCACCGGCATGGTGATGGCGATGCGGACCTGGTCGTCGCGGCCCCAGCTCCAGCTGCCGCCCGGCTTGTGGTCGATCTTCAGGGTGCCGTTTTCAACGCGTATCCGCAGCCGGTCGAGACGTTCCTGCGGGCCGGTGGCGACGACCGAGGCGGCCTTGCCGGTGGTGATCGTGATGTCCTCGGACCCCGACGCCGAGACCCTGTCGAACCCCGTGGCCGGAAAATCGCGCTGCGCCGCTGCAGCGGCCGATGCCGAAACCAGGGCGAGCAGCGCCAGCGATACCGGGCGGAGAACCATCGAACCAATCCTTGCGACGTTGTGTACTAGCCGGATAATACACAATCAGCGGGCGCTGGCAAGACCCCTTGCGACGCCGGCCTCGATGCGGAAGATGTTGATTTCAATGATGAAGAAGCAAAGGATCCAGAGCAGGGCATCCCAGAAGTCGAGCCAGATGCCGGTCACGCCCCAAGCCAGCGCAAACAGCAGCGTGGCGGCGTAGAGCGGCACCTTCATCCACAGGCGCCGACGCGACGCGGCACTGCCGGCGGCCACCGGCCGCAGCACGTCGAGGACGATCAGCGCCGAAATCGCCAGCCAGACGATCGAATTGCCAAGGTCGAGCCACTCGCCGGTGCGGGCATATTGCACAAGCGCATAGACGGCGAGGAAATAGCCGGCGAGTTCGACCGCCACCGCCCAGCGTGACACCGCCCGGCCAGCGTTGGCGGAGCGGGTTTCCCACTCGAACACCGCCAGCAGCAACAGCCAGCCGACTTCGTCGATCGCCTTGGTCGGGCTGGCCTCGCGGATGAACAGGAAGATGTTGGCGAACAGCAGCGAGTAGAGCAGCGGCTTGAACACCGCGATCCACTGCTGCTGCCCCATCAACCGGTCCGGCCGCCCCCCGACCTACGTCAGGCGGCCTTGAGCACCTGTTCGATCTTCAGCTGCGCTGCCGGCTCGTCGATGTTCTCCATCGCGGCAAGCTCGCGGGCCAGGCGACCGATGGCCGCTTCATAGATCTGGCGCTCGGAATAGCTCTGCTCCGGCTGGTCTTCGGCGCGATGCAGGTCGCGGACGACCTCGGCGATCGAGACGAGATCGCCCGAGTTGATCTTGGCTTCATATTCCTGGGCGCGGCGCGACCACATGGTGCGCTTGATCCGCGGCTTGCCCTTCAGCGTGGTCAGCGCCTCGGTCAGCGTCGCCTGGCTCGACAGCTTGCGCATGCCGACGGCTTCCGCCTTGTTGGTGGGAACGCGCAGGGTCATGCGTTCCTTTTCGAAACGCAGAACGAACAGCTCGAGGGTGGTGCCGGCGATCTCGGAGCGTTGCAGCTCGACGACACGACCGACGCCATGTTTCGGGTAAACGACATAGTCACCGACTTCAAAGCCGAGCGGCTTGGCGATTGCCATGGATATCCATTCCTTCCTGCGCACCGGTCCATGAGCAAGGGGCACCTCGCCAACGCCACGGTTCGGGTGGCGGCGATCACTCACGATGTTCTAGTCCGGGCGACCTGCCAGTTGTACCATGTGGTTCGCCGCCGACCCGGCAGGGGGCAGTTGGCGACAGAACCGGCGACCGCGGCGGTGGTTTGTTCACCGTCACACGATCGACATAGCACGAAAAGTGCCGGATTTCTACTGTTCCGACGATATTGGCCTATTTCATGCCAAAAATTTCATGTCCGGACCAAAAACGACGATGCCGGCAGCATGGCCACCGGCATCATCGCAAAATCTGTCAGGGCCGCGTGGCGATCAGGACGCCGAACCCGGCTTGTCGGAGAAATACTTGTCGAACTTGCCTTCTTCGCCCTTGTGCGAATCGGCGTCGTCCGGGCTGTCGCCCTTCATCGTGATGTTGGGCCATTGCGCCGAGAAGGTGGCGTTCAGCTCCATCCACTTCTCGAGGCCGCCCTCGGTGTCGGGCAGGATCGCCTCCGCCGGGCATTCCGGCTCGCAGACGCCGCAGTCGATGCACTCGTTGGGATTGATGACGACCATGTTCTCGCCTTCGTAGAAACAGTCGACCGGGCACACCTCGACGCAATCCATATACTTGCACTTGATGCAGGCTTCGGTGACCACGTACGCCATTGTCTCTCCCCCGCGGGTCGCGCCCGCACCGTTTGCGGCAGGGCACGCCCTGCCAGAATTGCCGTTGCCCGCTGCTAGAACGAGGCCGATACCGTCGTCAATGCTTGAGCGCGCGCCGGGCTGCGCTGCGACAGGTCGGTATAGAGGTGCCGGGCCTCTTCATAGGGCCCGCGCCGATCGGCGAGGCCCTCCACCCGCACCACGATGACTTCATCGTCGCGAGGGAAACTGAGCACCGATCCAGCCCGGACCAGCGCCGACGCCCGATCGATCACCCTGCCGTCGATCCGCAATCGTCGGCTCTCGCACAGGTTTTGCGCCGCAGAGCGTGATTTGGCGAGCCGCGCAAACCACAACCATTTGTCGAGCCGAAGCCCTGCGCCATAAACCAAATGCTACCTGCCCTTCATGCTCGCCAGGATGGAAAACGGCGACGTCGGCAGCGTCCCGGCTGCGCTGCCGACATCGTTGGGGGGTGCCGCGCGGCGATGGCCGCGCCAGGCGAAATGTGCCGCGCCGTCGACCAGCTGCAGGCGATAACCAAGGGCGCGCATCAGCCGCGCCAACCCGTCCCGGGTCAGCCCGGCCGACGCCGCCCAATTGGGATCGGGGATGAACGGCGCCCGGCCCTCGCGCCGGCCATGGATGGCGCGCGCCAGGCGATCGACCATGTCGATGCGCACCGCCTCGGTGCCGATGCGCCAGAACCCGGCGGCTTCCAGAAAGCCTGCGGGCAGGTTTTCATCGGCGGTAATGCTGACCCGGCCCGGCTGGGGCAGCGGCGGCAGCATGGCGATGTCGTTCCACACCGCCCACAGCGCCAGCCGCCAGCGCGTCGCCTCCGGCCGCAAGGTCGCCGCCACATAGACATGGACGACGCCCAGCCGCACGCCCGCCGCCGTCAGCGCCTGCCGGTCGGCGCGTGGCAAGGCCTCGACCTGCTCGCAGGCATCGCCGCGCCGCAGCGCGCCCAGCGTCTCGACCAGCCGCACGATGAGGCCGCGCGCCACCGGCGACACCTGGTCGCGCAGCGCCGCCAGCCGCACCAGGGGGCCGAGCTCGCGGGCCAGCGCCGCCGCAAACCATTGTTCCAGCCGCGCCCCGACCCGGCGGCGATCGTCGATCGACAGGCTGGCCAGCGAGCGGTCGAGCTCCAGCCGCGGCGTCATCGCATCGCGGCCCTTGCGCAGCGCGCCGATACGGGCGCCGTCCCACAACAGCCGGGGCGGCATCTTGCCGGTGAAATCGAGCGCAAAGGCATCATCCGCCGCCTCGACCAGCGCGGCGGCGCGGCGTGCCAGCTCCTTGACCAGATAGCGTTCGGCTGCCGCCAGCAGCAGCCGCTGTTCGCCGGCGCGCGCCTGCTGGTCGACGGTGAAGCGAAAGCCATCGAGCCGGCCGATGACTTCGCCCTCGACCGCGACGGACCCATCGGGATCGATCTCGACCCGCTGATCCTGGCCGCGCGCCTTCAGGTCGCGCAGCAGCACCGCGGTGCGGCGATCGACGAACCGCTGGGTCAGCGCGGCATGGAGCGCGTCCGACAGCCGATCCTCGACCGCCCGGGTGCGGTCCGCCCAATGCGGCGCATCGGCGAGCCAGTCGGGGCGATGCGCGACATAGGTCCAGGTGCGCGCCCCGGCAATGCGATCGGCGAGCGTCTCGACATCGCCGGTGACGCGATCGAGATGCGCGAGTTCGCTGGCGATCCACGCCTCCGGCAGCTTGCCGTCGCCTTCGGACAGGTGCCGGAACACGCGGCCGACCAGCCGGGCGTGCTGTTCGGCGCCGGTCTTGCGATAATCCGGCAGGCCGCACGCCGCCCACAGCCGCGACACCCCGCGCGGCCCCGGCGTGCGCTCCATGACCCAGGGCTCGCCGGCGAGGCGCTTGAGTACCGCCAGGTCGATGGCATCGTCGCCGCGCTGCAGCTCGACCCGCGGCGGCCGGGCATCGAGCGCGCCGATCAGCCGGGGCAGCGTATTGAAATCCAGACTGGTGTTGCGCCAGACCAGATGCTCGAGCGCTTCGAAGCGATGGCCCTCCAGCCCTTCGATCTCCTCCGGCGTGAAGGCCGCCGCGGCCGCGGTGCCGAGCTGCACCGTGCCGAAGGTGCCGTCCTTCTGGTAGCGCCCGGCGCGGCCGGCGATCTGGGCCATTTCACCGAGCGTCAGCCGGCGCTGGCGGCGCCCGTCGAACTTGCCGAGCGAGGCAAAGGCGACATGGGCGATATCCATGTTGAGCCCCATGCCGATGGCATCGGTGGCGACGAGGTAGTCGACCTCGCCCGACTGGTACATCGCCACCTGGGCGTTGCGGGTGCGCGGGGACAGGCTGCCCATGACGACGGCGGCGCCGCCTTTTTGCCGGCGCAGCATCTCGGCCAGCGCATAGACCTCGGTGGCGGTGAAGGCGACGATGGCGCAGCGGCGCGGCAGGCGCGACAGCTTTTTCGAGCCGGCATAGCTCAATGTCGAAAAGCGTGGCCGGGTGATGATCTCGGCATCGGGCAGGAGCTTCCTGATCAGCGGCCGCAGCGTTTCGGAGCCGAGGATCATGGTTTCGGCATAGCCGCGGGCGTGGAGCAGCCGGTCGGTGAACACGTGCCCACGCTCGGGATCGGCGGCGACCTGGCCTTCATCGATGGCGACGAACGCCACGTCGCGGTCGGTCGGCATCGATTCGACCGTGCACAGGAAATAGCGTGCGCCCTCGGGCACGATCTTTTCCTCGCCGGTGATCAGCGCGACCAGTTTCTCGCCCTTGATGGCGACGACCTTTTCATAGACCTCGCGGGCGAGCAGCCGCAGCGGAAAGCCGATGATGCCGCTGGCATGGCCGCACAGCCGTTCGACGGCGAGATGGGTCTTGCCGGTGTTGGTCGGCCCGAGCACGGCGGTGACGTTCGCCGAGGAAATGCCGGCACCGGCGTTACGGCCCATGGCGCGGGCCGAGGCAGCAGAAAAGGTCGGACGTGTCGTCACCCGGTCAATCTGGGGTGAATGCATGGCGACGGCAACCGGCCCGCAGGGGCTGTGACTGGCCGTGGACTGGTTTGCTGTCCGCGCATCGCGTCCTTTGCAAATCGCCTGTTATTGAAAGACTCGCATGCAACAACGCGCGATTCAAGTGACCGTTCAAAGACCATCGCCTCGTCGCATGCTGCATTTTCGGCGCCGTTGCAGGATTGACACAGGCAGCCCGAATGATTCAAGGATTCCATCATATTGGACGGCCCGTGGGGGAAACACGCTTGTTCCAGCCGGAATTGCATGCCGGAAACGGTTCGGCCGCGCTCGCGGTACCGTTGTCGCGTGCCGGCCCGCGCCGCTTTGCCACACCCGATTGGCGCGGTTTTGTCGCCCGTCGCAACCTGGGTTTCGAAGGCATCGGCCTCGGCACCGAACTGACCCTCGATCTCGGCGATGCCATCGGCAGCCGCGCCTGGTGGTTGGGGCTGGGTGCCTGCACGGCGCTGTGCGGCACGGCCCTGTGGCTCGGCAGCGGCGTCGTGCCGATCCGCGAGCCGGCGCACACCGCGCTGACGCCCACCCAGCGCGAGATGCTGCGGCCCCAGGCGATCGCGCCGCTGGCCCGCGGTGGCGCCACCGGCGTCGAGCCCATTCCCAACAATCGCCTTGTCGTCCCGCTCGCCGAAGCGCCGGAACGGCCGCGGCTGGAGCTGACGGCACGCCTCAACAGCCGCGACAATTTCGAAAGCGTGCTGCGCCGGGCCGGGGTCGGCCAGGCCGATATCGCCAGCGTCGTCGCGCTGGTGCGCCCGCTGACCAATCTCGGCTCGCTGCCCGGCGGGACCGACATGGACCTGGTGCTCGGCCGCCGCGAAACCCGCAGCGTGCCCCGCCCGCTGGAACTGCTCGGCTTTCGCGCCGCCTTCGACCTGCGGCTGGCGGTGGCGCGGCAGGACGGAGCGCTCGTCCTCCGCAAGATCCCGATCGCCGTCGATTCGACGCCGCTGCGGGTCCAGGGCCTTGCCGGCGGCAACATCGAACGGTCGCTGCGCGGTGCCGGCATTCCGGCCCGGCTGGCCAATGCCTATGTGAAGACCCTGGGCTATGCCGTCGATTTCCAGCATGGCGTCGACAAGCGGGCGCGCTTCGACATCGTCATTGCCCAGGACAAGGCCGAGACCGGCGATATCCGCCATGGCGAGCTGCTGTTCGCCGGCCTGTCGCGCACCGGCAAGGAGCCGATCGAGATCGGCCGCTGGGATTTCGGCGGCAAGCCGCAGTATTTCCGCGCCGGCGGCGACAGCGTGCGCAAGGGCCTGATGCGCACCCCCGTCGATGGCGCGCGGCTGACATCGGGCTTCGGCATGCGCTTTCACCCGCTGCTGGCCTATTCGCGCATGCACCAGGGGGTCGATTTCGGCGCACCCTGGGGCAGCCCGATCTATGCCGCGGCCAGCGGCGTCGTCGGCTTTGCCGGGCGCCACGGCGGCCATGGCAACTACATCATGCTGAAGCACAACAAGGAACTGAACACCGCCTATGCCCATCTGTCGCGCTTTGCGGTGCGCGCCGGGCAAAGTGTCGGCCAGGGCCAGGTCATCGGCTATGTCGGCTCGACGGGCATCTCGACCGGGCCGCATCTTCATTACGAAACCTGGTTCCGCGGCCGGGTCATCAACCCGATGCAGCTGAAGTTCACCGGCGGCATGCAGCTGTCGGGCAACGACCTCGGGCAGTTCATGGCGCAGATGAACCGCTGGCGGCAACTGTCGGTCAGCGGGGGCAGCGTCGCCGAACCCCGGCGCGAGACGACGCTTGCGGACAAGCGGCGCGGACGCCGCGCCTGAGGTGCGGACAAGCGGCGCGGCCGCCGCGCCTGATGCATATGGCCAGCGCCGCGCTGACCGGCTAATCAATTGCCATGCGTATGTTGTTTCTTGTCCCGCTGCTGGTCGCCGTGCCGGCCATTGCCTTTCCCCTGCCCCAGCGCGAGGTCGCGCGGATCGTCAGCTCGTCCTGGGCCAATGAAGACAGCCGCGATCGCGCCGGCGAGGCGGCGCAGGTCATCCGGCTGCTCGGCATCGGCCCCGGCCAGACCGTCGCCGACATCGGCGCCGGCAGCGGCTATTACACCGTCCGCGTGTCGCCGGTGGTCGGACCGCGCGGCAAGGTCATCGCGCAGGACATCGTGCCGTCCTATGTTGCAAAGTTGCGCACCCGGGTGCGCCGCGCCGGCCTGAAGAACGTGACCTTCGTGCTCGGCTCGCCGGTCGATCCCCGGCTGCCGCCGCGCAGCGTCGATACCGCCCTGCTGATCCACATGTACCACGAGATCGCCCAGCCCTACGACCTGCTCTACAAGCTGCGCGCCAGCCTGAAGCCGGGCGGCCGCATCGCCGTCGTCGACCTCGACCGGCCGACGGATTCGCACGGCATGCCCAAGGCGCTGCTGGTCTGCGAGGTCAAGGCCGTCGGCTATGACCTGGTGTCGATCGCCGACTTGAAGCCCGGCTATCTGGCGATCTTCCGGCCTGGCCCGACCGTCGATCCGGCGACGGTGAAGGCCTGCCGCGCCTGACGCCGCAGGCTATCGCCCGGTCATCACGAACTTGTCGGGGTATTTCCCCCGGGCCGGCGCGTAATAGCTCTGGATGATCGGCAGGTCGCGGTCATAGTCGCCGCTCGGCCACAGCGTCGCCGGCAGGCTGACGGTCTTGGTCGCATAGTCCATGACCGCAAAGGTGATCGGCACGCCCGCCGCGACGGCGATGTGGTAAAATCCCGATTTCCATTTGTCGACGGCGTCGCGGGTGCCTTCGGGTGGCACCACCAGAACCAGGTCGTCGGCGGCGGCAAAGGCGTCGACCATGCTCTGCACCACGGCATTGCTCTTGGTGCGATCGATGGGGACACAGCCGGTCCATTTGACGATGCCGCCGAGCGGCCCCTCGGTCAGGCTCTTCTTGCCCATGTAGTTGAGCCGGATGCGCCATTTCGCAGCGGCGGCGATCATCCAGATGCCGTCCCAGTTCGACGTATGCGGGCCGGCGGTGACGACGACCTTGTGATCCGCGGGCCAGTCGCCGGCAATGCGCCAGCCGCCCAGACCGAGGAATGCCCGCCCGCACCAGTGCCAGATTTCGACGAGCAGGCCGCGCGGCGGCCGCGATCGCGCGCTGCGAAGATCATGGACGATCAGGGTGCCGGGTGCTGCCATCGCCGGGGCTTAGCAGTTGCCCCCGAACGTTGCCATGCCGTCAGCTTTGGCAGGTCTTTTCTCGGGCCGAAACCTTCCTACATCGATGCGGACAGCAGAATTCAACCGAAAGCACATTTTCCAAAATGGCAGATTTTTCCGACTGGCACGGCACGACGATCGTGTCGGTGCGCAAGAACGGCCATGTCACCATCGCCGGCGACGGCCAGGTGACGATGGGCAACACCGTGATGAAACCCAATGCCAAGAAGGTCCGCCGCCTCGGCCCCGGCGGCCTCGTCATCGGCGGCTTTGCCGGTGCCACCGCCGACGCCTTCACCCTGTTCGAACGGCTGGAGGCCAAGCTCGAGCGCTATCCCGGGCAATTGACGCGCGCCGCCGTCGAGCTCGCCAAGGACTGGCGCACCGATCGCTACTTGCGCCGGCTCGAGGCGATGATGATCGTCGCCGACAAGGACGTGACCCTGGTGCTGACCGGCACCGGCGACGTGCTGGAGCCGCTGGGCGGGGTCGCCGCCATCGGATCGGGCGGCAACTATGCGCTCGCCGCCGCCCGGGCGCTGGCCGACACCGACCAGGATGCCGAGCACATCGCCCGCCGCGCGATGGCGATCGCTGCCGAACTGTGCATCTACACCAACGACCAGCTGACCGTCGAAACCATCGCGGCAGGAGAGGACAAGTGAACGCCATGAACCCGGTTGCCGTCGATGAAGCGGGCCTGACCCCGCGCGAGATCGTCGCCGCGCTCGATCGCCACATCGTCGGGCAGGACGACGCCAAGAAGGCCGTCGCCGTCGCGCTGCGCAACCGCTGGCGCCGGCAGCGGCTCGGCGACGACCTGCGCGACGAGGTGACGCCCAAGAACATCCTGATGATCGGGCCCACCGGCTGCGGCAAGACCGAGATCAGCCGGCGCCTCGCCAAGCTGGCCAATGCGCCATTCCTCAAGATCGAGGCGACCAAGTTCACCGAGGTCGGCTATGTCGGCCGCGACGTCGATTCGATCGTCCGCGACCTGGTCGAGGAATCGATCCGCCTGGTCCGCGAGAACCGCCGCGCCGGCGTCAAGGACGCCGCCGAAGCCGCCGCCGAAGGCCGACTGCTCGACGTGCTGGTCGGTAAGGACGCCAGCGAGGCGACGCGGCTGGCGTTTCGCGACCGCTTCCGCAACGGCGACCTCAAGGGCCGCGAGGTCGAGATCGAGGTTGCCGACAATCCGCCGGCCTTCGAGATGCCCGGCATGCAGCCGGGCCAGGTCGGCATGATCAACCTGGGCGACATGCTCGGCAAGGCGATGGGCGGCCGCACCAAGCGCCGCAAGATGAAGGTGGAGGCCGCCTGGGAGGCGCTGCTCGCCGAGGAATCGGACAAGCGGCTCGACGACGACGACATCGCCCGCGAGGCGGTGCGCAGCGCCGAGGCCAACGGCATCGTGTTCCTCGACGAGATCGACAAGATCGCCGTTTCCGACGTCCGCGGCGGCTCGGTCAGCCGCGAAGGCGTGCAGCGCGACCTGCTGCCGTTGATCGAGGGCACCACCGTCGCGACGAAATACGGCCCGGTGAAGACCGACCACATCCTGTTCATCGCCTCGGGGGCATTCCATGTGTCGAAACCCAGCGACCTGCTGCCCGAACTGCAGGGCCGGCTGCCTATCCGCGTCGAGCTGAAGGGCCTGACCTATGAGGATTTCAAGCGCATCCTGACCGATACCGAGGCGTCGCTGATCCGCCAGTATACGGCGTTGCTCGGCACCGAGGGCGTGACGCTCAGCCTGACGAGCGACGGCATCGACGCGATCGCCCGCACCGCCGCACAGGTCAACGACGCGGTCGAGAACATCGGCGCCCGGCGGCTGCAGACGGTGATGGAAAAGCTGCTCGAATCGCTCAGCTTCGACGCCAGCGAACGCGCCGGCGAGGCGGTGACCATCGACGCCGCCTATGTCGAGCGCGAGCTCGGCGCCATCGCGCGGGATACCGATCTGTCGAAGTTCATCCTGTAACCGGCAGGCATCGCGGAACGAATGTCCTGTCGTCCCGGCATCGCAAAGGCCGGGACGACAGGAGCGATTTCGATGGCAGCCCCCGACGTCTCGATCACCCACGACGTTGCCGGGCGTGATCCCCTCGCCCGGACCGGGCTTGCCATCGGCACCCTTGCCCTGGCGCTGATCTATCTCGTCTTCGGACTGTCGAAGTTTACCACCGGGGAGGCGACGGCACTTGTCGACATCGTCAAGCCGAGCCCGTTCCTCGGCTGGGTGTACGGGCTTGCATCGCCGATGCAGTTTTCCCAGGCCCTCGGATGCATCGAGCTCGGTATCGGCGCCCTGATCGCGGCGCGGCCGCTGGCGCCGCGGCTGTCGGCCGTAGGCGGCTTGCTGTCGGCCGGGCTGTTCCTGATGACCCTGTCTTTCCTGCTGTCGACCCCCGGCGTTTTCGACCCCGCCCGCGGCCTGTTCGGATTTTTCGGCGGCGCCGGGCATTTCCTGCTGAAGGACCTGGGGCTGCTGGCCCTGTCGCTGCTGGTCGCGGCCGATTCCATCGGCGCTGCGCGCGGACGCTGAACCCGCCTTGCCCCCGCCGCTGCGGCGGGGCAAGTTCCGGCCTTCTCGGAAAAGGCTGCGTAACAAAATGAACTATCTGGCGTCCGCATTCCTCGCCACTTCGGCCGTGCTGGCCATCGCCGCTGCGCCGGCGCCGCCGCTCGGCCGGCTGCCCGCCGGGGTGACGCCGACGGCCTATAGGCTCGACCTGACCGTCGACCCGGCCAAGCCGACGTTTACCGGCCATACCGAAATCGATGCGACGCTGGCGACAGCGACATCGACGGTCTTCCTCCACGGCCGCGACCTGAAGGTCAGCCGCGCCACCGCCACCGCCGGCGGCAAGACCGTTACCGCCCGCTATACCGAGGTCGACAGCAGCGGCGTCGCCCGGCTCGATCTCGCGTCGCCGATGCCGGCGGGCAAGGTCACCTTTGCGCTCGACTATGCCGCCGGCTTCCGGCCCGGCGCCGAAGGCCTGTTCCACGGCAAGGTCGGCAATGACTGGTACGCCTGGACCCAGATGGAGCCGATCGACGCCCGCCGCATGTTCCCGGGCTTCGACGAGCCGGGTTTCAAGACGCCGTTCACCGTCACGCTGACCGTGCCGACCACGGCCAAGGCCTTTGCCAATGCCCCCGAGGTTTCGGCGACCCCCAAGGGCGCGATGACGGTCCACAAATTCGCGCCGACCCAGCCGCTGCCGACCTATCTCGTCGCTGTCGGCGTCGGCCCGTTCGATGTGGTGTCGGCGACCATCCCGGCCAACGCCGTGCGCAAGACCCCGCTCGAATTCCGCGTCATCGCCACCAAGGGCCAGGCGCCGCGCATGCAGATCACCGCGCGCGAGACGCCCCGGCTGCTGGCGCTGCTCGAGGACTATTTCGGCAGCCCCTACCCCTATGAAAAACTCGATGCCCTCGCCTCCCCGATCCAGGGCGGCGCGATGGAGAACGCCGGGCTGATCATCTATTCCGACAGCCTGATCCTGCTCGACGACGACGCTCCGCCCAGCCAGTTGCGCGGTTTCGGCGAGGTGTCGGCGCACGAGATGGCGCACCAGTGGTTCGGCGACCTGGTGACGCCGACCTGGTGGACCGACATCTGGCTCAACGAGAGCTTTGCATCGTGGATGGGCAACAAGGTCGGCGACCTGTGGCGCGGCGATCTCGGCATCGGCGTCAGCGAAGTCGCCGGCGCCTTCGACGCCATGGACACCGATTCGCTCGGCCGCGGCCGGCCGATGCGCCAGACCATCGACCGCAACGACCAGATCGGCAGCTCGTTCGACAGCATCACCTACCAGAAGGGCGCGCAGGTGGTTTCGATGTTCGAGGCCTTTGTCGGCCCCGAGAAATTCCGTGCCGGCGTCCAGCTCCACATGCGCCGCCATGCCCATGGCAACGCCACGGCAGAGGATTTCTTCGCGTCGGTCGGCGAGGCGGCGGGCGACCCGCGCCTGGTGCCGGCCCTGCGCACCTTCACCGACCAGACCGGCGTGCCGGTGGTGACCGTCGAGGACCGCCCCGACGGCATCCGTCTGCGCCAGTCGCGCTATGTCCCCATCGGGGTCGCCACCGATCGCATGCTGCGGACCTGGTCGATCCCGATGTGCCTGTCACGCGGCGAGGGCCGCACCTGCACGCTGCTGGACAAGACCGAAGCGACGCTGCCGCCGCTGGTCGGGACGGCCGCGGCGCTGATGCCCAACGCCGGCGGCGCCGGCTATTACCGGTTTTCGCCGGTTGGCGGCTGGAACGCCTTGATCGACGCGGCACCGACCCTGCCCGGCCGCGACGCGATGGCGGTCGCCGACAGCCTGTGGGCCGATTTCGCCGCCGGCAAGACCGATTTCGCGACGGTGGCACGCGGTGCCAAGGCGCTGGCGGCCAATCCCGAGCGCCTCGCCGCGGTGGCGATCGGCTATCACCTCAAGGAGGTCGGCGACACGCTGCTGACACCGGCGCAGCTGCCGCAATATCGCCGGATGATGGCGGCGATCTATGGCCCCCGGCTGGCGACGCTGGGTTTTGAACCGCGCCGCGGCGCCCATGCCACCGATACGGTGCCGCAGCAGACGTTGCGCGCCTCGCTGGTGTCGCTGCTGGCGCTGGAGGCCCGCGACCCGGCCGTCCGGGCCAAGCTGCTAGCCGCGATCAAGGCCTATCTCGGCGGCGACGCGGCGGCAATCGAGCCGAGCTATCGCCAGGTCGCGCTCGGAGTGGCCGTGCAGGACGGCGGCGTGGCGTTCATGGAAAGCCTGTCGAAGCGGATGATCGCGTCCGACGACCCGCTGTTCCGGTCACAGGCGAGCATTGCCATCGGCATGGCGGAGGGCGCGGCGGCGGTCGCGGCGGCGCAGCGGCTGGCGCTGGTCCCGGGGGTCCAGTCGCTCGAGACGGTGCGCACCATCGGCATGCTGGGCAGCCAGCCGACGGCGCGCGACGCGACGATCGACTTCGTCAACACCAACTTCGCGCGGGTCATGGAAAGCTACCCCGGCTTTGCCCGCACCTCGATCATCGGCCTGTATCGCGGCTATTGCGACACGGCGGCGATCGGCCGGATCGAGGCGATGGTGCAGCCCAAGCTCAAGACGATCGGCGGCGGCGAACTCGAGCTGTCGCAGACCAAGGAGCAGGTGGCGCAATGCGCGGCGCTGAAGGCCGCCAAGGGCGACGAAATCAGCCGCGTGCTGGCGACATATTGATCCGGAAGCCGTGGCCGGCGCACGTCGGCCACGGCATTTTTCCATGCGACACCATGCACTTCGGTTCGTCGCAACGGCTCTGTCCTACAAGGAACAAAACAGGAACAATATGAGCAGTGGAGTCGCGTATGATTATTCTCGATCAGTCCTTGCTCATCGGCCTAGCCACCATCGTCACCAGCCTCGCCGCACTGGTCTGGGCGTTTCGGCGCAAGCCGTGACGCCTCAGGCGGCGGCCCAGCGGCTGAAGATCGCCGTCGGCAGCAACAGCCCGCGGCCGTCCTCGCGAATCGCCATGTCGCCGCTGGCGATGCTGCCGCCGGCGCCGGCCATGACCTCGTCCATCAGCGCGTGGATGGCGAGCGCCGACATGCGGATGGCGTAGACGGTGAGCACCAGGAAGGCCGCATTGTTGCTGAGCAGCTGCCGAGCCAGGTGCATCAGCTCGGGCAGGTCACGCTCCAGCGACCAGATCTCGCCATCGGGACCGCGACCGTATTTCGGCGGATCGAGCAATATGCCGTCGTACTTGCTGCCGCGCCGGACCTCGCGGCGCATGAACTTCAACGCGTCGTCGGTCAGCCAGCGCACTGGCGCATCGGCCAGACCCGACAGCGCCGCGTTGTCGCGCGCCGACGCCACCGCCTTCTTGCTCGCATCGACATGGGTCACCTGTGCCCCGGCCTCGGCGGCGATCAGGCTGCCGACGCCGGTATAGCCGAACATGTTGAGGACACGGGCGCCGGGCACCGTCCGCACCCGCATCCAGTCCCATTGCGCCCCCATGTCGGGGAAAAAGCCCAGGTGCCGGAACGGCGTGTTGGTGGCGGAAAAGCGCACCGGGCCTCGTGTCAGCGTCCAACGTTCGGGGACGTGATATTCAAGGTCCCAGCGGCCGCCGCCTTCATCGTCGCGGCCGCCGGTGAATTCGCCATCGGCCTTCCATTCGGGGCTTTGCGGACGCCACAGCGCCTGCGCCTCGGGTCGGATGAAGCGATAGGGGCCATAGCGTTCCAGCTTGCGGCCATCGCCCGAATCGAGAAGCGCGTAATCGTCCCAGGCTTCGGTCACCAGGACCTGAAGGCTGGTCACGCCGCCTTCTTCGTCGTCTTGACCACGCCGCCAGCTTTTGTCGGCTTCGCGACGGCGCCGATCTCCGCCCGCGCCGGGGCATGGGCAAGCATGGCCCGGCCGGCGGCGCGTGCCGCATCGACGGTCACTGCCTCGATCCGGGTCACCACTTCCGATGCCGGCACCCAGCGGCGATGGACGAGCAATTGCCGCGCCAGATAGTCGCCCTGCCCCTGCGGGCTTTCCAGCGCCATCAGCAGCGACGCCACCGCCTGCGCCCTGGCGCGCGCCAGTTCGGCCTCGTCGAGCGATTCGGCGGTTTCGGCCAGCACCCGGTCAATCAGGTCCCGCGCCCGCGCCGCGTCCTTGCGCGCCGTCGCGGCATGGACGCTCATCAGGCCGCCATCGGCATAGGGCGTCGTCGCCGCGCTGATCGAATAGGCGAGGCCGCGCGCCTCGCGCACCTCCTGGAACAGCCGGGACGACATGCCGCCGCCCGCCGCCAGGGTGAACAGCGCCGCGGCGTCGTGGCCGGGATCATAATGGCCCGGCGCCGGATAGCCGGCCGTCAACTGCGCCTGTTCGAACTTGCGCGGGTCGGCAAACTGGCCGGGGGCGAAGTGCGCCATCTCCGGCACCGGTTGCGCGCCGCCGCCGCCATTGGGAAATGCCGCCTCGGCCATCCGCATGACCTCGTCATGGTCGAGCTTGCCGGCCACGACGAGCGTCAGCCGGTCGTTGCCGTAATGGGCGGCCAGCCAGCCGCGCAGATCGTCGGGCGTCAGCCGGCCCAGGCTGTCCTCGCTGCCGAGAATCGAGCGGCCAAGCGCCTGGCCCGGGAAGGCCGCTTCCTGCAAATGGTCGAAGACGATGTCGTCGGGCGTGTCGCGCGCTTCGCCGAGCTCCTGCAGCACGACATCCTTTTCGCGCACCAGGTCGTCTTCGTCGAAGCGCGGATTGGTGACGAGATCGGCGATGATGTCGATGCCGAGCGGCAGGTCGCGTGCCAGCAGCCGGGCATGGAACACCGTGGTGTCGCGCGAGGTCCAGGCGTTGAGGCTGCCGCCGACATCCTCCACCTGTTCGGCGATGGCGCGGGCGCTGCGCGTCGCCGTGCCCTTGAACACCATGTGCTCGAACAGATGCGCGAGGCCATTGTCCTCGGCGCGTTCGAAGCGGGCGCCGGTTTCGGCGTGGATGGCGACCGCAACCGTCTCCACACCCGGCGTCTCGCAGGTCGCGACCCGCAGCCCGTGGCGCGTGTGGCCGATCATCGGCGTCTTCATGCGGCGACAGCTGCCGGGCGGGCCAGCTCGGCGATATAGGCTTCGATGGCACCGAGTTCGGCGGGAAGGGTCACATAGCGTTCCTCACGGTCGAACAGCCCCTGCACCCGCGACGGCAGCGCCGGGCGAATGCCGCAGGCGCGTTCGACCGCGTCGGGGAATTTTGCCGGATGGGCGGTCGCCAGCGTGACCACCGGCGCCTGTGCGCCGCAAGCCCGAGCAGCGGCGAGACCGATCGCAGTGTGCGGGTCGATGACATGGCCGCACTGGTCACGCGCCCAGCGGATGGTTTCGGCCATGGTGTCGGTGTCGATGCGGGCGCTGTCGAACGCCAGCGCGGCGCCGGCGCGTTGCCCGGCCGAGATCGACAGCGCCCGCGATGTTTCGAAGCCGCGCATCATCGCCGCGGTGGTACTGCCGTCGCGGCCGGCCAGGTCGAACAGCAGGCGTTCGAAATTGCTGCTGACCTGGATGTCCATCGATGGCGATGCCGTCGGCTTGACGATGCCGGCCGAATAGTCGCCGAGCGTCAGCGCCCGGTGCAGAATGTCGTTTTCATTGGTGGCGACGATCAGCCGGTCGATCGGCAGGCCCATCTGGCGCGCCACATAACCGGCAAAGACATCGCCGAAATTGCCGGTCGGCACCGAAAAGCTGACCTGATGCTCGGGCGCGCCCAGCCTGACGGCGGTGTAGAAATAATAGACCACCTGCAGCATCAGCCGCGCCCAGTTGATCGAATTGACCGCCGAAAGCGAGAAGCGCCCGGCAAAGTCGCGATCGTTGAACATCGCCTTCACCAGCGCCTGGGCGTCGTCGAAATCACCCTCGATGGCGATGTTGTGGATGTTGGGCGCCAGCACCGTCGTCATCTGGCGGCGCTGCACGTCGGACACCCGCCCCTTGGGGTGGAGCATGAAGACTTCGACAGCGTCGCGGCCGGCAAGCGCATGGATCGCCGCCGAGCCGGTGTCGCCCGAGGTAGCGCCGACGATGGTGACATGCCGGCCCGAGCGGGCGAGAAACGCCTCGAAGAACAGGCCGAGCGCCTGCATCGCGACATCCTTGAAGGCAAGTGTCGGGCCGTGGAACAGCTCGAGCAGCCAGTGGCGCTGGTCGAGCTGTACCAATGGCGTCACCGCGGCATGGTCGAAGCCGGCATAGGCCCGCGTCAGCAGGCTGCGCAGCTCGGCCTCCGTCATCGCCGGGCCGACGAACGGCGCGCAGATGCGCAGCGCCGTTTCGACATAGGACAGCCCCGCCATGGCGGCGATCGCCGTGCGGCCGAAGCGCGGCCAGGTCTCCGGCACGTACAGCCCGCCGTCGCTGGCCAGGCCGGCAAGGGTCACCGCCTCGAAATCGAGGACCGGGGCCGCGCCGCGAGTTGAGATGTACCGCATGAATTGAGCGATTAACGGTCCGCGGACACGGCGGCAACCGTTTCCCCACCCGGCGGCGTCAGCAGCCGTCGCCGCAGCCAGATCGCATAGATCGACGCCAGCACGGCAGCGAGCCCGAACCATTGCAGCGCGTAGGACAAATGGTTGTCGGGCAGGCTGTCCGCCGCGGGCATTTGCGACCGCTGCAACGGCGGCACCGCGGTGTCGGGGATCAGCATGAACTGGGGCCGGTCGGGCGCCTCGCCATACGGCCGCTCGATGATCAGGCCGCGGAACACCGTGTCGACATGGACGGGGATTGCCGCCGCATCGGGACGCCGCGTCCAGCCCGCGACCGCGACGATGTCGGGCGGCTTGCGGTTCGGCCGGCACGACACCAGCAGCAGATAGCCCGGCACGCCGCCGATGCTGGTGCCGCCCTTCAGATCATAGGGCAGCACGTCGCCGGGATGGCAGGGCAGCTCGGCACGGCGATATTGCACGCTCTTCTTGCCGATCATCGACAGGTAATAGTCGGCCGGCGTCAGCAGCGGCTGCTCGGGCGCGGCGGCGAGCCTGGCCAGCAGCGCCTGTTTCCACACCCGGCGATCGAGCTGCCAGGCGCCGAGGCTGAGCAGGATCGCGAGCATGACGGCGGTCAGCAGCGTCGGGAACAGCAGGCCGCGTTTCACAACCGGCCCTGACGCGCCTCGTGACGATATTCGAGCGCCAGCAGCAAGGCCTTGCTGAACCGCAGCATGGCGAGGGTCAGCACCAGCGTCAGCGGCAGCCAGAGCAGCACATGGACATACCAGGCCGGCTCTACCGACAGCTCCAGCCACATGGCGAGCCCGGTGACGATGGCGCCGATGATAAGGATGAGGAAGCTGGCGGCGCCGTCACCGACGTTGAAGGCGAGGAAATCCAGGCCGCAGTTGCTGCACGCGGGGGCAAAAGCGATCAGGCTGGCGAACAGCCGGCCCTTGCCGCAGCGCGGGCAGCAGCCGCCGATCGCCACCCGCACCGGCGCCAGCGCCGGTGCAGGAGGCGACGGATCAGCCAAAGGCGTTGTGCACGACGGCCGCACCGAACTTCGATCCCCAGACATAGATGGAGATGAACAGGAACAGCCAGACGACGTCGACGAAGTGCCAGTACCAGGCCGCGGCTTCGAAGCCGAAATGCTGCCGCGGGGTGAAGTCGCCCTTGTAGACGCGCGCCAGGCAGACGGCGAGGAAGATGGTGCCGACGATGACATGGAAGCCGTGGAAGCCGGTCGCCATGTAGAAGGACGCGCCATAGATGTCGCCGGCGATGCCGAAGCTGGCGTGATGATACTCATACGCCTGGATGCAGCTGAAGATGATGCCGAGACCGATGGTCAGCCACAGGCCCTGCTTCAGGCCCTTGCGATCGCCATGGATCAGCGCGTGGTGCGCCCAGGTCACAGTGGTGCCCGACAGCAGCAGGATCAGCGTGTTCATCAGCGGGAAGACGAAGGGATCGAGCACTTCGATGCCCTTGGGCGGCCACACGCCGTCGATGCCCTCGTGCAGCTTGGGGTAGAGCGCCGCATTGAAATAGGCCCAGAACCAGGCGACGAAGAACATCACTTCGGACGCGATGAACAGGATCATGCCATAGCGGTGGTGCAGCTGGACAACCGGCGTGTGATCACCGGTGTTGGCCTCGTGGACGACGCTCGACCACCAGAAGAAGAACATGGCGGTCACGGCGATCAGGCCGAGGAAGAACACCGGCATGCCCCAGGCGGTCTCGTGCATCCAGCCGATGCCGCCGGCAGCCAGCACCAGCGACGCGAACGACATGGCGATCGGCCACGGCGACGGGTTGAGAATATGATAATCGTGGGTCTTGCCGGCGGCCATCAGCCCTAGCCCTTGTTTTCAATTTTGGTTGCAGCGGCGCTTAGCGGCTTTGGGGCCGGATTGTCCACCGGGTAGAAGGTGTAGCTCAACGTGATCTCGTCGATCTTGCGCGCATCGGGGTCATCGAGGATCGCCGGGTCGACAAAGAAGGTCACCGGCATCTCGACGGTTTCGCCGGCCGCCAGCGTCTGCTCGGTAAAGCAGAAGCATTCGATCTTGCGAAAATACTGCCCGGCGGTATCGGGCGAAACGTTGAAGATGGCGCGCCCCGTCGTGGCGGTGCCGGCCGTCGACGTCGCCCGATAGAAGGCCAGCCGCTTTTCGCCGATGGTGATCGTCTGCTCGCGATCCCGTGGCTGGAACTTCCAGGTCATGCCGGGCGCCGTGTTCGAATCGAAGCGGATCTTGATGGTGCGACCACCGAGCGAGCGCAGCGTCTGCGCATCGGGCAGCGCCGTCGCCTCGGCACGGCCGGTGGTGCCGCCAAAGCCCGTCGCCTGGCAGAACAGCCGGTACAGCGGCACGCTGGCATAGGCGAGGCCGATCATCGCCAGCGCGATGCCGGCGGCAAGCAGCGCCGTCCTGCGCCGGGCGCGGAGCGCGAGGTCGGTCATGGCGCCGCCTGCCGGGGCTGTGCCGGGCTCGAAGGCTGTGCCTGGCTGAAGCCAGGCTGGGGCTTTCCGTTCTGCAGACCGGGCGCCATGCGGACAACTGTGATGCCGAAGAACAGCAGCACAAGCGCGCCGAGCAGGAGCCCGAGCGCGGTGTTGCGCGACTTGCGGCGTGCGTCGAATGCGGCCTTTTCCGCCGGGGTCCAGCCGGCGCTCATGCCAGCAACAGACGGTTGGCGACCAGCGCGCCGAACAGGCAGGCGAGGTACAGCAGGCTGAACTTGAACAGCTGCTTTTCGTTGGCCATGTCGGCGGCGATCTCGCCGGTGCTGCGCGAGACTTTCCAGGCCATCCAGAGGAACAGGCCGCCCAGCGTCACCGCCGTGCCGCCATAGACCCAGCCGGTAAGGCCGAGCACGGCGGGCGCGATCGAGACCGGCACCAGCAGCAGCGAATAGCCAAGGATGCGGCCGCGGGTATGCGCAAGACCATGCGTGACCGGCAGCATCGGCACGCCGGCCTTGGAATAATCGGCCTCCATGAACAGCGCCAGGGCCCAGAAATGCGGCGGCGTCCACAGGAAGATGATGGCGAACAGCAACCATGGCAGCAGCGATGTGTCGCCGGTAACCGCGGCCCAGCCCACGATCACCGGGAAGGCGCCGGCGGCACCACCGATGACGATGTTCTGCGGCGTCCGGCGCTTGAGCCAGACGGTATAGACCATGACGTAGAACAGCACCGACACCGCCAGCCAGAAGGCCGCGACCCAGTTCACTGCCAGGCCCATGATCGCCACCGCGCCGATGCTGAGCGCCACGCCAAAGGCCAGCGCCTCGTGCCGCTCCATCTTGCCGGCCGGCAGCGGCCGCCCGGCGGTGCGCTTCATCAGCGCGTCGATGTCCGATTCATACCATTGGTTCAGCGCGCCCGAAGCGCCGGCGGCGACGGCGATGCAAAGGATGGCGACAAAGCCCAGGAACGGGTGGATCGCGCCCGGCGCCGCGACCATCGCACAGGCGGCGGTGAACACCACCAGCGTCATAACCCGCGGCTTCAGCAGGGCGAAATAATCGCGCCATTCCGCAAAAGCGGTCGTCGGCGGTGCCGACAAGAAGGCGGGGGTCGGCGGTGCCGACAAAATACCGGGCGCCGGTGCGGTCGCAAAGGGGGTCGAGGTCGTCATGGAACGCGGGTCACTCTATGCATTGCCCCCGGCGTGCAGGAACGCACGCCGGGGCATCATGCTGCCGATCCTACTTGATGACCGGCAGGGTCTCGAACTGGTGGAACGGCGGCGGCGAGGACAGGGTCCACTCCAGCGTCGTCGCACCTTCACCCCAATAGTTGCCCTCGACCCGGCGCTTGCCCAGCATGCTGACGGCAAGGTTGACGAAGAAGATCAGCATGCCGACCGCCATGATCGCATAACCATAGCTGGCGATCTGGTTGTACTGGGCGAACTGCGCCGGATAGTCGGGAATGCGCCGTGGCATGCCGTCCTGGCCGAGGAAGTGCATCGGGAAGAACATCACGTTCACGCCGACGAAGAACACCCAGAAGTGCAGCTTGCCGAGGAACTCGTTGTACGGCTTGCCCGTCATCTTGCCGAACCAATAGTAGAAGCCGGCAAAGATCGCGAACACGGCGCCGAGCGACAGCACATAGTGGAAGTGCGCAACGACGTAATAGGTGTCGTGGAAATAGGTGTCGACGCCGGCATTGGCCAGGATGACACCCGTCACGCCACCAACGGTGAACATGAAGATGAAGCCGATCGCCCACAGCATCGGCGTCGGGAACGACAGCGAGCCGCCCCACATCGTCGCGATCCACGAGAAGATCTTGATGCCGGTCGGCACCGCGATGATCATCGTTGCGGCGGTGAAGTACATCTTGGTGTTCACGTCGAGGCCGGCCGTGAACATGTGGTGGGCCCAGACGAGGAACCCGATGAAGCCGATGGCGACCATCGCATAGGCCATGCCCAGGTAACCGAACACCGGCTTCTTGGAGAAGGTCGAGATGATCTGCGAGACCATGCCGAATCCCGGCAGGATGAGGATGTAGACCTCGGGGTGGCCGAAGAACCAGAACAGGTGCTGGTACAGCACCGGATCACCGCCACCGTCGGCCGTGAAGAAGTGCGTGCCGAAGTTGCGGTCGGTCAGCAGCATGGTGATGGCACCGGCGAGAACCGGCAGCGACAGCAGCAGCAGGAAGGCGGTGACCAGCACCGACCAGACGAACAGCGGCATCTTGTGCAGGGTCATCCCCGGCGCGCGCATGTTGAGAATGGTGGTGATGAAGTTGATGGCACCGAGGATCGACGAGGCGCCCGCGATGTGCAGCGACAGGATGGCCATGTCGACCGCCGGCCCCGGGTGACCCGATGTCGACAGCGGCGGATAGACCGTCCAGCCGGTACCGGCGCCGTTGAAGCCCGCCGGCCCCTCGACGAACATCGAGCCGCAGAGCAGCGCGAACGACGGCACCAGCAGCCAGAACGAGACATTGTTCATGCGCGGGAAGGCCATGTCGGGCGCACCGATCATGATCGGCACGAACCAGTTGCCGAAACCGCCGATCATAGCCGGCATCACCGTGAAGAACACCATGATCAGGCCGTGGGCGGTGATGAACACGTTCCACAGGTGATAGGAGGCGTCGAGATTGCCCTGCGTGAAGAAAGTCAGATACTGGATGCCCGGCTGCGCCAGCTCGAGGCGCATGATGCCCGAAATCGCGCCGCCGATGGTCCCGGCGATGATCGCGAAGATCAGGTAGAGCGTCCCGATATCCTTGTGATTGGTCGAGAACAGCCAGCGCTGGACAAAGCCCAGCTTGTGGTCGTCGTGATGGTCATGCGCGTGGTCGGCGGTGCCGGCATATGCGCTGGGGGTTGCCATGTCGGTTCCCTCTTCAGGCGGCAGGAGTGACGGCGCCGGCGGCGGCGACGGGGGTTGGCTTGGGCGGTTCAGGCGTCGTCGATGGCGTCACCCCAGGGGCGGCGGGCATCGGCGCGACACCGATCTGGGGCGGGCGCTGGCCGCTGGCGGCCGGCTGCACGCCCGGCGGCGTGATGCCGTTCTCCGCCTGCTTGGCGGCGACCCAGGCGGCGAAACGCTCCTGCGGAACAGCCTCGACGGCGATCGGCATGAAGGCATGCTTGGTGCCGCACAGTTCCGAACACTGGCCGAAATAGACACCGGGGCGCTCGACCTTGAACCAGGTTTCGTTCACCCGGCCCGGCACCGCGTCCATCTTCACCCAGAAGCTGGGCACCGCAAAGCTGTGGATGACATCGGCCGACGTCGTCAGCACCTTCACCACCGCGCCGACCGGCACGACGATGCGGTTGTCGGTATCGAGCAGGTCGGGGGACTTGCGCTGTTCCGCCTCGGCCTTGGTCAGCATGACCGCATCGAAGCTGAACCCGCCCTGGTCGGGATATTCATACTCCCAATACCATTGGTGGCCGGTGGCCTTGATCGTCAGGTCCGCCTTGGGCGGGCTGTACTGGTTGGCGAGCAGCCGGAACGACGGCACCGCGATCCAGACGAGGATCAGCACCGGCACCACCGTCCAGACGACCTCGACGACGGTGTTGTGGCTGGTCTTGGATGCAACAGGGTTGGCGGAGGCGCGGAAACGGAACACCGTCCAGATCAGCAGGATCAGCACGAAGATCGCCGTTGCCGCCATCAGCGGATTGAGCACATTGTTGGCCATGGCCTGCGCCTCGCGGGCGATCGGCGTGACCGGCACCTGCAGGTCATAGCTGCCGCGCGGCTGGCCGAAACCGGCCTCGGCCGGAACATAGGACGGACCGGCGGTCGGCACATCGGCGGTGGGCACCGCCACGACGGGCGCCGCCGCGGGCGCATCGACCTGAGCAAGCGCCGGCAGCGGCGCCAGCGCGATCAGAAACGGCAACAGCAGGCGCTGGAAATTGCGCATCATGGCCCCATGACAAAATCAGCCGAACCATCCGTCCGGCAAGGAATGCGCCCCTATGGCGCGATGCAGCGCAAGGAGCAAGCGGGTGATGTGTCGCGGGGGACGCGCGTCAGGCCCGCAAGTCGGCAAAAACCGCCTCCTGCTTCGCCATCTGCGCCTTTACCGCGTTGGGGACATCGTCGCCCTGCAGCATCCCGGCGTTCCACACGGCGACATATTCGAGGCCCTGCTCGATGGTCTGGCTGCGGCCCTCGTTCAGCACCTGCTTGATGCCGGCGATGACCAGCGGCGACTTGGCGGCGATCTGCAGCGCCATCGCCTCGGCGGCCGCCAGCGCCGCCTCATGGTCGGCGGCAACGGCGTTGACGAAGCCATATTGCCTGGCCTCGGCCGCAGGAAAGCGCCGGCCGGTATAGGCGAGTTCGCGGATCAGCCCCTGCGGCAGCAGGTACGGAATGCGCTGCAGCGTGCCGACATCGGCGACGATGGCGATGTTGACCTCCTGGACGGTGAAAAAGGCATTCTCGGTGCAGATGCGCATGTCGCAGGCGGTAACGAAATCGACGCCGCCACCGATGCAGCCGCCCTGCACCACCGCGATCACCGGCACGCGGCAGCGATCGACGACGTTGAACGTCTCCTGCATCTGCTTGACGTGGCGCCGAAAGGATTCGCGCGCCCGGCCCGGATCGTTGGCGGCACCGCCGCCGAGGCTGGACGCCGCCATGCCGAGATCGAGCCCCGCGGTGAAGTGCCGCCCGGTCGAGGCGATGATGACGGCGCGCACCCGCATGTCGGTGTCGATGGCGGCAAACACATCGATCAGCTCGGTCCAGAACGCCTTGTTCATCGTGTTGAGCTCGTCGGGCCGCTTCATCGTCACCCGGGCAATGGCGCCGTCGACGCGATAATCGAGCGTGGTCAGTTCCATGGAAGATTCCTTTCGGCTATGCCCATCATCGATGACCAAATTCACCGTCAACGGCAATCCTGTGCATTTCAAGATGCCGCCCGAAACGCCCCTGCTGTGGGCGCTGCGCGATGCGTCGAACCTGACAGGCACCAAATACGGCTGTGGCGCCGGGCTGTGCGGTGCTTGCACCGTCCATATCGACGGCAAGGCGCAGCGCAGCTGCCAGGTTCCGATCGGCAGCATCGAGGGCACGTTCGTGACAACGATCGAAGGGCTGTCCGATGATCGCAGCCATGTCGTCCAACAGGCCTGGATGGCCGAACAGGTGCCGCAATGCGGTTACTGCCAGTCGGGCATGATCATGGCCGTGGCGGCGATGCTGAAGGATATTCCGCACCCGAGCGATTCCGATATCGACGCGACCATCACCAACCTGTGCCGCTGCGGCACCTATCCGCGGATCCGGAAGGCGATTCACCGGGCGGCGCGCGGCAATGTCGATTCGGGCGTGCCATCACCTGACACGACCTCTTCGGAAGCGGCCCGCATCGCGCCGAGCCTCAAGGCGCGCTGATCAGAACGGGTTGAGGGTGTAACCCGCCTGCTGCAGCAGCGCGTGACTGCTCATCGCCGAAACCGCCATCTTCACGCCCGGCAAAAGCTCGGCGTTGGCGATGCCCCGCGATGCCGCGGATTGCCCGCAAAGGTGAAACGCGACACCTTTTTCGATCATCTGCGCAATTGCAGTGGCGTTGCCATTGGCCTTGCCGCCATGTCGGGCAGCGTAGGCGGCAGGCTGCAGCAGATCGTCCGACGCCGCGCCATGGACCACGATCGCGACGCGTATCGCCGACAATGGCACGCCGGCGTCGACATGCTGGTTGATGAAGCGGGCGGCGGTCTCGATGCCCCGGCTCAGTTCGCCCGGGGTGGCGCCCTCGGACACATCGAACGCGACCTTGAACTCCGTGCCGGCGGGTATCGCGACGTCGCTTTTCACCGTCGCGATCGGCGCGAAGTCTGTGAACACCGGACCCGGATGAAACGCCGATCGCCCCGGCGCGGGCGCCATCGCTGGCAGCAGCAACAGCAAAGCCGGCAGCAGAAATCGGCGCTTCATTTCATTCCCCTCAGGCGGCGCGCGGCATCCCGCGCAGAACCGCTTCCGCTTCTGCCATGATTCGCCGCACGATGTCGCCCGCCGGCGGGATATCGTGAATGGCGCCGCCGCCCTGCCCGGCCGCAAGGCACTGCCGCGCCGGATCGACATTGTCGACGACGCCGGCAATGGGCCCGAGCCGGTTGAGCTCGACCGATTCGGCGACCTGGGCAAAGAACGGCTTGGCCTGCTTGCCTTCGAATTCGCGAGTCGATTCATTGGCGATGGCACGCAGCGTCTTGCCGGTGAACACCTTGCTGATGACGGTGTCGCTCTCGCTCATCGCGACGATGGCATCCTTGTATGGCTGGCCGGCGTGCGCCTCGACGCTGGCGATGAAGCGCGTGCCCATCCAGACGCCGGTGCAGCCAAACGCCAGCGCCGCCGCCAGCCCGCGGCCGTCGAACAGCCCGCCGGCCGCCACCACCGGAATGTCGACGGCATCGACGACCTGCGGCCACAAGGCCACCGACGCGACGCTGCCGGTGTGCCCGCCGGCCTCTGTCCCTTGCGCGATGATGACGTCACAGCCGGCCTCGGCGGCCTTGACCGCATGGCGGACGTTGCCGGCCATGCACATGACGATGACGCCGGCCTGCTTCAGCTGCTCGACGATGGCGACCGGCACGCCCAGCCCGGCGATGAACGCCTTGGCGCCGCCCTTGATGATGACATCGACGCTGGCGGTCAGCGATTCGGGTTGGGCGGTGAGCAGGTCGACGCCGAACGGCTTGTCGGTCAGGTCGCGCACCCGCGCCATCTGTTCGGCGATGCCGCGCGGTGAGACACCGGCCATGCCGAGCGAGCCGAAGCCGCCGGCAGCGCTGACCGCGGCGCAGACCTCGGCATAGGACACCCCGCCCATGCCGGCGAGGAGAACGGGATGCTCGACACCGAGCAGATCGCAGATTTTGGTGTGGATGGTCATGCTTGTCTGTCCTTGCTTCCCCTCTCCCCTTGAGGGAGAGGGGTGGCGCGCAGCGCCGGGGTGAGGGTGCGGAGAGCGGTGGCAATCCGGAAACACACGCGGTCGAGCCGTTCGAGCACATCGGCATTGGCAAAGCGCAGCACGGTCAGGCCCTTGCCGGCGAGCCAGGCCGTTCGAGCGGCATCATACGCCTCCCGGTCCAGGTGTCCCGCGCCGTCGAGTTCGAGGATCAATCCTGCCTGCGCGCAATAGAAGTCGACAATGAACGGACCGACCGGCTGCTGGCGCCGGAAACGAACCCCGAGCCGGCCGTTGCGCAGCGCCTGCCAGAGCTTCCGCTCGGCCGGCGTCGCATCGGCACGCAGCGTGCGAGCACGGGGGATGAGCGTTCCGGCGTCATAATTCGGTCGATACGGCACTCACCCTCACCCCGGCTCGCTTTGCTCGCCACCCCTCTCCCTCACGGGGAGAGGGGGCGACGTGGTCATTCCGCCGCTTCCGCAGCCCCCCAACCAATGATCGCCTTGGTCTCGAGGAAATCGGTAAAGGCGTGGTCGCCCCACTCGCGGCCGTTGCCCGACTGCTTGTAGCCGCCGAACGGCGCCATCATGTCGCCTTGGGCCTGGTTGATGTTGACCTGGCCGGTGCGCAGCTGGCGCGCCACCTTGCGGGCGTGCTCGGGTTCGCCGGAGATGTAGCCGGCGAGGCCGTAGACCGTGTCGTTGGCGATGGTGACGGCCTGTTCCTCGCTCTGGTACGGCAGCATCGCCAGCACCGGGCCAAAGATTTCCTCGCGGGCGATCGTCATGTCGTTCGACACATCGGCAAAGATCGTCGGCTTGACGTAATAACCCTTGTCGAGACCTTCCGGCCGGCCGGTGCCGCCGGTGACCAGCGTGGCGCCTTCGTCGATGCCCTTCTGGATAAGGCCCTGGATCTTGGTCCATTGCGTCTCGCTGACCACGGGCCCCATGGCGGCATTGCCGTCGGGCCAGCCCACCGTCGTTGCCTCGGCTGCGGCCTTGGCGATCGCCTTGGCGGCCTCCATCTTGGCGGCCGGCACCAGCATCCGCGTCGGCGCATTGCACGACTGGCCGCTGTTCATCATCACCGACTTGACGCCGCCGGCGACCGCAACCTGCAGATCGGCATCGTCGAGGATCAAATTGGGCGACTTGCCGCCGAGTTCCTGGTGGACACGCTTGACCGTCGGCGCGGCGTTCTTGGCCACTTCGATGCCGGCGCGGGTGCTGCCGGTGAAGCTGACCATGTCGACTTCCGGATGCGACGACAGCGCGGCGCCGACCGTCGGGCCATCGCCGTTGACGAGGTTGAACACGCCCGCCGGTACACCGGCGGCGTGCATGACCTCGGCCCACAGGATCGCCGAAAACGGCGCGATTTCCGACGGCTTCAGCACCATCGTGCAGCCCGTGGCGATGGCCGGCACGACCTTGCAGGCGATCTGGTTGATCGGCCAGTTCCACGGCGTGATGAAGGCGCAGACGCCGATGGGTTCATGGGTGATCAGCGTCGAGCCGCGCAATTCCTCGAACTTGTAGTTCTTCAGCACCTCGATGCCGGTCATCAGGTGGCCGACGCCGATCGCCGCCTGCGCCTGCATGGCGAGCCAGCCCGGCGCGCCCATTTCCTCGGTGATCGCCGCAGCGATCTCGGCAAAACGCTCCTGGTATTTGGCGAGGATGTTCTGCAACAGCTCGATGCGGTCGGCGCGGCTGGTCTGCGAATAGGCGGGAAACGCCTTCCTTGCCGCCATCACCGCGCGATCGGCGTCGCCGGCGCTGCCCATCGAGATGACGCCGGCCACGGCCTCCGTGGCGGGATTGATGACATCGATCTGTGCCGGCTTGGCCGGATCGACCCAGGCGCCGTCGATATAGAATTTCAGATACTCGCGCATGTCAGGCACTCCCCAGAGCTGGTTTGCCCCTGTGTAGCACGGCAACCGCCCGCCGCACCTCTCGCTTTTCAGACGGGGAGCGAACGGTCGCGCTTCCAGGCAGCCCAGTCGAACTTCCAGGCGCGTTCATGGAAGAAGAACGCCACGGCATTGATGCACGGCTCGATGATGGCGATGCCGCCGGCGATCTGCCAGCTGCCGGTCATCAGATAGGCAACAGTGAACCCGATGGTCAGGTGGATGCTGAGATAGCTGAATGTCTTGGCGAGTTCCCGGCGCATGGCGGCCTCCTTCGGTCGCCAGATGCGATCTATTCGCAACAACGGCCAACAGGCAATCTTCGTTGCATCGATCGATAAAATCGCAAGGCGCGCTATTTCCGGGCGAGCACCATCTGCGCCGCCGCGGTCATCGCCTCCACGCCCATGGCGATCGTCGGCGCCGGATCGGGCGCAAAGCCGCTGTTGTGCAGCGACGGCGTCGTCTGGCCCTTGGCCTTCGCCGCATCGAAGGTCGATTGCTTGACCGCGCCCAGCCAGAATATCGTCGTCTCGATCGCCGGGTCGGCGGCGCCGAAGTCGTTGAAATCCTCGCTCGCCATCGAGGGATCGAGCGAAATCACCCGCGCCTGGCCGAACTTGCCGACAAACAGGTCGTTGACCCGCGCCGCCAGCGCCGGCGTGTTGCGGGTCGCGCGGATATTGTGCGGCACCGTCGTCACCGGCATCTTGTCGTCGGGGAAGCCGGCGGCAATCGCCTCGCCGCGCGCCACCCGGGCGATGCCGTCGAGCAGCCGCTGCTGCTGCGCCGAATCATAGGAGCGGACGGTCAGCTGCAGCTTGACCTCGTCGGGGATGATGTTGTGCTTGGTGCCGCCATGGATCGACCCGACGGTGATCACGCCCGGCTGGAACGGGTCGTTCTCGCGGCTGATCAGCGGCTGCAGCCCGGTTATGATCCGCGCCGCCAGCATGATCGGATCCTTGGTTGTCGCCGGATAGGCGCCATGGCCGCCGATGCCGGGGATGACGATATCGACCATCGCGCCGGCCGCCAGCGCCGCGGTCGGCGGCACCGATACCGTGCCCGCCGGAATGCGGCTGTCGTCGTGCAGCGCCAGCGCCACCTGCGGCTTGGGAAAGCGCTTGAACAGCCCATCCTCGAGCATCGCCAGCGCCCCGCCGCCGCCTTCCTCCGCCGGCTGGCCGATCATCACCAGCGTACCCGACCAGTTCGCCTTCGATGCCGCCATGGCGCGGGCGACACCGACCCAGACGCTCATGTGGATGTCGTGCCCGCAGGCGTGCATCACCGGCGTCATGCCGCCATCCGCCGCCTTGCCCATCGCCGCGCTGGCATAGGGCAGGCCGGTGGCTTCCTTGATCGGCAGCCCGTCCATGTCGGCGCGGACCATCAACACCGGCCCGGGGCCATTGGCCAGCACCGCGACCACGCCGGTGCCGCCGACCTTTTCGGTGACGGTGAAGCCGGCGGCCCTGGCCTCCGCCGCCAGCAAGGCCGCCGACCGGGTTTCCTGGAACGCCAGTTCCGGATGGGCGTGCAGGTCCTTGTAGAGCGCGACAAGATCGGTCGGCGCCGCACTCGCCACCGTGCTGGCGAGAAGGGCGGCGAGCGGCAACAGGCGGATCATCATGGCCGCCATCAACAACGCGCGACGTCGCCGCGCAAGCCCCTTCAGGCCGGCACGATCTCGATCACCTGCAGGTTCGATTGCCACATCGGCCACGGCAGCTCGAGCCGCCAGCGCCGGTCGTCGAGCGCGCGCAGCACCCCGACCTGGTCGCGATCGGCATCGGTGCCATAGGCCATGATGCCCGATTCGCCGGCGAGCGCCATCGCACCCAGGAACACCTGGCGATCCCCATCGGGATACAGCGCGCCTGCCACCCGCTGCGCGCCATCGCCCTGGTCGAAATGCAGCAGGCCCTTGCGAACGCTGATGCGGCACGGCCGGAATTCACCCGCCATGATCGGCGGCGACGGCGTGCGGATGGTGCCGTCCTCGCGGTTGCCCATCTTTACCGATCGACAGCGATAGGCACCCGGCGGCGGCGGCGGCGCCGGTATCGCCGCATCGGCCACCGCCATGGCACCAAGGGCGCCGACCCGGTCGCCCTGCCCGGCCTGCTGTACATCCGCGAGCGAGCGCGTCCAGGCGCCCCACAGCCCGGCGAGGCGCTTGCGATCGGCGTCGCGGATCACCGTCTGCCACGGCGGCGCGCGGACCCCGGCGGTCGCCGGCGATTTGCCGGCACAGCCCGACAGCAGCGCGGCGGCGGCGAGCAGGGCAAGGCCGGCGGGGTTCGACATGGGACTCATGGGTAGCAAAGCTTCCTGTGCCGGGCCTGAACAGTCAATTGCCGAGCATGTCGCGGACGAAGGCGGCAAGACCCAACTGGCGTTTGCGGCGCAACCGCTCGGCATGGAGGATCGAACGGATCTCGCCGAGGCAGGTTTCGGCGTCGTCATTGATCAGGATATAGTCGTATTCGCCCCAATGGCTGATCTCGTCGCGTGCCCGCGCCATGCGGCCGGCGATGACGTCGGCGGCGTCGGTGGCCCGCGTGGTCAGGCGCCGCTCGAGCTCGCCGAGGTCGGGCGGCAGGATGAAGACCCGCACCAGGTCGCTCGCCGCGTCGGTCTGCTGGAGCTGCTGGGTGCCCTGCCAGTCGATGTCGAACAGCACGTCGCGGCCCGAATGCAGCGCCACCTCGACCGGCGCGCGCGGCGTGCCATAGCGGTGGCCGAACACCTTCGCCCATTCGAGCAACTCGTCCTTGGCGACCATTTCGGCAAAACGGTCCGGCGACACGAAATAATAGTCGGTGCCCTCGATCTCGCCGGGCCGCGGCGGCCGGGTGGTGGCCGACACCGACAGCATGATGCCGCCGTCGTCGGCCAGCAGGCGCCGCGACAGCGTCGTCTTGCCGGCGCCCGACGGCGACGACAGCACGAACATCAGCCCGCGCCGGGGTGGATTGTGCGATGCGGGACGGCTGAACTCGGTCATTGCGGGTGGTTAGCGGGTTCGGCGGGCGGCGTCACCCTTTCGGTCAGATCATCGCCTCGGGCCGGACCACCCGCCGGAACGTCGCCTCATCGATCAGGCCCAGCGCCAGCCCGGCCTCGAGCAGCGAAATGCCGTCATGGTGCGCTTTCTTGGCAATGGCGGCGGCATTGTCATAGCCGATCTCCGGCGCCAACGCCGTCACCAGCATCAGCGACCGCTCGACCAGTTCCGCCAGCCGCGCGCGGTTCGGTGTCACGCCGTCGACACAGCGCAGCCGGAACGAATCGATTGCATCAGCCAGCAGCTCGATGCTGCCGAGCACATTATGCGCGATCAACGGCTTGAAGACATTGAGCTGCAGATGCCCCTGCAGGCCGCCGATCGTCACCGCGACGTGATTGCCCATGACCTGGGCGCAGACCATCGTCAGCGCCTCGCACTGGGTCGGATTGACCTTGCCCGGCATGATCGAGCTGCCCGGCTCGTTCTCGGGTAGCGCCAGCTCGCCCAGTCCCGATCGCGGCCCCGACCCGAGCAGGCGCAGGTCGTTGGCAATCTTCATCATGCCGACGGCGATGGTGTTGAGCACGCCCGACACCTCCACCATTGTGTCGTGCGTCGCCAGCGCCTCGAACTTGTTCGGCGCCGATTCCCACGGCACGTCGCCGGTCAGCCCGGCCAGCGCCGCACAGAAATCCGGCCCGAAATTGTCGGGTGCATTCAGCCCGGTGCCGACCGCGGTGCCACCCTGCGCCAGCCGCGACAGTCGCGGCCACAACGCGACGATCCGCGCCGCATTGTCCTCGCAGGTCTGCGCCCAGGCCGACGCTTCCTGCCCCAGCGTGATTGGCGTCGCATCCTGGAGATGGGTGCGACCGATCTTGATGATGTCGGCCCATTCCTGCTCCTGAAGCCGGAACACGCCGCCCAGCGCACGCAACGCCGCCAGCAGGCGGCCGCGCAGCTCCATGGCGACGGCGACATGCATCGCCGTCGGAAAGGTGTCGTTGCTGCTCTGCGACTTGTTGACGTGATCGTTGGGGTGCACCGGCGCCTTGCCGCCGCGGGTGCCGGTCAGCAGCTCGTTGGCGCGCCCGGCGATGACTTCATTGGCGTTCATGTTGGTCTGGGTGCCGCTGCCGGTCTGCCACACGACGAGCGGAAACTGCGCGTCGTGCCTGCCGTCGGCGACCTCCGCCGCTGCCGCCTCGATCGCATCCGCCAGGCGCGGGTCGAGCCCATATGCCCGGTTCACCACCGCCGCCGCCTGCTTGATGCGGCCGAGCGCATGGACCAGCGGCAGCGGCATGCGCTGGCCCCCGCCATGGCTGGTGCCGATCGGGAAATTGCCGATGCTGCGCTGGGTCTGCGCCCCCCAATAGGCGTCGGCCGGCACCGCGATGGGGCCGAAACTGTCGGATTCGGTGCGTGTCGTCATGTCGTCTCCACGGCAAGGCAGGTATCGGCCTTTGCAGAACGCATGAGCCGGCGGGCCCGGCACCGACGCTATTTCTTGCGGAAACGATCCATGGTGACGACGTTGCTGCCCGGCTCGATCGGTGCCGGCGGCTCGGGCTCAGGCTCGGGCTCGACGGTCGCCTCGCCGTTCTTGGGCGCAAACTGCAGCGCGAAGTTCACCGCCGGGTCGACAAAGCCGGTGACGGCATCGAACGGGATGCGCAGCTTGGCCGGCACCTGGTTGAAGCTCAGGCCGATCTGGAAGCCCTCGTCATCGATGGCCAGGTCCCAATAGCGATTCTGGATGACGATGGTCATCTCGTCGGGATAACGTTCGAGCAGGTGCTTCGGAATGTCGACGCCCGGTGCCCGGGTGCGGAACGCGATGTAGAAATGATGCGCCCCCGGCAGGCCTCCAGCCACGTCGATGCGGTCGAGAACACGGCGCACGACGGTGCGGAGCGCGTCCTGGACGATCTCGTCATACGGAATCAGGCTGTCGGCGGTCGTCTCGGTCACGTTCGCCCTACTCGGCTGGCCAGATGCTTGCCACGGCCCTCAACTGACGCCTGCGGGCCTTGCGGTCAAGCCGCCGATTGCACCGGCACTGCCGCTGCGACTAACCGGTCGCTCGGGCCGTCGCGATGATTACGGCTGCGACGGCCGCTGTCACTGCCCAGCCTTCCCAGGTCGCCGGCGACCCGCCGTACCCAAAGGTCTTTGGCCGGAACCAGGTCGCGACCGGATTGGAACGCATGGCAACCCTCCGCAAGAACAGGCGGGGAGCTTCTGTTGCTCGGTGCTCCCCAAACCGCCGGTTTCTGCTTCTGTTGCCCGGTGCAGTCCCAACCGCGCTTTCGGCCAGTGTAACTAAATCCCGAAGGATTTCATGTTACGCTGCGATTGCGAATGCCTCGTTGTCGTTGGCATTTAGGTGTTTTGAAACATTTAACGGCTTATTCATGCCGGGCAAAAGCTCTCGTCTTTCAACACACGTCGATCCTGGTTCGGCCCCGCACAACCCGCGACAACCGGGGGTTATTTGGTGGAGCCGCCGGGTACTGCCCCCGGGTCCGCTGCATCTATTTCACGACGCCATTTATCGCCATAGACGGGCCGAAGCCCGACGCGACCGATATAGGCGCTTGTCCGCCGGAGTTCAACGCGTGATGACGAAGCGGCGGGTCCGCCACGGCCGAACCCCGTTCAGGCGCCGCCCAGGATCTCGTGATAGCGCGTCAGCACGGCGCCGTTGATCGAGTCCCAGTCATAGGCGGCCGCGCGCTTCAGCCCCTGTACCGCGGCCGCGGCGCGCGCCTGCGGGTCGGTCAGATACAGCGACAGCGCGTCGGCAAAGCCGCCGATATCGTCGTGCGCCACCAGCCGGCCGTTTTCGCCATCGGTAATCAGGCAGTTGCTGCCGGTGGCGATCGCCGCGACGACCGGGATGCCGCTGGCCATGGCCTCCAGGTTGATGTTGCCGAACGTCTCGGTGATCGACGGGTTGAGCAGCATGTCGGCGCTGGCATAGGCGCGTGGCAACGTTTCCCCGTCCAGAAAGCCGGTGAAGATCGCATCCGGCACCTGCGCCGCGAATCGTTCCCGCGCCGGGCCGTCGCCAACGACGAGCAGCTTGTGCCTGACGCCGCGCGTATCGAGTTCGGCGACGATGGCCGCGATCGTGTCGAGGCCCTTTTCCAGCACCAGCCGGCCGACGAAGCCGATCACCACATCGTCATCGGCGATGCCGAGGCCGCGCCGCCAGGGCAGCGACCGCTTCATCGGATTGAAGCGCAGCTTGTCGACGCCGCGGCTCCACACCGCCGAATGGTCGATCAGGCCCTGCTCGCGGAGCACGTCGCCGAAGCCCGCCGAGGTGACGAAGACCTCGTCGAGACCGGCGTAGAAGCGGCGCAGCAGCGCCTCCCCGGCCGGGCGCGCCCAGCCCAGGCCATAATATTCGAAATAGGTCTCGAAACGGGTGTGGACGCTCGCCACCACCGGCTTGCCCATCGCCCGGGCCAGCTTCTTGGCAGAATGGCCGAGCGGATCGGGCGCCGACAGATGGAAGATATCGGGATCGAAGGCGGCGATGTCGCGCTTCAGGCTGCCTGGCAGGCCGCGCGCGATGCGATATTCGGCGCGGCCGGGAATCGACACCGACGGCACCGAGATCAGCGTGCCCGCCGGCGGAAACGCCGGCGTGTCGCTGGTCGGCGAATAGATGCGGCAGACATGGCCCTGCGATTCGAAATAGGTCACCAGCCGGTTCAGCGCCTGGTTGGCGCCATCGCGGACATAGTTGTAATTGCCGGAAAACAGCGCAATTCGCAGCGGACGCGTCAGCGACACGGGCGGCAGGTCGTCGACGGGCAGACGATAGGCGGTCGCCACAAGGCATTCCTCAACAGGGATCGGCCTGTGGATAAAAGAACATTGTGACCGGCATGGGGCGACGCTGCGGCGGCATCGCCACAATATGGAAAGGCCCCGCCGGATGGCGCCGGCGAGGCCTGTTGCCCGGTTTGCGCGACGATGTCAGGCGGCGACGACCCGGCGACGCCGCATCATGGCACCGGCAAGGCCGAAGCCGGCGATCAGCATCGCCCAGCTTGCCGGCTCCGGCACCCCGGCGCCGGCGATCAGCAGGTTGGGGCCCCAGTAACCGTTGCTGGTGCTGGCCTGGTTGACCGGGTCGAAGGCCGCGTCGAGGTTATCCACGAAGCGATCGGTGAAGGCGGTATAATTCACCCGGGGATCGGTGGCGAAGCCGACGGTGTCATAGGCATAGAGATTGCCCGATGGCATGGTCCCAACGACCAGATAACCGCTGCCGGGATCGAGCGTGACCGCCGTGATCGACGCAAACACGAAATTGCCGATCGTGGTGCCGGTACCGGTGATCGTGGCCGACGCGATCAACGCGCCGGTGGTGTCGCAGCCCAACGAATCGCAGGCGTAGAGGTTGACGAGGCTGTTCGGCGTCGCGCCATCGCTGAAGGTGCCGAGGCCGATGATCTTGAGCGTGGTGTTGACGGTAAAGGCCGCGCCGAACGACCAGTTGTTGTTCGAATTGAGAAAGCCGGGCGCGTCGAATTCCCAGGCTGCAGTGCCCGTCAGGGCCGCGGCCGGTGCGGCGGCAGCAAGTGCCAGTGCTGCAACGGCAAATGCCAATCTCGTCATATGTATTCCCCCTGCGTTACGCCTCGTAACGTACGCGGAATATCCAGCAAGAATTGTGCCATTCACGGCAGCCAGGGAATTGCCTTGGAGATGAACGGCTTGGACACCGTCACGTCGATCTTGATGCTGAAAGTGTAAAGCCTGCCGTCACTGTGCCGGCGTCATGTTGCGAGACCTGTTCAAAGCCGGGACGCTCGCAACACCGAAGACAGGAAAAGCCCCGCGGGATTGCTCCCGCGGGGCTTTTCATCGTTCTCGCCGACGATCAGGCGGTGGCGTGTGCCCGGCGCCGCATGGCGGCCCCGACCAGGCCGAAGCCGGCGATCAGCAGGACCCAACTGCCAGCTTCCGGAACGGCAGCGGCGGCGCCGACAGTGAAGTTGTCGAAGCCGTTGAAGACGTCGGAGCCACGGCCGACGATGGAGACGCTCGAAAAGCTGCTGCCCGAGGACACGAAGCCGAGGAAGCCGGTCTGGCCACGCAGCTGGGGAGTCAGCCCCAGCGACAAGCCGCCGATGAAGATCTCGCTCCGCTCGTTGGTGGCATCATAATTGTGCGTGTCGAAACCGAAGGCGGTGAAGTTGCCGCCAAGCCCGACGGTGAACACACTGCCGTTGCCAAGGCCACCGAGGCTGAAATAGGTCGTGCCGTCGACGCCGTTCACCGGATTATATTCAAAGACCGGCGCGTCGATCAGCGAATCCACCTGGGTCTGCCCGGTAAAGGTATAGCCCTCTACCGTCTCACCGCCACCGACGCTGATGTCGCCGGTGATGGTGTTGAAGGTCGTGGTGGCCGGATTGGAAATCGCTGCAAGGAATGCGGCACGGTCGGTGTAGACCGTCTGTGCCAGCGCGCCTGATGCCAGCGAAAGCGCTGCGCCGAATACGATGGATTTCAGCAATGTCATGACAGCCCCTGTTGGTTGGTTGCTCGGATCGCTGCAGGTTTCGTGCCAAGACACTAACCGACTGGAATATGGGTCGCCCGCCGCACATGTCTTTTCGAAGTGTAAAGAATCCCGACATAACCGGAATGAATAATAGCCCCGGCAGGTAGCTGTGGCGGCCCTGACGATCTGCCCACGAAAAAGGGCGCGCCGTTGCCGGCGCGCCCTCGTTCACGTCTTGGCCGATGCTCAGCCCTCGGCGGGTGCCTCGGCAGGTGCCGGCGACGCGATCGCCACAGGCGCCTCGGCCTTGGCCTTGGCCGCCATCGACGCCCGCAGCGCCGCGTCCCTGCTGTTCGCAGCAACGCGAAGTCGCGACATGCCGGCGCCGGTACCGGCCGGGATCAGCCGGCCGACGATGACGTTTTCCTTCAGGCCCTGCAGGGTATCGATCTTGCCCTGGACTGCGGCTTCGGTCAGCACCCGCGTCGTTTCCTGGAACGAAGCGGCCGAGATGAAGCTCTTGGTCTGCAGGCTCGCCTTGGTGATGCCGAGCAGGATCGGCTTGCCTTCGGCCGGCTCCTGGTTCTTGCCGAGCTTGGCGTTGTCGTTGTCCATCTCCTCGCGGTCGACCTGTTCGCCGACGAGCAGCGTCGTGTCGCCCGACTTGGTGATTTCCACCTTCTGCAGCATCTGGCGAACGATCGTCTCGATGTGCTTGTCGTTGATGCGCACGCCCTGGAGACGATAGACCTCCTGCACTTCGGTGCAGAGATATTCGGCCAGCGGCTCGATCCCGAGGACATCGAGGATGTCATGCGGGTTCGGGTTGCCGTCGATCAGGTAATCGCCGCGGCGGACATAATCGCCTTCCTGGACCGAGACATGCTTGCCCTTGGGCACCAGGTATTCGGCCAGTTCGCCGCCGTCTTCGGGACGGATCGAGATACGGCGCTTGGTCTTGTAGTCCTTGCCGAATTCGACGCGGCCGTTGATGCGCGCGATGATCGCATTGTCCTTGGGGATGCGCGCCTCGAACAGCTCGGCCACCCGCGGCAGACCGCCGGTGATGTCGCGCGTCTTGGCGGCTTCGCGCGGGATGCGCGCAACCACGTCGCCGGCGAACACTTCCTGGCCGTCGTTGACCGACAGAATGGCATCCACGGCGAGCAGGTAGCGCGCCGTTTCACCCGACGCATCGTCGAGAAGGGTAATGCGCGGACGCAGGTCATCCTTCTTGTTGATGGAGCGCCAATCCTGCACGACCTTCTGGGCGATGCCGGTGGCTTCGTCGACGTTCTCCGACATGGAGACGCCTTCGATCAGGTCCTGGTACTTCACCTTGCCCGACTTTTCGGTGATCACGGGGAGCGTGTACGGATCCCATTCGGCCAGGCGATCGCCCTTGGACACCGTGGCGCCCTCGAGATGCATCACGGTCGCACCGTACGGAATACGGTGGATCGAGCGCTCGCGACCATCGGCATCGCGCAGCACCAGTTCGCCGTTGCGGGCCATGGAGATGTTGCGGCCGCGGCTGTCGGCAATCGTCGACAGGGCACGGAACTCGATAGTGCCGTCAACGGGGGCATCGAGCGTCGACTGCTCGCTGACCTGCGCCGCACCACCGATGTGGAAGGTACGCATGGTCAGCTGGGTGCCCGGCTCACCGATCGACTGGGCGGCGATGACGCCGACAGCTTCACCGATGTTGACGGGCGTACCGCGTGCAAGGTCGCGACCATAGCAGGTGCCGCAGACGCCGCCCTTGGTCTCGCACAGCAACGGCGAGCGGATCTTCACTTCCGGCACCGCGGCATTCTCGATGCGCGTGACATCGACTTCCGACAGCAGGAAGCCGGCCGGGGCGAGAACTTCGCCGGTCTTGCCGTCGACGACATCCTGCAGGACGGTCCGGCCGAGGATGCGCTCACCCAGCGACACGATGGTGTTGCCGCCTTCGACGATGGCCTTCATCACCATGCCGCGCTCGGTGCCGCAATCCTGCTCGACGACGACGCAATCCTGCGACACGTCGACCAGGCGGCGGGTCAGGTAACCCGAGTTGGCGGTCTTCAACGCGGTATCGGCGAGACCCTTGCGGGCGCCGTGGGTCGAGTTGAAGTATTCGAGGACGGTCAGGCCTTCCTTGAAGTTCGAGATGATCGGCGTTTCGATGATCTCGCCCGACGGCTTGGCCATCAGGCCGCGCATGCCGGCGAGCTGCTTCATCTGCGCCTGCGAACCGCGGGCACCCGAATGCGCCATCATGTAGATCGAGTTGATCTGCATGTCGCGACCGTCGGCATCCACCTTCTTGGCGCTGATTTCCTTCATCATTTCGGTCGCAACCTGGTCACCGCAACGCGCCCAGGCGTCGACGACCTTGTTGTACTTCTCGCCCTGCGTGATCAGGCCGTCCTGATACTGCTGCTCGAAGTCCTTGACCGCGTCCTTGGTGTCGCCAACCAGCTTCACCTTGGCTTCGGGGATGACCATGTCGTCCTTGCCGAACGAGATGCCGGCCTGGAAGGCGTGCTTGAAGCCCAGCGACATGATGGCGTCGGCGAACAGCACCGTCTCCTTCTGGCCGGTGTGGCGATAGACGGTGTCGATGACATCGGCGATCTCCTTCTTGGTCAGCAGGCGGTTGATGGTCTCGTAGGGGACCTTCGACGACTTCGGCAGCGTCTCGCCGAGCAGCATGCGGCCCGGCGTCGTCTCGATGCGACGCAGCACCATGTTGCCGTTCTCGTCGGTGGTCTCGACGCGGGCACGGATCTTCGAATGCAGCGTCACCACCTTGTTGTGCAGCGCCTGGTGGACTTCGGCCATGTTGGCAAAGGCCATGCCCTGGCCGGGTTCGCCATTGGCCTCCATCGACAGATAATACAGCCCCAGGATCATGTCCTGGGACGGCACGATGATCGGCTTGCCGTTGGCGGGGCTGAGGATGTTGTTGGTCGACATCATCAGCACGCGCGCTTCCAGCTGGGCCTCGAGGCTCAGCGGGACGTGGACCGCCATCTGGTCACCGTCGAAGTCGGCGTTGAAGGCCGAGCAGACCAGCGGGTGCAGCTGGATGGCCTTGCCCTCGATCAGCACGGGCTCGAACGCCTGGATACCGAGACGGTGGAGCGTCGGCGCGCGGTTCAGCAGCACCGGATGCTCGCGGATGACCTCGTCGAGGATGTCCCAGACTTCCTTGCGCTCCTTTTCGACCCACTTCTTGGCCTGCTTCAGGGTCATCGACAGACCCTTGGCATCGAGACGCGAGTAGATGAACGGCTTGAACAGCTCGAGCGCCATCTTCTTGGGCAGGCCGCACTGGTGCAGCTTGAGTTCCGGCCCGGTCACGATGACCGAACGGCCCGAGTAATCGACGCGCT
>QBLU01000019.1:0-8151 GCA_003241875.1 Alphaproteobacteria bacterium
CGACGCCGACGCCGACGCCGACGCCGACGCCTACTCCGACGCCGACGCCGACGCCTACTCCGACACCGACACCAACGCCTACTCCGACACCGACACCAACGCCTACTCCGACACCGACACCTACTCCGACACCGACGCCGACGCCGACTCCCACACCGACGCCGACTCCAACCCCGACGCCTACGCCAACCCCGTCTCCCACACCCACGCCAGCGCCAGCACCCATCGCGGTGTCGCCGATCTCGACCACGCCGATCCCGGCTGTTCTCACCGGCATGCCGCTCGCGGGGATTGAACTCGCCGTGTTCAACGGGGGCGTCAGGATGCCCGCGGCGCCGGTGGCCCCGGCGCCGGCACCCGTGGAAGTCGCGCCCGCGCCGGTCGTACAGCCGGCCCCCGTCGCCCCGGCGCCGCGGCCCGAGCTGAAGCCCAAGCCGTCGCGCCATTGATGGACGGCGCCGCCAGCCGCCGCGCGCGGCGACTCTGCCTCGCGCTGACGATGCTGGCGGCGCCGGCCGGCGCCGATCCGGTGGCAAGCACGCCGGTGCCTGCCACCGCCGCAGCCCCGTCCACCACCACGGCGACGCCGTCACCCGATGTCGTCACCATCGCCGATCGGGTCCGCACCGCCGGCGACAACGCCGGCCAGGCCTATGTCATCATCGACAAGCGCAACGCCCGCGCCTTTGCCTATGCCGCCGACGGCAGCTTGCGAGGTACCGCGCCGGTGCTGCTCGGGCTCGCCCGCGGCGACATCAACCCGCCGGGCATCGGCGAGCGACCGCTGTCCGCGATCGGCCCGGCGGACCGCGTCACCGCCGCCGGCCGCTATGTCGCGCAGCTCGGCAACGACCTCGGCAAGAACGACATCCTGTGGGTCGATTATGCCGCCAGCCTGTCGCTGCACCGGGTCATCACCGGCAAGCCATCCGACCAGCGCCAGCGCCGCCTGATGTCGCCCAGCCCCGACGACAACCGCATCTCCTATGGTTGCATCAACGTGCCCGCCGACTTCTTCGATCGTGTCGTCCGCCCGTTGTTCCTCGGCACCGTCGGCATCGTCTACATCCTCCCCGAACAGCGCGACCTCCGCGACGTGTTCCCGTCGCTGCCCTGACGGCGATCCCGCAACCGGGGCGCCGCCACTGGCGGACCGTCAACGCCGATGCTCCGCAACGCTGGGCCGGAATCTATGCGATCAGCTTCAGAGCCGTCGCGTCGCGCGCGAAACGGAAGGTGCCGCGGCCGCTTCGCTTGGCATCGTAGAGCGCGGCGTCGGCCGTGGCGGCGAGGCTGTCGAGATCGGTGTCGGCCGCGTGGGTGATCGCGATGCCGATCGAGGCGCTGAGGCTCAACACCTTGTCATCGACCGCATAGGGCTTTGATATCGACGCCATCAGGCGCCGGGCCATCGCGCTGGCGTCGCTGCGCTGTCGCACCGGCCACATCAGCACGGCGAATTCATCGCCGCCGATCCGGAAAACGCTGTCTCCCGGTCGAATGCCGCTGGCCAGTCGGCGCGCCACCAGGCGCAGGACAGCGTCGCCGACATGATGGCCGTGCCGGTCGTTGATCGGCTTGAAACCGTCAAGATCGAGACAGAGCAGGGCCATTGCACGCGTCGGGCCTGGCGAGGTCGCCGCAAATTGCTCGCGCAACGCCAGCCGGTTGCCGATCCCGGTCAGCGGATCGCTATGGGCGAACTTCGACAATTCGCGCTCGGCGATGATCTGGCCGCGGGTCGTGCGGTACAGCAGGCTGGCGAGTTGCATCGAGGTCAGGATCAGGACCACGCCGACGCTTCCCAGCACCGCGGCCGCGAACAGCGGGTCCAGTCGAATGCCCTTGTCCAGGAAGGCGGGCAGGCCCGCCAGCGTCAGGCCCAGCGCGATCGCCATGCTGGGAAGGCATACGATCGGCCGGACGGCCGTGCGCACGACCATCGAAAACACATAGCAACAGAGGTTGGTGATGACGAGCAGGGCCAGGGGCGCATCCTGGTACGACAGCGCCACAAGGTTGGTGGCGCCGACGAGCAAGCTGGTGACATAGCTGCCCATCGCATAGCTCTGCACCCAGCGCCGTGCGGTCGGCATATCGAGCGCGACGGCTTGATGCTGCAGACGCAGGCGACGCAGTGAAATCAATCGCGCCAGGGCAACGAAGGCGATCGAAAACAGGCCCCAGGCCAGCACCGCGTCGCCGTGCAACGCCGCCTGCACCCCGACGGCACCGGCAATGCCGGCGGTCAATCGGATCTGCACATTTCCGGACAACAGCCGGAGCGTCAATTCGATCTCGATTTCCGACGGCGCGCTCGGAAACATCCGCCGAAAAATCCTGAACAATCTGCCCCCGCGTACCAGTCGAATGGTCACCGAAACAACTGTAAGGCATTTGTCTTTAGAGTACGTTACGCCTGCAGAGCAACTCGAACGGCCTGCCGCATCGATCGGCGGCGACCCCTCGTCTCGATGGCGTCGGAGCCCCGGCAAAGGGTCTTTCCGGCGCAATCTTGCCATTACCGGTGGCGCCCGGGCGGGATGTCGGGGACGCCGCCTGCCGCACGATCACGGCGCCGATGCAAGGGCTGACACAGGTGCAGCGGGCGCAGAACCTAGAGCGTGGGAGCCGTGCAACCGGCAGAAGCTACGAGTCGGTAAACAAAGGAGAATTTTATCGCCGAGGGTCGTTGCTAATACGAAATTTACAATTGTGCGGTATGAGTCATAGGGTAAAAACGATCGGAACAATCAGATGCGATGCCGTTCAGTGCGCCGCGTTGGCGCGCGTGGAAATTGTGGCGTGCCGTCGCTGTGACCGCCGCCAATCATGTCCACATCATCGACGACGATCCGCGCTATTGCCGCGCGGTAGAGCTTGTTCTCAGCAACGCCGGTTACGCCGTGGCGGCGAGCACTGATGGCGGCCAGTTTCTGCAGGAGGACACGCCGCGGGACGGGTGCATATTGCTGGATCTTGAGATGCCGCAGATGTCGGGCCTGCAGCTGTTCGAAGTGCTGCTGAAACGTCCGGCCCCGCCGCACGTCATCTTCGTCACGGGCCATGCCGACGTCGACGTGGCCGTCCAGTTGATCAAGATGGGGGCGCTCGACGTCATCCAGAAGCCGTTCCAGCCCGATCGCCTGCTCAACGCCGTGCAGGCGAGCTTTGAATCGGCGCCGGCGCCGGTCGAAAGCGAGCGGGCGATCCAGGCCAAGGCGCAGATCGCCAAACTGTCGCCACGCGAACGCGAGCTCTTGCAGGGCCTCGTCGGCGGCATGTCGAACAAGTCGCTTGCCGGCGCGATGCGGCGCAGCGTGCGCACCATCGAGATGCACCGCGCGCGCATGATGGACCGACTCGGCGTCCGCACCCTGGCCGACGCCCTGCAGATCGCGTTCGTGGCCGACTTCACGGCTGAGAACGCCGCTCCGGTCGGCGCGCGCGACGGCGCTCGCAATGACAACATCAAGGCTGGCGCCCGAAGTGCACAGCGGCCGGCCAACGGCAGCGGCTGAACGGCGCTTTTGCTGTATCGGTCAAATTGCGGCTGCTGCCATGCAATGGATGCAGACGCCGGCGATCCCGCCCTGGAGTCGACGGCGCCGACCGATAGTTTCGGGTGCGGTCACTACCGTATTAACACCAGAGGACACAGCCACTATATACTATGGATACATGGAGGGAGTTTTGAACTTTACGTAATCCGGACTTGATGTGAGGCGCTACAAGCGCAGATTACAGCAGGATCGAGGTACGTATTGGTTCGCTTTTGGGGGAACTCACCAATGACGACATCTTTTGTCCAGAACGAGACCGCACGGCATGACGGCGCGCCGACATCCGGTAAAAGGCTGATTGCCAGCCGCGTCGTGTTTTACTGCTGGGTTCTGGCCTTGACGACCGTGGCTGTTCTCGCGTCGTCGCTATGGGCGAACACGGGGGCAAGTGTTGTTCCCGATGCGGCCACGACCGTGACGCTGCTTGCCGGCTTTCTCATGCTGCTGGCGCCGCTGCGGCGGCGGCTTCGGACAGCCAGCAAGGTTTGAACGCCAGCGTCCGGGCGCGACAAGCCCCGACATGACACGACCGCGGCGCTGACGCCCGATCGATTCCCATTCCATGGCAGGCAGCGGCATCAGGTCATCACCGATGGCGGGTGCAACTGTGCCTGGTCCCCGGGTCGTGAACTCGTGAATGGCATGCCCCGTCATGGCGTCAGGCGGGGCATGCCTTTTATGAGTTCACGACCTGAAACGACGAAGCCGACCGGGCGCTGCTGCAGCGACATCGGTCGGCGTCGAAGTGCTATCAATGACAGGACGGACAGCGCCGCCCGGTTCGCGCTTGCGAGCCGGAGCGGTTGCCGGCCGTGTGCAAGCTTTGGCGTCGACCCTTACGGGCTGACGGGAAGGTCGTTGTCGTTCATCTGTATGGCAAGCGCGATGCTGGCCGACACCATGGCCAGGGCAACCACGCTCAATATGATCGTGTTCTTCAATGTCAGGCTGCCGGCGGCCGCGGCCTCTTCATCGGTCTCCGCGCCGGCGTTGCTGACCGTTTGCGAGCCTTGCACCGGCGTCTGCGCGAGCGACGGCAACGGCGACAGCATTACCGAAAGCACGACTACAGAGGCCCAGATCTTTCTTGTAAACATTCCAGCAACTCCCAAAATCAGTCTTCACCCGCTAAGTATTCAACTAGCATGCCACGATCGCGACGACAAGTCTCAACTGACAATTGGCGCGATACCGTAGAACCCGCAATACTCGGACTATGCACTAGTATCGGCAGTGGAAAAACATTCCTTGGCAGATATCGTGATCTCGTGCAGATTAGTGGCAAGTGAGGACTTGGTCGATAACTATATATATTGTTAATGTATAGTGAACTTCATTTGCGATTAACCGCTTCTTCGATTTGAAGACGCCCTTCGGTAGATGCCACGAAAGAAATGGTGAACATGCCGATCATCGAGACAGGACAATCCGGAGCACGATCCGGGCGCCGCTTCGCCTCCATCGCGGTGATGGTGGCAGTAATGGTTGCCCTCGCTGGCTGTGCCGGTTCGCGCGGTGGCCAGGTTCCCTATGCGCGCAGCGATTTCGTGGCGCCCGACCTGCCCCGGCCGACGACGAGCGCCGACGAACATCTGTTGCAGGCCGGCGATGTCGTGACGATCAATGTCTATCAGGTCGAGGCCCTGTCGGGGGACCGCCAGGTCGACCTTGGCGGCCAGGTGCAGATGCCGCTGATCGGGGCGGTCAAGGCCCAGGGCCTCAGGGTCGCCGAGCTGGCGACCGCGCTGACGTCGAAGCTCGACGCGACCTACCTGCGCAATCCGCGCGTCGAGGTGCTGCTGAAGGCGAGGCAACTGCGGGCGGTGACGATCGATGGCGCGGTCAAGCAGGCCGGCGTCTACCCGGTCGCCGGCGATATCACGTTGCTGCAGGCCATCGCGCTTGCCCGCGGACCCGATGCCAACGCCAATATCAAGCGCGTCGTCGTGTTCCGGCAGATCGCCGGCCAACGGCAGGCGGCCGCCTTTGACCTGAGCACCATCCGGTCGGGACAGGATCCCGACCCGGCCATCCATGGGGACGACGTGATCGTCGTCGACGGGTCGTCGAGCCGCCAGCTGTTCCGCGACTTCCTCTCGTCGGTGCCGTTGCTGGCCATCTTCCGGCCGTTCTGAACATCCAGTCGCAGGTAGTGCCGTGAACGATCATCGTCTTGCCCCCTTCCCGGCCGGCGGCCGCCCCCAAAAGGAGGCGGGCGACTCGCGCCGCGCGCTGGCGACGCCCGACAGTCTCGGCCAGCGGATTCATTTCGACGGACTCGGCCACGACATCGACCGCTCGGGCTATGCCGACCTGTGGCTGATCGTGCGCAAATGGCGGTGGGTCGTGCCCGCCGTCGTCCTCATCTGCGTGGCGCTGGCGGCCGCGATCTCGGTGATGACGACGAAGATCTACCGGGCGTCGGCAACGCTCGAGATCGCCGCCGAGGAATTCCGGGTCATCAACACCGATGAATCGGCGACGGCATCGGTGTCGATGGCGCGGAACGATTACCTGCGCACCCAGTACGGCCTGCTGGCGAGCCGTTCGCTCGCCGAGCGCGTCGTCCGGTCGCTCAATCTCGCCAGCGTCGAGGGCTATGGCTACAAGGCCGGCGACCCGCCCGACCGCGACATCGCCGCGGCCTCGGCCCGCGCCGCGCAAGTGCTGGTCGATGGCTTCAAGGTGTCGCCGGTTCCCGACAGTCGCCTGGTCACCATCTCCTTCGAAGCGCCCGATCCGCGCATGGCCGAGCGCATCACCAACGGTTATGCGGCAAATTTCATCGCGTCCAACCTGGACCGCAAGATGAGTTCCACGGTGATGACGCGCAATCTGCTCGTCAAGCGGTTGCAGGTCGCCAAGGAGAGACTGGAGAGTTCGGAACGCGCCGCAACCGACTATGCCCGCGAAGCCGACATCATCAACATCCAGCCGGCGACGGCGAACGGCGCCACCGGCGGCGAGACATCCCTCACCTCGTCGTCGCTGACCCAGCTCAACACGGCATTGTCGGAAGCGCAGCGCAGCCGCATCGAGGCCGAGCAGAAGTTCCGCCAGTCGACGGAGATATCGACCCAGGAGCTCGTCAACCCGACGATCCAGGCGCTGCTGCAGCAGCGGGCGACGCTGAGCGCACAGTACAGCGAGATGACCGGGCTCTACCGCGACGAGTTCCCGCAGATGGAGCAGATGCGCGCGCGCATCGCCGATATCGATCGATCCATGGCCGCGGAACAGGTGCGTGTCCGCAGCTCGATCCGGGCCGAATATCGCGCCGCCGTGGCGCGCGAGGCGAGCCTGGCCCAGCGGGTCGCCGGGCTCAAGTCGTCGGTGCTCGACATCAACGACAAGAGCATCCGGTACAATATCCTGCGCCGCGAGGTCGACACCAACCGGCAGTTCTTCGACGCGCTGTTCCAGCGGTTCAAGCAGGTCGATGTGGCGGAAGGGACCGACACCAGCAATGTCTCGCTGGTCGACGACGCCCGCAGCGCGCCGCTGGTGCGCCCGAACGTGCCGTTCAACATGGGGGCCGGGTTGCTGCTCGGGATCGTGCTCGGCCTGCTGGCGGCGTTCGTCTGCGAATTCATGGACGATTCGATCAAGACGCCGGATGACGTCACCAAGAAGCTGCGGATGCCGTTGCTCGGCGCCATCCCCAAATTGCCGATGGGCGAGCGGATCGTCGACAAGGTCGCCGAGGGCAAGGGCATGATCGCCGAGGCCTATCTGTCGGCGCGCACCGCGATCGAGTTCGGCACCTCGTCGGGTGCGCCGCGGACCCTGCTCATCACCAGCACCCGGCAGAGCGAGGGCAAGTCGACCAGCGGCTTTGCGCTGGCCATCGCCTTTGCGCGGACCGGTCGCCGCGTGCTCCTCGTCGATGCCGACATGCGCCAGCCGACGTTGACCGTCGCGCGGGACGACAAGTTCGGCCTGTCCAACCTGCTCGCCGGCTCCGACGATGTGAAGAGCGCCATCTTTGCGACGAGCACGGACAATCTGTGGGTGTTGCCGTCGGGCCCGGTGCCGCCGAACCCGGCCGAATTGCTCGCCAGCCCGCGGACGGCCCGGACCCTGGCCGCGCTGCAGGAACTATTCGACATGATCATCCTCGATGGTCCGCCGGTCCTTGGCCTCGCCGATTCGCCGCTGCTCGGCGCGCTGGCGGAGGGCACGATGTTCACCGTCGAGGCCGGAACCCGGCGGCTTGCCGCCCGGCGCGCGGTGGCCCGGTTGGAAGGCGCCGGCGCACAGATCCTCGGCGGGCTGCTGACGAAGTACAACGCCCGGGTGTCGGGCCTCGATTATGGCGGCTACGCCGCCTATGGCGACTATGGCTATGGCTATGGCGTCACCGACGGCGACGCCGGCAAACGCGACAAGCGCTACATCAAGTTCGACGATCGGGACGCGGCGTGATCGCCGCCCCGGCGGCCGCGACGAACATCGGCATCGGGCGGGTGGCAGCGATGATCGTCGCGACCGGCGTGGCCGTCGCGGCGGTCCTTTCCGCGACGTCACGGCTGACGGGTGGTGCCGCCGGTGACCTTGGCCGCATGATCGGCAGGGGCGCGCTGCAATC
>QBLU01000019.1:8161-51925 GCA_003241875.1 Alphaproteobacteria bacterium
CACCGCCGGTGGCCGTGCCGCCCGCCGCCATGGCGGCGGCGCGAAGCCTGCTGGCGCGCCAGCCCCTGTCGCCGCTGCCGTTCCAGGTGGCGGCGCGCGACGCCGCCGCGCGCGGCGACATCGTCACCGCCACCCGCCTGTTCGAACAGGAACTGCTGCGGAACCCGCGCGACGTCGGCGTGCGGCTGTGGCTCGCCGACCGCTACCTGCGCAGTGCCCGTTTCAGCGAGGCCGTCGAGCAGCTCGACGCGGCGATGCGGATCCGGCCGAAAATGCGCCGGCAGCTGGTGGCGGTGCTGGTGCCGCTGATCGGCGCGCCGACCGGGCGCGAGGCGGTGGCCGCGGCGCTGGTGCGCGGGGCCGCATGGCAGGGCGATTTCCTCGACGAGGCGGCGCGCAATGATGCGGTCGCGCCGGCATTCTATGAGCTGCTGTTCGGGCTGGGCGGCGCCAGCGGCTTCCGGCTGAGCGATGCCCAGCTGTCGCGCATCGTCACCATGGCGCTGTCGCGGGGCGACTATCGCAGCGCCTGGACCCTGTACAGCCGGTTCGCGCCGCGATCAAACACCGATCCCGCCAATCGCGTTTTCGACGGCAATTTTCGCGGTGCCGCCGGCCCGCCACCGTTCAACTGGCAGTTCTTCAGCACGCCGTCCGGCTTTGCGCGGGTCGAACCGACCGACATGCAGGGCCGGCTCACGGTCCACACCTTCGGTTCCGAGCCGGCGACGCTTGCCGCGCAGACCATGCTGCTCCCACCCGGCCTGTATCAGCTTTCGAGTGCCGGCGTGCCGGACGACGGCGGTGACGCCAGCAGCCTGAGCTGGCGGCTGATCTGCGACCGGACCCGGCGGGAACTCGGTCGCTTTCCGGTCGCCGGCAGCGCCGCGGCGGGCGCGCCAGGCGGCATCGCCGTGATGGTGCCGGCGCTGTGCCCGGTGGCGACGCTGCGGCTGATCTATGCGCCGCCGCTGCGACCCGTGCTGGAAAACGCGACCCTGACCAGCGTCGCGCTGGAGCTGGTCGAAGCCCTGGCGCCATGATGGCGCAACGCCGCTATCCCGAGCTCGTGTGCGCCTATCTCGCGCTGTGCATCCTGCTCGGGGGTGCCAGCGCGGCCGGGGTGGCTGCCAATCTCGTGCTGCAGCTTGGCGCCATTCCGCTGATCGTGCTGGCTGTCGTCCGCCTCCGTGGCGGCGACTATCGCGGCGGACGCCATGGCGTGCTGCTGCTGATTGCCGCCGGCATCCTGGTGCTGCCGCTGCTGCAGCTGGTGCCGTTACCACCGGGGACGTGGCGCAACCTGCCGGAACGGGCCGTCGTCGTCGAAGGCTTCACGACGCTCGGGATGCAACTGCCGTGGTTGCCGATCTCGCTCGATCCGCCGGCGACGCTGGCGGCCTGGCTGGCGCTGCTGCCGGCACTGGCGATGCTGCTCGCCGTCATGACGATCGACGCCGGCGAGCGCGTGTGGATCGGCTGGACCGTGCTGGCCGCCGCGGTCGTGTCGGCGCTGATCGCCATCATCCAGTTCGTGTCGGGCGGGCTGTACGTCTACGATATCACCAGCACGGGCAGCGGCGTCGGCTTCTTTGCCAATCGCAATCACTTGGCGACGCTGTTGCTGGTCGCGTTGCCGACATTGACGTTGCAGCTGACGAACGCCGGGCCGCCGGCTGTCGACGCCGGCTGGGGCTGGTCGACACGCGACCTGTTCGCGTTCGGCTTGCTGGCCATATTGCTGCTGGGCCTGGTCGCGGCCGGCTCGCGCGCCGGGCTCGGGCTGGCGTTGCCGGTGCTGATCACCAGCATCGGGCTGCGCATGCGGGCGCACAGCGGCGAGAACCCCGCGCGGCTGATCGCGGCTGCCGTCGGTTGCAGCGCCGTCATCCTGGCGGTGGTGGCGCTCGGCCCGGCGCTGACGCGCATGTCGAGCGCCGTCGACAGCTTCACCGAGGACGAAACGCGCGTGCTGGCAACGCGCATCACCGCCGAGGCCGGCTGGCAGGTGTTCCCGGTCGGCACCGGGTTCGGCACCTTCGACGCCGTGTTCAGGATGGTCGGCGGCGACGCCAACCTCGCGGCGAACTTCATCAACCATGCCCATAACGATTTCGTCGAACTCTGGCTGACGGGCGGGCTGCCGGCGGTCGTGCTGCTGGTTGCCTTCCTGTGGTGGTTTGCCGGCGCCGCGCGCGCCGGGTGGCGCGCCCGCAACGACAATGCCGGTGCCGTGCCGCGGGTTGCCGCGGTGACCGTGGCCATCGTCATCGTCCACAGCCTGGTCGACTATCCGCTCCGCACCGCGGCGATCTCGGCGATCCTGGGCGCCAGTTGCAGCCTGCTGCTCGATCCGATCTGGCGTCGACACCGGCGTCATCCGGGTGCCCATCCGTATCGGCAGCAGGCCGTGGTACCGGTCGCCGGCCTTGCCGCCGACGCAGCGCCCGACGCCCGGGCGACCATCATGGCGATGCCGGCAGGTGGCGCCTCGGATAGCCTGGGCACGTGGTCGAAGGGTCACCGCGGACGATGACCGTCGATCCGACAGGCCCGGGCGATGACAGCGCCCCGATCGCGCGCGGTGCCACCGGCAGCGTGACCGGCATGGTGGCCCGCGGCGGCGGGTCGATGGTGCTGGCGCGGCTGCTGCGAACCCTGCTCACGGTGCTCGGCATGCTGGTCCTGGCGCGGCTGCTGACGCCGGCGGATTTCGGCATCGTCGCGATCACCAACACCCTGACCGTGCTGTCGCTCGTCATCCTCGAGGGCGCGATCGATTTTCCGACGCTCCGTCGTGACGCGTTGAGCCGGGATGCGGCGCAGAGCATGATCTGGATCGCGCTGCTGTTCCTGGTCCCCTTTGCGGCGGTCATCTACGCCGTGGCGCCGGCGATCGAGGCGGCGCTGGGGTTTCCGGACCTGGGATGGGCGCTGCGCGGTGTCATCCCGGTGTTCTTCCTGCAGGTGTTCTTCGTTTCGGGCGGCGCGATCCTGCGCCGCCAGCACCGGTTCAAGGCCGCGGCACTCGTCTCCGTCGGGTCGGTCGGGGTCTACATGTCGCTCGCCGTCGGGCTGGCGATCCTCGATCACGGCGTCTGGAGCATCATCATCGCGCAGAACATCGCGCTGCTGGTGACGGCGATCGTGCTGGCGCGGCTCGCCTCCATCAGCCTGCGCTGGCCGCGCCGGCTGTCGTTCGCGGCGGTCGGCCGGGTCGGTGCCTATGGCGCCAGCTCGCGGGTGCTCGCCTGGTTCTGGTCGTCCATCGACACGATCGCCGTCGGGGTGGTGCTGGGGCCGGCGGCGGTCGGGCTGTATGCCCGGGCCTACAACATCAGCCTGCAGCTCAAGGAGCCGTTCACCGCGCTCGACGGGCCGACGCGCCAGGCCATGGTGGCGGTGCGCAATCGCGACGGCAACCTGGTCGCCCCGGCGGTGCAGATGCTGCGGCTGCTGACCATCGTGACGGCGGCCGCCGCCGCGCTATGCGTCGTCCTGCGCCAGTCGATCGTGCTGATCCTCCTCGGCGACCAGTGGCAGGCTTCGGCCGCGGCGCTGGCAATCCTGGTGCTCGGCCTGCCGGCCCGGATCGGGCTGATGTTCTTCGATGGGCTGGCCGCGACGGCGGGTTCGATGCCCAACATGATGCTGCGGCATGCCCTGCTGTGCGGCGTCGTCGGCAGCGGCGTTTTCCTGGCGGCGCCTCATGGCATCGTCGCGGTCGCCGCCGTCGTCAGTGGCGCGATGTACGTTGCGCTGTTGCTGCCGGCGCGGGCGGCCGAGCGCGCGCTGACCGGCGGCCGGCTGCTGCTGCTGTCGGCAATGGTGCCCGGGCTGCTGCTCGGGGCGGCGCTGTTGGCGATCGGCGAAATCGTCCTGGTGCCGCTGGCCGCGGGCAATCTGCTGGCGGCGCTGGCGATCGTGTTGCCCGTCTACGGGGTCATCGCGGTGCTGATCGGCCTGGCGCTGCCGAACAGCTGGCTGCCGGGGGCGCTGCCGGCCAGGCGCGCCACGCTTTTGCGGCGCTTCGGCGCCGCGCCTCAAATTCAGACAAGAGGATAATCCGATGCGTGCGTTCGTTTCCAAGAAGCTGGTCAATTTGGGGACCAAGCTGTCCCCGACACTCAACGACCTTGCCTGGTTGATCCCCGATGCGACCGCCGCCGAGCGGCACGTCATCGAGGTGGCATCGGCGTACACGTCGACCAACGCGCAGGCGCAATGGGCCTTCATCCAGGCGATCAAGCATGTCCACCGCCGCGGCGTGCCCGGCGATATCGTCGAATGCGGCGTCTGGAAGGGCGGCAATCTCGTCATCGCCGGCATGATGCGGCAACAGCTGGGCTTCACGCGCGACATCTGGGGTTACGACACCTTCGCCGGCATGACGGCACCGACCGCGGCCGACGTGAAGCCCGGCTTTGCCGTGGACGCGCAACAGAAGTTCGCCGCCTTGAACAGCGGCGCCACGACGGACTGGTGCTTCAGCCCGATCGAGGAGGTGACGGCGGCGCTGCGGTCGGCGCTGGGCGACGATCCCGTGCGGCTCGTCAAGGGCCGGGTCGAGGATACCCTGGTCGATCCCGCCAATTTGCCGGAACGGATCAGCATCCTGCGGCTCGACACCGACTTTTACGAGAGCACCAAGCTCGAGCTGGAAGTCCTCTATCCGCGCCTGCAGCCGGGCGGGGTCATGATCATCGACGATTATGGCATCTGGGCGGGGTCGCGAAAGGCGGTCGACGAGTATTTCGGCGCCGACAAGCCCTGGCTGCATTATGTGAACCGCGGCGTCCGCCTCGCCATCAAGGACTAGGCGCGTATGCTGCCGACCCGTCCCGGTGGACGCGAAATCATCCTCGTCACCAAGACCCTCACCCAGAACCAGGGCAACCAGGCGCTGTCGATCGCCTGGCGCGATTTCCTTGCGGCGTCCTACCCCGGCCACGCCGTTCGCCCGGTCGAGCGCGCGCCCGCCTATCTGAAGCGCTATCGCGTGAGCCGGTTTGCCGCCGCATCCGATCCCGTCGCCGCGTTCGACAAGGTGGCGCGGCAGCTGGTCGCGCAACTGCCGCAGGTGGCGAAGGCGCGACCGCCCATCGACGCCGAGATCCGGCATGACGACCGGATCCGGCAGGTCGTCCGCTTTCGCAAGCTGCGCCGGCTGCTGTCGCTGCGCAGCCGGCTCGCCGGCCTGGGGCTGGCGAAGCGCACCTACCTGCAGCGCCTGGCGCTGTTTCCCGGATCGGACCTCGTCGTCGTCAACCCGGCCGGCGAATTCCAGTCGGACGCGACCGATACGGCCATCGCCTATCTGCTCGATGTGCGCTGTGCCCAGCTGCTCGGCATCCCGACGGCGATGGTCAACCTGAGCTTCGAGGTCGCCGATGCGACGGTTCGGCGGCTGGCCGTGCATGTGCTCGACCAATGCGCGCTGCTCGAGCTTCGCGACAGCGAAAGCGGCGCCGAATATGCGGCGGCGGGCGGCAAGTGCCAGCCGCTGCTGCTGCCCGACGGCGCGCTGCTGACGCCGCCGCTGCCGCCCGAGAATGATCCGGCCAAACGGGCGCCGATGGCACTGGCCATCAACGCCCTGCAACTCCACCAGGCCGGGCTGGAGGGCGACTGGCTGGCGCTGATCGATCGCCTGCTCGAGGCCGGCCATCGCCCCGTGCTGACCAGCAACGAATGGTCGACCGACGAGCCGTTCTGGGGGCCGCTGCTCTCTGGCCGGAAGCTGACGGCGGTGGGCCAGCGCGCCGACTATCGCGCCTATATGGCGCTGCTCGGCGGCTTCGACGTGGTGGTCAGCAGCCGCCTGCATACCTGCGTGCTGGCGATCCTGGCCGGCAGCGTCGTGGTGCCGGTCGAATCGGGCACCTTCAAGCTGACCGGGTTCTTCCGCCAGGCCGGCTTTGGCAATCTGCCGATCCGGCTGGGCAGCGACGGCTGGCAGGACGCGGTCGTGGCGCGCATCACCGAAATCCGCGCCGATCGCGCCCGGGCCCTTGCCGAGCAGACGCGCATTCGCGACGCCGCCCGGCAGCACCTGCAGACGAGTCTCCAAGCTGCCTTTGCGGCGCTGCGGATCGGTCAGCCGGGCGTGCCGAAATGATTGTAGCGACGCAGCGATTCGAGCGGCAGCTTCTGCGAGAACGGCACCGGCTCGTCGGGATCGGGGTAGCCGATCGCCAGGCACATCACCGCGCGTTCCCACGGCGGCAGGCCGAGCGTTTCGGCCATCCGGCGTTCGGTGTCGGCATAGTCCGGAAAATTGACGCAGCAGCTGGAAACGCCCTGCGCCTCGAGCGCGTAGATCAGCGACATCGCGGCGAGGCACCCATCGATGTACGGGATGTGGCGATCGCGTTCGAAGCGAAAGGCCTCGAACTTGCCGATGATCACCAGGAAGCAGGGTATCTGGTGCAGCCAGCCGGGCGTGCCCTTGGGGATGGCGCCGACGCGGCTGACAGCCTCGGGCGTGTCGAAGATTTCAAAGCGGAATGGTTGCCGGTTGCACGCCGTCGGCGAATAGCCGGCGACGTCCACGGCCCGGTCGATGACGTCGCGCGGGACCGGACGGTCGAGATACCAGCGTACCGAACGGCGGTGGAGCGCCATCGCCTCCATGGCTTCGATGCTCGGCAGCCCGTCTGGACTGCCGCGCTTGAAGGGCACCCGGGCGCGCGTGTCGGCGACCGTCGCCGCGTCGCGGGCAATGATGGCGTCATAGGCGGCGCGGGCGCGGGCGACGATCGGGTGGCTGTCGACCCGCTCGAAATACGCCTGCAGGATCTGGTCGGCCCATTGCAGGGAGACGATGTCCTGCGCCTGTCCGGCCGGCGCCCGCAGCAGGCAGTCGCCAAAGGCACGCACCGTCTCCTCGATCATCGCCAGCGCGAAGATCGGGCGCGCCGGCTTCATGATCAGGCCCTTTTCGATGCGATGGATGTTGCGCCGCAACATGTAGAGATTGCCGCGGCCGGCGTAGACATCCTCGACGTGGCGGGCGCGGGCGGCGAGCACGGCGCGATGCTCGCGGTCGAACTCGCGCGAGAACAGCGTGTAGTGCAGCCCCGAGAGAACCCCGCTGCGCGCGGTCAGGCCGAGCAGCCTTGCGACAAGGCCGTGCCAGCCGCGGCCGACCTCGGACGCGTTGAAGCGCAGGCGATAGCCGCGCAGCCAGTCATAGGCGCCGGTCGGCAGCATGGCGTGCAGGACGCGGCGTCCGCCACGACGCCCATAGACCCGCGAGGCTTCCTCGGGGGCAAGAAGATTGGTCTGCAACTTCATTTCGAGTCCTCGGCCTCACGCGCCGTCTGGAAGGTCGATCCAGCACATTGTATACTACAGGTGCTGTATCCGATAAGTAATAACAATCTCTTATCGACATAGAGTTGGGGCAATAATGTCGAGAATACTTATTATTGCGTCGTTTGCACCGTCGCTAGTCAATTTTCGTGGCGCCTTGATCCGTTCATTGGTCAATTCGGGTCATGAAGTGCACGTTGCTGCGCCCGATGCACCCGCCTTGCTCGCCGCGTCGGACCTGGCGGCGATCGTCATCGCGCACGATACGCCGATCGATCGGACCGGAACGCGGCTGCTGGCCAACATTGCTGTCCTGGCCGGCTATCGGCGGCTGATCCGGCGGGTCCGGCCCGATCACCTGCTCAGCTATACCATCAAGCCGGTGGTGTTCGGGACCCTGGCCGGGCGCCTGGAACGCGTCGCGCACCGCACCGCCTTGCTGACCGGCCTCGGCTATGTGTTCGAAAGCCGGTCCCTGCGGGCCCGCCTGATCCGGCTGGCCATATCGCCGCTGTATCGGGCGGCGTTGCGCGGCGCCGAAGTGGTCATCTTCCAGAACCCCGACGACGAGGCGATGCTGCGACGCCTTGGCCTGGTTCCGGTTGCGCAGCGGACCGTGGTGGTCAGCGGCTCCGGCGTCGATCTCCAGCATTTCCGGCCGGTGCCGCTGGCGCCGGGCCATGTCGTCCTGCTCATCGCCCGGCTGGTCAAGGCCAAGGGCATCCTCGATTTCGTCGCTGCGGCCCGCATCATTCGCCGCCGCGACCCGCGGATCGTCTTCCGCCTCGCCGGCTGGTTCGACGACGCCAGCCCGGTGGCGATCTCGCGTGCCGAGGTGGACGGCTGGGTCAAGGAAGGGGTGATCGAGTATCTCGGCCCGCTCGACGACGTGCGCCCGGCGCTGGCCGCCTGCACCGTGTTCTGCCTGCCATCCTATTACGAAGGCACGCCGCGCACGGTGCTCGAGGCGCTTGCGGTCGGTCGGCCGATCGTCACCACCGACGTGCCGGGCTGCCGCGAAACCGTGCGCAGCGGCTGGAATGGCTGCCTCGTTCCCCCGCACGATCCCGCCGCGCTGGCCGAGGCCATCCTCGCCGTCCTCGGCGATCGCGCCACGACCGAGCGCATGGCGACCGCGAGCCTCAGCTATGCCCGCACCCGCTATGACGTCGTCACGGTCAACGCCGAGATGGTGGCCAGCATGGGACTGGCGGCGTGAAGCGGGCGATCGACATCGTCGCGTCGTTCGTCGGCCTGCTGCTGCTGGCGCCCCTGCTGGCGGCCGTGGCGGTGCTGATCCTGGTCCGCGACGGGCGGCCGGTGCTGTTTCGCCAGGAACGTCCGGGTCGCCACGGCCGGCCGTTCAGGATCGTGAAGTTCCGCACCATGACGGTGGCGCCCTCGGCCGGCGCGGCGATCGGCGACACGGCGCGGGTCACCCGGCTCGGCAAGGCGCTGCGTGCCTCGTCGATCGACGAGTTGCCCGAGCTGTGGAACGTGCTCGTCGGCGACATGAGCCTCGTCGGGCCTCGGCCGCTGCTGACCGCCTATCTGCCGCTGTATTCGGCCACGCAGGCGCGGCGCCACGAGGTGCGGCCCGGGCTGACCGGCCTCGCCCAGGTGCGCGGCCGCAACGCCATCAGCTGGGAGGCGAAATTCGCGCTCGACGTCTTCTATGTCGATAACCGCTCGCTTTGGCTCGACCTGCGGATCCTTGGCGCGACAGCCGGCCTCGTGCTGCGCCGGTCCGACATCGACGCCAGCGTCGGCGAGACCATGCCGGTGTTCACCGGCAGCAGGCCGGAGCGATGAGCGACATCTTCGTCTTCGGCGCCGGCGGCCATGGCAAGGTTGCCATCGAAGCCATCCGCGCCGCGACGCCGGGCATCGCCATCGGCGTCATCGACGACAATCCCGCCAACTGGGGCAAGACGCTGCTGGGCGTGCCGATCGTCGGCGGCCGGCACCATGCCTGCGCCCATCCGCATGTCGCGCTGGTGCCGGCGATCGGCGACAACCGGGCACGGCTGGCGATGATGGCCTGGGCAAGCGATGCCGGGCTGGCGCTGGCCACGGTCATCCACCCCAGTGCCATCGTGTCGCCGAGTGCCGCGATCGGCGCCGGCTGCATGCTGGCGCCGGGCGCCATCGTCAACGCCGAAGCGCGCCTGGGGCGCGGCACCATCATCAACACCGCCGCCTCGGTCGATCATGACTGCGTGCTGGGGGACGCCGTCCATGTCGCGCCCGGCGCCCGCCTGTGCGGCGGGGTCGGAATCGGCGCCGGTTCCCTGATCGGGGTCGGTGCGATCGTCGTGCCCGGCATCGTCATCGGGCGGGGATGCACCGTCGGCGCCGGTGCCGTCGTCGTCCGCCCGGTCGCCGACAACATGCGCGTGTGGGGTGTTCCCGCCGTCGTTCGAGAGGAGTTCAGATCATGTCCGCAGCCCTAGCCATCGACGGCGGCGCGCCGCTGCGGTCACGCGGCCTGCCGTCCTGGCCGCATTTTGCCGAGGACGAGGTGGCGGCGGTGGCCGGCGTATTGCGCTCGGGCAAGGTCAACCAGTGGACCGGCTGCGAGGTCGGCGCCTTTGAAAGCGCCTATGCCGACGCGCTCGGGGTGCCGCATGCCATCGCGGTCGCCAACGGCACGCTGGCGCTCGAACTGGCGCTGATGGCGCTCGGCATCGGCAGCGGCGCCGAAGTCATCACCACGACGCGGACCTTCATCGCATCGGCGAGCGCCATCGTGATCCGCGGCGCCGTGCCGGTAATCGCCGATGTCGACCCGGTGACCCAGAACGTCACCGCGGCGACCATTGCCGCCTGCATCACGCCGGCGACGCGGGCGATCGTGGCGGTCCACCTGGCCGGCTGGCCGTGCGACATGCCGGCGATCATGGCGCTCGCCGAAAGCCACGGGCTGGTGGTCATCGAGGACTGTGCACAGGCCCATGGCGCCACCATCGACGGGCAGCCGGTCGGCACCTTCGGCCATGCCGGGGCGTTTTCATTCTGCCAGGACAAGATCATCACGACGGCCGGCGAAGGCGGCCTGCTGGTGCTGCGCGACGAGGCGGCGTTCCGGCGGGCCTGGGCCTTCAAGGACCATGGCAAATCCTATGCCGCCGTGTTCGAACGCGAGCATCCGCCGGGCTTTCGCTGGTTGCACGAGAGCTTTGGCACCAACTGGCGAATGACCGAGATCCAGGCCGTGATCGGACGCCTGCAACTGGCCAAGCTGCCGGCCTGGCGGGCGCGGCGACAGGCCAATGCCGCGCGGCTCGATCGCGGCCTCGCCGATGTGCCGGGGCTGCGGCTGGCGCGGTCGCCCGGCAACATCGAGCATGCGCGCTACAAATATTACATGTTCGCCGACCGCGAGCAGTTGCAGCCCGGCTGGACCAACCGCCGCATCGCCGAGGCCGTGACGGCGGAGGGCATCCCCTGCTTCACCGGCAGTTGCAGCGAAATCTACCTCGAAAAGGCCTTCGTCGGTGCGGGCCTGGGGCCGGCGCAGCGCCTGCCCGTCGCGATGCAGCTGGCGGAGGAGAGCCTGACCCTGCTGGTGCATCCGACGCTCGACGACGCGGACATGGACGACAGCGCCGCTGCCGTCGCCAAGGTCATGCGCGTCGCGGCGGCGCGTTGACGATGTTCGGCTGGATCGACCGCGCGTTCCGGCGGCCGCCAGAGGCTCTGCCGACGGTGCCCGCCGGCGTACGGGTCTATGCGATCGGCGACATTCACGGGCGCCGGGATCTGCTCGACGAGCTGCTCGCCATGATCGTCGCCGACTGCGCCGGGGCGATGGCGTCGGCACAGATCATCTTCCTTGGCGACTATATCGATCGCGGCCCGGCATCGGCCGCGGTGCTAGATCGGCTGGTGACCCCCCTGCCCGGCGTTGGCGGCTGGCGCTGCCTGGCGGGCAATCATGAAGCCGCCATGGCGAGCGTGCTGGCGGGCGATTTCAGCGTCATGTCCGACTGGCTGCAGTTCGGCGGGCTGGCGACGCTGGAAAGCTATGGCATCAGCCCGCGCGAGGTCGCGGCAGGCGGTGTCATTCTCGAAAGCGCGATGTCCCGCATTCCGCCCGAGCACCGCAAATTCGTGGCTGGCCTCGAAGACCATGCGACGGTCGGCAGCTATCTTTTCGTCCACGCCGGCATCCGGCCAGGCGTGGCGCTGGCCAAGCAGGATCGCCGCGACCTGCTCGCCATCCGCCAGGCGTTCCTCGCCGACGACCGCGCCCATGACCACGTCGTCGTCCACGGCCACAGCATCAGCGCCGAAGTCGAGATCCGCCACAACCGCATCGGCATCGATACCGGCGCGTACCGAACAGGCCAGCTGACGGCGCTCGTGCTCGAAGGTGCGTCGCGCTCGCTCCTCCAGACCGGTACACGCGGGTGACGGAGCCGATGGCCATCGCCCAGGGACCGCCGGCTGTCGGGCTCGGCCCGGAGCCCGCGGTCGCCTTCCGCTTTCAGTCGCTCCATGCCCTGCGCGGTGTCTGCGCGATCATGGTCGCCGCGCTTCATCTGCGCACGACAGGCTATCTGAACGATTCGATCCTCATTCATAACAGCTATCGCTTCGTCGATTTCTTCTTCGTCCTGTCCGGGTTCGTCATGGCGATCACCTATCGCACCCGACTCGAAAATCGCGAGACCCGCGACTATCTCGTCCGCAGGGTCGGTCGGCTGTATCCCCTGCATCTGGTCGTACTGGTGGCCATGATCGTCGTCGCCGTCGCAGGTTCGAAGATCGGACTCGTTCTCGATGAATTCCGCTGGCCGGCGCTGCCGGCCAACCTGATCCTCGTGCAAAGCTGGGGCGGTTTCGATCGCCTGACCTGGAACGCGCCGAGCTGGTCGATCTCGACCGAGATCTTTGCCTATGGCGTCTTTGCACTGGCGGCCCATTTCGCCACCCGCCGCGCGCTCGATATCGTGTTCGTCGGTCTGGTCGCGTCGTCGTTGCTGATCGTCCTGCAGGCACCCGAGGGCATGGCCTCGACCTATGACTTCGGCCTCGCACGCTGCATTTTCGGCTTCTTCGCCGGCGCGATCGCCGCCAGCCTGTGGACGCAGCGCCGCCTACGCCCGCGGGGTGAAATCGTCGCGGTGACGGTGACTGTCCTCGCGGTCTGCTTCCTGCCGCTGGCGGCAGGGGCGTTGATCGTGCCGTTGTTCGCCTGGGTGATCCTGGTATTCGCGTCCGACGCAGGCCCAGTTTCGCGGCTTCTCGCTGGTCGCATACCGCAGATGCTCGGGACGCTTTCCTATTCGATCTACATGATCCACAGCCTTGTCGTGCTGACCGTGCTGGCAGCGCTGTCGAAACTCACCGACCTGACGGGACGACCCGAGGGCGTGATCTCGATCATCGGCCCGTGGTGGCTGTGCGACGGCATAACCCTGGCGTACCTCGGGCTCGTTGTTGCCCTCGCTGCAATATCGTACCGCCTGATCGAGCGCCCGGGGCAGGCCGTTTTTCGCCGGCTGGAAAACTGGCGACGGCCGCGAACGGTCGAGGCTTGATGCGTCCGCCGGTCTATTCCGCGCCGTGGCCGGCAGGCCGATCACGGCGCGACGATGCCCCCGCCAGCGCCCGCAGATAGTCCGGCCCGCGTTCCTCGTGCGGCCTTCGCAGCGGCGGCGCGGATGCGGCGCGCTTCGGTGCCTGTTGATACTCGCGACCCATCGCGATCGCCACGCCGATCAGTCCCCAGAACAGGGTGAAGCGCAGGCCTTGATGGGTCACGCCATAAAGCAGGCTCGGCATCAGATAGATGCTGAGCGACAGCGGCAGCCGTCGATAGACGTTGAAAAGGAACAGCATGAACAGGCCGAATCCGGGCACACCATAGGAAAACAACATGGTGCCGAGGCTCGAATGAATCTCGAGCGTGAATTCCCTGCCGACGTTGAAGCGGGCCAGGTATCCCTCGCCGGCACCGAAGATCGTGTACTGGTAGTAGTCTATGATGCGATTATATTGTCGCTCGTCGAACTGCGAGGTCTCACTCTCTTCGGTCAGGCGGGCGCCGACCGCAGTCTGTCCGGCCCCGGATACGGCGCTGCTGTCCATGGCCGGTGAGAGTGCCAGCAAGGTGCCGACCGCAACGACGCCCAAGCAGGCGATGACCCGCTTGCGCCCGGTGCCGAGGGCAAAATACAGCCACACCACCAGCAACGCGAGCAAGGCGATCAGCCCGGCCCGCGAAGCGGACGCGTATTGGCAAAAGATACCGGCGGCCATGACCAGCAGGTCGCTGCGGCGAAGCTTGTTTCGGCGCAGCATGACGAACATGCTGAGCATGATGATCCCCCAATAGGCGAGCTGGTTGGGGTTCCGGAAGGTGCCGATGGTCCGCAGCGCGCTCATGCCGGAAAGCCGCTGGTAGAGCACGACAGCGGTCTCGACCAGCACCGCTGCGACGATCGCGTTGCAGACAATCCGGTCGAACAGCGCCGGATTCCGGCTGCGAACGCCGAAGAACGCGATGACGATCAGAAGATTGAACAGGTAATAAAGGGTCGAGGTCAGGAAGCTGGCGTCGTTGGTGATCATGAACCAGGTCAGATTGACCAGCGCGATCCACACGACGAGCGCGACTAGCGCCAGCTCGCCCTTGAGCAGCGCCAGCATGCTGCGCGGCGGCACGATGAAAAATGCCAGTACGCACAGCATGGCATCGGCCGGTTGGGCCATCCCACTCTTCGCGACATAGAACATCTTGGCAAACAGGTAGATGGCGATGATCCAGATCGCCGCGACCGTGGCCCGGGACACGCTGCCGCCCAGCGCGGCGGGGAGCGCGGCGGGAAGCGCGAAGGGGTCGCCGTGCGGAAGCGCGTCGGCATGGCGCCGGTTTCCGGTCACCGGGACGGACCAGACGCATCGGGCGCAGCGATGCCGCCCCTGTCAGCCCGTCTTGCGTTCTCGTCAGTCATTTCTATTCGACACTCGTTAATTAAGACTTCTCTATCTATTATGTATCGCGATAAGCAGCACATTAGTTGCTGACAACGTCATTTCGTCTGTATAATATAGAAATATACCGGATGTCAGCGCAATTCGAGAGACATTGTTCTTGTTTTTCCATTAACCGCTTCAAGCGGACGCTCAGCTGCGGCGTCAGATAACTTAAAATCTTGTGTTAAGAGGATACGATGAAGTTCAGCATATGTATCCCGAACTACAATTACGGACACTATATCGCGGAGACAATCGACAGCGCGCTGCAGCAGCCGGTCGAAATGGAAGTCATCGTCGCCGACAACGCCAGTACCGATGATTCGGTGGCCGTGATCGGCGCGATCGGCGACCCGCGCGTTTCATTGATCCGCAACCGTTGTAATGTCGGCTTTGCCGGCAACCTCGACCGCGCCACCCGCACCGCTGCCGGCGACCGCCTCGTTCTGCTTTCGGCCGATGACCTGATCGCGCCGGGCGGCCTCGCCGCCTATGATCGCCTCGCCGCGGCCCTGGGTGACGCGCATCGCGGCGCGATCTTTTCATCGGGCCAGTCGACCATAGACAGCCGGGGCCACCTCCAGGACGGCGGCGCCGGCTCGACGCTCGATACCAGGCTGTGGGCGGATGCGGTGCTCGACCCGGCGCTCGGCGACGCGGTCGGTGCGCCGGTGTGGCGCGTTCCCGCCGCCGCGCTGCTGCGCCGCTCGCTGATGCTGATGCGCGTGCCGTTCCATTTCCTGTCGACCTGCTATTCACGCGACCTCTACGATGCCGTCGAAGGCTATGGCGGCGGTCGGCTGATGAACCCCGACAAGGCCTTTGCCTGGAAACTGCTCGGCGTTGCGACCGACGCCTATTTCGTCGATGCGCCGCTGTTCCGCTATCGCGTGCACGGCGCCAACCAGAACGCCCAGCAGGCCAAGGCCGGCGCCCTGAAGCACATCGTCGACGATTATGTCGCCAGCTTCGACACGCCGCCCTGGGTGCTGGCGCGCGCCGGGGTCACCCCGGCCGATCTCGCCGCCGCCTTCGTCGAGCAGGACATCGGCCTGCGCGGCCTCAAGCTCGTCGCCGAGGGCAATCGCCGCGACGCCCGACGCGGCCTCGATCTCGGTCGCGCAGCCTATCCCGACCTCGTCCGGCGCTCGCCGACGGTCGCCCGGCTGCGGCTGCTGCTGGCGCTCGGCACCGCCGGGTCGAAGCTGGCGGCACAATTGTTCGAAGGCGAGAAGCGCCGCTGGGCGCTCCGGCTGGTGCGGGAGGCCGGCACCGGCGTGCCGCAGGGTGCCCTGCCGGCGGGAAGCACCGGGTGACCGCCGGCATGGCGCGCATCATCATCGATCTCGACGATACCATCACGCGCGACGGGTCGGCGCCGGGCTATGCCGACAAGCTGCCCAACCTGCCCGTGGTAGCGCGGCTGCAGGAATGCCGGGCCGCGGGCTTTGAAATCGTCATCCATTCGGCCCGCAACATGCGGACCTTCAACGGGTCGATCGGCAAGATCACGGCGCACACGGTGCCGGTGATCATCGACTGGCTGGCGCGCCACGACATTCCCTACGACGAGCTGGTCATCGGCAAGCCATGGTGCGGCGAAGGCGGCTTTTACGTCGACGACAAGGCCATCCGGCCCGGCGAGTTCGTCGGCCTGTCGCTGCCGGAAATCTATGCGCTGGTCGGTGCCGCCCCGGAAGCCGGGCTGTGATCACGCGCCTGCTGACGTCGGGCGCCTATGTCGGCTCCGAACTGGAGGCCGAGTTCGGGCGGGTGCCGCCGGCCTTCCTGCCGGTCGGCGGCTCGCTGCTGATCCATCACCAGCTGCAGCGGCTCGGCCGGACCGCCGCCCGGACGATCCTGAGCCTGCCGAACGACTTCATCGTCGATCCGCTCGACGCCGCGCGGCTGGCGGCGGCCGGCGTGGAGATCATCCCTGTCGACCCGCGGCTGTCGCTGGGGCGATCGGTCGGCAAGCTGATCGCCACGATCGGCGACGATATGGCGATCGAGATCATCCATGGCGACACGCTGCTCGACTGCCTGCCGGCCGCCGCCAACGACGCCATGTCGATCGCCGAAGCAAATGACGGCTATCATTGGGCGACGGTCACCGTCGAGGCGGGCCTTGTCACAGCGGTCGCCAACGATCCCGATGCCCTCGACGGGGCGTCGATCCTGACGGGCGCGTTCCGCGTGTCCGACCCCGGTTTGCTGCTGCGCTGCCTCGTCGCCGCCGACGACGATTTCGTCGCCGCGCTCGATGCCTATGCCCAGCTTCGCCCGGTCGCCGCGGTGGCGATGCCGCTATGGCTCGATTTCGGCCATCTGCAGACCTTTTTCCGGTCGCGTCACCACCTCGCGGCCTCGCGCCATTTCAACGCGCTGCAGATCACCGAAGGTGTCGTCCACAAGTCGAGCGACCAGACTTTCAAGATGAATGCCGAGGCCAGCTGGCTGCGCACGCTGCCGGCCAGCCTCCAGCTCTATGCCGCCCGGCTGATCGAGGATGACACCACGCTCGCCGCGGATGGCTATGCGACGGAATATGCGTTTCTGCCGACGGTCGCCGAAATCTACCTGTCGCGCCTCAACGCGCGCGGCTGGGAGCGCATCTTCGGCGCGATGACCGGCTTTGTCGAAGCGTCGCTCCGGTGCCGGGGCGACGGCATCAGCCAGAGCCTCGTCAAGCTCGGTGTGGACAAGACCGTGTCGCGGCTGGCGGCGGCGAGCGACGTGCTGCCCGATCTCGATGTCGAGCGCCGGATCGGCGGGCGGACGTGCCCGGCCCCGTCGCGGATGCTCGAGTTCCTGTTCCAGCAGATTGCCGCCGCGCCGCCGCGGGCGCCGTCGATCATGCATGGCGACCTGTGCTTTTCGAACATCCTCTACAACAGCCGCAACCAGCGCATCTGCGTCATCGATCCGCGCGGCTATGTCGACGATGGCGTCACCAGTCCGTTCGGCGATGCGCGCTATGACATCGCCAAGCTCGCCCACAGCATCATCGGGCGCTACGACCAGATCCTCGGCGGCCAGTACCGGCTCGATGATTCGCCCGGCCATGCCGAGCTCGTCCTGCCGCGCGATCCGATCAAGGACGGCCTCGAACGCCAGTTTCTCGCGCAATCGGTCGACGGGATCGCCTTCGACAGCGATGCGGTGATCGCGACCATGATCACGCTGTTCTTCTCGATGATCCCGCTGCACCAGGACGACCCGCGGCGGCAGCGGGCCTTCTTTGCCAACGCGTCGCAGCTCTTCATGCGATTCTACGGGTGATGCGATGATTGTGATACCGATGGCGGGCCTCAGCCGGCGCTTCCTGCTGGCCGGCTATACCCAGCCGAAATACATGCTCGAACTCGACGGCATCACGGCGTTCGACCATTCCGTCAAAAGCTTCGCCGCCTATTTCGAGACGGTGCCCTTCCTGTTCATCGCCCGCGAGGCCGGCGGCGTCGAAGCGTTTGTCCGCCGGCATGCCGATGCGCTCGGCATCGCCGATGCCCGGATCGTGATGCTGCCCCACGAGACAGCCGGCCAGGCGGAAACCGTGGCTCGCGGCCTCGACGCCGCCGGCGTGGCGGCCGACGTGCCGGTGACGATCTTCAACATCGATACGTTCAGGCCCGGTTTCCGCCAGCCGACGCCCGATCGGCTGGCGTCGATGGCCGGCTATCTCGAAGTGTTCCGCGGCAGCGGCGATAACTGGTCCTATGTGCGGCCGGGCGATACGGCACGCCAACTGGCCGCCGAAACCGCCGAAAAGCGTCCGATTTCCGACCTGTGCTGCACCGGCCTCTACCATTTCGCCGCCGCCGGTCTGTTCCACGAGGCATTGGCCGCCGAGATGCTGTCACCCCAGGCGCCGGAGCTGTTCGTCGCGCCGCTGTACAACCACCTCATCCGGCGAGGGCTGGCTGTGGGCTATGAGGTCATCGCCGCCGACGATGTCATATTCTGCGGCACGCCGGCCGAATACGAGGCCCTGCGCGACGTCCCGGCCGAGGCCAGCGCCTGCTCGAACAGCTCGGCATAGCGTTCGACGATGACGCCGGACGCATAGTGCGTCCGCACATGCTGCTCGGCGCCGGCCAGAAGTCGGGCGCGATCGGCGGCGAGCGCACGGCCGACGGCGACGGCAACCGCGGCCGGTGTCATCGCCGTGGCGAGAATGCCCGAGCACCCGTCGACGATCATTTCCCGGGTTGCGCCCGGGCATGGCGTGCCGACGACGGGAGTGCCGAGGGCCATCGCTTCGAGCATGGCGTTGCTGAAGCCTTCATAGCGCGACGATGACACGAAAAGGTCGGCGGCGGCGATCATCGCGAGCGCGCCGTTGCTCTGGCCGACGAGGTGCACGGACCCGGCAACGCCGAGGCGCTGCGCCAGATCCACCAGGGCGGCGTGCGCCTCGCCGCTGCCGACGATGGTCAAGGCGGCGGCCGGGTGCGCCGCGAGGATGGCGGGCATGGCGGCGATGAGCAGGTCGAAACCCTTTTGCGCCGTCAGGCGACCGACGGCGACCAGTGCCGGCGCGCCGGCCGGCCGGGACGCCAGGGCGCCGCGCTGCTGCATTGCCAGCTGCCGGGTCGTCTCGATATCGATCGGGTTGCCGATCGTCGCCAGCCGCTGGCCCGCCCGCAGCGCCGGCGCGAGTTCATCGGCCATGTCGCCCGATTGCGCCACCACGGCGTCGGCGCGGGCGAAGCCGCGGGTGACGAGCCACTCGGCGATGCGGTGCTTGAGCAGCGAACGACGCTTGAGCACGGCAAAATCGGCGGCGATGGCGTTGGCCTGGCGCACCACCAGCGGCGGGCGGTGGCGCTGCAGCCACGTGGCGAGCTGCGCCGTCAGGTTCATCCGCAGCGTGGTGAACACCAAGTCGGGAGCGAGGCGATCGACCAGCGCGGCGAGCTTGCGCACCGGGTAGCGGCCGGCATCGAGCACGAAGACCTCGACGTCGGGCGGCAGGCGATCGAAGTAGCGGCCACCCGCCTCCGCGACGACGATCGCGAAGCGAAAGCGCGTCCGCGGCAGGTCGTTCAGCAGCTCCGCCATCACGCGATCGGGCCCGCCGGCGGCGAGTTTCGGTATGGCAAACAGGATGAGCGGCCTGCCGCCTGGCGGCGTCGCGGGCGTGCCGCGGGCGGTCGTCACGATCAGTGCACCGTGACGAAGTTTTCGACAGCGGGGCGTGCCGGCTCCGGACGCTGCCGCCCCGCATATTCGGGGACCAGGGCCGTCAGCGCATCGACCATATCGACGTCGTCGCCTTGCCGGGCGGTGTGGAACACCCGGCCCAGCGCGATTTCCAGATGGTCGATGGCGCAACCGCGGGCCCGCGCCAGGCTGGCCTTTGGAAACGGCGCCGGCGTCAGGTCCTCGTCGCGATGGGCCAGTTCCTCAAAGAGTTTCTCGCCCGGCCGCAGGCCGACGAACTCGATCGCGATGTCATGGTTGGGGCGCAAGCCGTGCAGCTGGATCATGCGTTCGGCGAGATCCATGATGCGGATCGGGTCGCCCATGTCGAGGACAAAGACCTGGCTTCGTGCCGGGCGGGTCTGCGCCGTGGCGGCGGTGGCGACGAGGATCAGCTCGCAGGCCTCCGGGATCGTCATGAAATACCGGGTCATGTCGCGATGCGTCACCGTCAGCGGACCGCCGGCGCTGATCTGCTGGCGGAACAGCGGCACCACCGAGCCGGCGGAATCGAGGACATTGCCGAACCGCACGCAGGCAAAGCGCGTTGCCGACGGGTCGTCGCCGCGCGCCTCGTCGAGCGACTGGCAGATGATTTCCGCCCAGCGCTTCGTGCACCCCATGATGCTCGTCGGATTGACCGCCTTGTCGGTCGACACCAGCGTCATGATCTCGGCGCCATGGTCGGCGGCCAGCGTCGCGACATTGTGGGTGCCCATGATGTTGGTCAGGATCGCCTGGTCGAGATTGGTCTCCATCAACGGCACGTGCTTCAGGGCCGCCGCGTGAAGGACGATCGCCGGCCGATAGCGCGCGAAGATGCCGGCCAATGCCGCCCGGTCGCGCACATCGCAAAGCGCGGCGGTGCGCGGCACGCGGGGGAAGCGCTGGCTCATCTGCATGTCGATCTGGTACAGGTTATGCTCGCAGGACTCCACCAGCACGATGCTGGCGGGCCGGTGCAGGGCGATCTGCCGGACCAGCTCGGACCCGATCGAGCCACCCGCCCCGGTGACCAGCACGACCTTTCCCGCCAGGCTCACCGGCACCCGCGGATCCTGGATCGAGACCTGGTCGCGGTGCAGTATGTCCTCGATCGACACGGCCTGCATGGCCTCCCCGATCCGCGACGGCTCGACAAAGCTCAGCAGGCTGGGCAGGCGGCACAGCAGCAGGCCATGTTCGGCGGCGGCGACCAGCGCTTCGGCCAGCTCGTCCGGACGCTCGAGATCGCCGGCGATGACCAGGCGCTTGACGTCATGCTGCTTGGCCCGGAGCCGCAGCAGCGCCTCGCCGATGGCGCTCAGCGGCCCCATGGCATCGACGCCGTGCAGGCGCTTGCCGGACAGCGAGCCGTCGTCATGGAGGAAGCCGACGACCCGATATTTGCTGCTTTCGGCGGCGATCTTGATGAACTGTTCGGTGCGCCCGCGGCTGCCATAGACGAGGACGGGTTCGACGTTGCTCGCCGGGACGCGGCGGCCGCGGTACCATTCGAGCCACAACCGCATCAGCAGCCGCGGCGCCGCCCAGGCACAGACGTACATGACGGTGCCCCCGATGAGGACGCGGCTGAAGGCCGCCATGCCGACGTGGAACGACACCAGCGCGGCCGTGGTGACGGCCACCCCGAAGGCGGCGCCGAACAGGCCCATGACGTCATGCAGCGAGACGCGCCCCCAGACATGGCGGTGCGCATTGGCAGCCCACAGCGCCAGGAAGCCCATCACCAGCGACAGTGAAATCGTTACGGCAAGGCCACTCGGGCTTTTCCAGTTGAGGACAACGTGAAGCAACGCAACTTGCGCCATGACCAGAAGCAAAAGATCGCAGGCCATGGCAAATCTGCGGCGACCGAACTTGCCGCGAATGTACAGTACCGCATTAATACTGTACCGTGAGACTGCAGCAATCGTACTGCCTATCAAACGATAAATGGACTCTGGCAGTATATCCGACATGTATGTCCCCCACGCGGTCACCACAGACCAGAACGTTAGAGGTCACAAATATACAATGACTTAATGTCGTCGGTGGATTGTTACATCGGCAACGAAATAAATACTTGAAACTTCGGACATCCACATATTGACGGGAAATCCTGACACGAACCCGGCGGTCAATCGGCAAGAACTTCATTCATGTATTGGCGGCATCCCGGACGACAGCGCAGCGCGCGCATGAGGCAGCGACCCGGCGGCCGGCCCATGCCTGCTGGCCAGTCGCGCGGTCGGCCGGCGGTCGGCAGGCATGGGGAGCGCCCGGCATGCTAGGCGCCGCCGTGGACGATGCTCAGGCCGACCCGCTGACGGGATTGGCGACACGCGACCAGTTGATGGCCCGGCTCGACGCGCTGTTGCCGGGCGGGCCATCGCAGGCGGCCCGACCGGGGCTGATCCTCGTCGACCTCGATCGCTTCAGGGCGATGAGCGACGGCCTGGGTCCGCTGGTCTGCGACAAGCTCCTGGCCCGCGTCGGCTCACGACTTCAGGCCATTGTGCCCATGGCGACGCTGCTGGCGCGCGTCAGCGGCGATGGCTTCGGTGTCCTGCTCGACGATGGCAGCGACGCCGTCGCAACCGCCGGCCGACTGCTCGACTTCCTCGGTCGCCCCTATTCGGTCAAGGGGCATCCCATCACGATCAGCGCCAGGCTCGGCATCGCCGTTGCCGACGGTCATGGCGATGATGCGAACAGCATTTTCCACGCTGCCAACCTGGCGCTCCACCACGCCCAGCGCAGCGGCGGCAACCGGCTGCAACTGTTCAACATGTCGATGCGGCAGAGCGCCGAACGCCGGCAAGCGCTGGAAAACGACTTCCGCGCCGCCATCGCCCTGCAACGCGTCGAGCTGCTCCGCGCCCTCAACAGCGAACAGTTCAAGGTCTATTACCAGCCGCTGCTGTCGCTGGCCGACAATCGCCTTACCGGCTTCGAGGCCCTGCTGCGGTGGCACCATCCCGAGCGCGGCCTCGTCAGCCCCGACGAGTTCATCCCCCTGGCGGAAGAATTCGGCCTGATCAGCCTGATCGGGGAATGGGTGCTGCGCACCGCCTGCCGCGAGGCTGCGACATGGCCGGTGCCCAAAAGCGGCGTGCCGCTCAAGCTGGCCATCAACGTTTCGCCGCTGCAACTGCGCCAGGGCGAGACGCTGCTTGCGGCGATCCGCGTCGCGCTCGCGGAAACCGGGCTGTCGGTGGATCGCCTGGAGATCGAGTTGACCGAAATCGCGCTCGCCGACGACGTGGGCGACACGCTTCACGCCATCCGCGCGCTCGGGGTGAAGCTTGTGCTCGACGACTTCGGGACCGGGTATTCCTCGCTCAGCAGGTTGCACAAATATCCGTTCAGCCGGCTGAAGATCGACCGCTCGTTCGTCGCCGGCAACACTCCGGCAACCGACGCCGTGGCGCGACGCAGCAGCGAAGGCATGGTCAGGGCGATCGCCGCGCTCGGCGCCGGTCTCGGGCTCGACACGGTTATCGAAGGTGTCGAAACGCCGCGCCAGCGCGAGATCGCCCGGCTGGCGGGCTGTACCGAGATGCAGGGCTTCCTGGTCAGCCCGCCGGTGCTCGGCGCGGCGTTGCCGGCCCTGATCGCCCGGCTGGATTTCGTGCCCGACCGATCGGCGAATACGCCCGATGCGGACCTCTATACCCTTGCCTATTTCAGCCGCAGCGCGACGCCGCTCAGGCGCAACAGCCTGGCGGCGATCGACGATATCCTGCACATCTCGCGCACCAACAACGGCAAGCTCGGCATCACCGGCGCGCTGCTGTTCGGCGAGGGCTATTTCGCCCAGGTGCTCGAGGGGCCGCTGCCGGCTGTCGAGATCATCTTCGAAAAGATCGGGCTCGATACCCGGCACCGCGACATCACCATCCTGTACAACAGGCCGCTGCTGCGGCGCGACTTTTCGGGATGGTCGATGGCGTGCGTCGGTGCGATCGACATCCATCGCCTGCCTGACGACATCCACGGCGTGGTGGACGATGGCGCGTGTTGCGAGACGGCCCTCACCGGGCAGCAGATCCTCGAGTTCATGCAGGCCCTGATCCGGAAATACGACGGCGATGCCCAGCTTGCGCCGGCTGGCTGAGAGGGGCATCGACATAGGCGTCCCTGGCCGGCACGGCGTTTCAGGGCAAGCCCGCGTGGAACCGTGATCAGTTCTAGGCCGGCGGCGCTTCGCGATAGGTGCCGCGGGCGTGCCGCTTGGCGGCATAGAGCGCCATGTCGGCGCGGCGCAGCAGCAGCTCCGGCGAGCTGTCGTGGCCGATGACGTCGACGGCCCCGCCGGCGCTGGCGCTCGACCGCAGCAGCCGATCACTGAAGGTCACCGGCCGATGGATGACCTGCAACGACTGCTCGGCGATCGTTCTCAGCCGCAATGCACTCGGCCCCTTCAGCAGCAGTGCGAATTCATCGCCGCCGAGCCTCGCCGCCATCCCCGACGTGGCGACCACGCGATCAAGCCGGCAGGCCGTGGCGGTGAGCAGCGCGTCGCCGGCCTCGTGCCCGTAGCGATCGTTTGCCGGCTTCAGGTCATCGAGGTCGAACAGCGCCACGGCGATCTGCTGGCCGGTCCGCTCCCGCTCCGCAAAGGCCTGGCCGACTTCCTCCATGAACCGGCGCCGGTTCGGCAGGCCCGTCAGGCTGTCGTGGTTGGCGTTGTGCAATATCTGCGCTTCCAGCAGCTTGCGATCGGTGATGTCCTGCAGCGTGCCATAGGCGCGATGCGACCGGCCCTGCTCGTCCTTTTCGATGAGGTTGCGCGAATGCAGCCAGCGAATGCCGCCATCGGGAAGCATGATCCGATAATCGAGCGCCGTGTCGCAGCCGAGCGCCACGGCCTTCGCCACGGCATTCAGGAGTCTCTCGCGGTCATCCGGATGGACCATTTCGATCCACATCTGGCGGTCGACACAGGCCGTGCTGTCGGGCTGGCCCAGCAGGCGCGCCCACATCGCCGACCCCGTCGACCGGCCGCTGCGCATGTCGATCTCGAAAACGCCGATACGGCCGCCTTCCTGGGCAAGCTCGAGCAGGCGGCGATCATGCGCAACCGCCGCCGTCACGCGCAGCGCGACCTGGCGGTCTATTTCCTGCCGCACCAGGTCCCCCAGGTCGGCGGGCAAGTGCGCGATCAGGTCAGGATCGATCTGAACCCGGGTCGATGGCGCCGGCGGCATGATGCCACCGGCATCCCGCGCCCCAGCGCTTGCAGAAGATTCCATGACAGCCCCCCGGCACCTTTACGGCAATGCCGCTCACGACTTGACCGGCGTTTCAATGGGGACCGAGCCTAACCCGTTGTCAATATACCGCTTGGTCAGGTCCTGGCCGAGGCTATCGCGCCGGTCGCGCAATCGCTACGCTGGCGAAAAGGGAGGGGCGCAATGCGGCTGATCTGGGTTCTGGGCGCGGCGGTCTGGCCGGCTGCGGCGCTCGCGCAGGCGGCGCAGGGCGATGTGCAGGTGACGATCTACAACAACGGCATTGCACTGGTGCAGGATGCCCGCACGCTGACCCTGCCGCAGGGCCGCAGTCGCCAGGAGTTTCCCGATGTGTCGGCGCAGATACGCCCCGAAACGGTGACCCTGAACGGCCCCGGCGTCGGCATCGTCGAGCAGAATTTCGACTACGACCTGCTGTCGCCCGACAAGCTGATGGAAAAGGCCGTCGGCCAGGTCATCACCATCGTGCGGACCAACCCGGCGACCGGCGCCGAAACCCGCGAACAGGCGCGCGTGCTGGCGGCCAATGGCGGCATCGTGCTGCAGATCGGCACCCGCATCGAGGTGCTGCGCGACGACGGCCTGCCGGTGCGCGTGGTGTTCGACAAGGTGCCGGACAATCTGCGCGCGCGCCCGACATTGTCGGTCACGGTCGAGGCGGCGCGTGCCGGGGCGGTGCCGACGCGCCTGTCCTACCTGACGCCGGGGCTGGGCTGGACCAGCGATTACGTCGCGCTGTTCGACGAGAGCGCGGGATCGATCGACGTCCAGGGCTGGGTGACGCTGACGAACAACACCGGCACGACTTTCGCCAATGCCGACACGCTGCTGGTGGCAGGCAATGTCGGCGGCACGCGCAATCGCTTTGCGGCGATCGGCAACGACGAGGCGATCGAGCAGGCCGGTACCGAAACCGGCACGCGCGAGCGGCTGGGCGACTTCTACCTCTATCCGCTGGCGGAGCGGACGACGATCGCCAATGCGCAGCAAAAGCAGGTCAGCTTCCTCAACGTCAAGGCGGCGACGGCGCGCAAGGCCTATGAGTTCAACAATGGCTGGCTGGGCGGCAACGACGTGCCGCGCAGCGTCGCCACGGCCATCAAGTTCTCGACATCGCGCGCCGGCGGGCTGGGCGACCAGCTGCCCGCCGGGACGGTGCGCGTCTACATGCGCGACATGCGCGGCGACCCGCAATTCATCGGCGAGAACCGCATCCCGCACACCCCCATGGGCTCGTCGATGTCGATCCGCACCGGGGAGGCGTTCGACGTCAAGGTGAAGGCGGTGGTCACCGAGCGGACGCGCCTGTCCAGCCGCCGCTGGCGGACCCGGATGACCTATACCGTCAGCAACGCGCGCGACGTGCCGGTCACGGTCGATCTGGCGCAGGACGGGCTGTGGGGCGATGTCAGGATCACCGAGCAAAGCCTGACCGGTGAACGCGTGTCGGCCGACCGGGTGGAATGGAAGCTGCCGGTGGCGGCCAGCGGCACGACCGACCTGACGGCGACGTTCGACTCGCGGTATTGAGCGCGGTGCGCTGGGTCAGGCTCCTGTTGGCGCTGGCCATGCCTTCGTATGCATGGGCGGCATCGCAGGTCGTCGTCTCGAGCGTGGTGTCCGATGTCGCGGTGACGGTCTATCGCGATCCCTACCGTGTCGGGACCATCAGCGCGGGCTGGCCGGGCGGTTATGCGCTGATCACCGAAACCCGCACGATCACCGTGCCGCGCGGCGACAGCCAGCTCCGCTTCGAGAATGTCGCTGAGGGCCTGCTTCCCGAAACCGCCATCGTCACCGGCCTGCCGACCGGCGTGCGCGAGAAAAATCGCGACGCGCGGCTGATCTCGCCGGCGGGGCTGGTTGACGCCTATCTCAAGCGGCGGGTGCTGCTGCGGCGCACCGACCCGGCGACCGGCAAGCTTCGCGAGCAGACCGCCGTCGTCCGGGCAGGGCCCGATGGCGGCGTGATCTTGCAGACCGCGGACGGCATCGAGGCGCTGCGCTGCTCGGGCCTGCCCGAGCGGATCCTGTACGACGGCGTGCCCGACACGCTGACGGCGCGGCCGACATTGTCCATCATCACCCGCGCCGATCGCCCGGTGACCGCCACCATCCAGCTGACCTATATGGCGCAGGGCTTTGACTGGTCGGCGAACTATGTCGGTCAGCTCGCCCCCGATGGCAACAAGATCGGGCTGTTCGCCTGGTTGACCATGGCCAATGGCGGCCAACAGGGCTTTCGCGACGCGCGGCTGCAGGTCATTGCCGGCAAGCCGAACAAGCGCGAGAACCAACCGCCGCCGCCGCCACCATCCGCGTGGCTGGACCTGCAGTGCTGGCCCGCCGATGTGACGAGCACGTACGCGAGACAGGTGTTCACGCCGCTGCCGCTGCCCAAGGGTCCCGACCTGGCGGCGTTCAACGCCGTGGGCCGCAACGCGCCCGGCAGTTTCGAGACGCGCAAGCAGCGGCGCGCGCGCGAAAAGGCGGAGCGGGAGGCGACGATGTTTGCTGCCGATGACGAGGGCGCGAGCATCGTGGTGACCGGCTCCCGGGCCGGCGCGTCGGCCGTGCGCCGCGAGCGGATGCAGTTCGCGCCGTTGCCGGCCCCGGCGCCACCGCCGCCGCCCGCACCGGCGATGGCGATGCCCGTGGCCGTCGTCGGCAACGCGCAGGCAAAGGTCGAGGCGCTGGGCGACCTCAAGCTCTACCGCGTGCCGATGCGGGTGACGATCGCGGCCCGGGCGCAGAAACAGCTGGCGATGCTGGTGCAGCCCGATGCCGCCTTTGAACGGGTCTATGTCCTCGATGCGACCGGCAGCGGCGCGGGCGTGCATGCTGCGCCGTTCGAGCTGCGCGCGCCGAACGTCGCCGGGCAGGGGCTGGGGGTGCCCTTGCCCGCCGGCACCGTGGCGCTGTTCGCGCGCGGCACCGGGCGTGACCTGTATGCCGGCGAGGCACCGATCGACGACCTGGCGGTCGGCGAGAATGTCGTGCTGCGCTTTGGCGACAGCCCCGACGTGAACTGGACGCTGACGCGTGTCGCCGACAGCCGGAACAAGCAGCAATGGCGCGTCGACATCAGCAACGCGCGCGACGCCCTGATCAAGACGGAGGTGACGTTGCCGTTCGCGCTGGACGACAAGCCCGCCGGCGCCAGGCGCGGCAAGCGCGGCTGGGTGCTGCCCGTCGAGGTCCTGCCGAACGCGACCGCCAGCGTCAGCTACACGACCAGGAAGTAAGCGCGCGCCTGCCCTGCCCTTCGGCGATGCTGGTTGCCGACACCGGCAAAACACCGGCACCGTACGGCATCGCATTGTCGCGCATCGGGCCCTGACCGGCGCGATCCCGCATCGATCGGATCCGATCCCGCGTCATCACCCGGGTCGGCCTTGGAGACGAACGAGCGACTCAGGCGAACTTGGCCCTGCCACCGCACCTACGCTGCCAGCGGTCTCCACGCTCGTCGTGACTACCTGTCTCTGCAACCAGAGTATGGCAGCTCGACATTCCTGAGGAGCGTCTCAGCGCCTAAGTGACCAATAAAAATGGCGCATCCGACAGGATTCGAACCTGTGACCCCTGCCTTCGGAGGGCAGTACTCTATCCAGCTGAGCTACGGATGCGTGATGGCGCTGTTAGCAGCCGGCGCCGGGCAATACCAGACGGCTATTTTCGCGGCGGCAGGGCGATCGGCGTGAACGGGCCGAGGCCGCAGCTGGCGCCGCGGAGCAGGCCGCCGCCCTGTTGCAGCACGGTGATGATGTCGACCGAGCACAGCTGGCTGATCGAGGTGGCATAGGTGAACGACCGCTCGAAGCCGAGCTGGGGGCAGCTGCTCGACAGCGTGTTGCGATAGACCTTGCCGTCGCGCATCATGAAATCGATTGTGCTGTCGTCGCGCACCTTGGTTTCGCGGATGTTCTGCAACAGCACACAGCTGACGGGTTCGCCGGTCACCTGGGCCGGCGGCGCCTGGGAAGTGCGGACGGCGGTGCCGCTGCACCCGGCGAGGGCCGCGGTCACGAACAGCAACAGCAGGGCGGAACGCATGATGGTCATCCCGGCTAGATATCGCCCCGAAAGGCACGGGGGGCAAGCTACGCAACGATTTACTGACTGGACCTTGCCCGCGCGACACTGAACCCCGGCTTAACCTGCTGCGCGGGCTGGGGGTTCTCGATCAGGCCGGCGTCTTGTCGCGAAAATCGCACAGGTCGGCAACCGGGCAGACCGGGCATTTCGGCCGCCGCGCCACGCAGACATAGCGGCCGTGCAGGATCAGCCAGTGGTGGGCGTGGCGGCGATAAGGCTTTGGCGTCCGCTTCATGATGCCGAGTTCGACCGCCAGCACGGTCTTGCCCGGCGCCAGCCCGGTGCGATTGGCGACCCGAAAGACATGGGTGTCGACGGCGCAGGTTTCCTCCCCAAAGGCGACGTTGACGACGACATTGGCGGTCTTGCGCCCGACGCCGGGCAGCGATTCGAGTTCGGCGCGGTTGCGCGGCACCTCGCCGCCGTATTTCGCGACCAGGATTTCCGACAGCGCGATAACGTTCCTGGCCTTGGTGTTGAACAGCCCGATGGTGCGGATATGCTGCTTCAGCCCGGCCTCGCCCAGCGCGATCATCGCGTCCGGCGTCTGCACCGTTTCGAACAGCCTGGCCGTCGCCTTGTTGACGCCCACGTCGGTTGCCTGCGCCGACAGCACCACCGCCACCAGCAGCGTATAGGTGTTCACATATCGCAGCTCGGTCTCCGGCGCCGGGGCGGCGGCGCTGAGGCGGGCATAGAATTCGGCGATGGCGGCGCGGTTCATGCCTGCGCTTTGGCGTCACGGGTGCTGTAATGTCCAGATGCGCGCGTCTAGTGTGGCAATCGTGCTGCTCGATCTCACCCTCACGCCGAACCGGTCGCTCGATCGCCGCCACGCGCGCTGGCTGATCGGCGCGGTCGGCGCGATCTTCTTCCTCGGCGGCCTGCGATTCCTGGCGCTCGGCGCCTGGCCGATCCTGCCGTTCATGGCCGCCGATGTCGCGCTGCTGTGGTGGGCGTTCCGCGCCAGCAATGCCGCCGGGCGCGGCCATGAACGTGTCGTCCTCGATGCCGATGCGCTGACGCTGCACCGCGTCAGCGCCCAGGGCGCCACCCGGCGTTTCGGGTTCGAGCCGCTGTGGACCCGCGTCCAGGTCGAGGAGACCCCGCTCGGCGATGCCCATGTCTTCCTGGCGGCGCGTGGCCGGCGGGTGCGGGTCGGCAGCTTCCTGTCGGCACCCGAACGGCGCGAGGTCGGCGAGGCGATTTCGGCGGCGCTGGCCCGCTATCGCGACAGCGGCAGCCCCTATGCCGGCGGCAACCCCAGCACATCGTCCATCGTGTAGCGCCCGGCGGGTCTGCCGGCGAGCCAGGCCGCCGCCCGCAGCGCACCGCGCGCAAAGATGTCGCGGCTTTCGACGCGGTGGCCGATTTCGATGCGTTCGCCGTCGCCGCAGAACATCACCAGGTGATCGCCGGGCGCCGAGCCGCCGCGCAGCGATGCAAAGCCGATATTTCCCGCCACCCGCGCCCCGGTGATGCCGTCGCGGCCGGACACGCTGTCTTGCGCCAGGTCGACGCCGCGCCCGCGCGCCGCCGCCGCACCCAGCGCCAGTGCCGTGCCCGACGGCGCATCGACCTTGTCGCGATGGTGCAGCTCGGCGATCTCGATATCCCAGTCGAGCGCCCGCGCCGCCTGTTCGACCAGCCGCGCCAGCAGCGTGACGCCCAGGCTGGTGTTGGCCGCCTGCAGTACGGCGATGCTGCGCGCCGCCTCGTCGATCATCGCATGGTGGCGCGGCTCCAGCCCCGTCGTGCCGATGACGATCGCCGCCCGGCCGTCGCAGGCAGCTTCGAGCGTTGCCTCCAGCGCCGCCGGCGCGGTGAAATCGATGAGCACGTCGCTGGCGATGGCGAGCGGTTCGTGGTTGCAGCAGATGGTCAGCGACGGCGGAAACGGCGGCCCCAGCGGCGTGCCGACGGCAGCGTGGCCGGCACGCTCGATCGCCCCGGCCAGCACCAGCCGCGGGTCGTCGGGAATGGCGGCGATGATCGCCCGGCCCATGCGGCCGCCGGCACCGAGCACGCCGATCTTGATCGCCTTGGCCATGCCGTTGTCATGAACTTCGCCATGGCCGCTGGCAAGATTGCGCTGCGCAACATTGTCAAATCGCCCGGCCCACGATAGCCTTTGCCGTAACGATACGCCTTGCCCGTCGGGAGATTGCCATGCGCATGCTCATGTTGGTCGGATTGGTTGCCGGCGGCCCGGCCCTGGCGGCGCCGCCGACGGCGCGCAACAGCCCCGATGCGATCGTCTGCCAGTTGAGCGGCAGTTGCGACGGCGTCACGCTCGACAGCAGCCGCAAACAGGCGGTCGGCGATGAAAAGGCCTTCAGCCTGGCCCGCCCCGGCGCCGTCAAGGTGCCGACGACGACGAAGGCCGCCGCCCCGGCCCGGCGCAGCGCCGCGGCCCGCCCGACGGCGCGCAACAGCCTCGACATGCAGATCAATTTCGCCACCGGCTCGACGGAGCTGACCGAACAGGCCAAGGCCGAGGCGCGCGCCTTTGCCGAGGCGATGAAGGCGCCGGCCCTGGCGGCGATGCGCTTCACCGTCGACGGCCACACCGATGCGGTGGGCAATCGCGACTACAACCTCGACCTGTCGAAGCGCCGCGCCCAGGCCGTTACCGACTTCCTGATCGCCCAGGGTGCCGACCCGGGCCGGCTGGAGCCGCAGGGCTATGGTTTCGACAAGCCGCGCCCCGGCACGGCGGCGACGGCGTCGGTCAATCGCCGCGTGGAGTTTTCGAAGCAGCGCCGACAAGCGACCTTCCCGCTGTCACAAGCGGGGCATGGCCATTCGCAACATCGTCATCCTGACCGGCGCCGGCGTTTCCGCCGAAAGCGGCGTGCCGACCTTTCGCGGCCCCGACGGGTTGTGGGAGGGGCATCGTGTCGAGGACGTGGCGACGCCGGAGGCCTTTGCCCGCAATCCGGTGCTGGTGCAGCGATTCTATGATGAACGCCGGGCGGCGCTGGGGCGGGTCGTCCCCAATGCCGCGCACCTGGCGCTGGCGCGGCTCGATGCCGAATGGCCGGGGGAATTGCTGCTCGTCACCCAGAATGTCGATGACCTGCACGAACGCGCCGGGTCGCGGCGGCTGCTCCACATGCACGGCGAGCTGAAACGCGCGCTGTGCACCGGCTGCGGCGCCGCGCCGGCGTGGGCGGGCACCCTGTCGGGCCACCCGCCCTGCCCGCGCTGTGCGGCGCCGGCGCTGCGCCCCGACATCGTCTGGTTCGGCGAAATGCCCTATCACATGGGCGCGATCGGCACCGCCATCGATGCCGCCGACCTGTTCGTGTCGATCGGCACCTCGGGCGCCGTCTATCCGGCGGCGGGATTTGTCGACTGGGCGCGGACGGGCGGCGCGGCGACGCTGGAGATCAACCTCGACCCGTCGGCAGGCACCCCGATGTTCGACGAGGCGCGGCACGGCCCGGCGGGGGTGCTGGTGCCGGCTTGGGTGGACGAGATGCTGGGCTGAGGCGCCGCCGGCTCCTCCTGTCACCCCGGCGCAGGCCGGGGCCCATGGCCCACCGGCCGTCGGCGCATGAGGGTTTCAATCCCCAAGCTTGTGGGCCATGGACCCCGGCCTTCGCCGGCGTGACGGTCTAGGCGTGCGCCGGGCGGAACACCGGCAGGACCAGCTGGACATACAGCGTCGCCGCCAGATACGCCCCCGCCGCGATGGCGAACATCGGCCAGTAGCCGACGCCGTTATCCAGCGTCCAGCCGGTCAGCTCGTTCATGGCGAGGCCCGTCAGGTTGCCCGCCACCGCGCCCGCCGCCATCACGCTCGCCACCCGGCCCGACGGCACGATGTCGGCGGCGAGGCCGAAGATGTTGGTCGAAAAGCCCTGGTGGGCGAACAGCGCCAGCCCGATCAGCAGCGCCGCCACCAGCGGCGTCTGCGCCTGCAGCGCCAGCGGGATCGGCAGGATCATCAGCGCATAGAACAGCATGGAGCTTTTGCGCGCCCGATCGACCGACAGGCCGCGATCGAGCAGCCGCGGGAACAGCGCCCCCGACGACAGCGCGCCGGCTGCCGCCATGGTGAAGATGATGGCGATCGGCCAGCCGATCTGCGCCTGGTTCATCTTGAACACGCGGTTGAACAGGTCGGGCGTCCAGAACAACAGGAACCACCACACGCAATCGGTCAGCGCCTTGGCGCCGATGACGGCCCAGCTGCGCCGGTCGCGCAGCAGCGCCGCCCAGTTCGCCTCGGCGCGCGACGGCGGCACCGCGTCGACGGGCACCAGCCGCTTCGTGCCGGCGATCCAGAACGCCAGCCAGACGAACCCCAGCGCGCCGGTGACGATGAACGCCGCCTTCCAGCCAAAGGCCAGCGCCAGCGGCGGGATCAGCAGCGGCGTCAGGATGGCGCCGATGTTGGGCGCGGTGTTGACGAGACCAAGGCCGAAGGAGCGTTCCTTCAACGGCAGATAGGTCGCCGCCGCCTTCACCGCCGCAGGCGTGTTGACCGATTCGGCGACGGCGAGGATGCTGCGCGCGGCGACGAACTGCCCGACACTGGCGGCCGCGGCATGGCCCATGCCGGCGATGCTCCACACGGTGACGGCAATGCCATAGGCGATGCGGACGCCGAAGCGATCGACGAACCAGCCGACGAACAGCAGCGCGACGATGGTGGCGATGTTCACCGCCGAGCCGAAATGCGCGAATTCCTGGTTGGTCCAGCCGAACTCGGCCTCCAGCGTCGGCTTCAGCAGCGCCAGCACCTGGCGGTCGACATAGTTGAGCGCGGTGCCGACGAACAGCAGCGCGACCAGCCAGCGCCGGGCGCCGGCCCCCTCGTCGATCCTGTCCACCCGGCCTCCCCCCAATCGCTTTGGCCGGACCTTGGCCGTCGCCCCGGCCCGGCGCAAACAAAAACCGGCGTGTCAGGGTCGTTCGGGCGCCGCCCCGCTAGCCACCAGCGCATCGCCGCCGAGCACGCGATAAAGGGTCACGCCGTTGCTGGCGGCGACCAGCCTGACCGTCACCTGCGACCGCTGCGCCACGTACAGCGAGCGCTGGGCATCGAGGCTCGACAGGAACGGATCGATGCCGCCGCGATAGCGCGCCTCCGTCAGCCGGAAGGTATCGGCCGCCGCCGCCGCCTGGGCATCGATCGCTGCCAGCTGCGCCGCCAGCGTGCCGCGCCGCGCCAGCGCATCGGCGACATCGCGGAACCCGGTCTGGATGGCGCGTTCATAGTTGGCGACCGCGGCGTCGCGCTGCGCCTCGCTCAACTGCACCTGGGCGCGGCCGGCGCCGGCGCGGAAGATCGGATAACCGATCGACGGCGTGACCGACCAGGCCAGCGCATCGCCGGTGAACAGCGAGGTCAGCGCGGTGCTGGCAAAGCCGATGACGCTGGTCAGCGAAATCGTCGGGAACAGCGCGGCGCGGGCGGCGCCGATCTCGGCATTGGCGGCGCGCAGCTGGTATTCGGCCTGCACGATATCGGGGCGGCGCAGCAGGATCGTCGAATCGAGCCCGGCGGGCAGCGGTGCCACCGTCGGCCCGGCGGCGGCAATGGAATCGGCGAGCAGCGCCTCGTCGAAATCGGCGCCGACGAGCAGCCGCAGTGCATTGACGTCCTGGGCGATCGCCGTCGTCTGCAGCGCCACATCGGCCTCGGCCTGGCCGAGGATCTGCTGCGACTGGGCCAGATCGGTGCGCGGTGCGATGCCGCCCGCCAGCCGCGCCCGGGTCAGCTCGACACTGCGCCGCGCGCTGGCGACGGTGTCCTGCGCCACCTGCAGCAGGCTGCGGTCGGCGGCATAGGCCAGCCAGGCGTCGGCGATGTCGCCGACGAGGGTCAGACGAGTGGCGCGGGCCGCCGCCTCGCTGGCGAAATAGCGGTTGAGCTCGGCTTCGGACAGCGAACGCAGCCGGCCGAACAGGTCGATCTCGAAACCACTGATGCCGACATCGGCCGAAAAGGTGCCGCCCGGCCGGGCAAAGCCGCCGCCGGTGCCGGTGCCGCTGCCCGACGTGCGCGCCCGGTTATAGCTGCTGCCGGCGCCGACCTGCGGAAAGATCTGGGCGCGCTGGATCCGGTACTGGGCGCGCGCCGTGGCGATGTTGGCGGCGGCGATGCGGATGTCGCGATTGTTGGCCAGCGCCGTTTCGATCAGCCGCTGCAGCCGGGCGTCGCGGAACACGTCGCGATAGCTGACGCTGGGCAGCGTCGCCTCCGACTGGCGCAGATAGGCGTCACCGACCGGCCATGACATCGGCACCGGCGGTTGCGGCCGGACATATTTGGGCGCCATCGAGCAGCCGGCGGTGGCCAGCAGCAGCAGGAGAAGGCCGCGTCGCATCATGCCGCCGCCGGGTTGGCAGCCGGCGGGCTTGCAGGCGGCGCAGCCGGCGGGGTGCGCCGGAAGGCATCGCGCGCGGTGCGGCGGACGATGACGAAGAACAGCGGGATGTAGAAGATGGCGAGGATCGTCGCCGTCAGCATGCCGCCGATGACGGCGGTGCCGATGGCGATGCGGCTGTTGGCACCGGCGCCGGTGGAAATCGCCAGCGGCAGCACGCCGAAGATGAAGGCAAGGCTGGTCATCAGGATCGGCCGCAGCCGCAGCCGCGAGGCCTCCAGCGCCGCATCGATGACGCGCTTGCCCTGTCTCTCGGCGCGTTCCGCGAATTCGATGACGAGAATGGCGTTCTTCGCCGCCAGCCCCATCGTCGTCAGCAGCCCGATCTGCAGGTAGACATCGTTTTCAAGCCCGCGCAGCGTCACCGCGAACACCGCGCCGACCAGCCCCAGCGGGATGACGAGGAGCACGGCGATCGGGATCGTCCAGCTTTCGTACAGCGCCGCGAGGCACAGGAAGACGACGAGCAGCGACAGCCCATAGAGCAGCGGCGCCTGCCCCGACGACAGCCGTTCCTGGAACGACAGCCCGGCCCAGGCGATGGTGGTGCCGGAAATCTCGCCGGCGAGCGCCTCGATGCGGTCCATGGCGGCGCCGGAACTGGTGCCGGGCGCCGCCTGGCCCTGGATTTCATAGGACGGAATACCCTGGAAGCGCGACAGCGTCGTCGGCGCCTGGCCCCAGGACGTCCGCGAAAAGGCGCTGAACGGCGCCATCTGGCCGTTGCTGCCGCGGACGAACCACCGGGCGAGGTTGGCGGGATCGGCGCGGAACTCCGCATCGCCCTGGACGAACACGCGCTTGACCCGGCCGCGATCGATGAAATCATTGACGTAGCGGCCGCCCCAGGCGGTGGCGAGGGTGGTGTTGACGTCGTTCTGGGTCAGCCCCAGGGCGGCGAGCTTTTGCTGGTCGATGTCGATCTGCAGGGTGGCGACGTCGGGCAGTTCTGACAGGCGGACGCCGGTCAATGCCGGATCGGCGGTGGCGGCGGCCACCAGCCGGTCGCGCGCGGCGATAAAGGCCTCGCGCGACATGCCGCTGGCATTCTGCAGCTGCATGGTGAAGCCGTTCGACTGGCCGAGACCGCGCACCGCCGGCGGCACCAGCGCGAACACCTGGGCGTCGCGAAAACCGGCAAAGGCCGCCGACGCGCGGGCGACGATGGCATCGGCGCCGTTTTCGCTGCCCTCGCGCTGGTCCCACGGCACGAAGTTGAGGAAGCCCTGGCCGGTATTCTGGCCGCTGGCACCGCCGCCGCCGCCGCCGGCCACGGTGAACAGCACGCTGGTGTTGGCCTTTTCCTGCTCGAGGAAGTATTTTTCGACCGCCAGCTGCACCTCTGCCGTGCGCCCCTGAGTGGCACCCGCCGGCAGGCGGAACTGCAGCTGCGCCGCGCCCTGGTCCTCGGTCGGCAAAAAGCTGGTCGGCAGGCGGAGGAACAGCAGCACGAGCAGCGCGACGACGGCAGCGTAGATGGCGAGAAACAGCCATTTGCGATCGATGATGCGCTCGACGCTGCCGACGTAGCGGTCGGTGGCACGGTCGAAACGCCGGTTGAACCCGTCGCCGAGCCGGTCGAGCGCGCCGGAGACGCGCGGGAAATGGCGGTGGGCCCATCCTTCATGAGGATCGCCGGGCTTGTGTTGCTTCAACAGGGTCGCCGTCAGCGCCGGGCTGAGGATCAGCGCGACCAGCGTCGACAGGATCATGGCGGCGATCATGGTCACCGAAAACTGCCGGTAGATGACGCCGGTGGAGCCGCCGAAAAAGGCCATCGGCAGGAACACCGCCGACAGCACGATGGCGATGGCGACGAGCGCCGTCGAAATCTCCCCCATCGACTGGATGGTGGCATCGCGCGGCGACATCTCGGGGTTCTCGCGCATCAGCCGGTCGACATTTTCCACGACGACGATGGCATCGTCGACGAGCAAGCCGATGGCGAGCACGAGGCCGAACAGCGTGAGCGTGTTGATCGAGAAGCCGGCGAGATAGAAAACCGTGAAGGTCCCGAGCAGGGTAACCGGTACGGCAATCGTCGGAACCAGCGTCGCGCGCCAGTTCTGCAAAAACACGAACATGACGATGACGACGAGGATGATAGCCTCGATCAGCGTCTGCACGACCTCCTCGACCGACAGCTTGATGAACGCCGTGGTGTCGTTGGCATAGGCATATTTCAGCCCGGCCGGAAACGCCGGGGCCGCGGCCTCCACCGCCGCCTTGACCAGCACCGCGGTCTTCAGGGCATCGGCACCCGGCGCCAGCGAGATCGACAGGCCGGCACCCGAATGCCCGTTGACGCGGCTGCTCGAGCCATAGTTTTCGGCGCCGAGCTCGACGCGGGCCACATCGCCGAGCCGGACCGCGGCACCGCTGGCTTCGGTCTTGAGCAGGATGTCGCGGAACTGCGCGGGCGTCTGCAGCCGGGCCTGGGCGGTGACGGTGGCGTTGAGCATCTGCGTCGCCGGCTGCGGCTGGCCGCCGATCTCGCCGGCGGCGACCTCGGTATTCTGGTTCTGGATGGCGGTGACGACGTCGCCGGGCATCAGGCCGACGCTGGCCAGACGATCGGGGTTGAGCCAGATCCGCATCGCATAGGGCGAACCGAACACGTTGACGTCGCCGACGCCTTCGATGCGCGCCAGCGTGTCCTGCAAATTCGTCGTCAGGTAATCCGAAATGTCGCTGCGATCGAACTGGTCGTTTTCATCATAGATGGCGACGATCATCAAGAAGTCGGGGTTCGACTTGGTGACGCGCAGGCCCTGCTGCTGGACCTGCTGCGGCAGGCGCGGGATCGCCTGCTGGACCTGGTTCTGGACCTGGACCTGGGCGATGTCGGGATCGGTGCCCTTGTCGAAGGTCGCCGCGATCGAGACCTGGCCGCGCGACGACGACGACGAGCTGAAATACAGCAGGCCGTCGATGCCGGTCAGCTGCTGCTCGATGACCTGGGTGACGCTGTTCTGGATGGTTTCCGCCGAGGCGCCCGGATAGGTCGCGCGGATGTTGACCTGCGGCGGCGCCACGTCGGGATATTGCGCGACCGGCAGCGACAGGATCGCACCGACGCCGCTGAGCATGACGATGATGGCGAGCACCCAGGCAAAGATCGGGCGATCGATGAAGATCCGCGACATCAGCCGGTGCCGCCGCGATTGGCGCCGCCGCTGCCGCCGCCGCTGGGGGCCGTGGCGCCGCCGCTGCTGCCCGTCGGCGTGCCGGCGTCACCGCGCGGGTTGGTCGCGGCGTCCGTGCTGGCCGGCTTGGCCAGCCGCTGCGGCGTGTCGGCCGGGACCGGGCGCACGACGGCGCCCGGTCGAACGTTGGCGGTGCCCTGGACAATCACCCGGTCACCCGGCTGCAGCCCGGCGGTGGCCACCCAGTCGGCGCCTTGCGTCCGCGTCGCCGTCACCGCGCGCTTCACCGCCTTGTTGTCGGCGCCGACGAGGAAGACCGTCGCTTCGCCCTTGGCATCGCGGGCGAGCCCCGCCTGCGGCACCAGGATGGCGGCGGTATCGACCCCTTGCGCAAAGCGGGCGCGCACGAACATGCCCGGCAACAGCACGCCCTGCGGATTGGGAAAGCGGGCGCGCAGCGTCACCGTGCCGGTGGTGGCGCTGACCACCGCTTCGGAAAACTGGACGGTCCCGGTCAGGCCATAGTCGCTGCCGTCCTCCAGGATCAGGCGGACCCGCGCCGATGCCGGCACGGTGCCGCCGGTCGCCAGCGCGCGGCGCATGGTCAGCAGGTCGGCGCTGGCCTGCTGCATGTCGACAAAAATCGGGTCGAGCCGCTGGATGATCGCCAGCGGATCGGCCTGGTTGGTGGTGACGAGCGCGCCGACGGTGGCCAGCGAGCGCCCGATGCGGCCAGTGATGGGGGCCGGCACCGCCGTGAAGCCCAGGTTGATGCGGGCGGTTTCCAGCGCCGCCCGGTTCTGGGCGACGGCGGCCTCTGCCTCGCGCGCTCTCGCCTCGGCATCGGTCAGGTCCTGCGCGCTGACCGCCTCGATGGCGGCGAGCGGTTTCAGCCGGCCGGCGCTGATGCGGGCGCCCTGGGCGGTCGCTTCCGCCGACTGGAGGTTGGCGCGGGCCTGGGCGGCGGTGGCGGCATAAATCCGCGGGTCGATGCGATACAGCGTCTGGCCGCGGCGTACGATGGCGCCTTCGGTGAACAGCCGTTCGCGGATCAGGCCGGCGACCTGCGGGCGGACTTCGGAAACTTCAAAGGCAGTGACCCGCCCGGCGAGCTCGATGACCAGCGGGACGTTGCTGCGCGCCATGGTGACGAAACCGACCTGCGGCGGCCCCTTGGGTCCGCGCGACGGCTTTTCGGCGCGCTCGCCGCAGCCGGACAGGGCAATGGATGACAGTGCGGCAGCGATGGCGATGCACCTTCGCCATGGATTCAGGTACAATCTCAAAACTCGCTCTCGGTCGCCGGCCAATCGAGCCGAACATCGCAAACCCCGCAACGCCGCCCGTGGTTCCGTTACGATAACGAAATGCGGCAGGCGGGCCTTGGAGCAGGCTCGGCAGTCTGTCACCCCGGCGCAGGCCGGGGCCCATGGACCCGAAATCTCGATACACGCAGCGCGCGTGTCGCGAAACTCGTGGTCCATCGGCCCCGGCCTGCGCCGGGGTAGCAATGCCTCCTATACGCGTGGAATCTACAAACCCCCCGCCGGCAATTCGATCGCCGTCACCGGCGCCCGCATGGCCCCGCAGATCGCCCAGGCCAGCGCCGCGTCGACGTCGATCCTGATCATCCGGTTCTCGGCGCGTCGATACAGCGCCAGCTGGTAATTGCCGTTCGCCTGGGCAACGAGGCCCACTTCCGCCGATGCGGTTTCGATCATCATGTCTGCAACCCCCCGGTTGTCCGCGACAGCCCCACGCGCCGCACCATCAATGTGCAGGATTTTCGGGGCCATCACCATATATCGGTCGATGCGATGCGACAGGACGTTGGCGGTTCGTCGCAAATCCGCAACGAAACTGCCAGCACCGGCCATGGACATTCCGCCGCCACGCCCGATGATGCCGGCATGACCAGCCCCCACCCCCTCCATCACGCGCTCCGGCGCATCGCCATCGTCGCGGTCCTCGCCATCGCGCCGCCCGCCGCCGCCGCGCCGCCCGAACAGACCGAAGGCGACGCCTATACCCGCTATGAACTGCTGGCCCCGGGCTCGGGGCAGTTCCGCATCCTCTATGACGTCACCGCGACGACGCCCGGCGCGCGCCATTATTTCAACCCGATCCGCAAGGGCAGCATCGCCACCGACGAGCGCGTCACCGACCGCGCCACCGGAAAGCCGCTGCGCTTCGATGTCGTCGACGGCACCGTCGCGCGCAGCGGCGGCGTGCCGCGCGCCGACGCCGACGGTGCCTATATCCGCGTGACGCTGGCCCGGCCGGTGCCGACCGACGGGGAAGCGCGCGTCCGCATCGACAAGACCTATGCCGACCCCAAAAGCTATCGCAGCGACGGCGACACCATCACCTTCGACCGCGCGCTCGGCATCAAGCGCAACGCCATCGTGCTGCCGCCCGGCTATCGCCCCGTCGCCGTCAACTATCCCTCGCAGGTGCTGCAGGAGGCCGATGGCCGCATCAAGCTGAGCTTCTGGAACACCAGTCCGGCCGCCGCCCCGCTGGTCGTCACGGCGCGGCGCATCGGGCAGGCAGGCGCCACCCCGCCCGACCTCGCCGAACGCCTGGAGGAACGCGCCGCCCAGACCCGCGAGATCGTCTATTACCTGCGCGATCCCGACTCGCACAGCTTCGACCTCACCCACGACTATACCGAGACCCAGCCCGGCGTCGGCAGCTATACCAATATCGTGCGCACCGGCAGCCGCGTGTCGAACCCGTCGGCACGCGACCTCGACACCGGCGAAACGCTGAAGCACGAGATGCTGAAGGGCGCCGGCATCGCCCAGGCCGGCGGCCAGGCCCCCGGCGCCACCGCCGAGACGGAAGCGGTGGTATTCCACTTCAAGCCCCCCGCAGCCGGCGAATCGCGCCGCCTGCGCATCGCCGAAACCTATACCGACCCCGAACGCTACCGCCGCGTCGGCGACACCCTGGTCTGGGACCGCGCCCTCGGCCGCCCGGTCAACGCGGTGGTGCTCCCCGCCGGCTGGACACTGACCAACTGCTCGGTCCCGGTCACCATCAGCCGCCTCGCCGACGGCCGCCTCCGCCTCGACACCATCAACCCGCGCACCGACGAACTCGCGATGCTGGTCACCGCCCGCCGTGAATAGCGGCCGCGCCGACCGGTCGCGGACAAGCGCAAGCAATGCGTCCCGTGAAGGACCGCTGATACCAAAAGAGATCTGCAATCCCCGGCGGCCGCTGGCGGCCGGGGTGATGGTGCCCGGAAGAGGAAAGGGCTTGCTCGCATCGGTGATGCCGAGTGCTGGGCTCGGATTTCCGCTAACGTTTTCAGTGATAGTGAGTTCGAGTCCCGGAAGAGGCATCGAACCGGCGTCATCGTTCCCCGACGCTTCCCCAGCCTTCGACGACCGTTCCCCGATGCTCGCCGTCATGATCCCAACGCCATCATCGAACAAGGCATCTGCAGGCGGTGTATGAGGCTTTGGGAGCGTGCTGCCACGATGCGGCCCAAGGTTGTCATAGCGTTCTGGTAAGCCGTCTGCCGAGCGTTCTGCAGGCCTGTGGTTCGGATGCTCGATGACGCTGTCACTGGCGGTAGTACCGACGCTTGCATCGACCTCGTTGTCAGGATGTGTGTCGACGATTTCGGGATGCTGGTTGATCATGGTCGGCTGCCGAGTTCCTGTAGGATTTGCAGAAGCGCGAGCGTCAGGCGTGGTGCGCCTCGGCATCCATCCATGCCTTCATGTTCGATCACCGATGCCATCGCGTCCATGAGCCGGTACGCCGGGCTCTCGCCACCGAAGATCGCTTCCTCGACGGCTTTGATGTCGAGCGTAATCGTCTTTGCCCCGGCATCACGGTTGGCGACGAAGCGATCGAGGGCTTGGGTCCAGTACGGATCATCGCCCCAGTGATAGCTTCGCGCAGGCCTGTCTGTGGATCGGCGTGCAAAAGGTGCCCTGTTAGCGGGGTGATCGGCGTCCAAAAGGGAACCACCATTCCGATAGTTTAGACAGCGACCTGGTTTTCCAGGTGGCGAGATCGGGATGTTGGTTGTGGAGACGGTTGTACGGATCCGGCGTGAGCGCGCTGGCGGCAAGTCGATTAGGGCGATTGCGCGGGATCTTCGGTTGTCGCGCAAGGTTGTGCGCAAGGCGATTGACGCACCGGAGGGTGCTTTCACCTATCACCGGACGGTGCAATCGCTGCCACGGATCGGGCCTTACCAGGAGCGCCTCGACACGCTGTTGACGGAGAACGAAGGCCTGCCACGGCGTGATCGCCTACGGATGACGCGGATCCACGACCTGCTCCAGCGCGAGGGGTTCGAGGGATCGTATGATGCTGTGCGCCGCTATGCATCGCGCTGGACGGCGGCGCGGCGCAAGGATGCCGGCTATGGTGCATCGGCCTTCATCCCACTGCTGTTCCAGCCCGGCGAGGCTTACCAGTTCGACTGGAGCCACGAGGATGTCGAGATCGCTGGCGCGTCGGTGCGGGTGAAGGTGGCGCACTTGCGGTTGTGCGCGTCGCGGGCGGTCTATGTCAGGGCCTATCCGCGCGAGACGCAGGAGATGGTGTTCGACGCGCACGCGCGGGGCTTCGCGTTCTTCGGCGGCGTGCCGCTGCGCGGCATTTACGATAACATGAAGACGGCGGTAACGACGGTGTTCACCGGCAAGGACCGGGTGTTCAACCGGCGCTTCCTGATCATGGCCGACCATTACATGGTCGAGCCAACCGCTTGCTCGCCGGCCGCCGGATGGGAGAAGGGTCAGGTTGAGAACCAGGTCCAGACGATCCGGGGGCGGTTCTTCCAGCCTCGGTTGAAGTTCGCCAGCCTCGAGGAGTTGAACGGATGGCTGGAGGATGAGTGCCGGCGCTGGGCCGCAATGCAGTCGCATCCCGAGCAGCGCGATATGACGGTTGCCGAAGCGCTGGCCGCCGAGCGGCCGGCCCTGCAACCGATGCTGGCGCCGTTCGACGGCTTCCACGAGACCGAGCACGCGGTCACCGGCACCTGCCTGGTCAGCTTTGATCGCAACCGCTACTCGGTGATGGCCACGGCGGCCCGGCGCCCGGTGCAGGTCCGGGCTTACGCCGACCGGATCATCGTGCGTTGCGGTGATGCTGTCGTGGCCGAGCATGCCCGGCGCTTCGGGCGTAACCGCACGATCTACGATCCCTGGCATTACCTGCCGGTGTTGGCGAGGAAGCCGGGCGCCTTGCGCAATGGCGCGCCCTTCCAGGGTTGGGAGTTGCCGCCGGCGCTGACGCGCCTGCGGCGCAAGCTTGGCACAGGCGACGAAGCCGACCGTCGCTTCGTGCGCGTGCTGGCAGCGGTCATGTCAGATGGCCTTGATGCGGTCGAAGACGCGATCCGGGAAG
>QBLU01000001.1 GCA_003241875.1 Alphaproteobacteria bacterium
CACTATCCGGGCCTGCACCTGATCGGCCGCAACGGCATGCACAAGTACAACAACCAGGACCATGCGATGATGACGGCGATGCTGACCGTCCGCAACATCCTGGCCGGCGAACAGCTTTACGATGTCTGGCAGGTCAACCAGGACGCCGAATATCATGAAGACGGTGCGGCCGGGGCGGAAACGCTGGCACCCGCGGCGGCTTCTGCGCCGACGGCAGCACTCCGTCCGGCACTGACCAGCGGCGAACGCGCCGCGCTGGCCAGCCAGCGCGGCGTGCCGGTGGCGCCGGCGATTGCCGTTCTGGGCGAATAGCCGGGCCGACAGCGCCGCCCCGCCCGAGTCAGAGGCCATAGGAATGGAACGTCCCGAGGCCACCACCGAGCCGGCGCCGATTGCGCCTGGCATGGTCGTGGCCGCGCTGCTGGCGCTGGTTGCCTTGTGGCTCGTTACTCACCCTTACGAGGGCATCTTCCACGACGCCCGCCTCTATACGCTGCAGGCGTTGTCGCGAGCCCACCCTGGCCGTTATGCCGACGACCTGTTCCTGGCCTTCGGCTCGCAGGACCGGTTTTCGATCTTCGCCAGCCTGTATGCGCCGGCGCTGGCGGCATTCGGGAATGGCGGCGGCCATCTGGCGGTGCTTGTCGTCTGTGCCGCGCTCTGGGTCGCAGCGGCGCTTTACTTCGCCCGGGGCTGGCTTGCCGACGGTGCCATCGGCTGGCCGCTGGCAATCGGCGCGACCGCGGCGGCCGTTGCCTTTCCCGGTGGCATCTCATTTCGTTATGCCGAACCGTTCCTCACGCCGCGCCTGCCGGCCGAGGCGCTGACCCTCCTCGCGCTGGCGCTGGCGGTGCGCGGCCGCACCCTGCCGGCGCTGCTGGCGCTGGGCACCGCGCTGGCGATTCACCCCTTGATGGCCATCCCGGGGGTCGCGCTGTGGTTCCTCATGGAATGCCGGCATCGACCATGGCTTTGGTTGCTGGCGGCGGCCGGCATCGGCCTGGCGGCGGTCCTCGCCGGGCTCGGCGTGGAGCCGTTCGCGCGCCTCGGCCAACGGTTCGACCCGGCCTGGCTTGCCATTGTCACCAGCCGCAATCCCCAATGCCTCATCTCGCAATGGGGCGACACCGAATGGACCGCCGCGGCCAATGGCTTCGGCGCCGCGGCGATCGCCTGGAGCTTTGGCAACGCCCGCACCCGGCCGCTGATCGGCGCGGCGATCGCGGTCGGGGCCATCGGGATCGCGGTCGGCTGGATCGGTGGCGACCTGCTGCACAACATCTTGCTCACCGATATCCAGGCCTGGCGCTGGACGTGGCTCACCGCCGCTGTCGCGCATCTGGGCATCGGTGCGCTGCTGGTCGACGTCGCCCGCGGCAAGACGCGGCTGACGATGCCGGAGCTGCTCCTGCTGCTCGTCGTTGTCGTCATGCTGGCGGTGTCGCGCTACAGCTATCCGGCCGGGGCGCTGCTGGCGCCGATCATGTTGGCGCTCGCAGCGCTGCACCACTGGCGCGAACGCACCGGCCGGCCGGCGGCGCGCTGGGCAATCATTCTCGTCGCTTATCTTACCGTGCAACTGCTGGTGCTGGCGGCCGGTGCGCTGCGCGGCCTGCCGGCGCCCGGCGTCGCCACGCTGGTCGGTGCCGGGCTGTGCCTCGTGCTGCTGGCGGGGATCATCGCCGTCGCCGCCGGCCGGATGCGCGGCCAGGTCGCCGTGCTGGTTCCAGCGCTCGTCGCGGTGGCCGTTGCCGCGGCATACTGGGACCAGCGGACACCATGGCGCGGCCATGTCGACAGCGTCGCCGCGCCTCCGGCCGATCTCGTCGCCCTGCTGCCGGCGGGGTCGCTGTACTGGGAGGGCGACATGACGGCGCTGTGGCTGATGCTGCAGCGGCCCAGCTATTTTTCCTGCGACCAGGGTGCCGGCGTGCTGTTCGCGCGTGGTACCGCAATCGCCTATGCGGCCCGCGCCGAAAGCCTTGCCCGCCTGCGACCGCTGGACTTTCGCCAGTATGATTTCTGCCCGATGCCTGCGGGCGCACCGCGCCGTCCACGCAGCGTTGCCGACCTTGCCGACGTCTGCCGGCGCGAACCGGAACTCGCCGGGGTCGTCCTCGCCAGTCCGGTCGCCGGCGCCGCCGGCCGGACCTGGACACCACCGGTCCGCTTCGAACTGCCGCTGGCGGGCGGGCACCGGTTCAGCAGCAATCGCTTCCACATCTACGCCTGCGCGGCGTTCCGGTAGGGCATGCGAGCCGGACCTACCGCTGATTCCGGACGTCGTTGCCGTGCAAAGGTCCGGCAGATGTGTTCGGAGTGAGTGTCGGGACTTGTGCGGGACGCGGCCTAGACCCGCACCACCCGGCGACCGAAACTGGCGCCGGTAAACAGCCCGCAAAACGCTTCCGGCAGGCTGGCAAGGCCTTTGAAAACCTCCTCCCGATACTGGACGGCGCCCGATTTGATCAGCGCCGCCAGCTCGGCCTGCGCGGCGGCAAAGCCGGGCAGGTCGTCGAAGACCACCAGCCCTTCCATCCGCAAGCGCCGCGCGATGAACTCACGCGTGTTCTTCAGCCCCGGCACGCGATCGAGCGGCGTGTTGTAATCGGCGACCTGACCCGACACGACGATCCGGCCACGCATTTTCATGTGCGGCAAGGCACGATCGATCATGGCATTGCCGACATTATCGAACATCACGTCGAAACCATCGGCGGCGGCGGCCATGAACTGCGCCTCGAAATCCGCGGCCTTGTAGTCGACTGCCACGTCAAAGCCGACGTCGCGCAGCCACTGGCACTTGTCCGGCCCGCCGGCGATGCCAACGACCTGCGATGCGCCCCACAGCTTGGCCAGTTGTCCGGCGGTGGCACCGACCGGTCCGGCGGCGGAGGTGACCAGCACGCGCTCCCCGGCTTTCAGCTGCGCCACGCGCTTCAGCCCGAACCAGGCCGTCATGCCGGGCACGCCAAGCAACCCGATCCACAGCGATTCGGGCACGCCGAGGTCGGGCAGTTTCACCGCATAGCCGCGTCCGTTCGACACGACATGCGTCGCCCAGCCGGTCAGCGCGACATGGTCGCCGACGGCAAAGCGTTCGTTGCGGCTGGCGATGACCTCCCCGACCGAAAAGCCGTCGACTGGCGCGCCGGGCTGCAGCGGCGGCGCATAGGAGGCGCCCGGCGACAGGCGCGACCGGGTGCCGGGGTCGCACGAGACGAAATGGTTCTTCGCCAGAAACTGGCCCTCGGCAAGTTCGGGGATGGACAGCCGCTCGACACGGAAATCCTCGGGTGTCGGCGCGCCATCGATGTGTCGTACCAGCACGATGCGTTCCATTTCGCCGCCCGCCATGCCATTCGTCTCCCCAAAGGAGCGCACCATGGACCAACGCATCAGCATCGTCACGCTGGGAACCGACGACCTGCCCCGCGCCGTTGCCTTCTGGGAGGCAATGGGCTGGCCGCGCAAGCAGCGCAAGTTCGATGCCATCGCACTGTTCCAGGCCGGCGGCATCGCCTTTGCCATCTACCCGTTCGACAAGCTGGCCGAGGATTGCGGCATGACCGATCGCGGCCCCGGGTTCGGCGGCTTCACCATTGCCCATAATGTCGGCAGCAAGGCCGAGGTCGATGCGCTGCTGATCAAGGCAGTCGCCAATGGTGCGACGTTGCAAAAGCCCGCGCACGATGCGTTCTGGGGTGGTTACTCGGGCTATTTCTGTGATCCCGACGGCCACCCGTGGGAGGTGGCGTACAACCCTTACATGCCGCTCAACGCCGACGGCAGCGTCACACTGGCGGATTAATCGGCCTCGATCTGCTCCCGAAGGAGCGTCAGTGCAGCGGCGGCAAAGTCCAGCATGTTGCGGCTGCGGTCGCTGCGGCCGGTTTCCAGCGTCCGGGCGCGGGCCGACGGACCGGCGACGGCGAGGCAGCTGTGCCCGGCGGCATCGCCATAGGGATTGCCGGTCGGGCCCGAGGCCCCGGTTTCGGCGACGCCCCAAGTCGCGCTGAAGCGATGGCGGACGGTTTCGGCAAGCAGCGCCGCATAGGGTTCGCTCGCCGATTTGAGACCGCGGACATCCTCGCGCTTCAAATCGAGCAGGCGATGGCGGGCACGCGGCGTGTAGACGACGGCGCCGCCGAGATAATAGGCGGAAGCGCCCGGCACCGACAGCAGCGCTGCCGAAATCAGCCCGCCAGTCGAGGATTCGGCGACCGCGACGGTCTGGCGACGGGCGACGAGCAGTGCGGCAAGGGCCTGCGCCTGGGCAAAAAGCTGTTCCATGCTGCGATTATGGCCGGATGCGGGCATGCTGGGCACCCTCCCTGTTTAGTGAAAGTCGCGCGAACGCGGCAGGATGCGCACCTCGCGGGGATGGCGGGCACGGTCGGCGGCGGCGCCGGGATAGGCGCTCGGCTGGTCGGGATGGATGAATTCGTCGGATCGCAGCGGCGCCGGCCGGCTGTCATGGGTTTCCGACAACAGGTCGAGAACGGTGCTGCGGTCGATGATCCGTGTCGCCATCAGGTGAATGACACCTTCCGGGCTGCGCTGGACCTCGCCTTCGACGACCATCAACCGCGACGCCATGATCGGGCGGCGGAAAATCTCGAAAAGCCGTGCCCAGATGACGACGTTGGTGACGCCGGTCTCATCCTCCAGCGTGACGAAGATGGCATTGCCGTTACCAGGCCGCTGGCGCACGAGAACGACGCCGCCAGTGCGAACCCTGCGGCCGTTCCGGGATGCCGATGTCTCGGCGCAGGTCAGCACACCGGGCAGGTGCGACCGCAGCAGCGCCATCGGATGCGCCTTCAACGACAGGCGGATCATCTGGTAATCGGCGGCGACCTCCTCGCCGGGGGTCAGTAAAGGCAGGTCGGCATCGGGTTCGGCGCCCAGCTCGCGCGCCGCGGCGGCAGCAAACAGCGGCAGTTCACCCGATGGCGTCCGCAACGCCTCCCAGGCGGCGCTGCGGCGATCGAGACCCAGCGAGCCACAGGCATCGGCGTCGGCGAGCAGTCGAAGGGCGCGATCGGGCAGGCCGGCGCGGCGGGCCAGCGCCTCGATGCTGTCGAAAGGCCGGGCGGTGACGATGGCTTGCGCCCAGGCTTCACGAAAGCCGGTGATCTGGCGGAAGCCGAGACGGAGCGCGCCGCCCTCGATCCGGTTGTCCCAGGCGCTGGCATTGATGTCGATTGGCCGCACCTCGACGCCATGTTCGCGGGCGTCGCGGACGATCTGTGCCGGGGCATAGAAGCCCATCGGCTGCGAATTGAGCAAGGCTGTGGCGAACACCGCCGGATAGCGGCATTTGATGTACGACGAGACCCACACAAGCCTGGCAAAGGCCAGCGCATGGCTTTCCGGAAAGCCATAGCTGCCAAAGCCTTCGATCTGCTTGTAGCAACGCTCGGCAAAGTCGCGATCATAGCCGCGCGCCACCATGCCGCCGACCATCTTCGCCTCGAAATTGTGCATGGTGCCGACATTGCGGAACGTCGCCATGGCGCGCCGCAGCTGGTTGGCCTCCGATGGGGTGAAGGCGGCGGCGGTGATCGCCAGCTTCATCGCCTGCTCCTGGAACAGCGGCACCCCAAGCGTCTTGCCGAGCACCTCGCGCAGTTCGTTGGGATCATGCGGCGGACCCGGCGACGGATAGTCGACAAGTTCGCGCTTTTGTCGCCGGCGCAGATAGGGATGCACCATGTTGCCCTGGATCGGTCCCGGCCGGACGATCGCGACCTGGATGGCGAGATCATAGAACTCACGCGGCCGCAGCCGGGGCAGCATGTTCATCTGGGCGCGGCTCTCGACCTGGAAAACCCCGACGCTGTCGCCCAGACACAACATGTCGTAAACGTCAGGCGCGTCGCTCGGCACCGTCTGCAGATCATAGTGTCGGCCATGGTATTCGGCGATCAGACGGAACGCCTTTTCGATGCAGGTCAGCATCCCCAACGCCAGTATGTCGACCTTCATCAGGCCGAGCGCGTCGATATCGTCCTTGTCCCATTCGATGAAGGTGCGATCCGCCATCGCCGCATTGTGGATCGGCACCGTTTCGTCGAGCCGGTCGTTGGTCAGCACGAAGCCACCGACATGCTGTGACAGGTGCCGCGGAAACTTCAGGATCTGGTTGACCAGGTCGGCGAGCCGCGCGATCTCGGGACTGGCAGGATCGAAGCCGCTTTCGACAAAGCGCTGCTGTTCCATCTGGCTGGCAAAGCTGCCCCAGACCGTGCCGGTCAGCCGGGTCGTCACATCTTCCGACAGGCCGAGCACCTTGCCGACCTCGCGCACAGCGCTGCGCGGCCGATAGTGAATGACGGTGGCGGCGATGCCGGCGCGGTCGCGGCCATAGCGGCGATAGACATATTGCATCACCTCCTCGCGCCGTTCGTGCTCGAAATCGACGTCGATATCGGGCGGCTCCTTGCGCTCCTCCGAGATGAACCGCGAAAACAACAGGTTCTGCTCGACAGGGTCGACCGCGGTGATGCCGAGGATATAGCAGACCGCTGAATTGGCGGCCGAACCACGGCCTTGGCACAGGATGCCCGTGGCCTGGGCGAAGGCGACGATGTCGTGGACGGTCAGGAAATAGGCGGCATATTCGGCCTTGGCGATGACCGCGAATTCCTCGTCGAGCAGCGCGACCACCTTGGCCGGGATGCCATCGTGCCAGCGCGCAAAGGCCTTTTGCAGGGTCAGCGTTTCCAGCCAGCCCTGGGGGGTATAGCCGGGCGGCACCGGTTCATGTGGATACTCATATTTGAGATCGTCGAGCCTGAAATGGATCTGCGCCAGGATGTTGGCGCTTTCGATAATCGCCTCCGGGTGGCCGCGGAACAGTTGCGCCATCTCGGCCTGGGATTTCAGCCGCGCCTCGGCATTGGCAACCAGGCGGCGACCCGCCTCGGCGAGGCTGCATTTTTCCCGGATGCAGCTCAGCACATCGTGCAGCCGGCGCTGGTCGGCGGTAGCGTATAGCGGTGCGTTGGTGGCGAGCAGCGGCGTGCCGGCGGCCGCGGCCATGCCGGCCAGCCGCGCCAGCCGGCGCGTGTCGGCGCCCAAGCGCAGCATGGTGGCGCCGAGCCAGACCCGGCCCGGTGCCATTTGCGCCAGTTCGTGCAGCCGCGGCACGGGGCCCCGCGGCGGCGGCATGACGATCAGCAGCAGGTCGGCGAGATGATCGCGCAGGTCATCGAAATGGAGGATGCAGTTGCCCTTCTCGGCACGCCGGTTACCCAGCGTCAGCAGCCGGCACAGCCGCCCCCAGCCTTGACGGGTGGTGGGGTAGGCGATGATGTCGGGCGTGCCGTCGGCAAAGACCAGCCGGGCCCCCACCACGAGCTTGAACGGGATCGGGCCATGATCCGCGACGGCATCGCGCAACGCGACCCAGGCGCGGACGACGCCGGCGACGGTGTTGCGGTCGGCGATCCCGATCCCGGCATGGCCGAGCGCGATCGCTTCCGCCACCATGTCGGACGGGGCGGAGGCGCCACGCAGGAAGGAATAGTTGGTCGCGGCCGCCAGTTCGGCAAAGCCGGTCATGCAAACAGCCCGTGGAGATACCAGCCCGGCATGGCTTTTTCGCTGCCGTAAAGCCCGTGGCGGAATAGCCAGAAGCGACGGCCGTCGCCATCCTCGACCCGGTAGTAATCGCGGGTCAGCCCGGCGCCATCGGCACGCCGCCACCATTCAGCGGCGATGCGTTCCGGGCCTTCGTGGCGGGCAACCTCGTGCAGGCGGCGGCGCCAGCGGAAGCGGCGCGGTGGGCCATCGGGGACTTCGGCGATGACATCGATCGGTTGCGGCGGGTCGAACAGGTGGATCGGACGTTCCGGCGGCTCGCCATCGGCCGGCGCCGGCCAGGGCGTGCTGCCGATATCGGCAAAGGCCAGGTCGAATGCCGCCTGTTCTGGGATATGGCTGTCGCCCGGCACCAGCCGCCGCACCCGCCCGCGGCCGAGCCGGGTCGCCAGCCGATCGACCAAGGCCCCGATTTCGCCATCGGCAAGGGTGCCGCCTTCCAGTTGCAACTGGGTATCCGCAAGCGGCGCCACCACCGGCACCTCGAGCCGGATCATGTCATAGCCGAAGCCGGGATCGAGCGGATCGGACAGCGCCCCGATCCGCTCGCGCAGTAGCCGGATCAGAATCCCAGGGTCGCGCACCGGTGCCGCGGTATCGACCGCCAGATTCGCGACATGCCCATCGCTGCGGAACAGCGCGACCTCGAAGCGCCGGCCCCCCTCGGCGCGCACCGCAAGCGCCATCCCGGCACGCACCGCCAACGCCTCGATGACCGCCAAGGCCGCGTCGACCTGTGCCAGGGGGGCTGCGAAACGCTGTGTCGCCGCCACCACGGCCGGACTGCGCCGTGGCGTGACATGGACATCGATATCACCGAGCAGCCGTGCCAGCAGCATCACCATATCGGCGCCAAAGCGCGCCGCCAGCGCTGGGCGATGCTGGCGTGCCACGTCGCCGATGCGCTTCAGCCCGGCGCGGCGCAGCGCGAGATGCGTTGCCTCGGGTACCGCCAGAACCGTCACCGGCAGGTCGTCGACTTCGGCCAGCTGGTGCCGAGCCAGCGCCAGCGCTGCATCCGGCGTATCGGCAAGCGCCGGCAGTGCGGTCAGTCCTAGCCTGACAATTCGCGTCAAAATGACATCGACCATTCCTGGCTCGCCGCCGTAGGGATGCGTGCAGCCGGTAATGTCGATCACGATGCCTTGTGGCGGCACCACCATCACCATCGGCGAGTAGCGGTCGCAACCATCGGCGAGCCATTCGAGCAGCGCCAGGTCGGCCACCGGATCATCGCTGACCGCCACCAGCTCGGGCAGCCGTGCCCGCGCATCGGCGAGCGTCAGCCCCGGCGCAAGCCCTTGTGCCAGGGCGCGGGTGTCGACCGCGGCCAGCACCAGGCTGCCGCGATCCTTTGCCACCAGCGCGAACGGCGCCTCAGGCGACGCGGCGCCGCGCTGGCGATGCTCGCGGTGCACGCGTTCGCTGGGCAGCAACGGCAGGTGCAACGCCAGGTAGCGCCGTGCCAAAGGCTCTGCGATCACGATCCCACTCCAATCGGGTTGAAAATCCGGCGATTCCGCCACGGTGCCGCAACAGGGTCACATCGAACGCCGGCATGCCCGGCGCATTGGCGAGCAGCGCCGCCGAGGTCGCTGCCGCCACCTGCCAGCGACTGCTGGCGGCCGAAGGCGGGGGATCGCCGGTCCGCAACAGCAATGTCGTCACCCCCGATCGCGCCGCCGCCAGCGCCAGCCGCCGCGTGGCGGTCAGGTCGAGCGCCGTCGCCTTGCCCCAGGGCTCGATGATCACCGTCGCGACCGCGGCACAGGCCACCGCATCGGCCCCGGCGCGCAGCACCGCCAGCGTATCGGGCGCCTGCACGAGCAGCAGCCGCGCCGGATCGAAACCGAGATCGGCCAGCCCCAGGCCATAGGGCCGGCCGTTCATCCGCGCCTTGTCCTCGCGCAGCCAGATGACCGGGCCGGGCCGGGCCCCGCGTAGCGCCAGCAGCAGCGCAAAGCCCGCCGCCGCCGGCTCGTCGCCCTCGCCCGCCGCGAACACCTCGTGCAGCGCCGCCGGCACCAGCCCACCGCCCAGCCGCACATCGACATCGGCACAGCCGAAGCCGAAATGCAGGCCTGCGTCTGCCAGCGGCTCGGGCCGGGCTATTGCCGCCATCGCGGCCAGGGCCGGGGCAAGGGAGGTGGGACGACTCATCTGTTCCTGTTTCGTTCTCATAGTGGGTGCGGACCGGCAGCCGAGTCAAGCCAGCCGATTTCCGCCTTCGCAATCAACGGCAAACGAGCAGGCTCGGTGTCGAGGACGCACGGGACTCGGCTGTGGACGCGGTCGTACCAGCTGATGCTGATTGCGATCCGCAACCCCGATGCCGCTCGGGTCCTCCCGGTTATCGCGCCGCAGTCGCCACCGGCACGGCCGCCCAGCCGCCGCCTAGCGCCTTGAACACCGCAATCTGGCTGGTGGTCAGCGCCGCATCACTGTCGGCCAGCGCTGCATCGGCGGTCGCCAACGTCCGTTCGGCGTCGAGCACGGCGAGGAAGTTTTCCGCCCCGGCCGAATAGCGCAGGCGAACGATGCGCGCCGCCTCGGCGCTCTGGTCGCGGGCGGCGCGCAGCGCCTTGTTACGATCGATGGTGCCGGCATAATCGCTGAGCGCGGTTTCGGTGTCCTGCAGCGCCGCCAGCACGGTGCCGTCGAAGCTCGCCAACGACGCCTCGGCGCTGGCCTCGGCCTGACGGATGCGGGCACGCGCGGCAAAGATATTGGGGAAGCTCCAGCTGATCAGCGGCCCCAGGCTGAAGCCGAAGCCCTGGTTGCTGATCGCGGCGCCGGGGGTGACGCCCTGGCCAGTGACCGAGCCACCCAGGCTGATCTGCGGATACAGGTCGGCGGTGGCGACGCCGATGCGCGCCGTGGCCGCAGCAAGGTTGCGGTCGGCCTCGCGTATGTCGGGCCGGCGTTTCAACAGCGCGGCACCGTCTCCGGCGGGCAGCGGCCGCGCCAGCAGCGGCGGCGCGGTGCAGGCGGCGGCACGCGGGTCGGCCTCGGTCGGCGGCTTGCCGGTGAGCACCGCCAGCCGGAACAGCGCGCTGCGCCGGCTGGCGGCAAAGGCCGGCAGGCTGGCCCGCGTGGTTTCGACCTGCGCCCGTGCCCGCGCCGCATCGAGCGGCGAATCGCGTCCGGCGGCGACGCGGCGCTCGGTCAGGTCGAAACTGTCGGACTGGATCTTCAGGCTGCGGTCGGCGACGGCGAACTGCCGGGCTGCCGAACAGGCATCGGCATAGGCGCGCGCGGTTTCGGCGGCGACGCTGATCGCCACCGTGTCGCGCCGCGCCGCCTCGGCGGCCGCTTCGGCGCGCGCGGCCTGGATGCTGCGCCCGACCCTGCCATAGAGATCGATTTCATAGCTGGCGTCGAAGCCGAGCCGGTAGAATTCGCTTTCGAACGGTACCGGGCCGGCGGGCGTTGCGACCGTCTGCCGCGCCTCGACGGCGCTGGCCGTTGCCGTCGTCGTCGGCAGTCGCGCCGTTCGCGCTTCCGACAGCACAGCGCGAGCCCGGCGCAGGTTTGCCGTTGCCACCCTCAGATCGGTGTTGGCGGCAAAGGCCTGGGCGATCAGGTCGTCGAGGACGGGGTCGTCGTACAGCCGCCACCAGGCGTCGGGCGTCGCTTCACCCGAAGCGACCATCGGCGTCGCCGACTGGAAGCCTGCCACCGCCGGCGTCGATGCCGGGCGATAGTCGGGGCCGACCATACAGGCCGACAGCAGCAGCGCGGTCAGTGGCGCATATCCGGCGCGGCGCATCATTCGGCCGGCGCCGTCTGCGGCGGCAGGGCGCGCGGCGTTCGATTGCGGCTGCGCACCTTCCTGGCCTTTTCGGCGGTCCAGCTGGCGATGACATAGAACACCGGGGTGAACAGCAGGCCGAAGATGGTGACGCCGATCATGCCGAAGAACACCGCCGTGCCGAGCGCCTGGCGCATCTCGGCGCCGGGGCCCGAGGCGAACACCAGCGGCAGCACGCCCAGGATGAAGGCAAAGCTGGTCATCAGGATCGGTCGCAAGCGGGTCCGCGCCGCCTCCTCGGCAGCGGCATGACGCTCCAGCCCGCGTTCTTCGGCCTGCTTGGCGAATTCGACGATCAGGATGGCGTTCTTGGCGGCCAGGCCGACGAGCACGACCAGGCCAATCTGGGTCAGGATGTTATTGTCGAAACCGCGCAGGTTGACCCCGACGATGGCCGCGAGCAGGCACATCGGCACGATCAGGATGACGGCCAGCGGCAGCACCAGCGATTCATACTGGGCGGCCAGCAGCAGGAAGACGAACACCACAGCCAGCGCAAAGACGATCGCCGCGGTATTGCCCTGGGTCCGCTCCTGATAGGCGAGTTCGGTCCATTCGAAGCCGAATCCTGCCGGCAGGCGCGTCGCCGCCAGCTTTTCCATGGCATCGAGCGCCTGCCCCGACGAGAAGCCGGGCAGCGTGTCGCCCTGGAGCTCGGAGGCGGTGTAGAGATTGTGGCGAACGACACGATAGGGGCCGGCATCGTCCTTCAGCGTCGCCACCGAGCCCAGCGGTACCATCTCGCCCGACGTCGAGCGGACCTTCAGGTTGACGATGTCCGACGGCGCCGCGCGAAAGGCGGCATCGGCCTGGGCGGTGACGCGATAGGTGCGGCCGAACAGGTTGAAGTCGTTGATATAGCTCGACCCGAGATAGGTTTGCAGGGCAGCGAAGATCTCATCCGGCGGCACGCCGAGCTGCTGGGCCTTTTCGCGATCGATATCGGCATAGATGCGCGGCGTGCCGGTGTTGAACAGGCTGAAAACCGAGGTCAGGCCCGGGGTCTGGTTGCCGGCCATCATCATGTCGATGGTCGCCCCCTCCAGCGCGCGCACGCCCTTGTTGCCGCGATCCTGGATCATCATCTTGAAACCGCCGCCGGTGCCGATGCCGCGCACCGGAGGCGGCGCGATGACCAGCACATTGGCGGCATCGATCGCGCCCATGTTCTGGCGCAGCGACCCAAGGATCGAATCGCCGGTCTGGCCATGGTCCTTGCGGATCGGGAAGTCATCGAGCGCGATGAACATCGTCGCGGCGTTGGGGGCATTGGAGAAGCTGGCGCCGTCGAGCCCGGCGATGTTGACGACATGGCTGACGCCGGGCGTCTTCAGCGCGATGTTGACCGCCTTGCGCATCACCGCGTCGGTGCGTTCGAGCGTGGCGCCCGGCGGCATCTGGACGACACCGATCAGATAGCCCTGGTCCTGCGCCGGGATGAAGCCCGTTGGTGTCGCACTGAAACGCCAGCCGGCAATGCCGAGCAGCACGACATAGGCGACGAGCACGATACCGACCGTCCGCACCAGCCGCGCCGTCACCCGGCCATAGCGATCGGACAGCCAATCGAAGCCGCGGTTGAAGGCATTGGCGCCGCGCTGCAGCGGCGCCGTCCAGCCGCGCGGCTCGTCGTGATGCGCCTCGTGCGGCTTCAGCAGCAGCGCCGCCAGCGCCGGCGACAGGGTCAGCGAGACGAGGCACGATATCAGCGTCGCTGCCGAGATGGTCAGCGCGAACTGCTTGTAGAACTGCCCCGAGATACCGCTGATGAAAGCGGTCGGCACGAACACCGCGCACAGGGTCAGGGCGATGGCGATTAGCGCGCCGCCGACTTCGTCCATCGTCGCATAGGCGGCTTCGCGCGGGCTGAGGCCGTTCTTCAGCTCGCGTTCGACATTTTCGACAACGACGATGGCGTCGTCGACGACGATGCCGATGGCCAGCACCAGGCCGAACAGCGACAGGTTGTTCAGGCTGTAGCCGAACCCCGCCATGATCGCGAAGGTACCGATCAGCGACACCGGGATGGCGAGCACCGGGATGATCGCGGCGCGCCAGCTCTGCAGGAAGATCAGCACGACGAGGACGACCAGCGCCACCGCCTCCACCAGCGTTTCCTGAACGCTGTCGATTGACTGCTGGACATAGGTCGTCGGGTTGTACGGAATGCTGTAGGCGACGCCGGGCGGGAAGTCCTTCTTGGCCTCCTCCATCGTGGCGATAATGGCCGCGGAGGTCGCCAGCGCGTTCGATCCGGGCAACTGGGTGATGCCGAGGCCGACCCCTTGCGTGCCGTTGACATAGGCGTTGGTGGTGTAATCCTGCGACCCGACCTCGATGCGGGCGACATCGTTCACCCGGGTCAACGCGCCGTCGGGATCGGACTTGATGACGACCTGGCCGAACTGTTCGGGCGTTGTCAGCCGGCCCTGGGTCTGCACGCTCAGCTCGAACCCAGAGCCACCGCGGGCGAACGGCGGCGCGCCGACGCTGCCGCCGGCAACCTGGACGTTCTGGGCGCGCAGCGCAGCGACGATCTCGCTGGCATCGAGATTGCGGGCGGCGGCCTTTTCAGGGTCGATCCAGATACGCATCGCATAGTCGCGGGCGCCGAAGATGTTGATGCCGCCGATGCCCTGCAGCCGCAGCAGCTTGTCGCGGATCTGCAGCGTCGCGTAATTCGACAGATACTGGGTGTCGTGGCTGCCGTCGGGGGAGGTGATGAACACCGCCATCAGGATGTCGGGGGTGTTCTTGCGGGTGGTCACCCCGAGTTGCTGGACGCTCTGCGGCAGCCGCGGCAGCGCCGAGGCGACGCGATTCTGCACCAGCACCTGGGCGGTATCGAGGTTGGTGCCCAGCTTGAAGACGACGTTGATCGTCACCCGGCCATCGCCCGTCGACGACGAGGTGATGTACAGCATGTTCTCGACGCCGTTGACTTCCTGTTCCAGCGGCGCGGCAACGGTGTCGGCGAGCACTTCAGCCGAGGCGCCGGGGTAGCTGGCGGTGACGGCGATCGTCGGCGGTGCGATCTCGGGATATTGCGCCACCGGCAGCACCGGATAGGCGAACAGGCCGATCAGCACGATCAGCACCGAGATCACCCCGGCAAAGATCGGGCGATCGATGAAGAAGTGCGAAAAGCGCATGTCAGCGGGCGCCGCTGGCGGCGCTGGCCGATGTCGCCGGCGGTTCTATGATCGGCGGCACGACCGGGCCGGTGCCCGGCGCGGGGGGTACGATCTTGCCCATTTTCGGCGTCACCGGCGACCCCGGACGGCCGCGCTGGACGCCGGCGATGACCACCCGGTCGGTCGGCTTCAACCCGGACCGCACGACGCGCAGGCCGTCGACGATCGGGCCGAGTTCCACGACGCGCTGCGCCACCTTGGTGTCGGGACCGACAACCAGCACGGCCTTGCGGGTCTGGTCGGTGACGACCGAATCCTCGGGGATGAGCATGCCGTTATAGGCGCCCGAGCCGAGCAGCCGCATATGGCCGAACATGCCGGGGGTCAGGAAACCGGTGGGGTTGCGGACGACGGCACGGCCGCGGATGGTGCCGGAGCCGTTCGAGATGACGTTGTCGACGAAATCCATCTTGCCGTGCCAGCGATAGCCGGTCTCGTCGGCGAGCCGGATGTCGACGGGATTGGGGGCGACCCGCGACGACGGCCGAGTGCCGGCCTGGTTGGCGCGCTGGTATTTCAGATAGACGGCTTCGGAGCCCGTGAAGACGAAGTGGATCGGATCGAGCGTCACCACCGTCGTCATCGGCGTCGTGCCCGATGTGACAAAGGCGCCGACATCGACGCGGCGGTCCGACATGCGGCCCGAGATCGGCGCCGTTACCCGGGTGAAAGCGACGTCGAGCGCCCGCGACTGGACGGTTGCCTCCGCCGATGCCAGCCCGGCCTGGGCCTGCGCCGCCGTGGCGCGATCGGTCTCGAATTCCTCGCGGCTGACGGCGTTGAGGCCGAGCAGCTTTTCGGTGCGGGCGAAATTGGCGCGCGCCAGGTCCGCCGTGGCGCGGGCGCGCTGGGCGTCGGCGCGGGCCTGGTTCAGCGCCGCCTGGAACGGCCGCGGGTCGATGACGAACAGCAAGTCGCCAGCGCGGGCGAACTCACCGTCGCGGAAATTGATGCTCTGGACATAGCCCGAGACGCGCGGGCGCACCTCGACGCTCTGCTTGGCCTCGAAACGCCCGATATAATCGTCCCAATCGACGATCGGCTTGACCAGCGGTGTCGCGACCGTCACTGGCGGCGGCGGGCCGCCGGGGCCACCCGGGCCGGCAGCCGCGGCACCGCCTTCTTTCTCGCTGCAGGCAGCCAGCGACAGCGCAAGCGGCAACACGACGAGCCAAAGTGCGCTTGACGGTCGTTTCATGGCCACTCCCTGCCCATCCGTTGAAAAAATAGCCATGTTGCGACGCGGCGTAAACGTGGGGTTGAAAATTGTCATTTGCCCGTAACAGTTTGACACCCGCAGGGCTGTTACGCTCGCGTAGCGGCAACCGCTGGACCGTTGGCCCGTTGTAGGTTTATAAGTTATCGTCAAGAAACTTGATCGTCAAGATATATTGTGCAGCGCGGCGAAACGGAGTGCCAGACGACTCAGCATGGATAGAGCCCAACACCTGGAGGACATCGTCGCCGCGGGGCGCCGCATCCACGAAGCGATCGACACCATCGATCTGATCGTGTCGGCGCGGCTGGGTGTGCATCGCAGCGATCTGCGCTGCCTGCACATGCTCGAATCGGGCCCTGCCACGCCGGGCGATGTCGCTGCCAAGACCGGTTTGACCAGCGGATCGGTGACGGCGCTGCTCGACCGGCTGGAGAATGCCGGCTTTATCGAGCGCCAGCGGTCGGTCGCCGACCGTCGATCGATCGAGATTGCCCTGCCCGAGTGCCGCGCCATCGAGATGCGGGCCATCTACGACGAGATCAAGCAGACGATCCGGGTCTATTTCCAGGATCGCCCCATCGACGATGTCGCCGATACCGCCAAGGCGCTGGCGATGTTCGCCGAGGCGCTGGGCGACTATGCCGACGCCGGTTTCGCCCAGGTCAAATGCCCCGGCGGCTGACGGCACCCTGAAATCACCGGCTTGGCAACGGCGGTCGCGTCGGCCAAGCAGCGCCATGCGCTCCGCCATGCCTCGCCGCGAATTCGCCGTGCTGTTTGCGGTGCTGCTGACCGTCGCCGCCGGCAACACCGCGCTGCAGACGGTGCTGCCGGGCATCGCGCGGGTCATCCAGATTCCCGATCTGCTGGTCGCCATCATCTTTTCCTTCTCGGCGCTGCTGTGGACGTTCAGCGCCCCCTATTGGGCCCGCCAGTCCGACATCCGCGGCCGCCGCCGGCTCATGGAGGTCGGCGTCATGGGCTTCGGAGTCTCGATGCTCGGCTGCGGCATCGTCATCCTGGCCGGGCTCAAGGGCCTGCTCATTCCCATCGCCACCTTTGCGCTGTTCGCCATACTGCGGTCGCTGTTCGGTATCTTCGGCTCTGCCTCCAACCCGGCGGCGCAGGCCTATGTCGCGGCGCGGACCAGCGAATCGGAGCGGACCAACGCGCTGGCGTCGCTGTCGTCGGCCTTCGGGCTGGGCACCATCATCGGGCCGGCGGTGGCACCGCTGTTCATCATCGGCTGGATCGGCCTCGCTGGGCCGCTGTTCGCCTTTGCGCTGATCGCGGTCGCCGTGCTGGTCGCGGTCCGGATGAACCTGCCCGACGATGATCCGACGCACTTTCCCGGCATCATCGGGGCCCCTGCCGATGCCGTGGCCATGGCCAATCCCGGCACCGGCCATGGCGCCGCCAGCAGCGAGCCGACCGTCAGCGGCGGCGCCACCGGTGCCAGTGTCCGGGCGGCCAGCGCCGGGCGTGGCGAGCGGCTGTCGTGGCGTGATCCGCGCATCCTGCCGTTCATGCTGTTCGGCTTCTTTTCGGGCTCGGTGCAGGCCGCCACGAGCCAGGCGCTGGGCTTTTTCGTCATCGACAGGATGGGCGGCAGCGCCATCGACGCCCAAAGCCAGATCGCCATCATCTTCATGGCCGGCGCCGGCGCCACGCTGGTGGCGCAATGGGGCATCATCCCGACCTTCAAGATGACCCCGCCGGGCCTGATGCGCTGGGGCACGCTGATCGCTGCCATCGGCACCGCCGGGGTGGCGCTGGCCCCCGATCTGCACGCCGTCACCGTCGGCTATGCGCTGGCGTCGCTCGGTTATGGCCTGGCCCGGCCGGGTTTCACCGCCGGGGCCAGCCTTGCCGTCGGCCGCAGTGAACAGGGCGGCGTCGCCGGCGCCGTCACCTCGGTCAACGGGTCATGCTTCGTGCTGGCGCCGGCGATCGGCATCGGGCTGTACCAGCTGGGGGCGACGCTGCCCTACATGCTCGGCGCCGGCGCGCTGGCGGTGCTTTTCATCTACGCCAGCACCAGCAAGCCGCTGCGCCACGAGCCCGAATTCGACGATAGCTGAGGCCGGGCCGGCGTGGCAGGCACCTATCGCGGCTGGCTAAGGGCGATGCGATTGCCTTCGCTGTCGGCAAATTCGGCTACCCAGCCGTTCTCGCCGATGTCCTTGACCGGATAAAGCATCTCGCCACCCGCCGCGACGGCGCGCGCCAGCACCGCGCGGATGTCTTCGACGGCGAAATACAGCACCGGCCCGGCCTTGCCCGGCACGTAAACATCGCCCCTGGCGAGGGCGCCATGCACCGGGCCGTCGCCGGCGAACAGCGCCATGTCATAGCCGTCGATGGTCTGGCGCGTGAAACGACTGCCCAGCGCCTTGCCGTAGAAGGCCATGGCGCGGTCCATGTCGCTGACCGGTATCTCGAAATAGCTGATCATCGGCTGTACCCGGGGTTCGGCGGCCTGGGACACGCCGGCAACAGTCGCAAAAAGGGCGGCCAGGAGAACCCTGGCCGCCCCTTTCGTCCGCGCTTGCGGCAAGGTTTCAGGCCTGCGGGGCCGGTTCACCGAAGCCACCGCGGCGCCCGGTCTTGGGAATCGCCGAAACACCGGTCGATGGCCGCGCCGCGGGGGTGCCCGTGGTGGCCGAACGGTCGATGGCTTCGCCCGCCAGCACCTTCTTTATCTCGTCGCCCGACAGGGTCTCGAGCTCGAGCAGGGCGCCGGCCAGGGCATGGAGCTGGTCGATATTCTCGGTCAGCACATGCTTGGCGCGGTCATAGCCGACCGTCACGATGGTGCGGACCTCGGCATCGATCAGCTGGGCGGTCTGCTCGCTGACGTTCTGGGTGCGCGTCACGCTGTGGCCGAGGAAGACTTCTTCCTGGTTGTCGGCGTACTTCAGCGGCCCGAGCTTGTCGCTCATGCCCCATTGGGTGACCATCGAGCGCGCCAGGTCGGTGGCATAGCTGATGTCCGACGAGGCACCCGAGCTGACCTTGTCATGGCCGAAGATGATCTCCTCGGCGACGCGGCCGCCCATCGACACGGCGAGGTTCGCGTACATCTTGTCGCGATGATAGCTGTACTGGTCGCGTTCCGGCAGGCGCATGACCATGCCGAGGGCGCGGCCACGCGGGATGATGGTGGCCTTGTGGATAGGATCGGATGCGGCCTCGTGCATCGAGACGACGGCGTGGCCGGCCTCGTGGTAAGCGGTCATCTTCTTTTCGTCTTCGGTCATCACCATCGACTTGCGTTCGACACCCATCAGGACCTTGTCCTTGGCGTCTTCGAAGTCGCGCATAGACACCAGCCGCTTGGCGCGGCGGGCCGCAAGCAGCGCCGCCTCGTTGACGAGGTTGGCAAGATCGGCGCCCGAGAAGCCCGGCGTGCCGCGCGCGATGGTGCGGGCGTTGACGTCGGGGGCCAGCGGCACCTTCTTCATGTGGACGGCGAGGATCTTTTCACGGCCCTCGATGTCGGGCCGACCCACGACGACCTGGCGATCGAAGCGGCCCGGACGCAGCAGCGCAGGGTCGAGAACGTCGGGGCGGTTGGTCGCGGCGACGATGATGATGCCTTCGTTGGCGTCGAAACCGTCCATTTCGACGAGCAGCTGGTTGAGCGTCTGCTCGCGTTCGTCGTTGCCGCCGCCGAGGCCGGCACCGCGCGAGCGGCCGACAGCGTCGATTTCATCGATGAAGATGATGCATGGCGCCGCCTTCTTGCCCTGTTCGAACATGTCGCGGACGCGGCTGGCACCGACGCCGACGAACATTTCGACGAAATCCGAGCCCGAAATGTTGAAGAACGGCACATTGGCTTCACCGGCGATGGCGCGGGCGAGCAGCGTCTTGCCGGTGCCCGGGGGGCCGACGAGCAGCGCGCCCTTGGGAATCTTGCCGCCGAGACGGTGAAAACGGCCCGGATCCTTGAGGAAATCGACGATTTCCTGCAGCTCCTCGCGGGCTTCGTCGATGCCGGCGACGTCGTCAAAGGTGACGCGGCCTTCCTTGGCGACGAGCAGCTTGGCGCGGGATTTGCCGAAACCCATCGCACCGCGACCGGCACCGTTCTGCATCTGGCGCATCACGAAGATCCAGATACCGATCATCAGCACGAAGGGCAGCATGTTGAAGAACAGCTGCGCAAGCAGGCTGCGGCTCTCCTCGGGCTTGGCATCGAAGCGGACATTCTTGCTGCGCAGGCGGTCGACAAGCTTGTCATCACCGGGGTTGAAGGTGCGATAATCCTCGTCGGCGGCGGTTTTTCCGACGATTTCGGCACCGCGAATCTCGGCCGATTTGATCGCGCCCTCGTCGACCTTGGTCAAAAAGTCCGAATAGGCGAGCGTGTTGCCGGTGTCGGTGGAGCGCGACGGCCCTTGCATGACGTTGACGACGACCACCAGCCCGAACAGGATCACCAGCCAGAGGCCGAGATTCTTCTTCCAGGGGCTTTGTGGCTGCTTGTTGTTATCGGCCATGTACACGGCTTTCCGCTGACGAGTCGCCAATGACTCTGTGCCCAAGATAAGCGATGCGCGGCCGGTTGCAATCAGCCTGCGCGTTTCTGCCTCGTGTTAGATACGGTTGCGACGCAATTGTCGGTTGCAACGGGGGTTTTTCGCGTTGCGGCGCGGGCGAAATGCCAGGCTTTCCCTGTGCATCTTGCCCTGACACCGGCCAGTGTCGCCGTACCGCCGGCGGCAAGCGTGACCAGCAGCCGCGACAGATCGGCCCCGCGGAGTGCGGTTTCGGGGCAAAATCGCTTGATTGCGCGCTCAAGCAATTTGCGCTGCAAAGCCGTCGGCAAATCGCCGGCATCGATCCGAATGACATCATCCGCGACCACGACATTGCCCGCCCAGGCCCGATCGGCGGCCCAGTCGAGCGCCGCCTCGGTATCGGCGACATGCGCCGCCGCCGCCGCCATCCGCCCGGCATCGAGCCAGGGCGTGTCGGCGAGCAGCCGGCGCGCGGCGGTGCGGGCATAGCGCGGGTCGCGGTTCGATGGATCATCGACCACCGGGCCGGCGGCGGCGATGGCGGCAAGATCGGCGCGGCGCACGCCGAGCAGCGGCCGCACCAGCGTGACGCCCGGCGCCAGCGGCCGGCTTGCACGGATGCCGGCGAGCCCGGCGCCGCCGCTGCCGCGCCCCAGCCGCATCAGCAGGGTTTCGGCCTGGTCGTCGGCATGATGGGCGGTGAGCAGCAGGCCATGGCCATGGGCGACGCACCAGTGGGCCATCAGCGCATAGCGGGCGGCGCGGGCGGCGGCGGGCACGCCGGCGCCGGGCTTCTGTCCCTGCCAGTGCAGTGTCGCATGGGGGACGCCGTGCGCCGCGCACCAGCCGGCGACCATCGCGGCCTCGGCAGCGCTGGCGTGCCGCAGGCCATGATCGACCGTCAGCGCCGCGATCCGGGCCGGAAACTGCGCCGCCGCCAATCGCAGCAGCGCCATGCTGTCGGGCCCGCCCGACACGGCAAGCGCCAGCCTTTCGCCCTCGGCTAGGGGCCGACCGAGCGCCGCCGCGATGGGGGCGAGCAGCTGCATATGCCGGTCATGCCGCGCATTTGGCCCGGGTGCGCAGCGCCTTGGCCTCGGCCTGCTGCGCCGCGGTCAGTTTCGGGCCATAGACCGAATCGAGCTCGCCGAGCACGCGGCAGGCGTCCTTGGGCTTTTTCAGGCCGTTCATGGCGGTTGCCAGCCCGACCAGCGCATCGGGGGCGCGGCCGTCGCGCGGCGCCGTCTTGTAGAGTTCGAGATAGGCGCGGGCCGCCTCGGCATGCTGGCCGCGCTCGGCATGGCTGCGGCCCAGCCAATAGCGCGCCTGGGCGATGCGGGTCGATTTCGGCCAGGCGGTGATGAAGTCGCTCATCGCCGTCTCGGTGCCGGGCCAGTCCTTGGCCAGCGCCTCGGCATAGGCGGCCTTCCACGCCGCATCGGCGGTCGCCGGGGCCGCGACCGGCAGCCGGACGGGCGGCCGCGTCGGGGTGCCGCCGATCGGCCCCGGCGGCAGGATGGCGGCGCCGGCGGCATCGCCCGGTGGCGGGCCAGCGCCCTGGCCTGCACCCGGAGCGGTGCCGGGAACGGCGTTCTGGCCATTGCCTTCAAGGGCGTTCAGGCGGAACTCGAGGTCGCCGCGCAGCCGCGTCTGCGCCTCCTCGAGCTGGCGCATCTTGAACTGGTTGGCCTCGACCTGCCCGGTCATGGTGCGCAGCTGCGCCTCGAGCTGCCCGACGCGCTCGGCGAGGTCGACAAGCGGCTGCGAGGCCGGGGTGCCGATAGCCGCGGGCGGCGCCGCGACCGGCGGCGCGATTTCGGGCTCGAAATAGCGCGGGTCGCCGCCGGGGAAGACCTTGCGCTGCACGGCGCGCATTTCGGATTCGAGCTTGCCGACGCGTTTTTCGACGCGGACTGGATCGAGATCCTGGGCGCCCGCAGCGGTGGGGGCGGCGATGGACAGGAACGGCACGGCGAGCGCCGACAAAAGCAACAACATACGCATAAGGTTCAGGCCCCGGGTACGGTGGCGATCGGTTTCGGCCCGGCGGGCGCAGCCGCCATACCCGCGGCGGGCTGGCTGCGCGCGACCAGGTCGGCGGGAGCAAGGCTGAGGCCGCGCACGGTATCGACCGGGCCGCCCAATGGCGGGATCGGCTTGCCGCCGACGGTGACGGCGAGCGCGCCGACCTTGCCCGTCCACAGCAGCAGCCCCGGCGGGCTGGCGGGGACGGCATAGCTTTCGCCGGCCTGCAGCACGCCGATCTTGGCGGTGGTGCGGGTGGCATTGTCGTAGATCTTCACCCAGACTTCTTCCTTGGCGGTCAACACCACCGGGCCGGCGGCGACGACGCCCGGCGTGGTCGCGGCGGTGGCGACGGCGGCAGGGGTCACGGTCGCTGCCGGATCGACGCTGCCGGCGGCGGGGACGGCGAGCGGTGCCGCGGCTTCGGCGGGCTCGGCGCCGGCGGTCGCGGCCAGCGTCGGGGCGGCCGGCGGTGCCGGATCGAAGGCGCCCGAGCCCCAGGCCGACAGCGCGGCGATGATGGCGACGACGATGCCGATGCTGGCAAACACCAGGCCGCGCGACGGCAGCCGGCGTTCATCAAGCGGTTCCAGCGTCAGCGGTGCCGGGACATGCGGTGATTTGGAGGTTTCGCTGCGAAAATGCGCCGCGACGGTTTCGCCATCGAGCCCGACGCTGCGGGCGAAGGCCTTGACGAAGCCGATAGCGTACGGGAGCGCCGGCAGGTCGTCATGGCGGTCGGCCTCCAGCGCCTTCAGGTGGCGCAGCGGCACCCGGGTCTCGCGGGCGACATCGGTCAGTTCGAGTCCGGCCGCGGTGCGGGCGGCGGCGAGCATCGCACCGGTGCGCTTGCCGCTGCCCGGGCCGCCACTGTCAACCAACTCCACGCCGGAATATCCCTCACCTTGCGAGGTTGCCTTCGTGCCGATGGGGCTGGCGCAAGTCAATGCAACGATACGGGCGAAACGGCCGGGCCGTGGTGGCGCCCGGGCATCTGCCGCGCTTTTGTGACGGCTGGGCGACGGCTGTTGCGCTGCAGATGTGCGGCGACCGCGACCGCCCCACCTTGTTGCGGCGCATCAAAGCGGCTATGGGGCCGCGCTTACCGCTGCAGCATGACGCACCGCGCGGCGCCCCCGGGTTTGTTCCCGGCGGCGCTTCCGGCATATCCCACAGGACCTCGATTTCAATGGCACTGCGTAACATCGCGATCATCGCGCACGTCGACCACGGCAAGACCACCCTTGTCGACCAGCTGTTCCGGCAGTCGGGCACGTTCCGCGACAACCAGCGCGTCGCCGAGCGCGCCATGGATTCGAACGATCTCGAAAAAGAACGTGGCATCACCATTCTCGCCAAGTGCACGTCGATCGAATGGACCGACAAATCGACCAACGACACGACCCACATCAACATCGTCGACACCCCCGGACACGCCGATTTCGGTGGCGAGGTGGAGCGCATCCTGTCGATGGTCGATGGCGTCGTGCTGCTCGTCGATGCCGCCGAAGGCCCGATGCCGCAGACCAAGTTCGTCACCGGCAAGGCCTTGGCTCTTGGTCTTCGCCCGATCGTCGTCGTCAACAAGATCGATCGCCCCGATGCCCGCGCCCAGGAAGTGCTCGACGAGGTCTTCGACCTGTTCGTGACGCTGGAAGCCACCGACGCGCAGCTCGATTTCCCGGTCATCTTCGCCTCGGGCCGCAACGGCTATGCCGGGCGCGACAGCGAGGTTCGTTCCGGCGACCTGACGCCGCTGTTCGAGACCATCGTCGCCCATGTGCCGCCGCCCGCCGCCGATGTCGACGGCGAGTTCAAGATGCTGGTGTCGCTGCTCGATCGCGACAATTTCGTCGGCCGCATCCTCACCGGGCGCATCCTGTCGGGCACGCTGCGCCTCAATACCCAGATCCGCGCGCTCAACCCCGACGGCAAGGTCGTCGAGGAAGGCCGGGCGTCGAAGATCTTCGCCTTCCGCGGCCTCGAGCGGGTTCCGGTGGACGAAGCCAAGGCCGGCGACATCATCGCGCTGGCCGGCTTTTCGAAGGCGACCGTCGCCGACACCATCGCCGACATCAGCGTCACCGAGCCGCTGCACGCCCAGCCGATCGATCCGCCGACGCTGAGCATGACCTTTGCCGTCAATGATTCGCCCTATGCGGGCCGTGATGGCTCCAAGGTCACCAGCCGCATGATCTCCGACCGCCTGCAGCGCGAAGCCGAGGGCAATGTCGCCGTCAAGGTCACCGAGAGCGCGTCGAAGGACGCCTTTGAAGTCGCCGGGCGCGGCGAATTGCAGCTTGGCGTGCTGATCGAGACGATGCGCCGCGAAGGTTTCGAGCTGTCCATCAGCCGCCCGCGCGTCATCTATGGCGTCGACGAGAACGGCAAGCGCACCGAGCCCTACGAAACCGTCGTCATCGATGTCGACGAGCAATATTCGGGCACGGTCGTCGAGAAGATGGCCGGCCGCAAGGCCGAGATGACCGACATGCGCCCGTCGGGCGGCGGCAAGACCCGGCTGACCTTCAGCGCCCCGGCCCGCGGCCTCATCGGCTATCACGGCGAGTTCCTGTCGGACACCCGCGGCACCGGCATCATGAACCGCCTGTTCGAGAAATACGGCCCCTACAAGGGCAGCGTCTCGGGTCGCGGCAACGGCGTGCTGATCTCCACCGAGACCGGCGAGGCCGTCGGCTATGCGCTCGGTTACCTGCAGCCGCGCGGCACGCTGATGATCGAGCCGGGCGAGGCCGTCTACCAGGGCATGGTCATCGGCGAGAATGCCCGTGACGAAGACCTGGAGGTCAACCCGCTGAAATCCAAGGCGCTGACCAACTTCCGCGCCAGCGGCAAGGACGATGCCATCCAGCTCAGCCCGCCCAAGCGGCTGACGCTGGAACAGGCGATCGCCTATATCGACGAGGACGAGCTGGTCGAGGTGACGCCGAACTTCATCCGGCTGCGCAAGATCCATCTCGACCCCAACGAGCGCAAGAAGGCGTCGCGGGCGAAGAACGCCGGCTGATTCCCGTCACCCCGGCGAAGGCCGGGGCCCATGAACCACGATCTCCGCCACGAGCGTACCCGTGCGGGATAGCTTGTGGGCCATGGGTCCCGGCCTTCGCCGGAATGGCTCACAGTGCGCAGGCTTGCCCTCCCCCTGCGACACTTGCACGATTGCGCCGATGGCCCACATTCGGGTGATAGGCGCAACGACCGCAGCAATGCCGCCCCCGGGGAGTGAACACGCATGGACGACGACGATTACGGCACCGGCCATCCCGCGCCGCACATCGAGCCGATTCCGCAAGCCGAGGCCGAGGACGCCGTCCGCACGCTGATCCGCTGGGCCGGTGACGACCCCGACCGCGAGGGCCTGCTGGAGACCCCGGGTCGCGTCACCCGCGCCTATCGCGAATATTTCCGCGGCTATCAGGAGGACCCCGGCGTCCACCTTTCGAAGACCTTCGGCGAGGTCGGCGGCTATGACGAGATCGTCATCCTGCGCGATATCCCGTTCCAGTCGCATTGCGAGCATCACATGGCGCCGATCATCGGCAAGGCGCACATCGCCTATCTGCCGCGCAAGCGCGTCGTCGGCATCTCCAAGCTGGCGCGTGTCCTCCAGGGCTATGCCAAGCGGCTGCAAGTGCAGGAACGGCTGACCGCCGAAGTCGCCGACTGCATCCAGAAGCAGCTCGACCCCATCGGCGTGGCCGTCGTCATCGAGGCGACCCATGCCTGCATGTCGGCGCGCGGCGTGATGACATCGGGCGTCACCATGACCACCAGCCGCATGATGGGCGTGTTCCGCGACGACGATCGCAGCCGCAAGGAAGTGCTGTCGCTGATGGGGAAAGGCTGAGCGAGCGGCTTAACAAGACCGATCGTGTCGCCTATAGCGGGCATATCGGAAAACAGGGGCTGAACCGACCATGGCGAACATACTGGGCAATCTCAATCGCGCGCTGCTGCTGGGACTGACGCTGCTGATCCTCGTGGTCGTCGTCTTCCACCATGGTGCCATCGCGACGAGCGGCGGCAACTGGTTCAGCTGGTTCCTGCGCTTTGCCCATGTCGTCGCCGGCGTGCTGTGGATCGGGCTGCTGTATTATTTCAACTTCGTGCAGATCCCGACCATGCCCAAGGTGCCCGCCGAGCTGAAGCCCGCCGTGTCGAAGTACATCGCCCCCGAGGCGCTGTTCTGGTTCCGCTGGGCCGCCATCGCCACGCTGGTGCTCGGCCTCGCCATCGCCGGCGCGCCGCCGCAGCTGTACATCGTCCAGGCGCTGACCTTCCAGCCGCCGTACACGCTGATCGGGCTCGGCATGTGGCTGGGCATCATCATGGCCGCCAACGTCTGGATGTTCATCTGGCCGGCGCAGAAGATCGCGCTCGGCATCGTCGAGGGCAGTCCTGAGGAAAAGGCCGCCGCCGCCAAAAAGGCGATGCTGTTCAGCCGCACCAATTTCGTGCTGAGCTTCCCGATGCTGTATTGCATGGTGACCTTCTACGGCCAGCTCGGCTGACGCCGGGCGTTAGGGCTGCCGGGGGGCGCATTCGGAGTTTTTTGAAATGACACCCCCCGCTGCTGGCCCTGCCGCTGGCCCCGATTCCGGCCCCGCCTTTGTCGCGGTCGATTGGGGCACCACCAACCGCCGCTGCTTCCATGTCGCCGCCGATGGCAGCGTCATCGCCCGCACCAGCGACGATCGCGGCATCCTGTCGGTGGATGATTTCCCCGCCGAAGTTGCCGCCCTGCGCCGTGACGCCGGCGATGCGCCGCTGCTGCTGTGCGGCATGGTCGGGTCCAACCGCGGCTGGATCGACGTGCCCTATGCCGAGGCGCCCGCCGACATCGCCGCCATCGTCGCCGGCATCGTGCGCCCGCAACCCGGCATCGCCATCGTGCCCGGCGTCGTCCAGCGCGACGAGTTGCGCCCCGACATCATGCGCGGCGAGGAGGTGCAGATCCTCGGCGCCCTGGCGCTCAAGCTGGTCGGCGACGGCCTCGTCTGCCACCCCGGCACCCATACCAAATGGATCGAGCTGGAAGGCGGCTGCATGATGCGGCTGCGCACGGTGATGACCGGCGACCTGCTGGCGGCGCTGAAGGCGAAATCGATCCTGTCGGACCTGCTCGCCCATGAACCCGCCGCCGATGCGGTGTTCCTCGACGGTGTCGACCAGACGCTGGAAGGCGGCGACCTGACGGCGGAGCTGTTCGGCGCTCGCGCCCGCGTCGTCACCGGCCAGATGAGCGCCGCCGATGCCGCCAGCCGCATCTCGGGATTGCTGATCGGCAGCGACCTTCGCGCCGGGCTGGGGCGAGGTCGCTCCGATGTCGTGCCGCTGATCGGCGCGCGCCCGCTGTGCGAGCGATTTGCCCTGGCGCTGGAACGGGCGGGGCGCGAATCGGTTGTCATCGACGGGGAAACGGCGTTCGTCGCCGGCGCCCGGGCCATCATGGCCGCGATGGGAACAGCATGACGATTACCGAGGATTTTCAAGCGCATTTTGCCGCCTGCCCGCTGGTCGCGATCCTGCGCGGCGTGCGGCCGGACGAGGTCGAGGCCATCGGCACGGCGCTGCTGGACGCCGGCATCCGCATCATCGAGGTGCCGCTGAATTCGCCCGAGCCCTATGAATCGATCACGCGGCTGGCCGGCCTCGCCGGGACCCGCGCGCTGGTCGGTGCCGGTACCGTGCTCGACACCACCGCCGTCGGGCGGGTTGCGGCCGCTGGCGGCCAGCTGGCGGTGTCGCCGAGCACCGACCCCGAAGTCATCGCCGCGGCCGTCGCGGCGGGCCTCGTGTCGATGCCGGGGTTCTTCACGCCCAGCGAGGCCTTTGCCGCCATCCGCGCCGGCGCCCATGCGCTGAAGTTCTTTCCGGCCGAAGCCGGTTCGCCCGCGGTGCTGAAGGCGATGCGCGCCGTGTTGCCGCGCGAAATGCCGCTGCTCGCCGTCGGCGGCGTCACCCCCGACGGCATGGCGCCGTGGATCGCCGCCGGCGCCAATGGCTTTGGCCTCGGATCGGCGCTGTACCATGCCGGCGCGACACCCGCGGCGGTTGGGGAAGCGGCGGCGCGGTTCGTCGCGGGGGTGCGGCCGGTTCAGGGCTGATACTCACTGTCACCCCGGCGCAGGCCGGGGCCCATGGACCACCATCGCTGCCACCCGCGTACCGATAGCCGGTGGTTCATGGGCCCCGGCCTTCGCCGGGGTGACAGTTGGATTCGCTTCCAGTTCAGTCAAACCACAAAGCCCGCTCAGGCTGAGCTTGTCGAAGCCGTGTCCCAGGGCGGTGCTCGCGGGGGCTTCGACAAGCTCAGCCTGAGCGGATCAACGTGACGGCAATCAACTCCGCGGCATAGGTCACACCTTCAACGGTTTCGCCGCAACGCCTTCGGCCGGCATGCAATCCGGCAGTTCGGCATAGCCCGCGCGGCGGCCGTCGCGGCTGATCCAGATGCGCAGCGAGGCCAGTTCCGGGCAGGGCCGGTAGCGCCAGCGGAATTCCCAGCCATCGGCCCAGATGCGCGTCTCGCGCGGGGTGAAGTTGCGCAGCTGTTCGCCGGTGCCGCGTCGATATTGCACCAGCATGCGTTCGGCGAGGCCGGTTGCCGTCTTGGCGTCGATCTCGCGTTCGAAGACGCCGAGCCCGATGGCGATGACCAGCGACGCCGCGATGCCGCCGAGGATCAGCCGCCGGACGGTGATTCGCGAAAGGGCCATCAGCCCCGTTCCGCATAGGCGGCGAGCGGCAGCGGCGTGCCGGTCTGGCGCAGCAGCGCCTGGCGCCGGCAAAAGCGCAGCAGGCCCGATGCCCCCATCCGCGACGGCCCCAGCCCCGACAGGCCGAAGCTGCTTTTTTCAGCGTCGCCGATCATCGAGGTGAGCGCGCCGTCGTTGATCGAGACGGCGCCGGCATCGAGGCGGACGGCCACCGCCTCCGCCTCCGCGACGCTGCCCGCCAGCACCGCCGCCGACAGGCCGAAGCGACCGGCATTGGCCGCGGCGACGGCGGCGTCGATGCCGTCGAAGGCGGCGACGGGGATGATCGGCCCAAAGGTTTCCTCACGCATCAGTGCCATGTCGGGGGTAACGCCGGTGATGACCGTCGGGCGCAGCCATTTGCCGCCATGATCCTCGACGCTGCCGCCGGTGTGGATGGTCGCGCCCCGGGCCACGGCATCGGCAAGCTGGGCGGCGACGATGTCGGCCTGGCGACCGAGGATGAACGGCCCCAGGTCGCCGCTGCCGATATCGGGGTGGTTGATGGTGACGGCGGCGGCCATGCGTACCAGATGGTCCAGGAAGGCGTCATGGATGGGGCGGGCGACAAGCACGCGCTCGATCGACTGGCAGGCCTGGCCGGTGGCGACGACCGAGGCGCGCAGCGCGACGGCGGCGGCGCGTTCGGGATCGGCGCTGGCGAGCACCAGCATCGGATCCTTGCCGCCGAGCTCCAGGCTGGCCGGTATGAAGGCCCGCGCCGCCGCCTCGCCGACCTTGCGGCCGGTCGCGACCGATCCGGTGAAGGCGATATAGTCGACCTGGTCGACCAGCGCCGCGCCGGTGGCGCCATCGCCCTCGATGATGGCGAACACCGCCGCCAGCGCCGGCACCGATCGCACCGCCGCCATCACCGGCGCGATGAAGCGCGGCGTCACCTCCGACGGCTTGACGATGACGGCACAGCCGGCGGCCAGCGCCGGGATGGCGTCGATCATCGCCAGCGTCAGCGGAAAATTCCACGGGCTGATGGCGCCGACGAGCGGATAGGGCCGCAGCCGGGTGCCGGCGGTGATCGTCGGGATGGCGGTGGCGATGCGCGCCGATTCGATTCCGGCGATCAGCGACGGCGCCTCGCGCATCCAGCGCGCCACCATGCCCTTGACGCCGTCGAGCTCGATACCGCTGACGCTGCGCCGGCCGGTATCGAGGGTCAGCGCGGCGACGATGGCCGGGGCATGGTCGGTGAGCGCGGTGGCAAAGGCGCCGAGCGCCTCCAGCCGCGACGCCAGCGACAACGCCGCCCAGGCCGGCTGGGCGGCCCTGAGCCGGGTCGCCAGCGTCGCCACGGCAGCGGCGTCGAGCGGCTCGATATGATGGTCGACGGCACCGGTCCGCGGATTGACCACGGGCAAGGTGCGAAAGAGCGGTTGCGACGCCATTGCCGCCACGTTAGCCGGTGAATGATTCGCTGGCGAGCGGCAGCCGGCCATAAATCGAGGGCGTTGCGTCGCAGCCACGGCGTTGTTTCGAGGGCGGCGAAGGAAGACGGCGCGTTGACAGGGGCGACCTGTTGCCCTATCGCCCCGCCTTCGCATCGGCAGGGCCTTCGAGTCCCGCCGCTCAACTATTTGAAGCCAAGGTTTACGAACGATGTTCGCAGTTGTGCGCACCGGCGGCAAACAATATCGGGTCGCCACCGATGACAAGATCCTCGTCGAGAAGATCGACGGCGAAGCCGGTACCAGCGTGCAGCTGGAAACGCTGATGTTTGGCGATGCCGGCGTCGTCACCACCGGTGGCTCGGTCACCGCCGAGATCGTCGCGCAGACGAAGGGTGACAAGGTCATCGTCTTCAAGAAGCGTCGTCGTCACAACTATCGTCGCAAGAACGGTCATCGTCAGCAGCTGACCGTGCTCAAGATCACCAGCGTAGGTTAAGAGACAATGGCACATAAGAAAGCAGGCGGTTCATCGCGCAACGGTCGTGATTCGGCCGGTCGTCGCCTTGGCGTGAAGCGCTTCGGTGGGCAGGAACTGCTCGCCGGCACCATCATCATCCGCCAGCGCGGCACCCGCGTTCACCCCGGCCGCAACGTCGGCTGCGGCGTCGATCACACGCTGTTCGCCACGTCGGACGGCGTCGTCGTGTTCCACGAGGGCAAGCTGGGTCGCAAGTACGTCAGCGTCGACCCGCGTCCGGAAGCGATTGCGGCCGAATAGGCCCGACCGGCCTTCGCCTTTGAGATTTGAGAGGGGGAGCCGGGCAACTGGCTCCCCCTTTTCGCATTTGAATCGACCCGTCCCATGCAGTTTCTCGACCAGGCCAAGATCTTCCTATCGTCGGGTGCCGGCGGTGATGGCTCGGTGTCGTTCCGGCGCGAGAAGTTCGTCGAATATGGCGGCCCCGATGGCGGCGACGGCGGCAAGGGCGGCGATATCATCTTCGAGTGCGTCGAGGGGCTGAACACCCTCATCGATTTCCGCTACGCCCAGCATTTCAAGGCCGGGCGCGGCGCCCATGGCATGGGGCGCAACCGCACCGGGCCGGGCGCCGACGACAAGGTCATCAAGGTCCCCGTCGGCACCCAGATCCTCGCCGACGACGACGAACGCACGCTGATCGCCGACATGACGCGGCCGGGCCAGCGCGTGGCGCTGCTGCGCGGCGGCGACGGCGGCAAGGGCAACAGCCATTACAAGACCAGCACCAACCGCGCCCCGCGCCAGTTCCAGCCGGGCTTTCCGGGTGGGGAGATGTGGGTGTGGCTGCGGCTGAAGCTGCTCGCCGATGTCGGCCTGCTGGGGGCGCCGAACGCCGGCAAGTCGACGCTGCTCAACGCGGTGTCGAACGCCGCGGCGAAAGTCGGCGCCTATCCGTTCACGACGCTGAAGCCGCAACTGGGCGTCGTCGCCCACAAGGGCCGCGAGCTGGTGATGGCGGACATTCCGGGCCTCATCGCCGGGGCTGCCGAGGGTGTCGGCATCGGCGATCGCTTCCTCGGGCATATCGAGCGCTGCCGGGTGCTGCTCCACCTCGTCGACGCCAGCGCCGCGGCGCCGGTGAAGGCGTGGCGAACGGTGCGCAACGAGCTGGCGGAATATGGCGGCGGGCTGACCGACAAGCCCGAGATCCTGGCGCTGACCAAGGCCGACCTGGTGACGCCGGCGGCGCTGGCGGCGAAGAAGCGCGCGCTCGAAAAGGCCAGCGGCGTGCCGGTCTATGCCTTTTCGGCGGCGACGCGGCAGGGCGTCGACGAGGTGCTCGACCAGTTGATCGCCATTGCCGGGCGCACGGCGGGCGAACGCGATGACAGTGACAAGGCCAGGGTGTGGACGCCGCTCTAGGCGCCGCAGCAAGCGTTTCTGGCCGTTTTGCGCCGGGGGCCTGTGCGCGGCTGGTCGTCAAGATCGGATCGTCACTGCTCGTCGATGGCGCCGGCGCGGTGCGGCGGGACTGGCTGGCGAGCGTCGTTGCCGATGTCGCGGCGCGGCGCACGGCGGGCCAGCAGATCGTTATCGTGTCGTCGGGCGCCATTGCGCTCGGGGCACGGCGGCTGAAACTGGAAAAGGGCGGCCGCGCCAGCCTGGAGGATGCCCAGGCCGCCGCCGCCGTCGGCCAGGTGGCGCTGAGCGCGGTCTGGGAGGCGCTGCTGTCCGACGCCGGGCTGACGATGGCGCAGGTGTTGCTGACATTGGGCGATCTCGAGGACCGGCGGCGCTATCTGAACGTCGCGGCGACCATCGAGCGGCTGCTGGCGCTGGGCGCGGTGCCGGTGCTCAACGAAAACGACACGGTGGCGACCAGCGAGATCCGTTTCGGCGACAATGACCGGCTGGCGGCGCGCGCGGCGCAGGCGGCGGGCGCGCAGGGCGTCGTGCTGCTCAGCGATGTCGATGGCCTCTACACCGCCAATCCGCAGCGCGACCCGGCGGCAACGCTGGTCGCCGAAGTACGGAACCTGACCCCGGCGATCGAGGCGATGGCCGATGGCGGCAGCGGTTCGGGCCTCGGCTCGGGCGGCATGGCGGCCAAGCTGGCGGCGGCGCGCATCGCCGGCGCGGCGGGCATCCACCTCGCCATCGCCGACGGGCGCGTGGCTCACCCGCTGGCGCGCTTTGCCGAGGCGGGCCGTGGCACGGTGTTCGTCGCCGGCGAAGGCGCGCGCGCGAAAAAGGCCTGGCTGGCCGGGCGGCTGACCGTCCAGGGCACGCTGAGCGTCGATGCCGGCGCGGTCGCTGCCCTGCAGCGCGGCAAGAGCCTGCTGGCGGCCGGCGTCACCGGCGTCGAGGGGCGATTCGCGCGCGGGGACGTCGTCGCCATCGCCGGGCCGGACGGCATCGTGGCGCGCGGGCTGTCCGCCTATGACGCGGGTGACGCCGCCACCATCAAGGGGCTGCGCAACGACGTCCAGGGCGCGGCACTGGGCTATGCACCGCGCGCCGCGATGGTCCACGCCGACCATCTGGTGCTGATCTGAACGCCGCGGCCACCATCGACGCCATGGCGCGGGCGGCTCGCGCGGCCGTGGCGGCGCTGGCGCAGGCCACGACCGCGCAAAAGGCGGCGGCGATTCGCGGTGCGGCGACGGCGATCCGGGCGCGGGCGGGCGATGTGCTCGCCGCCAACGCCGCCGATGTGGCCGCGGCGCGCGACGCCGGCATTTCCGCGGCGCTGGTCGACCGGCTGGCGCTCGACGAGAGCCGGCTGGAGGGCATCGCCGCCGGCCTCGACACCGTCGCCGCCCTGCCCGACCCCGTCGGCGAGGTCATCAAGCGCTGGACGCAGCCCAACGGCCTCGATTTCGCCCGCGTGCGTGTGCCGCTGGGCGTCATCGGCATCATCTATGAAAGCCGGCCGGGCGTCACCGCCGACGCTGCGGCGCTGTGCCTGATGGCCGGTAACGCCTGCCTGCTGCGCGGCGGATCGGAGGCGGCGCGGTCGAACGCCGTGCTGCTCGATTGCGTGGCGACGGGCCTCGCCAGCGCCGGCCTGCCCGCCGCCGCCATCCAGCTGGTGCCGGCCGGCGACCGGGCGCTGGTCGGCGCGATGCTGGCGGCGCATGGCCTGATCGACGTCATTATCCCGCGCGGCGGCAAGGGGCTGGTGGCGCGGGTCCAGGCCGAGGCGAAGGTGCCGGTGCTCGCCCATCTCGACGGCATCAACCATGTCTATGTCGATGCCGCGGCGGACGTGGCCAAGGCGGTGGCGATCGTCGTCAATTCGAAGCTGCGGCGGACGGCGGTGTGCGGCGCGATGGAGACGCTGCTGATCGACCGGGCCGCGGCACCGGCGCTGCAGCGGGCGGTCGTCGCGGCGCTGCTGGGCGGCGGCTGCGCGGTGCGCGGCGATGCCGGGGTGCAGGCGATTGACGCGCGCGTCGTCGCCGCCGGCCAGCAAGATTTCGACACCGAATGGCTCGATGCCGTCGCCTCGGCGGCGCTGGTCGATGGTGTCGCCGGTGCCATCGCGCATATCGCCCGCCATGGTTCCTCGCACACTGACGCCATCGTCACCGAGGACGCAGGCACGGCGGAAACCTTCCTCGCTGCCGTCGACAGCGCCATCGTGCTGTGGAACGCCTCGACCCAATTCGCCGATGGCGGCGAATTCGGCTTTGGCGCCGAGATCGGCATCGCCACCGGCCGCCTCCACGCCCGCGGCCCGGTCGCGCTGGAGGGGCTGACGACGTACAAGACGCGGGTGACGGGCACGGGCCAGGTACGGGCGTGATTTGGCAGGGCGATAGCGATCGGCTATTCTCGGCGATATGAGCAGCCTCCCCGCCCCGCCGGTGACCGAGCCCGACTTTATCGACGAGCCGGTCACCGATGCCGATTGGGCGGCCATGAGCCCGGGCCAGCGCGCCCTGATCCAGGAAGCGCTCGATGAACTGGACAAGGGCGAACATGTCTCGCACGACGAGATGAAGCGCGAGTTCCAGCGGCTGCGCGAGAAATACGCCCGTTAATGATGCAACTGCGCTGGGCGCCGGCGGCCCGGCGCGATCTGCGACGAATCGAGCTTCGCGTCGACGCGCTCGATCCGCTGCTCGCCGGCCGGATCTTCGCCGAGATCGAGCGACAGATCGGCCGGATTCTGGACTTCCCGTATTCGGCCCCCGCGATCGCGGGTTCAGCCCTTCGCAAGCTGTCGATACCGCGCTTCGATTATCTCGTGATCTACATCGTGCTGGCGGAAGACGTCGTGATCCTGCGTGTCCGCCACGCCCATGAAGACTGGCTGCGGATTTGAAACGCATCGGCCTGCTCGGCGGCTCGTTCAACCCGGCGCACGCGGGGCATCGGCACATCAGCGTCGAGGCGATGCGGCTGCTCGGCCTCGATGAAGTCTGGTGGCTGGCGTCCCCTCAAAACCCGCTGAAACCAGCCGCCGGCATGGCCAGCCTCGACGCGCGACTCGCGTCGGCAAAGGCGGTCGCCCGGCATCCGCGTATCCGGCCGATGGCCATCGAGGCCCAACTCGGCACCCGCTATGCCGTCGATACCGTTGCCGCATTGCGCCGGCGCCACCCCGAAATCGCCTTCATCTGGCTGATGGGCGCCGATATCCTGCCCGAATTGCACCGCTGGCACCGCTGGCGGGCGTTTGTCCGCTCGCTGCCGATTGCCGTTTTGACGCGTCCGCGCTACATGGGAGATGCTTTGGTGTCGCCTGCGATGGCCTGGGCACGGCGGTGGCGGCAGCCCGCCGGCCACGCCCATGACTGGACGCGGTGGACGCTGCCGGCGATCATTGTCCTCGATATCCGCCCCACGGCGCTTTCGGCGACGGCGATTCGCGCCGCCGACCCCGATTGGGCCGGCCGCCTGCACGATGGCCAGACGAGAACAGGACACAGGTTTTGACGACGAAGAAATCCATGGCGCCGACGACGCCGGCCGAAAAGGCCACTATCGATGCCCATATCGAGGCGCTGCACGCCATGGTCATGCAGGAGCTCGACGACGACCAGGCCGTCGATCCGGTGTCGATCCCGCTCGCCGGCAAGACCAGCATCGCCGATTACATGGTCATCGCCAGCGGCCGGTCGGGCCGCCAGGTCGCATCGATGGCCACCAAGATCGCCGAGCGGGTAAAGACCGAATTCGGCCGTCCGGCACGCGTCCAGGGCCTGCCGACGGCAGACTGGGTGCTGATCGATGCCGGCGACGTCATCATCCACATCTTCCGCCCGGAAGTCCGCGAGTTCTATAATCTCGAACGCATGTGGGCGTTCGATTCGGAGCCGAACAAGGGCGAGCCGCGCATGGGCGAGCTGCGCGAGGCGCATGAAAGCCGTTCGGCGCCGCTGCCCGAAGCCCGCGACCCCAGCCTCGGCGACCCGCGCAAGCTCGGCTGATGCGGCTGCACATCGTGGCGCGCGGCCGCATCGGCGCGTCGCCCGAGGCAGAGCTGGTCGAGCGTTATGTGAAGCGGCTGCGCGGCGAGCTGCTGGTGACCGAGATCGGCGACACCACGCCCTGGCCGCGTTTCGACGGCGGCCGCACGGTGGTGCTCGACGAAACCGGCAAGGACCTGGGGTCGGAGGCGCTGGCGGCGATGCTGGCGCGCTGGCGCGACGACGGCACCCGCGAGGTGCGCTTCCTGATCGGCGCCGCCGACGGCCATGATGCCGCCACCCGCGCCGGTGCCGACCTGCTGCTCGGTTTCGGCCGCGCGACCTGGCCGCACATGCTGGTGCGGGCGATGCTGGCGGAGCAGATCTACCGCGCCACCACGATCATCGCCGGCCACCCCTATCACCGGGCCGGATAACGCCGCCACGCATCGGCGGGCGCGGTGACATAGCGCCACCAGACATGGCGCCACGGGATCACCAGCGGGAACAGCAGCACCGGCAGGCATTCGTACATCGTCTGCGTCGTGTCGGCGTCGATGGTGCCCGCCATTGTGGCCGGCAGCGCGACGCGCAGCAGCCAGATGGTCTTCCACGCCATTTCGAAGAACAGCAGCGGCAGCATGGCGACCGGCTGGCGCAGCCCGAGCACACCGAGCAGCGACAGCGCCCCCAGCATGGCGACCGCGATACTGCGCCCGAGCAGCCAGGTCGTCGCCGGGTCGAGGATCGACGGCCAGATCACCGGGCCGAGGCCGAATACGAACAGCAGATAGGGCACGCGCAGCAGGTTGAGCCGCCATGGCGGCAGGTCGGTGGTCATGCGTCGTCCTTGTTCTGGAGCAGGTCGCCGGGTTGGCAGTCGAGCGCGGTGCAGATCGCCTCCAGCGTCGAAAAGCGGATGGCGCGGGCCTTGCCGGTCTTGAGGATCGACAAATTGGCGAGGGTGATGTCGACGCGTTCCGAAAGCTCGGTCAGCGACATGCCGCGCCGGGCGAGCATGGCGTCGAGATGGACGACGATCGGCATCAGATCGTGCCGGCGAGATCGTCGCGCATCGCGGCGCCGACGGCGAACACCCGCGCCAGCACGAACACCATCAGCACGGCCATCCAGCCGGCGATCGAGACATCACCGCTGGGCGCCGCCGATCCCATCGCCGGAAAGTTGCGCGCGATCAGCCAGGCCGGAATCTCGCACAGCTGCAGCGCCAGCAGGCACCAGCCGATCTGCTGCAGCCGCACGGCGTTGGCGGCGATGAACGGGTCCGCGACGCTGGCGACGACGGCGGCAAGCACCGACAGCAACCGGGCCGTGACGATCGCCATGACGATGCCGAGCCCCATCAGCAGCCGCATGCCCATGGCCGCCGCGGCGATGTCGTTGCCGGGCAGGGCGCGGGCGACGATGCCGGCAAAGGCCGCCGGAAAAACCAGCGACAGCAGCAAGGCGACAGCGACGGCGGCGAGGAACAGCCCGTTGCCGAGGGTGGCGATCCGTACGGCGAGCCTCGCGGCTCCGGTCAGTCGATTGTCGATGGGCATGCGGCGCTCCTTATTGATAAACGATATCTGGGGTCCGGTCTGGCGTCAACGGAATTATTGATAAACGATATGACGTTCCCGCGGCCCCCGCGCTGGCGTTGATCGCCTTCGAGTTGTTCCGCTCAGGCCGAGCCTGTCGAAGGCCCTGCGAGGACCGCCCTGCGACGGCTTCGACAGGCTCAGCCTGAGCGGGGCCAAGCTCAGCCTGAGCAGGGCTTTGTGCTTCAACGAAACGGAAAGCGAAGCTAGGCTGGCAGAATGAACCTCGCTCCCCTCGCCGCCGCCGTGATGCTCGGCACATCCATCGCAGCCGCGGCGCAGCCGGCGACGACGCCGCGCGGCAAGGCCTGGTGGGCCGACATCACCGCGCTGGCGTCGGACGCGACCGAGGGGCGGCAGCCGGGCACCCCGGGCTATGACATGGCGGCGGCTTATGTGGTGAAGCGCTTCAAGGCGCTGGGCCTGGCGCCGGCGGGAGATGGCGGCGGCTATCTGCAGCAGGTGGCGTTCGAGGAACAGTCGATCGACCATGGCGCCTCGACCGCGGCGCTGGTGGCGGCCGATGGCACCCGCACGCCGATCAGCGTCGGCGCCGACCTGCTGATCTCGCCCGGCGGCGCCGCCCGGCCGGAAAGCGTCGCCGCGCCGCTGGTGTTCATCGGCTATGGGCTGAAGCTGCCCGGCCATGACGATTTCGCCGGCGTCGACCTGAAGGGCAAGATCGCCGTCGTCATCTCGGGCGGGCCTGCCGATGTGTCGGGGCCGGTGAAGTCCGCCAACCGGTCGGACCGGGTGACGTTCCTTCAGCAGGCCGGCGCCGTCGGCCTGATCAGCCTGACCACCCCGGCGCAGGTGGAGATCCCCTGGGTCCGGCAGAAACTGCTGGCCTCGCAGTCGGGGATGTATTTCGCCGATGCGGCGCTGCGCGACACGCCCGACGGCTTTTTCACGGCGCGCTTCGATCCGGCGCAGAGCGAGGCGCTGTTCGCCGGTTCCGGGCGCAGCTTTGCCGAACTGGCTGCGCTCGCCGATGCCTCGGCGCCGGTGCCGGGCCTGGCGCTGCCGCGGCGGCTGGAGGCGACGGTGGCGAAGCGGCTGCGGTCGCTGACCTCGCCCAACCTGGTGGCGAGGCTCACCGGGTCCGACCCGCGGCTCCGGGCCGAACACGTCGTCCTGTCCGCCCATCTCGATCACGTCGGGGTGGGGGAGCCGATCGCCGGCGACCGCATCTACAACGGCGCCATGGACGATGCCTCGGGCGTCGCCAGCGTGCTCGACATTGCGGCGCGGCTGAAGGCCGGCAAGCGGCCCCGGCGGTCGATCCTGTTCGTCATCGTCACCGCCGAGGAAAAGGGCCTGCTCGGCTCGCATTATTTCGCCAGGCGCCCGACCGTGCCGGCCGCCAGCCTCGTCGCCAACCTCAACTTCGACATGCCGCTGCCGCTGTGGCCGCTGAAGCTGGTGCTGGTGCAGGGCGATGGCGAATCGACGTTGGGCGCCGTGGCTCGCGCCGCCGCTGCCAAACAGGGCCTGGCGCTGACGCCCGATCCGCTGCCCGAACGCAACAGCTTCACCCGCACCGACCAGTTCAGCTTTGTGAAGGCCGGCATTCCGGCGCTGGCGTTCAAGTTCGGCTTCATCTGGGACAGCCCGGAATTCAGGATCGAGCGCGACTGGCGCGCCAACCGCTATCATTCGCCCAGCGACGATCTCGACCAGCCGGGCGTGCTCAAGGACGAGATCATCAGGCTCGACGACCTGGTGGCGGCGATCGCCCGCGACGTCGCCGATGCGCCGGCGCGGCCGGCGTGGCTGCCGACGAGCGTCTTCCGGCCGCAACTCCGCGTCGCCCGTGACGAAGCGTACACTGGCCAAGTGGCGCAGTAATGCCTATCTTTGAAACTCTGCGTTGCCCAAAGGCTGGTATTCGATGTCGCCTCGCTGGAAGATCGTCCTGCCCTTCGCTGCCCTGGCGCTGATCCCCGGCGCCGCTGCGGTGCGCGCTGCGGCCGAAAGCGATACCTACAAGCAGCTCGATGCGCTGATGGACGTGTTCGAGCGGGTGCGCGCCGATTATGTCGACAAGACCGACGATAAAAAGCTGATCGAAGGCGCCATCAACGGCATGCTCGCCAGTCTCGATCCGCATTCGTCCTACCTCGACGTCCGCGATTTCCAGAACATGCGGCAGACCACCGACGGCGAATATGGCGGCCTCGGCCTGACCGTCACCACCGAGGACGGCGCCGTGAAGGTGGTGTCGCCGACCGATGACACCCCGGCGGCGCGCGCCGGCATCAAGTCCGGCGACTATATCACCCATCTCGATGGCGAGCTGATCTATGGCTCGTCGCTGCAGGAGGCCGTCGACAAGATGCGCGGCGCCGCGGGCAGCGTCATCAAGCTGACCGTGGTGCGCGAAGGCGCCAACAAGCCGATCGATTATGCGCTGAAGCGCGAGGTGATTCGCATCAAGCCGGTGAAGTTCGAGACCCAGGGCAATGTCGGCATCGTCCGCATCTCGACCTTCAACAAGCAGACCGGCGACGCCACCCGCGCCGCCATCGCCGGCATCGAGAAGAAGCTGGGCCCCGATATCACCGGCTATGTCGTCGACCTGCGCTCCAATCCAGGCGGCCTGCTCGACCAGGCCATCGAAGTCAGCGACGTGTTCCTCGACCGCGGCGAGATCGTGTCGCAGCGCGGCCGCACCAAGAACGACATCCAGCGCTATTTCGCCCGCACCGGCGACCTGACCCGGGGCAAGCCGATCGTCGTCCTCGTCGACGAAGGCTCGGCATCCGCCGCCGAAATCGTCGCCGGCGCGCTGCAGGACCAGCGCCGCGCCATCGTCCTTGGCCAGCGCAGCTTCGGCAAGGGCAGCGTGCAGACGCTCATCCCGCTGGGCCAGGAAACGGCGCTGCGGCTGACCACGGCGCGTTATTTCACGCCGTCGGGCCGCAGCGTGCAGGAAAACGGCATCGAGCCCGATATCCAGGTGCCGCAGTTGAGCGACGCGACCCGCGCCGACCGGCCGCGCCTGCGCGAGGCCGACCTCAGGAAGCATCTCATCAACGAGATCAAGGACGGTACCGAAAAGCTGGTCGAGAACGACAACAAGCCCGATCCGCGCTTTGTCGCCACCCCCGAGGAGCTGAAGAAAAAGGGCGTCATCGATTTCCAGCTCGATTATGCGACGCGGCTGCTCGGCCGGCTCGGCCCGGTGGCGCCGGTGCAGACTGCTGCCGCGACCGCGGGCGGCAAGGCAGCGCTGCAGAAATAGCCTCCGGAATTGCGCAGCGCAGCATAGCCGCCTATTGGGGGCCGCCGCCCCCTCGACAGGACTGGACAGCCCTTGCTTCGCCGCCTTTACGACTGGACCCTGGCCCGCGCCGGTGGTCCCCAGGCTGAAAAATGGCTGATCGGCATCAGCTTTGCCGATTCGTCGTTTTTCCCGATTCCGCCCGACGTCATGCAGATCCCGATGTCGATCGCCCGGCCGGAAAAATCCTTTCGCTATGCCGCGGTATCGACTGTCGCCTCGGTGGCCGGCGCGCTGCTCGGCTATCTCATCGGCGCGCTGCTGTTCCAGGCGATCGGCGTGCCGCTGCTGCAATTCTATGGCTATGAGGAAAAATTCGCGACCTTTGCCGCGTCGATCAAGCAGCACGGCTTTTTGTGGATGCTGGCCTTTGCCTTCCTGCCGATCCCGTACAAGGTCGCGACCATCGCCGCCGGCAGCGTCGGCCTCGGCATCCCGGTACTGCTCGCCGCCTCGGTGCTCGGCCGCGGCGGGCGCTTCTTCCTCGTGGCGCTGATCCTGCGCCGCTATGGCGTCGCCGCCCAGGCGATCATCGACAAATATTTCCACCAGCTGGCGCTGGTGGCCATCGTGCTGTTCGTCGGCGGCTTCGTCGTCGTCAAATATGCGTTCTGAGGCGCTGACCAACGCCGCTCTGCTGGTGGTGCCGGCGGCGATGCTCGGCGGCGCGCTGGCGTTCCAGTATATCGGCGGCCTGCAGCCCTGCGAGATGTGCGTGTGGCAGCGCTGGGCGCTGGTGGCGACGCTGGGCCTCGGGCTGCTCGCCTGGGCCTTGGGCTCGCGGCCGGCGCTGGTGGCGCTCGCCGCGCTGGCGCTGCTCGTCGATGGCGCCATCGGCGTGTTCCATGCCGGCGTCGAGCAGCATTGGTGGCAGGGCATCACCCGCTGCACGGCGCCGCTGACCAGCGGGTCCGACATGCTCGGGCAGATCCTGGCCCAGCCGCTGGTCCGGTGCGACGCCATTCCCTGGTCCCTTTTCGGGCTTTCGATGGCAGGGTGGAACGCAGTGATCGCGATTCTGGTCGGAGGCTATGCGCTATGGCGACTGAAGACGGCATGAGGCGGCTGCCCGGCAGCCCGAGGGTCGATACCCGCCCGATGGTCCGCGTCGACCAGGCCGGCGAATATGGCGCGGCGCGCATCTATGCCGGGCAGCTGGCGGTGATGGGTGACCGGGCGCGCGTGTCGGGCGAGATCCGCCACATGGCGGCACAGGAACAGCGCCACCTGCAGGCGTTCGACGCGCTGATGACGAGGCGCGGCGTGCGGCCGACGCTGATGGGGCCGATCTGGCATGTCGCCGGCTATGCGCTGGGCGCCGCGACGGCGCTGATCGGGCCCAAGGCGGCGATGGCGGCGACGGTGGCGGTCGAAACCGTCATCGACGAGCATTACGGCGAACAGTCCGACGCGCTGGCCGACGGCAGCGACCCGGAACTGAAGGCGATGATCGACGATTTCCGCGCCGACGAGGTCGAGCACCGCGATACTGCCAGCGGCCATGCCGGCGCCAACGGCTTTCCGTTGCTGCAGGCGGCGATCCGCGGCGGCGTGCGTGCGGCGATCGCGGTGGCCAAGCGGGTATAGTGCGACTCCCTCCCCCTTGCGGGGAGGGAGTTTCGCTTCGGCCCTAGTTCCGAATCTCCGGCCGCAACTTGTAGCGGCCGTCCTCGAACCCCGAGAACATCTGCTGGACCGCCGGGTGCTGCACCGGCTCGTCATCGGCGTCGAGCAGCAGATTCTGCTGGCTGACATAGGCGACATAGGCCGATTCGTCGTTTTCGGCGAGCAGGTGGTAGAACGGCTGGTCCTTGCGCGGGCGCACGCCCTCCGGGATGGCGTTCCACCATTCCTCGGTATTGTTGAACACCGGATCGACGTCGAAGATCACGCCGCGGAACGGGAACAGGCGGTGGCGGACCACGTCACCTATGGTGAAGGTGGCCGGGCTGGCGATTTCCATCGCCGCCATTTCCATAGCCGGGGCGCGCCGCTTCAATCTGTCAATCATCCGCCAGAACCTTTTCATCGCTCGGCATTTCGCCTCCTGCAACGAAGCATATAGGAACGATTATGGTTCCGTGAAGTGCGACCCGGTGACTGCCGCCACCGGCGGGGCTGCATCAAGGCTTGGCAAGCCCGGCAAGGCTGGGTATAGCCGCGCCCTTCGACCGGTCGCGGCAACGCGGCCTGCCCCATTGGGGACGCCTCATGAGGAGAGGTGCCAGAGTGGTCGATTGGGACGGTCTCGAAAACCGTTGTGCCAGTGATGGTACCGTGGGTTCGAATCCCACCCTCTCCTCCATGTGGTCATTCGGGCCGCCCTGTTCAGGCCAGAATGCTTTGACCCCTGCGGTAGATATCATATCTTCGGCAGACGAAGTTCCAGGCCATTCGGGGTGCGATCGCGCGATACGCGCGTCAGCACAAATGTAAATTGACGCATGGTCCATAAAGCTGAATAGTAATGCATGCGCTCTATGGCGCACTCGCGGGGGCGAATGCATACGATCATCACGGTGGCGCAGCGTCTATGGCGCGCGCTTGGCGCTGCGTTTACGCCGACTCGGGAGGACGTACGGCGCGGAGGCGGCTGGGGCGCCGACGACGATTAGCAGCCTCGCTATTTCATGACGCGAGCGGCCAGCCAGTGGGGCTTTGCCGTGCTGGCGTAGAGTTGTTCCTCGGTATGATTGATGCAGACTACTTCGACATCCTGGCAGTCGAAGAAATCGAAACCGAGGCGTTGGCAGTAGTCGGCGGGCGACCGAGGTCGAGAGCTTTGTATCGTCCATCAACGCGATTGCGTTCCGCGACAATATCGTTGCGCGGCGCGTGCTCCCGCGCAGGTCGGAAGGGATTGGACAAGCGGCGTCTGAAGCGCCGGTTCTGGACATTTCCTGCAAGCGTCGGGGTGGCTGACCATGTCGCCCCGGCGCGAAATCGGCTTTCATTGCCTCTGACATTTGATGACTGCACCATCTGGCTATGCGCGAGCAGGCTCGCACTTTTTTGCTAATTTGATGTTTTCATAGCGGAAAGGGCAGTTCGTTTGCTTGCGTCAGCTCGACGTCGCAAATGCCGGCAGCCTACGTCGCCCTCTCGACTTTCTGCAGCCATGATGGCTGAAGACGCAGCAGACACCGGCAGGGGCGCAAGGCATGGCTGACGACGATAAGAGCGCGAGCCCCGGCGGGGCGCGGCTGTTCCGCCACACGCTGGTCGTCATGGCCGGCGTCGCCGCGGGGCTGATCACCTGGCAGCTGAGCCACCTGCTGCTGCTGCTGTTTGCCAGCGTCCTCGCCGCGCTGATGTTCCATGATTTCGCGGCGGCGCTGCAACGCTGGCTGAAGCTGCCGTTCGGCATTGCGCTTACTCTGGCGGTGATCCTGCCGCTGATCGTCATCATCGTCATCTTCGGGTTGTTCGGCAATCTGATGGTCGGCCAGTTCACCGCGCTGACGCAGCAGTTCCCGGCGGCGCTGGCATCGGCGCGCACCTGGCTGCGGACCACCGAGATCGGGCGCGAGGTCATCAACGGCCTCGACGGCTATGCGCCCGAGGTCGGCACCGTCGTCGGCATCGTCCGCGCGACGCTGGCGAACCTTGGCACCGGCGTGTCGGAACTGGCGATCGTCCTTGTTGGCGGCGTCTATCTGGGGGCGCAGCCGGGGCTGTACGCCAACGGCATCATCAACGCCGCCGTAGGCGCCGGCTTCCCGCGCACCCGCGAGGTCGCCGACCGGCTGCACAATGCGCTGATCGCGTGGTTGAAGGGCCAGGCCGTCGGCATGGCGTTCGTCGCCGTCGGCACCTCGATCGGGCTGTCGATCGTCGGGCTGCCATCCGCCGTCGCCATCGGGCTGGTCGCCGGCCTGTGCGAGTTCGTGCCCTATCTCGGCGTCATCCTGGTCAGCGTGCCGTCGGTCATCATCGGCTTCAGCATGGGGGTGCAGACCGGCATCTTCACCATCATCGCACTGGTCGTCGTCCAGCAGCTGCAGGGCAATGTCGTGACGCCGATGGCGCAGGGCAAGTTCGCCGACCTGCCGCCGGCGCTGACGATCTTCAGCCTGATCGCCTTTGCCGTGCTGCTCGGGCCGCTCGGCATCATCCTGGCGGTGCCGATGACCGTCGTCGGCATGGTGCTGGTGCGGGTGGCGATGGAGGCGCGGGTGCCTAGCGGATCAGTCCCGCCTGCCGCAGGGCGCCGTTGACGATCGCCTGAACGCCGGTTTCGGCGGGTGCCGTCGGCGCCGCGGGCCTGGCAGCGCCGGCCGCCTGAGCCGGGGCGATGCCCCAGAAGCCGGCGATGCGCCGTGTCGACGAAATTCCGGCCTCCAGCATGTACGGCCCTGCCGTTCCGCAGGCGTGCGCGCCGCGCGCGGCGATCGGCGTGCCATGGCCCATGCCGGCGATGCTCACCGATTCGATCGCCACGGTGCCATCCTTGTCGCGCCACGACTGCCGGACGTGGCCGTCGACGGTATCGCGCACCGGCGTGTCGAGGCCCTGCAACAGTGCCCAGCTGCGGGCGATGGCATCGGCGTTGGCGGGATCGACGGTATTGTCGGCGCTGCCCTGCCAGATCGACAGGCGCGGCCAGCGCGTCGTGGCCGGCGCGGCGCGGCGGACATGGGCGGCGAGCGCCGCCGGTGCCGGCAGGCCGTGGCCGCGCATCCGGTCGAACGCCTCCGGCACCGTCGCCGCGGCGCCATAGGGCACGCCGGCGATGATGGCGCCGCCGGCAAAAACCTCGGGGTAGGTTGCCAGCATCGCCGCGGTCATCGCGCCGCCGGCCGACAGCCCGGTCACGAACACCCGCTGCGGATCGAGGCCGTGCGCATCGATCATCGCGCCGATCATCTGGCGGATCGACAGCACCTCGCCGGCGTCGCGGCGGATGTCGGCGGGGACGAACCAGTTGAAGCACAGATTGGCATTGTTGCCGCGCACCTGTTCGGGGAACAGCAGCGCAAAGCCCTGTTCGGTGGCGAGCGTCGACCAGCCGGAGCCGCGATCATAGTCCGCGGCGGTCTGGGTGCAGCCGTGCAGCACGACGACAAGCGGCGCGCCCTGCGGCAGGTCGGCCGGCACGAACTGCCAGGCCGCGAGGCCGCCGGGATTGCTGCCGGGGGCCGCGAGGGGCCGCAACGCCCCGGAATCCGCCGGTACCATGCTGGACATGGCCACCGTCATCGCCGACTTGGCGGCCGATTGCCGCGCCGCCAGCCGGCCGATCGTGTCATTCAGGCTTCGCAATCGCCGCATCCTTGCTGTCCGCATCTTCATACGGTCTCAACGCCCAGCGTAGCAGCATCGATGCTGCGCTGCAGCAATTTAATCGGATTTGCTGAACATGGCGCGGTAGCGGAGGAAGTTGAACACCGCCGCGGTGCCGGTGCCGATGCCGAACGCCAGCCACAACGGCGCGCCGAACCACAGCGCCGCCGAATAGAGCACCAGGTTGATCAGCGAGCCGGCCAGCGTGACCCCGACATAATGGCCGAATTCGCGCCAGCTCGGCGGCGCCGGGGTGGCAAAGGTCAGCCGCCGGTTCAGCCACCAGGTATACACGATCGCCACCGCCACGCTGGCGACGCGCGAAGCATAGCGCGAGCCGCCGAGGTGGATGCCGAGCGCCAGCACGCCGAAATCGATGGCGGCGGCCGACCCGCCGACGAACAGGAAGCGCAGCACCTGCCCTTTGAGGCCACCGGCGGCCGGTGGCGGTTCGGGCGCGCGGTCTGGGGTCGTCACCCGCTCAGCCGGCGATGCCGATTTCGGTGGCGGCCGCCCGGATGCGCCCTTGTGCCGCGGTATCGCCGGCAAAGGCCGCCAGGGCATCGTCACGCGCCTTGGCCGCCGCCGGGGCATCGCCGAGCACCGAGCGGGCCCGCATCAGCCGCAGCCAGCCGGCCTCGTCGCGCGGATTGGCGGCGAGTTTCCGGGCGAGGCCGTCGACCATGCCGGCGACCATCGCCTGCCGCGCCTGCGGGGTCATCGCCGCGGCGCCGGCGACCTGGTCGGCCGAGGGGCCCGGCATCACGCCTGCGGGCGCACCTGCACCGGCCGCGGCCGCGAGGCCCGGCATCGGCGGCGCGGCGACGGTGGCGCCGCCGCTGGCCGGCTGCCTGACGGCGGCAAGACGCGCGCTGATGTCGATCTTGGCGGCGCGCGCCGCCTCCTCGATGACGCCGCGCAGCTGCGGCACCCAGGGCGCGTCGCTCGCCGATTCGCCGAGCAGCTTCAACCAGTCCTCGATGGCGCCGGTGTTGTCGCCCTGCTGGGCCTTGGCGAGGCCGAGGAAATAGCGGGCGCGGGCGTCGCCGCCGTCCTGGGCGCGCGCCGCGGTGAACGCGGCGACCGCTGCCGGGGTGACGTTGCCGTCGGCCGCCTGCACCAGCGCCTCGCCCCAGGCCGATTGATAGCCGACGCCATCGGGCTTCAGCGCCACCGCCTTGCCATAGGCGGTCGCGGCGTCGGCAAAGCGCTGGGTCTGGAAATACGACCAGCCGAGCAGGCGCCAGCCTTCGGGGTCACCGGGGTTGGCCGCCATCTTCTTTTCAAGGTCGGCAACGAGCTGCGCCACTTCACCGGCGGCCTGGGCATCGGGGACTGCACCCGCCGCGGTCGGGGCCGCCGCCGCGACCGGCGCCGCAGCCCCGCCAACCAGGCCCGGCGTGCCCAGCGTCGCATAGAGCCCGCCCGCCGCCAGCGCGACCAGCGCCGCCAGCCCGACCGCCACGCCGGCCAGCGCCCGCGAGCCCATCGGCCGCGCCGCATCGTCGGGGATGTGACCCGCCGCCAGCATCCGGCGCTTGATCTCGACGCGCAGCCCTTCGGCATCGGCGGGCGGGATGGTGCCCGCCGCGAGCTGGACATCGACGTCGGCAAGCTGGTCGCGCAGCACGCTGATCGTCGCGGTGCGCGCATCGGCGCGGGCCTCGTGGCGACGCACCAGCGGGATGGTCAGCACGGCCGCCGCGACCGCGGCCATGAGGGTGAGAATGATCCAGAGGGTCATTGCGGCTTTCTAGTGGAACTTGCGGGAAAGGACAGTCAGCCGAGCCGGTCGATCTCGGCGGCTTCGGCGGCGGTCAGCGGCGCGACCTCGGCCGGCTTGCGGCGCCGCGCCCAGGCCAGCAGCCCCAGGCCGCCGATGCCGAGCACCGCGAACGGCCCGATCCACAGCGGCAGCGTGTCGCCTTCGACCGGCGGCTTCAGCAGCACGAACTGGCCATAGCGCTGGACGACATAGTCCATGATCTGGTCGTCGCTGCGGCCGAGCGTCAGCTGTTCGCGGACGACGATGCGCAGGTCGCGGGCCAGCGGCGCGTCGCTGTCGTCGATCGACTGGTTCTGGCAGACGACGCAGCGCAGTTCCTTGGAGATTTCCCGCGCGCGGGCCTCGAGCGCGGGGTTCTGGAGCATTTCGTCGGGCTGGACGGCGGCGGCGGGGGCGGCGAGCAGGGCGAGCAGGAGGACCAGCCCCCAGCTGTCACGCCGGCGCAGGCCGGGGCCCATGAATCGGTAGCGTTTTATAAGCGATGAAAACGTCGTTCTCTTGCTTTCAGGATCGTGGTTCATGGGCCCCGGCCTGCGCCGGGGTGACAGTGGCCAACAGATCACGCTTCCGCCCTCAGCTTCTGCATCAGCGGGCGGATCGTGCCTTCCCACTGCTCCGGCGAGATCGGGCCGATCTGCTTGAAACGCACCCGGCCGCGCTTGTCGACGATGAAGGTTTCGGGAACGCCGGTAACGCCCAGGTCGATGGCGGTGCGGCCGGCCTCGTCGGCGGCGACCGTCTTGTAGGGGTCGCCGAACTTCGCCAGCCATTCGCGCGAATCCTGCGGCTTGTCCTTCCAGGCGATGCCATAGACCGGATAGCCTTCGCGGGTGATGCGGGTCAGCACCGGGTGTTCCTGCGGGCAGGCGGCGCACCAGCTGGCAAAGATGTTGAGCAGCGCCGGTTCGCCGGTCAGCGCCGCGCTGGCAAAGCCCGGGCCGCCGCCCGGCACGTCGGCGATGCCCGGCAGCGCGAACTGCGGCAACGGCCGGTCGATGAGCTGCGACGGCAGTTCCTTGGGGTCCTGCGTCAGGCCGAAGCCGAAGAACGCCACCATCGCCAGAAAGGCGACGACCGGCACGATGAACAACAGCCGCTGCATGGCGCTACTCAGCAGGAACCAGCCCGGGGCGCAATGGCAGTGGTGCCGGCGCCCGGGTGGGAGCGCCGATGCGGAAGCGGCGATCGGCGAGGCTGGCGGCGCCGCCGAACGCCATCATCAGCGCACCGCCCCAGATCCAGCCGACCAGCGGGTGATGATAGATGCGGACGACGATGCCCGGACCCTTGGCGTCGGTCTGCTGGTCGCCGATGGCGATATAGCTGTTGCCGAGCCAGCCGGTGCCGATGCCGGCCTCCGTCGTCTGGTTGCGGGTGTTGGGGTAGAAACGCTTCTCGCTCGACAGCGGCCGGCTGCTGCTGCCCTGGCGCACGGTGAACTGCGCGCGGACCGCCTGATAATTGTGCCCCGCCACCTCTCCGACCCGATCGAGCGTCACCGCCAGCGCGCCGACGCTTGCACTGTCGCCGATGCGCATGACGAGGATCTTCGATTCGGCAAAGCTGCTCATCGCGGTCACGCCGCAGACGGTGACGCCCAGCCCGGCATGGGCCAGCGCCATGCCGATGACGGCAGCAGGCGTGGTGCGGACCAGCCGCGCCGAGAAACCGCCCGCGCCCTGCCAGCGCCGGGCGAGCACCATGACGCCGCCGAGAATGAGCCAAAAGCCGAGGGCAAAGCCGAACGCCGCGCTGACCTGGGCAAAGCCGAGCGCCAGACCCAGCGCCGCAAACACGCCGACGGCAAGCAGCGCCGGCCATTTCAGCTTGGCCGAGAGCGCCGCCAGCCCGTCGCGCTTCCACGCCAGCATCGGACCCACCGTCACCAATAGCAGCAGCGGCACCGACAGCGGCACGAAGACGAGGTTGTAATAGGGTGCGCCGACCGAGATCTTCTTGCCGACCGCCTCCATCATCAGCGGGTAGAAGGTGCCGAAGAACACCACCGACGTCACCGCCATCAGGAACAGGTTGTTGAGGGTCAGACCGGCCTCGCGGCTGACGCCGGAGAACAGCGCCCCCGATTTCAGCTGCGGCGCCCGCCAGGCGAACAGCCCCAGCGCCCCGCCGGTGGCGCCGACGATCATCGCGAGGATGAAGACGCCGCGCGACGGGTCGACGGCAAAGGCATGCACCGAGGTGAGGATGCCCGAGCGCACGACGAAGGTACCGATCAGGCTGAGCGAAAAGGCGAGAATGGCGAGCAGGATCGTCCAGCCGGCGAGGGCCTGGCGCTTTTCGGTGACGATCGCCGAATGCAGCAATGCGGTACCCAGCAGCCAGGGCATCAGCGAGGCGTTCTCGACCGGATCCCAGAACCACCAGCCGCCCCAGCCGAGTTCGTAATAGGCCCAGAAGCTGCCGAGCGCGATGCCGCAGGTCAGGGGGATCCAGGCGGCGAGCACCCAGGGCCGCATCCAGCGCGCCCAGGCGGCATCGGCGCGGCCTTCGAGCAACGCCGCGACGGCAAAGCTGAAAGTGACCGAGAAGCCGACATAGCCGAGATAGAGCAAAGGCGGATGGAAGATCAGCCCGGGATCCTGCAGCAGCGGGTTGAGTTCGGACCCGTCGAGCGGCGCCGGCGACAGGCGGGCGAAGGGATTGGAGGTCAGCAGCGAAAAGGCGAGGAAGGCGACGCTGATGATCGCCTGCACCGACAGCACCCGTGCCTGCAGGCTGGGCCGGAGATTGTCACCATAGAGCGCGATGCCGGCGCCATAGACGGCGAGGATCAGCACCCAGAGCAGCATCGAGCCTTCGTGGTTGCCCCAGGTCGCAGAGATCCGATAGGCGAGCGGCTGGGTCAGCGACGAATGCTGAGAGACCAGCGCCACCGAGAAATCGGACTGGGCGAAACACAGCATCAGCAGCACGAACGAAATGAGGATCAGCAGCGCCTGCAGTGGTGCTGCCGTGCGCCCGAACGCCATCAGCGCCGCATCGCCGCGCACCGCGCCCAGCATCGGCAGCACCGCCTGGGCCAGCGCCGTCATCAGCGCCAGGATGAGAGCGAACTGCCCGACTTCGGCCAACATGAAAAACCCGTCCTCCATCGTCGCGGTCGCAACGGTAACTCCACACTAGCCCAATGGCAGCGAAATGTTAGAGTGGATAACAGTCGCAGGGGGGCGGCCGGCCGGTGGGTGAGCACTATCGCATCGCGATCGTCGGGTCGGGCCCAGCGGGGTTGAGCGCCGCAGCGCATGCGGCAAAGCTCGGGTTGAGCCACGTCCTGCTCGAAAAGACCGACCATCTGTCGGACACCATTCACAAATACCAGAAGGGCAAGCATGTGATGGCGACGCCGTCACAGCTGGTGCTGCGCGCCGACCTGGAATTCGAGGCCGGCAAGCGCGAGACGGTGCTCGGCCGCTGGGGCAGCATGGCCGCCGCCGCCGGCATCGCCGTCCGCCACCACGCCGAGGTGCGATCGATCACCGGCACCGGCGACCCGATCCCCGGCAGCGTCCAGGCCATCATCAGCCGCAAGCGCGACGGCAGCAGCGAAACCCGCGAGCTGCAACGGCTGGCGCCGCCGTATCGCATCACGCTGGCCGATGGCGACAGCATCATCGCCGATACCGTCGTCCTCGCCATCGGCACCCAGGGCAACCCCAACCTGATGACGTGCCCGGGCGGTGACCTGCCGCACGTCCAGTACCAGCTCGACGACCCCGGCGCGTACAACGACGAGCATATCTTCGTCATCGGCGGCGGCGATGCCGGCATCGAAAACGCGCTGGGGCTGGCGGCCGACGCGGCGCATGGCAATGTCGTCACCATCGTCAACCGTTCGGCGGAATTCTCAACCGCCAAGGATGCCAATGTGAAGGCGCTGATGGCGGCGCGCGATGCCGGGCGCATCACCACCATGACCGGCACGACGACGCGGGTGATCGAGCCCGGCTGGATCACCCTCGACACCGCCGATGGCGAGGTCCGCGCCCGCTGCGACCGGATCATCGCCCGCATGGGGTCGGCGCCGCCACGTGCCTTTGTCGAGGCTTGCGGTGTCGAATTCGCGTCGAGCGACCGGCTGGCGTTCCCGAAACTGTCGGCGACGTTCGAATCGACCGCCCCCGGCATCCATGTCGTCGGCGCGCTCGCCGGCTATCCGCTGATCAAGCATTGCATGAACCAGGGCCATGACGTGGTCGAGTTCATCAACGGCAACAGCGCGCTGCTGCCCGCCGACGAGCCGATCCTCGAGGCCAGGTTCGCCGGGCTCCCCGGGGACCGCAGCGTCGCCGAATGGCTGGAATTCCTGCGCGCCAACGTCTCGATCCTCAATGAGATGAGCCCGCTGCAGATGCGCGAGTTCATGCTCGACAGCGAGGCCCGCGCCTATCCCGCCGGCACCGTCATCTTCGAACGCAACGCGCCGGGGTCGTCGCTGTTCGGCATTGCCGATGGCGACGTGCTGGTCGAGATCGACCCCGCCAACCCGGCGGTGACGGTGCCGCTGGCGGCGGGCACCATCTTCGGCGAGGTCGGGCTGATCTCCGGCCGCCGCCGCGGCGCCACCGTCCGCGCCGGCAGCGACTGCATCGTCGAGATCTCGCGCAGCGCCGCGCTGAAACTGATGTCGGCGGTGCCGCCGGCGGCGCGCGAGATCACCCGCATCACCACCGAACGCAGCCTGTTGCAGATCTTCAAGTCGGGGCTGACCCCTGCCGACCTCGTCGATGTCATCGCAGCGGCCAGGGTCGAGACGGTGCGTGCCGGCCAGGCCATCATCAAGGAGGGCGAGACCGGCGACGACATCTTCATCATCCGATCGGGCTCGATGGTCGTCGAAAAGACCATCGGCGGCAAGCCGGTGTTCCTCAGCTATGTCCCGGCCGGATCGTACAGCGGCGAAATGGCGGTCATCGACGGCGGCCCGCGCACCGCCACCGTGCGCGCCGCAGTCAAATCCGACGTCATCCGCCTGCCCGGCGAGCAATTCCGCGCGCTGCTGGCGGCCAAGCCCGGCCTGCTGGCGCGGCTGCGCGACGACATGGCGAGCCGGACCCGGCTCAACAGCTTCATCGAATCGAAGAAGGACAGTTTCGGCGGCGTCGTCGAGATGTACACCGGCGTCGCCAATTTCCTCGTCGACAATGGCGTCGGGGAGGCCACCGACGTGCTGCTGATCGACGAAAAGCTGTGCGTCGGCTGCGACAATTGCGAGAAAGCCTGTGCCGACAGCCATGACGGCCTGTCGCGGCTCGATCGCGAGGCCGGGCGCACCTATGCGCATCTGCACGTGCCGACCTCGTGCCGCCATTGCGAGCACCCGCATTGCATGGCCGACTGCCCGCCCAACGCCATCCATCGAGGGCCGACGGGCGAGGTCTATATCGACGACACCTGCATCGGCTGCGGCAATTGCCAGCGCAACTGCCCCTATGGCGTCATTCGCATGGACCAGGTGCCGCCGAAGAAACCATGGCTGCTCAACTGGCTGCTGTTCGGCCAGGGGCCGGGGCCGGGCGAACCCGACAGGAAATGGCGGTACAAGCACGCAAGCAAGGCCACCGAAGCGCCGAAAAAGGCGATCAAATGCGACATGTGCACCGGACAGTCGGGAGGGCCGGCGTGCGTGCGCGCCTGCCCGACCGGTGCCGCCATCCGCGTCTCGCCCGAACAATTCCTGTCGGTGGCGCTGCTCGATCGCAGTGACGACTGATGGCGACCCGCGCCCGCAGCACCGGCAAGGCGGTCGCCGCCGCCCCGCGCGACATCGCCCATTCGGGGTTCCTGGCGCATCGCGGCGGCCGCTGGCGCAAGGTTGCGCTCGGCCTGTCGGCGCTGGCCATCGCGGTCTATGCGCTGACCGATCCGCAGCCGCGCCCCAACGGCGGCACCGCGACGGGCTATCTGCTCGGCAGCGTCGGCGCGGCCTTGATCCTGTGGCTCAGCCTCATCGGGCTTCGGAAGCGCATCATCACCACGCGGGCCTACTCGCTGAAGGGCTGGACCTCGGCGCATGTCTATCTCGGGCTGTCGCTGATCGTCGTCGCGACGCTGCACAGCGGCTTCCAGCTCGGCTTCAACGTCCATGGCCTCGCCTATCTGCTGATGATGATCGTCGTGCTGTCGGGGCTGTATGGCATCGCCGTCTATGCGACCCTGCCGGCGCAGCTGTCGGCGAACCGCAACGAGGCCACCCAGCCGCAGATGCTGGAGGCGTTGCGCGCGCTCGATCGCCAGCTCGACACCGCCGCCCAGCCGCTCGACAAGGCCGAGGCCGAGCTGGTGCGGCTCAGCCTCGAACGCTGCGACGTCGGTGGCGGGCTGTGGTCGCGGCTGACCGGCCGCTATCCGCGCTGCGGCAACGCCCGGGCGCGCGCGGCGGTGCAGGCCATCGTCGATGACCGGTTGCGCCGCGGCACCCCCGACGCGCGGCTGACGCAGATCCTGTTCCTGCTCGAACGCAAGGACGCGGCGCTGGCCCAGGCACGCCGGCATATCGGGCTCAAGACCCGGCTCGAGCTGTGGCTCTATGTCCATGTGCCGGCGACCTTTGCGCTGCTCGCCGCGCTGCTGGCGCATGTGCTCAGCGTCTTTCTCTACTGGTGACGGCATGAGCGTCGCGCCATGAGCTTCATCGTCCGCCAGGTCGCCCGGCGCGCCGATGGCGGCGACATCGTCCGCACGCGCAGCTTCGCCGCCGCCGAGATCACCGTCGGGCGCGGCACCGATTGCGACATCCAGCTCGCCGACCTCGGCATCATGCTTCGTCATGCCCGGCTGTCGCTGCTGTCCGACGGCCGCGTCGCCATCGAGGCGACGGGCGGCATCCCGCTCGAAATCGACGGCCGCTTCGTCAACCGCGCCGACCTCGATGTCGCCAGCGGCCCGGCGATCGCCATGGCCAGCCACCGGCTGACGCTGGCGCCGGGCGATGCCCCCGGCAGCGTCGCCGTCACCGCCGAACGCGTCATCGCCGCCAGCGACGCCGCCGATGCCGGCGCCGAGACCGGCATCTTTTCCCTGCAGGGCACCATTCCGGGCAAGCGCCGCATGGCCTGGGGGCTGGTGCTGCTGGTTCTGATGGTCGGCCTGGCATTGCCGATCTGGTCGATGACCAGGCGGCAGACGCGGCTGCCCGACGCCATGGTTGCCGCCGCCGCGCAGCCGGGAGGCGCGGTCGCCCAACCCGTCGCCGCTGGCGGTTGGCGGCCCGACAGCGTCTGGTCGAGCGGGCCGCTGTCGGCCGCCCATGCCGGGCTCGCCCAGGATTGCGGCGCCTGCCACCAAAAGGCGTTCGTGTCGGTCACCGACGGCGCCTGTGTCGCCTGCCACAAGCCGGCGACCCTGCCCGCCCATGCCGCGGCCGACCGCATGGTGCGCGGGCGCCTGGCCGCCACCGGTGCCGCCGCGGCGCTGCACCAGGGCCTGAACCTGCCGGAGGGCCGCTGCGCATCGTGCCACAAGGAGCATGAAGGCCCGCGCGGGGCGCTGCTGGTGGCGGCGAATTTCTGCACCGATTGCCACGCCGGCCTGTCGACGCGGCTGCGCGATACCGCCGTCGCCGATGTGCCCGACTGGGCCGGGCATCCGCAGTTCCGCGCCACCGTGGTGCGAGACCCGTCGCCGACCCGCCCGCGTTTCGAGCGCGTCTCGCTCGCCGGCCGCCCGCGCGAGAACAACGGCCTGGTCTATCCGCACGAGCTGCACCTGTCGAAGACCAACAGCGTCGCCAACATGGTGCGCCGCCAGGGCCTCGCCGCGAATGGCGCCCTCGGCTGCGGCGATTGCCACACGCCCGACAGCGACGGCATCGGCTTCAAGCCGATCACCATGGAGGGCAATTGCAGCGCCTGCCACGATCTCGCCTTTGCCCGCGACGGCGGCGTCGTCCGCACCCTGCCTCACGGCAAGCCGCAGCAGGTCGCCGGCATCGTCCGCGATTTCTATCTCGCCCAGGCGTTCAGCCCGCGCGCCGGGGTGCAGCGGCTGGCGTTCGAGCGGCGCCTGCCCGGCCAGCGCGCGGAGGCCGTGACCGCCGACCTGCGCCTGACCAGCCCCGGCGAGGCCCGGCTGCGTGCCGATGCCGCCATCACCGGCATCTTTTCACCGCGCGGCGTCTGTGCCGATTGCCATGCCGTGATCGACACCGGCGCAGCCGATACAGCGCGGCGCCACGCCATCGCGCCGGTGACGCTGACCGACCGCTACCTGCCCAAGGGGGCTTTCGTGCACAGGAAGCACCGCAGCCAGGACGGCCGCACCGGCGATGCCGCCTGCATCAGCTGCCACAAGGGCACCGCCGTCTCGAAGGCCGCGAGCGATGTGCTGCTGCCGCCGGTGTCGCAATGCCGCGAATGCCATGGCGCCACGACCGTCAAGACCAGGGTCGCGGCCACCTGCGCCACTTGCCACGCCTATCACCCTGGCGCCGACGGCCATGGCGGCCCGCCCGCCGCTCCGGCGCTGCCGACGCAGGTGGCGCTGCTGGCCCCCCGTTCCCGCTGACGCCTCGGAACCGCGTCGCCGCTCGATGGTAGTTGTCGCGTGGCAGTGTTCCGCCGCCCCAACTTCACGGTCAGGGAGAGTAGACCATGCGTACCGTTACCGCGATGTTCGACAGCCGCGCCGAGGCCGAAGCGGCCCGCGACCGCCTCGCCCGCGCCGGGATCGGCGACAGCGATATCGCCATCCATGACGCGCACAGCCTCGGCAAGCCGGCGACCGGCAACCGCGAAACCGGCCAAAGCGAAGGCTTTTCCGATGTCCAGCGGCCGCCCGGCGGAGTCTATGGCGCCGAATTCGGTACCACCACCGATTATTCCGGCAATGTCGGGCTGCGGCAGCGCCAGACCGAGACCGAAAACGCGCCGACACACCGCAACGCGCTCGGCGATTTCGTCGATGATCGCACCGGCAAGAGCGTTGCCGACAAGGAGGATGGCCTGCACCGCAATGCAATCGGCGACTTCGTCGATGATCGTACCGGCAAGAATGTTGCCGACAAGGAGGATCACCTGCACCGCACGGCGCTCGGCGACTTCGTCGACGACCAGGGCCACCGCCTCGGCCATGACGAGGATACGCATGCCGATCACAACCACCGCGGGGCCTGGGACAAGATCGTCAGCTTCTTTGCCGGCGACAGCCATGACTATGAGGAAGGCCTGCGGCGTGGCGGCCATCTGCTGACCGTCCATGTCGCCGATGGCGACGTCGATCGCGCCAGCGAGATCCTCGATGAGGATGGCGTCGTCGATCTCGACGAGCGCCAGGCGAGCTGGCGCAACCAGGGCTGGAGCGCTGGTGCGACCGACGTTTCGGCCACCGGACGGCCGCGGGTGCGCTCGTACAGCCGCGACTGACGACTGTATCGTCACCCCGGCGAAGGCCGGGGCCCATGAATCACGCATTCGAAGGCGCGGGTACATCGGTGCCGACAGCCGGTGGTCCATGGGCCCCGGCCTACGCCGGGGTGACAGTTATGTTGGGCCCAAGCAAACCCACACTACCCCCGCACCCGTTCCCTTTGCCCGCCATTGCCTCTAGGAACGGCAGGGCTTGCAAGGGGGAACGGGTTTGCGCGCAGCGGACGGCGACGCTGTCATCATCGGTGGCGGCCACAATGGCCTGGTTTGCGCCGCCTATCTGGCCAGGGCCGGGCGCAAGGTCACCGTGCTCGAGCGCCGCGGCGTCACCGGTGGGGCCGCGGTCACCGAGGAATTCCACCCTGGCTTTCGCAATTCGGTGGCGAGCTACACCGTCTCGCTGCTCAACCCGCGGGTCATCGCCGACCTCGAATTGCACCGCCACGGGCTTCGCATCGTCAACCGGCCGTTCGCCAATTTTCTGCCGACCGACGATGGCCGCTATCTGCTGACCGGCGGCGGCGGCTCGATCGCCGAAGTCACCAAGTTCTCGGAAAAAGACGCTGCCGCCCTGCCCGCCTATGAGGCGCAGCTCGAAACCATCGCCGACCTGCTGCGCGACCTGGTGCTGGAGATCCCGCCCAATCTCACCGACGGCGGCTGGCGCGACGCCATTCCCGAGCTGATCGGCGCGGCGCGGCTCGGCAACCGGCTGCGGCGGCTGACGATGGACGAGCGCCGGGTGCTGCTCGAGCTGTTCGCCACCTCGGCGGGGGAATTTCTCGACGGCTGGTTCGAAAGCGCGCCGTTGAAGGCGGTGCTCGGCTTCGACGGGATCGTCGGCAATTACGCATCGCCCTATGCAGCGGGGTCGGCGTACGTGCTCCTCCACCACGTCTTCGGCGAGGTCAACGGCGTCAAGGGCGCCTGGGGCCATGCCATCGGCGGCATGGGCGCCATCACCCAGGCGATGACCCGCGCCTGCGAGGCGCTCGGCGTCACCATCCGCACCGATTGCGAGGTCGCTGAAGTGCTGGTCGAGCGCGGCCGTGCCACCGGCGTCGTCACCGCCGCCGGCGACACCATTCGCGCCGGCCACGTCGTTTCGAACGTCCACCCGCGCATCCTCTATGAGCGGCTGATCGAGCCGCATCACCTCGCGGCGGACTTCCTTGCCCGCATCGGCCGCTACAAATCCGGGTCTGGCACGTTCCGCATGAACGTCGCGCTGTCGGAATTGCCGAGCTTTACCTGCAAGCCCGGCCCCGGGGCGCATCTGTCGGCGGGCATCGTCCTCGCCCCCAGCCTCGATTACATGGAGCAGGCGTGGATCGACGCCCGCCGGACCGGTTGGTCGCGGGCGCCGATCGTCGAGATGCTGATCCCGTCGACCCTCGACGACAGCCTGGCGCCGCCGGGCCAGCACGTCGCCAGCCTGTTCTGCCAGCATGTCGCGCCCGAACTGCCGAACGGCATGCACTGGGACGATCATCGCGACACCGTCGCCGACCTGATGATCGCCACCGTCGACAAGGCAGCACCGGGCTTTGCCGCCTCGGTGATCGGCCGGCAGATCAAGTCGCCGCTCGATCTGGAGCGCGACTTCGGGTTGATCGGCGGCGATATCTTTCACGGCAAGCTGACGCTCGACCAGCTGTTCTCGGCGCGGCCCATGCTCGGCCACGGCAATTACCGCGGGCCGTTGCGCGGCCTCTTCATGTGCGGCGCCGGCACCCATCCCGGCGGCGGCGTTACCGGCGCGCCGGGGCACAATGCCGCCCGCGCCATCCTCGCCGACGGCCGGCGCTGATCCGCGGCCTTGCGCCGCTGCCGGTGTTGCGTCACGCTGCACCCGGGCGATGTATCCATCGCCCATGGGGGACGCTATCCGGCCGATGCTGATCGCGCAGGTCACCGATATCCACCTGGGTTTCCAGCCGGACGACCCGGCGGAGCTGAATCGCAAGCGTTTCGACGATGTCCTGGCCAGCCTGCTGGCGCTCGACCCGCGCCCCGACCTGCTGCTCGCCAGCGGCGACCTGACCGAGGCCGGCACGCTGTCATCGTACCGCACGCTGAAAAGCCTGTGCGACGACCTGCCGTTCCCGGTGCTGCCGGCGCTCGGCAACCACGACGACCGCACGAATTTCTGCAGCGTGTTCAGCGATGTGCCGCTGATGGCCGGCGGCCACGTGCAATATTGCCACGATGCCGGCCCGCTGCGGATCGTCGTCCTCGATACGCTGGAGGCGGGACGCCACGGCGGCAGTTTCGACGACACCCGTGCCGCCTGGCTCGATGCGGCGCTGGCGGCATCGCCCAAGCCGACGATCGTCGTCCTCCACCACCCCCCGATCGAAACCGGCAATGGCTGGATGACCGAAAGTGCCGATGCCCCCTGGGTGGAGTTGCTGCGCGCGACGCTGGCGCCGCACCGCCATGTCATCCGCCTGCTGAGCGGCCACCTGCACCGCGCCATCGTTACCGGCTGGGGCGGAACGACGCTGGCCGTCTGCCCGTCGACGGCGCCTCAGGTCGCGCTGGATTTCCGCGCCCTCGACGCCGACCGGCCCGATGGCCGCGACATGATCGTCGCCGAGGGGCCGGGTTTTGCGCTCCATTACTGGACCGGCCGCGACCTCGTCACCCATTTCGGCACCGGCGGCGACCATCCGGTGCTGGCGCGCTACAATGCTCGCATGCAGCCGACCGTCCGGCACATCCTGGCGGAACGCTAGCGCCCTATTCGGCGCTGCCCGGCTCGGCGATGGCGCGATGCCGCTCGGCCATCACCGACGCCGGCACGACCCGCGAGGCCAGCACCTGGGCCTTGTTCTGCCAGCCGGAAATCACATGCGCATCGCCCGCCATCAGGCCGGCCCAGCCATCGCGCGCCACCTTGCCCGGATCGGCCTTTTCATCGTTGCCGACCTTGGTATCGAGCATGTCGGCGCGGTCGAAGAATTCGGTTTCGGTCGGCCCCGGCATCAGGGTGGTGATGGTGATGCCCTTGCTGTCCTTCAGCTCATTGCGCAGCGCGTCGGCAAAGCTGTCGATGAACGCCTTGCTGCCGTTGTAGACGGCCTGGAAGCTGCCCGGGATATAGCCGGCGATCGACCCGGTGATCAGCAGCTTGCCGGCGTCGCGCGCCACCATCGGCGTCAGCACCTGCTTCAGCAGGTACAGCGTGCCGGTGATGTTGGTATCGATGACCCGCCGCCAGTCGTCGACATCCTGGTCGAGAAAGCCATGGCCGAGGCCGCGACCGGCGTTGGCGCAGACGAGATCGATCGGGCGGCCGGCGGCGCGGGCGATGACGGCGTCGACCCCCTCCAGCGTCGCCAGGTCGGCCTCCACGGCGTCGACCGCGACATTCTTGGTACGCAGGTCGGCGGCGGCGTCCTCGATCAGCGCCTCGTCGGCCACGATCAGCAGGTCGTAGCCGTTATCCGCAGCGATGTGGGCGAGTTCGAAACCGATGCCGGTCGAGGCACCGGTGATGAGGGCGAATTTGTCGGCCATGGTCTGTCTCCGATTGGGATGTGTCCCTAACCGGCAGACCAGAAAGCAAGTTCCCGGCCGTGCGACCCCGCGCCGCGATCAGACCCGCATCGGCATCAGAACGTACAGCGCCCGGCTGTCATCGCTTTCGCGGATCAGCGTCGGCGCCGCGGCGTCGGCGAGATGGACGTCGACCTGGTCGCTGCCGACCTGCCCCAGGATGTCGAGCAGGTAGCGATAGTTGAAGCCGACCTCGAATTCCGGCGAAGTGTACTCGGCCGGCACTTCCTCGGCGGCGGTGCCGTTTTCGGGGCTGGTGACCGACAGCGTGACCTTGTCGCGGCCCAGCGCCAGCTTCACGGCGCGGGTCTTCTCGGTGGTGGCGATGGCGGCGACGCGGTCGACGCCTTCCGACAGGCTGCGGGTGTCGATCTTGAGGATGCGATCGTTCGCCGTCGGGATGACGCGGCTGTAGTCGGGGAAGGTGCCGTCGATCAGCTTGGACGTCAGCGTCGCTTCGGGGCTGAACCGGAAGCGGATCTTCGACGTCGACAGCGAGATTTCGATCAGCGTGTCGTCGGCGTACTCATCGAGCAGCTTGCGCACTTCGCCGACGCATTTGCGCGGCACGATGACGCCCGGCATGTTGGCGGCGCCGTCGGGCAGGTCGAGCTCGATGCGGGCCAGGCGGTGGCCATCGGTGGCGACGGCGCGCAGCTTGGGCGACGCGCCCTCGACGGCATGGATGTAGATGCCGTTGAGATAATAGCGGGTTTCCTCGGTCGAGATGGCAAAGCGGGTGCTGTCGATCAGCTCGCGTAGTTCCTTGGCCGACAGGCTGAACACCGTCGGCAGCTCGGTTTCGGCGATCACCGGGAAATCGTCGCGCTTCAAAGTGGCCAGGCTGAACCGCGAGCGGTTGGCGACGACGGTCATCTTGTCGCCGGCGACGGCGAGTTCGACCTGGCTGCCTTCCGACAGCTTGCGGACGATATCGAACAAGGTGTGGGCACTGACGGTGGTGGCACCGTTGATGTCGATGGCGGCGGGGATGGTCTCCACGACCTGCAAGTCGAGATCGGTCGCCATCAGCCGCAAACCGTCGGACCGCGCCTCGATCAGCACGTTCGACAGGATGGGAATGGTATTGCGGCGCTCAACCACCGACTGGATGTGCGCCAGGCATTTCAGCAGCGTCGCGCGTTCGACCGTCGCCTTCATTTACAGTCCTTGTTTGCCCGTAAGGGTTGTGTCGCGGGCGACTATAGCGAAGCGCGCGCATCGCGGTAGTGGCGAAGTGCAACGCGGCTGTTACAGGTGGCGGCATGGACATCATTCTCGCCCGCCACGCCGAAACCGTGTTCAACGCCGCCGCGCGCATGCAGGGGCACATGGCGCATACGCCGCTGACCCGCGCCGGTATCGGCCAGGCCGAGGCGATGGGCGCAGCGCTTGCCGAGGTGCTGGGGCCGCGGCCCGATCGCGACCTGTGGGTGTCGCCGTCGGGCCGTACCCAGCAGACCGCGGCGATCGTCGGCGAACATCTCGGCCACCCGTTCTTCGACTGGCGGCAGGACAAGCGCCTGCTGGAGATCGACGTGGGGGATTGGGAGGGGCGTTATTACGCCGACATCGTCGCCGAGATCGGCCCGATCGTCGATATCGAGCGCCGGCTGTTTGCCGTCGAGCCGCCGAATGGCGAATGGTTTCCCGCCATCGCCGCGCGACTGCAAAGCTGGCTCGATCAGCTCGACCCGGCGCGGCCGGTGCTGGCGATCAGCCACGGCATCACGGCGCGGGTGCTGCGCGGGTTGCTGGTCGGCGGCGACGATTGGCACGGGGTCCGCGTCGCCGACGATGCGCCGCAGGGCACGGTGTTCCGCATCGTCGACGGGTTGCAGAGCGTGCTGCTGACCGGGTCGGGCGTCCAGGGCGTGCGCGCCGCCTGACCGCCAGACCCTGTGGTTCAGGCGGCGGCGAGGATCTTTTCGACATCGGCAACCGAATGCCCGGTCAGGTCCTTGGCGACTTCACCGACCAGCACCGCGCTCAGCGCCTTGTGGTAATGCTTGCGCAGTTCGCCGAGCGTGCGCGGCGCCGCGACGATGATCAGATTGTCGATCTTGCCGTCGAGCACGCGCTTGTTGAGTTCCGATGCGATCCCGGCGGCAAAGCCGTCCTCGTTCTGCTGGCTGTCATCGGGATTGGCGCTGCTGCTCTGGTGACGGCTGCCGGAACCCTTGTTGTCGCTCGAGATGTCGGCATCGGCGAGCGCTGACAGTTGCGGCGTAGCGGCGTCGCCGGTGTTGCGGAACAGGTTCAGCTTCTCGCCATCAGCGACGGCGACGACGGTGTTTTCGGGAATATTCATTGGTAGTCCTGTCGTTATGGTTGCGACAGGGAAACGCCCGGCTGGCGCGATCGGGCCCGCGCCCCGCCTCAGTCGCCGGTCCGCCCGTCGATGCGCCAGGGCGGAAAGCGCTGGTTACGGCCGGCGTGGTACAGGACAATGCGATTGCCCGCCGGATCCCGGGTTTCGGTGCGGCGCCACAGATAGTCCCGGTCCTGCGGCGGCGCATCGAACACCACGCCGCGCGCCACCGCGGCGGCATGGTCGGCATCGACATCGTCGCAATGGAGGAAGATTTCCGCGTCGCCGGCGCGGTGGCCGGGAGTGACCTCGAACGACAGTGTCGCGCCTGCGGTGTCAGCGCCTGGCATCTCGAACCGGGCATAGCGCGGCGGCGCGGCGACGATCTGGACGAGGCCCAGGGCGGTGTAGAAGGCCAGGCTGGCATCATAATCGTCGGCCGGCACGGTGACATGGTTGAGCTGCATGCGTCCTCGCTCTTGGAGTCGGCGGTGGCCGGGCCTATGTGGCGCGACATAATACAGCCAGAGGATGCTCCATGTCTCGCCCCGCCGATCCTGTCGTCATCACCGGTTTCGCCCGCACGCCGATGGGCGGTTTCCAGGGCGCGCTGGCCGGAGTGTCGGCGACGCAGCTTGGCTCGGTCGCGGTCAAGGCGGCGGTGGAACGCTCGGGCGTCGATGCGGCGAAGGTTGGTCAGATCTTCATGGGCTGCGTGCTGCCCGCCGGGCTCGGCCAGGCGCCGGCGCGCCAGGCGGCGCTGGGTGCCGGGCTGCCGCTGTCCGTGGAGGCCACGACCGTCAACAAGATGTGCGGTTCGGGCATGCAGGCGACGATCATGGCGCACGACGCGCTGCTGGCCGGCACCGCCGAGTTCATCGTTGCCGGCGGCATGGAGAGCATGTCGAACGCGCCGTATCTGCTCACCAAGCACCGCGCCGGCGCCCGCATCGGCCATGATGCGGTGAAGGATTCGATGTACCTCGACGGGCTGGAGGACGCCTATAACCCCGGCAAGCTGATGGGTGCCTTTGCCGAGGAATCGGCGCGCGATTACCAGTTCACCCGGATCGCCCAGGACGAATATGCGATCGAGAGCCTCAACCGCGCCAATGCCGCGATCGCGTCGGGGGCGTTCGACGACGAGGTGACGCCGGTTACCGTGAGCGGCCGCGGCGGCGACACGGTGGTGGCGGCCGACGAACAGCCCGGCAAGGCGCGGCCCGACAAGATCCCCGGCCTGAAGCCGGCGTTCGCCAAGGACGGCACCATCACCGCCGCCAATGCCTCCTCGATTTCGGACGGCGCCGCCGCGCTGGTGCTGAGCCTTGCCAGCACCGCGGCGCGCGACGGCCTGACGGTGCGGGCGCGCATTATCGCCCATGCCGCCCATGCCCATGAACCGGGCAAGTTCACCACGGCACCGGTGCCGGCGATCGAAAAGGTGCTGAAGAAGGCCGGCTGGACGATCGGCGAGGTCGACCTGTTCGAAGTCAACGAGGCGTTCGCGACGGTGGCGATGATCGCCATGCACGACCTCGGCATTCCGCACGCCAAGCTCAACATCCACGGCGGCGCCACGGCGCTGGGCCACCCGATCGGCGCTTCGGGGGCGCGCATCATCGCGACGCTGGTCGCGGCGCTGGAACGCACCGGCGGCAAGCGCGGCGTCGCGGCGCTGTGCATCGGCGGCGGCGAAGCAACGGCCATTGCGGTGGAACGGGACTGACCGACCCTTCTGAAGAGTACCACTTATCCCCGTTATCCTCGTTATCCACAGGGCAAAAGGCCAATATTTCGCTTTTGCGACTCAGGCTTTGGTGAGACCATTCACTTGTAGCCGGGAATTGACGGAGGCTGAAAAGCCAAAGGAAAAGAAACGGTTATAGTCAGGTCGAAGCAGGCATTCGAGGCGCAAGCCGGAAATTGCAGCGCAGAAAACCTGGCTGGGTCGACCGCCAAGGCGTGAAACCGGAGCCACCATGCAAATGGTCGCGACGGGGACCACCGGAAACGATCGGTCCAGTGAGACGGAAAGGCAGCTTCGGCCGCCGGAACGTCTTGCGAAAGTGCCGTGACCAGGGAAGGCACGCCGCGCCGGAAAGCAGAAAGCCCGCAAGGTCTCGAAGCCGACCAGCAAGGTGACACCACCCAGGTGGCACGACACAGTGGCGGCCGGTGGCAGCACCGGCCGCCATTTTGCTGTCTGCTGCGCGCGACAGGCCGTGCTGTCGGCACCCCGACCAAAACCCGTCGGACGCCAGCCGCGGCTTTGCCACGGACGCCACGATGGCAACTACACAACGGTCGAAAACGCCCTGCGCCAGCAGCTTCCCATCACCACCCGCTCACGCTGAGCTTGTCGAAGCGCCAGCCCGCGGGTGACCATGCGCTTCGACAAGCTCAGCGTGAGCGGGCGGGGGATGACGACAGGGGAGAGCGAACCCCGGCGACTTGCCGGCTCTCGAATTACGGCGTCGCCGCGCTCGGCACCTGCCCCTTCAACCCCGCCGAGACCTTTTCCACCGCTTCCATCACCCGCAGGATATTGCCGCCCGCCAGCTTCCGGCAATCGGCGTCGCTCCAGCCGCGGCGCAGCAGTTCGGCGATCAGCGCCGGATAGGTCTCGACGCCCTCCAGGCCAGTCGGCGTCGTGTCGATGCCGTCGAGGTCGCCGCCGATGCCGACATGGTCCATGCCGGCAACCTTGGCTATATGGTCGACATGGTCGGCGACCTCGGCCAGCGTTACCGCCGGCATCGGGTTGGCCTTGTCCCATTCCGCCAGCGCGGTGGCGGCGCGTTCGGGCTGGCCGATGTACAGCCCCGAATAGGGCGGTGCGTTATAGCTCGCCTTGATGCCGGCCCGCGCCGCTTCCCACTCCATCCGCTTGCGCGACACATAACCGGGGGCATAGTTGACCATGACGATCCCGCCATTGGCGGCGACCAGCTTCAGCACCTCGTCGGACACGTTGCGCGGATGATCGGTGATGGCGCGCGCCGATGAATGCGAGAACATCACCGGTGCCCTGGTCATCGCCAGCACCGCCTTCATCGTGCCTTCGGAGACATGGCTGAGGTCGACGATCATGCCGATGCGGTTCATCTCGCCGACGACGGCTTTGCCGAACGCGGTCAGCGGTTCCTTGCGCGGCGCCTCGTTGGCGCTGTCGGCCCAGTCGTTGTGGCGCACGTGCGTCAGCGTCATGTAGCGGACGCCGAGATCGTAGAACATGCGCAGCGCCGGCAGGCTGTTGTCGATCTGGCTGCCGCCTTCGACCCCCATCATGCTGGCGACCTTGCCGGTCTTCTGGATGCGGCGGACATCGGCGGCGGTGCTCGCCAGCGCGAAGTCGCCGGGGTGGCGCGCGACGATGCCGCGAACGATGTCGATCTGCTCGAGCGTCGCCTTGACCGCCGCCGGGCCGGTGACATTGGCCGGCACCCAGACCGACCAGAATTGCCCGCCGACCATGCCGGCACGAAGGCGCGGAATGTCGGTCTGCAGCGGCTTCTTGAAGGTGCGGCTGTCGGCGGCGAGGTCGACGCTCCACCAGGTCTCGCCGAACTGGTCGCGCAGCTGCTCGGGCCAGTCGTTGTGCCCGTCGATGATCGGCTGCGCCTTCAGCACCGCCCGGGCCCGCGCCAGATTGGGATCGTCGCCCGTTGCAGGGGCGGCCAGCAGCGGGCCGGCGAGCGTCAGGGCAATGGTGAGGGCAAGAATGTTTCGCATGGCAGCGTTGTCGCACTTGCCGGCCCTCTCTTGCAAGACAGGTGGCGCACGTCCCGAACTTCAGGCTAACGTTTACGGCAACCCAGCCTGTGGAGATCCATGATGCTCGATGCCAGCGGACGCGAATGCTATAACGAGGACCATGCCGCGTTTCGCGACACCGTCCGCAAGCTGTTCGATCGCGAGCTTTATCCCAACATCGACCGTTTCGAGCACGAAGGCATCGTTTCCAAGGACTTCTGGCGGGCGTGCGGCGACAATGGCCTGCTGTGCCCGACGGTGCCCGAGGCGTATGGCGGCCTCGGTCTCGATTTCGGCTACAACGCCGTCGTCAACGAGGAACTCGCCTATTCGGGCTGCTCGGCCGGCATCACGCTGCAATCCGACATCGTCGCCGACTATCTCGTCGCCTATGGCTCCGAAGAGCAGAAGCAGAAATACCTGCCCAAGATGATCAGCGGCGAGTTGATCACCGCCATCGCGATGACCGAGCCCGGCGCCGGATCCGACCTGCAGGGCGTGCGGACGACCGCCAAGAAGGACGGCAACCATTATGTCATCAGCGGCTCCAAGACCTATATCACCAACGGCCAGAACGCCGACCTGATCATCGTCGTCGCCAAGACCGACCCCGACAAGGGCGCTAAGGGCACGTCGCTGATCCTCGTCGAAAGCGATCGCGAAGGTTTTGCCCGCGGCCGCAACCTCGACAAGATCGGCCAGCACAGCGCCGACACGTCGGAGCTGTTCTTCAACGAGGTCCGCGTGCCGATGACCAACTGCCTCGGCGAGGAGAACAAGGGCTTCATCTATCTGATGAGCCAGCTGCCGCAGGAACGGCTCGGCATCGCAATCGGCGCCCAGGCCGGCGCCCAGCGCGCGTTCGACGAGGCGGTGAAGTTCACCAAGGACCGCAAGGCCTTTGGCAAGACGGTGTTCGATTTCCAGAACACCCGCTTCACCCTCGCCTCGCTGAAGACCCAGTTGCAGGTCGGCTGGGCGCATATCGACTGGGGCCTGAAGCGCCTGCTCGAAGGCAAGCTGACAGCGGCCGAGGCGAGCGCCGCCAAGCTGTGGCACACCGAAATGCAGGGCGAGGTCGTCGATGCTGCACTACAGCCGCACGGCGGCGCCGGCTACATGAACGAATATCCGATCGCCCGCATGTGGCGCGATGCGCGCGTCCAGCGCATCTATGGCGGCACGTCGGAAATCATGCGCGAGGTCATCGCCCGGACGATCTGACCGATCACGTCGGAGCAAGCGAAAGGGCCCGGGAGTTGCCTCCCGGGCCCTTTGTCGTGTGGGCGCCGGATCAGGCGGCGGGCTTGGTCGTGTCCGCCGCAGCCACCGGTGTCGGCACCGGCTCTGCCTCGGGTGCCGCTGCCGTCACCGGCGGAGCCGCCGCGCCCGGGGTGTCGCTGTGGTACCCGCCCTTCAGGCCCGGATAGTCCTTCAGCATCGGATAACCGCCGAGTGGCTTGGCCAGGCCCTGGTGGCAGGTCGTGCAATAGACCTTCTTGGGATCGCCGGCCGGCCCGAGCCGATTGGCGGGCCAGACGCTGCCCAGCGACGTTATGTAGTTGTCGTTGGTATCCCGCACCATCTTGATGCCGTACCAGGCCGACACGCGCTGGGTGCGCGATTGCGCCCAGTTCGCGAAGTTCTGGGTGTTGTGGCAGTAGGTGCAGTTGACGCCGAGGCCCTGCGACATGTGCATCATCAGGCCATAGGTCTGTTCCGTCGACTGGATCGAGGCCTTGTGGGCCGTCGGATACGCCGAGGGCCCGCCGACACGGACGTTGTTCTTGCCCTGCAGCAACGCCGTGAACGGATCATTGGGCAGCGAAGCATAGGCAACGGTCGGCGCCGGCATGTTCTGGCCCCGCCGGTTGCCGGCCAGCTTGTTCGGCGTTGGCAGGCCGGACGACCAGACATATTTCGGCACGGCATTGCCGCGGTGGCAGGTCCAGCAGGTGACGCCGGCATTTTCGCCATTGGCACTGGCCTGGAAATGCGGCCGCCAGGTGCTGTTGATGCTGCGCGTCATCTGGAACATGCGACGCGCGACGACCTTGGTATAGACCTCGTCCGACGCCATGTTCGCCGGGTTGTGGCAATAATTGCAGCCGGCGTTCTCGCCTTCGGTCGGGGCGATCCAGTTGGTGATCGCCGCCATGGTATAGTTGAACTCTTCGGTCGACAGGTCGCCGAGCACCTTGACGTTCTGGTACGTCACGTTGGCGCGCGGCCCCTCCAGCATGTCGGGGGTCAGCGGGTACGGCGGTTCCGGCACCGCCGCCACCTTGGTCATGCTGCTGCTGTCGTTGACCTGGTTGAGCCCGGTGCCGCGCGGACCGACCTGCGACACGGCTTTCTTCCCGAATTCGCAGCCGGCGAGCAGCAGGGCCGGCAGCACGAAGACGAGGGTGACGAGTTTGCGGGTCATTGCGGTGCCCCCGGAAGAGTGGCGGGATCGACGATACCGGTCGCGGGGTATGCCAGCGCGAAATGGTGCTCGACGGCCCAAAGGTACCAATTGTCGACGACCGTGCCGGTCAGCAGGATGCCGATACCGCCCGTAAGCGTCGTCAACACCGCGAACCACCACGCCCAGCGATGGATCGATTCCATCGACGCGTTGAAGCCCATTGTCCAGCGCCAGAACAGCGCAGCGCGTTCTGACGCAGTACCGCGGTCGGTGATCTGCTCGATCTCGCGCTCACCGCCATAGCGGCCGACGGCAAGGATGGTGGCGCCGTGCATCGCGAACAGCAGCGCCGAACCATAAAGGAAGACGATCGAGAGCGCGTGGAACGGATTGTAGAAGAGGTTGCCGTAGCGGATCGAGAAGGCCGCGGTCCAGTCGAGGTGCGGGAAGATGCCGAACGGCACCGCTTCCGACCAGCTGCCCATCGCCAGCGGCCGGATGAAGCCGAGGACGAGGTAGAGCCAGATTGCCGAGGCAAAGGCCCAGGCGATGTGCGTGCCCATGCCGAGCTGTTTCGCGCGGACATAGGTGCGGACCCACCAGAGCAGCACCGACAAGGTCAGGAAGAAGCCGGAAATCAGCCACCAGCCGCCTTCCTGGAGCGGCGGCAGGATGCGCAGGCCGTATTTGGCCGGCGGCGGTTCCAGCGCCAGCCAGAACAGCTGCCGCACGAACTGGATCGGGTCCCAGTTCACCTGCGCCCAGAAATTGAGGCCGATGATGCAGAAGGCGAGCGTGCCGAAGATCAGCGAGGCGAGGCCGAGCTTGCCGAGATAGACCGGCCCGATCTGGGTACCGCCGAGCTTGCCCAGCCAATAGGTGTAGCCGAACGGTCCATAGCGCGGGTCGTTGTGCGGGCCGAGCGGAACGCCGGGCTCATATTCGCCGCGAAGCTGGAGCTGGGTGAAGATGTTTTGATAAGCCATTGTCTTCGCTCCCCTTAGCGCCAGATCGGCAGGTTGAGCCACCACGTCCACCATTCGGGCCAGCCACGTGACCAGAAGGGACCGGAGATGATGATGCAGACCGCGCTCCAGAACACGGCGTTCAGCGCGAGCAGCAGCCCGACCCTGTGGATGCCGAGCGTACCGACCGAATAGCCGATGAGATCGCGGAAGAAGGTGTCTTCATATTCGGGCGACTTCACATCCTGGCCTTCGGCGGGATTGACCGCCGACAGCACCAGCGCGCCGTGCATCGCTAGCGCCAGGGCGGTGGTGAAGAAGAAGCTCACCGCCAGCATGTGCGCAGGGTTATAGTGGAAGTGGAGGTACTGGTAGCCGGTGTTCGACACCCAATCGAGATGGCTGAAGATGCCATAGGGGAAGCCCCAGCCCCAGGCGCCCATCAGCACCGGGCGGATCACCTCGAGGCTGAAATAGGCGAAGATCGCCATGCCGAAGGCGGCGGGGACGTGATAGCCCATGCCGAGCTTGCGGCAGATCTCGACCTCGCGCAGGGCCCAGGAGCCGAAGGCCCCGAGCGCGCAGATGGTGATGATCTGCCAGAGCCCGCCTTCGCGCAGCGGCGCGAGCGACAGGCCGTATTTGATGTCGGGAGGCGCGATGTTGATGAGCCACGGGTTCCACGTCGGGCCGATGGCGGCGCCGTACAGGATCAACGCGGTGCCCAGCGCTGAAAAGAAGATCGTCGTGACCCCGAAGAAGCCCACGTAGAAGGGGCCGATCCAGAAGTCGAAGAGGTCACCGCCGACAAGCGTACCTCCGCGAACGCGATATTTCCGCTCGAAACTTAACAGCGCCATGGCGCACCTCCCCCTCTGCCCGTTACCCTTGTGGTACGGCGCGGGATTTCAACTGTTGGTGCGGGCGGGCAGGACCAGAAACGCTGACCCTGCCCGTCTCGCCTTGATACAAACGCAACGCGATACGGCTGTCCGGATCAGGCCGATTCCGACCCCGTGGCGATCGACGCCGCGGTGGTGTTCGTGGATGCGCCCGAAGCGCCGTCCAGCCAGTTGTAACGATCCGTCGACAGCAGGATGAAGTGAATGAGGATCGCCAGCGTGAACAGGAAGATCGCCAATGCACTCAGGATGCGTTGCGGGTTGAAAGTCTGCCAAATTCTCCACATCGTAACGTCTCCTTAACCGCGAGTCGGCACGGCGCGCGTGGCGTCGGCCTGCTGAACGCTTTCGACCTGGGCGAAGGCCTTGGCCGGCCCGAGCCACGGACGCCACGACCACACCAGGAAGTGCGCGATGATCGCCACGAAAACGAAGAATGCCGTCGAGGCAACGAAGAGCTTGTGCACTTCCTTCGCTTCGGCGTCGGTCAGGTAGGTGCCTGGCCCCAGCTTGTTGTCACTCATGTATTTTCCTCCAGTTTATCCGCCGCACGGGGCCGGGAATGGCCTCGCCCGACCGGCAGCTTTGCGGCGTTGGAATCCACCGCAAAGAGGTCGAGGTCCAGGATTGGACCAAGGGGTGAGCGAAAGCCGGTCATGCGGCCTGCGCCTCGAAGAGTCGGGCGGCGGCGTAGAGCCGTTCCCGGGTAACCTGTTTTTCGCCGGCATCGCGCGCGGCGCGTTCGGCGGCATCGCGCAGTCGCTTGGCAGCGGAAATCCGCACCAGCACCGGCTGCTTGTCGACAAGGATATCGAGCTCCGACCGGGCATCGTCTTCCCAGGCGACCTGTTCGAGCAGGCGCGACGGGGTCGCCTCGGCGCGGTCCATCTGGCTTGCCAGCGGCAGGATGAAGAACAGCGCATCGAACAGCGCGTTGCAGACTTCCTGGACGAGATAGGTCGCGCCCGAATAGCCCATGTACGGCGTGCCCGTGTGACGGCGGATCGCGGCGCCCGGAAAGCTGGCCGGCACATAGATGGCGCGGCTGCCGACCTCGGCCATGTACATCCGCTCGTTGTAGCTGCCGAACATGATCAGCGGCGGATTGGTCTTGATGGCTTCGAGCACCGCGGCATTGTCGGGCTTGATCCCGGCCGAGCGCATGAAGGTGAAGGTGCAGGGCAGCCCCATGTCGTCTTCGAGGAAGCTGCGCAGCCCGCGGACATAGGTTTCGGTGGCGACGACGGCAAAGCTGGCGGTACCGAAGAAATCCTGGGTGACCGAGCGCCACAGGTCCCACAGCGGCTTGATCGTCGTGTGCTTTTCCTTCTCGATGAAGGGCTCGGCATCGAGGCCGGTCAGCTCGGCCAGCTTCCTGAGGAACAGCGTCGTCGAATTGAGGCCGATGGGTGCCTGCAGATAGGGGCGCTCGAGGGCTTCGCAGAGGCCGCGGCCCCATTCGCGGTACATGCAGACATTGACCTCGGCGTCGGCGAGGCGACGAATGTCGGCGAGGTGGGTGCCCAGCGGGAACACCATGTTGACCTCGGCACCGATGCCTTCGATCAGGCGGCGGATCTCGGCGAGATCGGACGGCATGTTGAAGGTACCATACATCGGCCCGATGATGTTGACCTTGGGCTTGGCGCCGTCCTTGCGCGGGCGCGCGGGCGGGGTTTTCTTGGGGCCGAACTGCGTCCACAGCCAGGTCAGCGCGCGATCGCCGGCCTGCCACTGGTCTTCATCGATGGTGCGCGGCAGGAAGCGCTGGATGTTGGTGCCCTCGGGCGTCACGCCGCCGCCGATCATTTCAGCGATCGAGCCGGTGACGACGACGGCGGGCAGCGACGGATCGAGCGTCTTCCATGCCCGCTTCATGGCGCCTTCGGTGCCGTCGCGGCCGAGCTCCTGTTCACCGAGCCCGGTGACGACGATCGGCAGCTCGTGCGGCGGCAGGCCGTCGGTATAGTGGAGAACCGAGGTGACCGGCAGGTTCTCGCAACCGACCGGGCCGTCTATGATGACCTGCAGGCCCTTTATGGCGGTAAAGGCGTAGACGGCGCCCCAATAGCCGCCGGCCCGATCATGATCGAGGATGAGCGTCATGAGCCGATCGCCTCTTCGGCCTTGGCGGCGGCGAACATCTTGGCGGCGTATTTCGCCTTGAACTGCGGGCGATCGGTCGGTGTGTCTTCCCAGATGCCGGCCGAATAACCTTCGCCGACACCTTCGAAGAACGCCTTCATCGAATCGAACCGCGCCTTGTTGCCGAGCGCGCCGTTGATGACCTGGGCCAGGCTGCCGGCACCGGCCGGGCCCATCAGCGGGCGGGCGGAAATGAGGTTGGTGAAATACAGCGCCGGGATGGCATGGCTCTTGGCGTGCTGGACGACCGGCGTCGTGCCGATGGCGAGATCGGGCTGGAAGGCGTCGACCGCGGCGATGTCCTGTTCGAGGCTGGCGCGATACTGGATGTGGACGCCCTTGGCCTCCAGCCATTCGCGGTCGGGGTCCGACCAGCGGGTGCGGGGGCAGGCGGTGCCGACGTAGCGGACATCGGCGCCGCTTTCGACCAGCAGCCGGGCGACCAGCAGTTCCGAACCTTCATAGCCCGAAACCGTGATGCGGCCCTTGATCGGCTTGGCGGCGAGCGCGCCGGCGATGGCGGGCAGGAACTTGTTCTGCGCGGCGGCGACGCGATCGGCGCTGATCCCGCAGGCGTCGCCGATGGCGGCGAGCCAGGCGGCGGTGCCGTCGCGGCCGACGGGCGCACTGCCGACGACCTTGCGGCCGGCGGCTTCGAATTCGCGCACCGACGCGGTGTAGAACGGGTGGATGGCAGCGACTGCGGCACAATCGAGCGCCGAATAGAGCTCGCGCCATTCGCGGGTCGGCACCACCGGCCCGGCGGCGAGGCCCATCGGCTCCAGCATCATCGAGATGCCGACCGGATCGGCGGGGAACATCTCGCCGAGCAGCGTGATCGTCGGCTTGTCGGGACGTTCGGCGGGGGCGGCGACCGGCCCGGCCATGGCTTCCTTGCGGGCATAGGCCAGCATGGCGCCGGCGAGCACGTCCTTGGCCTCGGCATGGGTCGGCACGCCAAAGCCCGGCACATCGATGCCGATGATGCGGACGCCGTTGATGACGTCGGGCAGCAGTTGCAGCGGCACGCCCGATGCGGTCGGCACGCAGAGGTTGGTGATGACGATGGTGTCGTATTTTTCGGGGTCGGCCATCAGGTGGACGGCGTCGCGAATGTCCTCGAACAACTTGCCGGTAACGAGGCTTTCGGAATTGAACGGCACATAGCCGACGGTGCGGCGGGCGCCGTAGAAATGGCTGGTGAAGGTCAGCCCATAAACGCAGCAGGCGGAGCCCGACAGGATCGTCGCGGTGCGGCGCATGCGCAGGCCGACGCGCAGCGAGCCGAACGCCGGGCACATCGATTGCGGCTGGTCGTGCGGGCCCTTGGGATAGTCCGCGGCATAGCGATCGAGTACTTCGGACTTGCCGGCCTTGGCCGCCGCATCGCGCATCGTGTCGGCGCCGGCGTGGCAGCCGGCACCCTCGCCGGCGGGCGCCGGCGGCAGGGGAATGTCCAGATCGGCGTGATCAGACATGGTCGTAGACGACCTCCAGGGTTGGCTTGGTTTCAAAGACGCCGCCGCGCATGTCGGCCTGGCTGGCCGGCATCAGCTTGAAGTTGCCGCCGGTGTCCTCGGGCTTGAACAGCGCCAGCAGGCCGTCCTGGTCGAGCGGGGTCGGCCGCACCGGGGGTGCCGTCGCGACATTTTCGGCGAGCTGTTCGAACAGCGGGCCCCATTGGCTCTCGCTGGTGCCGATGATCTGGTAATTGGCGGATTTCTTGCGAATATCCTCGTGCGCCGGGATCGAGATCAGTTCAGGAATGCCGACCGCCCTGGCAAAGGCCTGGGCCTCGCCCGAGCCATCGTCCTTGTTGATCAGGATGCCGGCGACTCCGACATTGCCGCCCATCTTGCGGAAATATTCGACCGCCTTGCAGACGTTGTTGGCGACATAGAGCGACTGCAGGTCGTTCGACGCGACGACGATGACCTTCTGGCACATGTCGCGGGCGATCGGCAGGCCGAAGCCGCCGCAGACGACATCGCCGAGGAAATCGAGGAGGACGTAATCGAAGCCCCAGTCGTGAAAGCCGAGTTTTTCCAGTGTCTCGAAGCCGTGGATGATGCCGCGGCCGCCGCAGCCGCGACCGACCTCGGGACCGCCCAGTTCCATAGCGAACACGCCGTCGCGCTGAAAGCAGACATCCTCGATGCTGATTTCCTCGCCGGCGAGTTTCTTGCGCGCGCTGGTCTCGATGATCGTCGGGGTAGCCTTGCCGCCGAACAGCAGCGAGGTGGTGTCCGATTTGGGATCGCAGCCGATCAGCAGGACCCGCTTGCCCTGTTGCGCCATCATGTAGCTGAGATTGGCGAGCGCGAAGGACTTGCCGCTGCCACCCTTGCCATAGATGGCAATGATCTGGGTTTCCTTGGTGACTTCACCGGTGTGGACGGGATCCGGCTCGACATCGGCCTCGGCGCGCAGCGCGGCGACCTCGTCGAGAAAAGCGTTCACGCTCATGCGATATTTCTCCAGTCGAAGACCATTTTCAGGCAGGCCGGATCGGAAAATGCCTGCGGATAGGCGGTGGCCGCCTCGCTGGCGGAAACACGATTGGTGACGAGGCCGTCCAGCGACAGGCGGCCGCTGCCGACCATGGCGATGACCGCGGCAAGGTCGTCGGGCAGGAACTCGGTGGCGATGCGGATGCGCGCCTCGCGGCGGAACGCCGGAGCGAAGTTGAAGCTCAACGGCGTGCTGTAGAAGCCGGCGAGGACGATTTCGCCGCCATGGCCCATGCGCGCGACGGCGGGATCGAGGATGCCGGCGTCGCCGCTGGCGTCATACAGGCTGCGATAGTCGCGGCGGTCATCGGCTTCGGGCCGGACGACGCTGTAGCCCTCGGCACCCGACATGCGCTGGTCGTTGATTTCCCAGACCGTCGGCGAGCGCCCTTCGGCAACCGCCATGCGGGCGAGCAGGCGGCCGAGCACGCCATGGCCGATGATGAGATCGGGCAGCGCACCGCCGGCGAGCGCGTGGCGCGCCGTGGCGGCGAGCGAGAGCAGCACCGCCGATTCGCCCAGGCCGTCCGGAATGCCGAGGACGCGGCTGGTGCCGGTGACCAGTTGCTGCGCCGAGCCGCCGAACAGCCCGCGCGCGCCGATGAACTTGGAAGAGCCTGGAACAAAGACCGTTTCGCCGATGCGGCTGCGGCCGTTGGCGCCGGCGTCGACGACGCGGCCGACGGCTTCGTATCCGGGAACTAACGGATATCCCATGCCCGGGAAGGCGGGCATTGAACCGTTGAACATCAGCTTTTCGGTGCCCATCGAGATACCGCTGAAATCCACCGCCACGACCAGGTCGTCGGCGTCCGGCGGCGTCATGCCGAGGCGACGCAGGGCAACCCGCCCCGGTTCCTCGACGACTACCGCCAGTGTTTCCATGTCTGCTCCCCGCGATGACAACGAACTGCGCCGTCTTTCCGCTTGTTGTCATCCTATCCCAACAAAAGCAGTTGTAAAGAGAACTTGACGCTTTTTGGCGTCAAAAAGTTTTGACACCTGTGGGAGCGGGCTCGTTTCGGAACCGGGCCGATGCCCGGAATGCCGCCCCTAGCGGGTCGCGACGAGCAGTCGTGTCACCATCGGCAGGCCGACGCGCACCTCGCGGACGCGGCCGAATCCGGCCGTCCGCAGCATCGCCTGATAGGTCTCGGCAGTCCGGGGACGACCCGAACCCATCGCCCACAGGTAGAGCCCGAAATAGGCGTCGCCCATCGCCTGCGCCCCCGGCGTGCCCGCCATCGGCTCGGCGATCAGCAGCGCGCCGCCCGCCGGCAGCACCGCATGGACCGCGGCGAGCAGCGCCGCCACCACCGCATCGTCATGGTCGTGGAGGATGCGCACCAGGCTGACGAGGTCGGCGCCCGGTGGAATCGGATCGTCGCGAAAGCTGCCGCCGTGGACGCCGACATGCCCGAGGCCGCGCCCCGCCAGCACCTGCCGCGCCATGTCTGCCACCGGGGGCAGGTCGAACAGTGACAGCGCCAGCCCGGGGTGGCGCGCCGCCACCTGCGCGACAAAGGCACCATGGCCGCCGCCGATGTCGAGCAGCCGGCGATGGCGCCCGAAATCATAGGCATCGAGCACCTGTTCGGCGACCATCGGCTGCGATGCCGCCATCAGCGTCGAATAGGCCTCGGTTCCCGGGTCGGCGGCGCTGGCCCGCTCACCGCGCCCGGCGGCCTCGGCATAGGACCAGAACTGCGCCAGGGCGCCGCCGCCGCGACCGGTGCGCAGCATCGCCAACGGGTCGGCAAGGTCGGCATAGAACAGCTTGTGGTGCTCGATCATCGCCAAAGCGCCGACATTACTCGACAGCGCCGCACCGCGCTGGCCGAGCGTCCAGCGGTCGCCGGGCAGCGCCTCCACCAGGTCGATCGATGCCGCCGCCGACAGCAGCCGCTGCATCGCCGGCAGCTCGAGCCCGGCGCCGGCGGCAAGGGCGGCGGTGCTCGCCGGCGCTGCGGCCAATCGCGCCACCACGCCGGCGTCGACGACAGCGGTCAGCGTCTTGGTATAGACGAAGCCGGTGATCACCCGGAACATCTCGTTGGCGTGATGCTGCGCCGTGCCGCGCAGCAAGGGCAGCCGCATCGACCAGCGTTGAAAGCGGGGGTCAGCGAGGATCGCGTTGCGCCGGAGCAGCCAGCGTTCGCGCAGTGTCGCGGGTTGTGCGGGGGTCATTGTGTCATCGACTCTGGACAGTCACGTTCGCGCGGTCAATCATAAGAGCCATTGGGGAGTCGAGCGTGACGCGGGCAGACGGCGTTGTCATCATCGGGGCGGGGATCGGCGGCCTGTGCGCAGCGGCGCAGCTGGCCGGCGCCGGCGTGCCCGTGACCGTCGTCGAGCGCATGGCGACACCGGGCGGCAAGCTGCGCACCGTCGATGTCGGCGGCGTCGCCGTCGATGCCGGCCCCACCGTGTTCACGGCGCGCTGGATCTTCGAGGCGCTGTTCGAAAGCCTCGGCGAACGGCTCGAGGACCATGTCACGCTGGTCGCCTCCGAACGGCTGGCGCGCCACGCCTGGCAGGATGGCTCCCGGCTCGATCTCTGGGCCGATCCGGCGCGCAGCCGCGATGCCATCGGCGCCTTTGCCGGCGCTGCGGAGGCGCGCGGCCATGACAGTTTCCGCGCCGAGGCGGCGCGGATCTGGAATGCGCTGGAACACCGCTACATGGAGGCGCCGGTGACAACGCCGGTCGGTCTCGCGCTGCGCTTCGGGCTTGGCGGCATCGGCGAAATGCTGGCGATCAACCCGTTCGAAACGCTGTGGACGGCGTTGGGCAAGCATTTCAAGGACCCGCGGCTGCGGCAGCTTTATGGTCGCTACGCCACCTATTGCGGCGCCTCGCCCTATCAGGCGACGGCGACGCTGATGCTGATCGCGCATCTGGAGGCGCGCGGCGTCTGGCTGGTCGAAGGCGGCATGCACAAGGTGGCCGACGCGATCGCCACGCTGGCCGCCGCACGCGGGGCGCAGTTCCGCTATGGCGTTGACGTGCGCGAGATCCGCGTCACCGGCGGTCGCGCCAGCGGCGTCGTGCTGGCCGATGGCGAGCACCTGCCGGCGCGCGACGTGCTCGCCAACTGCGACGCCAGCGCCATCGCCGACGGGCGTTTCGGCACGGCCGCCGCCGGCGCGGTCAAGGGCACGGCGCCACGCGACCGCTCGCTGTCGGCATTGGTGACGATGTTGACGGCCGATGCCGAGGGTTTCGATCTCGATCGCCACAATGTGTTCTTTTCGAACGATTATGCCCGCGAATTCGACGAGATCTTCAAGGGCCGGCGGCTGCCGTCGGCGCCGTCGGTCTATCTTTGTGCCCAGGATCGCGGCCTGGGGCCACCGCCCGACGGTCCCGAGCGTTTCCAGATCATCGTCAACGCGCCCGCCACCGGCGACGGGCACCCACCAGGCCCAGGAGAAATCGAAGCATGTCAGACGGCGACTTTCGCGGCCCTCGACCGCTGCGGGCTGACGTTGCGACCGCGATCGATGGTGCCGGTGGGTCCGGCGACGTTCGAGGCGCTTTTCCCTTCGACGGGTGGGGCCCTTTATGGTCGGGCCTCGCACGGGTGGCGGGCCAGCTTCCGCCGCCCGGGGAGCCGGTCTGGCCTCAGCGGCCTCTGGCTCGCCGGGGGGTCGGCACACCCGGGGGCGGGCGTGCCGATGGCGGCCTTGTCCGGCCGCTTGGCGAGCGCTGCGATCCTTTCGGCCCGCGCTTCGACCAGGACGTTCCTGCCAATGGCTACCGCTGGTGGTATGTCGACGCCGAAAGCGACGACGGCCGCTTCGGCCTGACCGTCATCGCCTTCATCGGATCGGTGTTCTCGCCCTATTACAAGGCCAGCGGCCGCGCCGCACCGGAAAACCATGTCTCGCTGAACGTCGCGCTCTATGGCCCCGGCGCCAGCCGCTGGGCGATGACCGAACGCGGCCGCGGCGCGCTGTGGCGTGACCGCACGACGCTGAAGATCGGTCCCAGCCAGGTCCATTGGGACGGCAATGCGCTGGTCATCGATGTCGACGAGGTCGGCGCCGTCTTCCCGATGAAGACCCGCGGCCGCATCCGGCTGACCCCCGAGGTGCTCGGCCAGCGGCGCTTCCGGCTCGACCCGTCGGGCCGCCATGTCTGGGAACCGCTGGCGCCGCGGGCCCAGGTCGACGTCGCCTTTTCACAGCCCGATGTGTCGTGGAGCGGCAAAGGCTATCTCGACGCCAACCATGGCAGCGAACCGCTGGAGGACGGCTTTGCCGACTGGCAATGGTCGCGCGCCCACCTCAAGGGCGGCGAGACCGCGGTGATCTATGAAGGCAAGCTGCGCTCGGGCGACGATTTCGGCATGGCGCTGCGCATCGACAACGACGGCAACGCCGAAGTCATCGAGATGCCGGCGCCGGTCGTGCTGCCGCGGACCGGCTGGCAGGTGAACCGCCTGACCCGTGCCGACGTCGGGCATCAGGCAAGGCTGCGCGCCACCTGGGAGGACACGCCGTTCTATTCGCGATCGGCGCTGAGCAGCAGGATGTTCGGGGAGGATGTCGTGGCGGTCCATGAATCGCTGTCGCTAGACCGCTTCCGCTCACCGATCGTGCAGTGGATGCTGCCGTGGCGGATGCCGCGCCGGATCTGACGCCGGCGCCCCCGCCTCAATCCGGCTCCGATTCCGGCGGCGGTTTCGCCGCGTCATCGTCCTTTCCGGGCTTGTCACGCAGCGACCAGAGCTGCTGCACGGTGAACACCAGGACGATCCCGAAGGTCAGGCCCATCTCGATCAGGCCGTAGTATTTGGGATCGATGGACATTGCAGACTTGAACCCGGCCTGGGTGGTATATCGTGACAACAGACTTTTACCAAAGACAATAAAATTCTTCTTCGATGTCGCGATTGGTCCGGCTTGGCGATGCGTTCGTGCGGCACATGGGCGGCGTCACGGTCGAAGTTCGGCTGCTGAAGTGGAGCGACGGCCGAGAAGGCGCTAATGCGGATTTCTACACGCGGCGAAACGGTGTGTTCGGCCAAGACGGTCGAACCGGGCGGCGAATCCGCAATGTGCGCGTGGCGCCGGACGGTGCGGCACGGATGGGGACCGACGAAGCGGATGGGGAATTGCTCCGCTGGCACCGGGCGTTGAAGGATTGAACCGCGGCCCGCACAGGAGACGCCCGGATGGTCATTTGCGCGAGTTGGCGCGGCCGGCTGTTTCAGACGCGCCTTGCCAGCCGCTTCCGATCTCTGATCCGAAAACGCCAGTCCAATGTGCCGATGCACGGCTAGCGCCGGCCGCGTCGCAGCGAGACAGCCGCCGAAAAAACCAGGTTATGCCGTCGCGGGCTTGCTGCCGCTTATGACATCTCGGGGGTGGCCACCCGATATACCGCGCAAGTGACCACGAAAGGTCGCCAGAACCATTTGAGACGCGCAAGTTCTGCCTTGGCAATACCGGGAGCTGCCTGGAAGCGAGCGAGTCGCCAAGCAGCCTTGATCGGCAAAAGCGCTATTGCTCGCCAGCCGCCGGCGATCACGTCCGACCAAGGTCCCTTTTCGGTGATCAGTTCGCCCTCGATCAACTCGGACTGAGTAAACAACACTGTAAGTTCTTCGACATTTGGCCGAAACATCGTGTCTATCGGGTCGGCATGGTATGGATATTTGTGAGGAACAGTCATAAACACAAAGCCACCAGGGCCAACGATGTCTTCGCATGCGCGTACAAATGCAGCCGGATCCACAACGTGTTCCAATATGCTCGAAGCAAGTACGGATTTGAAACGGCGCGCTTTCAAATCAGATAAGTATTTAACGTCAAAGATATCACCTACGAGATCGACACCATCGGCATCTTTCATGTCCGCATGAGAAATCTCAAACCCATCCCTGATCATAGGACCAAACACAATAGTATTTAGTTGCGGCTTCTTCACTTTCCGAAATTCTCCAGTGGAAGATCCCAGATTTAGCAGAGGTGATGCCGCAGAAACGCCTTGACGCGCAACAGCACTGTAATTTCACTCTGCTACAAGCTTTCGCACTATTGCAATTCCTCAATTACTACAAATCTTCCCCGACCGAATAGCGGCACGCCTCGATCCGGCAACCGAGAAAAAATCGGACCACTTCTCTTAACAGCATTTCCCTTTCCTAATCATAAACATAACCAAGTTTAAGGGCATGAAATGCACGCCAGCGGCCACTGGCGACAATGCACCTCGTCGGCGCCGTGTGCGCTGCGAACCGCCGACGGTGCCAGGTTACAAAGATAGTTCAAAAATGGTTCCGAAAAGCCTGCCTCAACAGGAGGGCATGTCGCGGGCTTCGGCCTCGTGGAGCGTTGTGCCCGCCGCTGGCCCGGCTCTGCTCCATTTCGTGACCTCTGAGAGTCGCACCGACGGTCGCTTACTTCGTCCCCTTGCGGACAGTGGCGCTACGCCCGCGTCCGGTACGGCAGGCGGTCGGCTGCAGCTCCGTCTGCGAAGGGCAGGCAGGCCGGTCCGCTTGCGGACACCGCAAAAGGTCCTTGGCGCGCAGCCAATCGCCGCACCGGTGCCACCCTTCCCTTCGGAGCGGGTTTGATGGACCTGAGGCGCTGCCCGACCGCAGCGCCGCGCGCCTTTATCGAGACGAACCCATGCATTTTCTTGTTGCCGAGAGCGAGCCTGCCGAGGCCCGCCGTCGCCGGCGCGACAGCGTCGGTCGATCCTCCGGGGAGACCTTTGTCGATGTGTTGACCGAGATCGTGCCGGGCGCGGTCTGTCATCGCATCACGCCGGCGGATGCAGGCGCACGCCTCCCTGCCCGCGCTGCGCTGGCCGGCTATGACGCCATCCTGCTCACCGGATCGCCGTTGCATGTCTACGACGACACGCCGGAGGTTCGGCGCGAGCTCGATTTCATGCGGGCGGTCTTTCGCTCCGGGACGCCCGCGTTCGGGTCCTGCGCCGGCCTGCAGATCGCCGTGATGGCGGCCGGCGGCAAGGTCAGGGCGATGGGCGCCCGGCGAGAGGCAGGCCTCGCCCGCCGTATCACGCCGACCGCCAAGGGGCATGCGCATCCGCTGCTGCGCGGTCGGCCGCTGGCCTGGGACGCCCCCGCGATCCATTCGGACGAGGTCGAGGAACTGCCTGCCGGCGCCACGCTGCTCGCGACCAACAGCATGACCCGGGTCCAGGCCGCGGAAATCCGCTTTGAGGGCGGCACCTTCTGGGGTGTGCAATATCATCCGGAAATCACGCTCGCCGAGGTCGCTGCAGCGTTGCGACGGCAGGCCGGCGACCTCGTCGAGCACAAGCTTGCTCGTGACGGCTCCGACGTCGAAGCATCGGCGGCACTGTACGACGAACTCCACGGCGACCCCGGACGCACCGATCTCGCCTGGCGACTGGGGCTGGATGCCGAAGTGACCGAAGCCCCCCGCCGCCAACGGGAACTGCGCAACTTTATCGAGCATATTGTTCGTCGCACCGAACACGGCTCGATGGCCGCGGCGGCGAGCTAGGGTCAGGACCTGTCGTTAACTCGTCGCGACGGGTCGATGCCGGCTGAAGGTTCGGCCAGCCGGTCGTCCAAGCCGCCAGGGGGCGACGCTGGTCCTGCCGTATCCGGTCTCGCGACGTGTAGGGGGTGGGGCGTTCCTGCTGGCTGCGCCCCATCCGAGGGGAGCGCGCCCTTGGCGACGTCAGGCGCGTTTCCGGGATTGCCGGGGAACGCCGGCGCGGCAACAGAGGCTTTGTGATGGCCGGTCGCATCGCGTATCCGAACGATCATGATGTCCAGCAGCCTTGTCGAACAGGATCGCCGACGGCGTGCCATGCTGCTGCTGGGGATCGCGGTCATGCTGGTCGTGCTGTGGCAGACGCCGCTCGGCAGCCTGCTGCTCTATCCGTTCACCATCCTGGCGACCTGGTTTCATGAAATGGGCCATGGCATCGCCGGCATGCTGACCGGCTCGAAATTCGACAGCCTGCTGATCTTCCCCAACGGCTCGGGAGTGGCCCAGATGCGCACGCCGGTGGATGAGTCCCGGTTGCAGGTCGCGCTGATCGCCGCAAGTGGACCGCTGGGTCCGGCGGTCGCCGGGGCGCTGCTGATCGTTGCGTCGCGCAGCGTCCGCAGCACGCGCTTGGCACTGGCTGTGCTTGGCACCGCGTTGATCCTGTCGACGTTGATCTGGGTGCGATCGTCGACAGGCTGGATTATCCTGCCGGGTCTGGGGGTCGCCATTCTCGCGCTCGCGCGCCGCGGAACGCCGTCCTGGCAACGTCTCGGGGTCCAGGTCCTCGGCGTGCAGGCCTGCATCAGTGCGTGGCGGCAATTCGGCTATCTGTTCAGTTCGGGGGGAAGCATCGGCGGCCGGCTGCACCGGTCCGACACTGGCGCGATCGCGGACGCCATGCTGCTGCCGTACTGGATCTGGGGCCTGGTCATCAGCGCGGCGATTGTGGGCCTGCTCTGGTGGAGCCTGAGATTCGCGCTTCGACCCTGACGCTAGCCGGGTCCCGTCACTGCGGGCGTTTGGTTCGAGTTCGCGCGTGCAGCGCTTGGCCGACAGGCCAGGGCGAGTGATCGCAAAGGCTCAGGCGGCCTTGACGCGCCGTCGCCTCGGGGCCGCCGGCGCAGCGGCGGGTGGCAGGTGAACCGCGTTGCGGGCGCCGGGCCCGGGGCGGATGGTGACTTCGCGCGGGCCGACCTCGGCCCGGCATTCGGAGCAGGCCAGCACCGGATCGAAATCATGGCCGCAGGTCAAATGGTGGTGCAGCAGCGGTCGGCCCTTGCGGTCGGCCATATGGACATCGCCCCAATGCACGATCGCCATGACGACCGGGTAGAGGTCGAGCCCCTTTTGCGTCAGCCGGTATTCGTGGCGGATCGGGTGCTGCTGATAGGCGACCTTGGTCAGCACGAAATTATCGACGAGCTTTTTCAGGCGGTCGGTCAGGATCGGCCGGCCGATGCCCAGGCGATCGTGGAATTCATCGAAGCGGCGCACCTTCATGAAGCAGTCGCGCAGGATCATCAGCGACCAGCGGTCGCCGATCACCGCCAGGGTCCGCGAAAAGGAACAGGGCTGATCGCCCAATTCACGCCACTGCATGCACCGCTCCTGCTGCCGGCCACGACAGTTGTGAAATAGAACCCTGGCCGGGCGAAGGCAAGGCAGGCGATGCCAGGTCGTGACCTAGGCCGATTGCGCGACGAAAGCCGCCTCGACATCGCGCAGCCGGTCCTTGCCGAAGAACATCTCGGTGCCGACAAAGAAGGTCGGGATGCCGAAGCCGCCGCGGTCGATCAGTTCCTGGGTCGCGTCCATCAAGGCCTGCTTGACGTCGGGCGTCTGGCTTTCGCGCACGATATCGGCGGTCGGCAGGTCGGCCGCGTCGAGAACGCCGGCCAGAACCTCCATCTGGCCCATGTCGAGCTGCTGCTCCCACATCGCACTGACGACCGCTTCGATATAGGGGTCGATCACGCCCAGCTTGATGGCGGCATGGGTGCCGCGCATCATCGCCAACGTGTTGATCGGAAAGAACGGGTTGGACCGGAACTTCACCAGCGCGTGTTTCCTGACAAAACGCTCCATCTCCAGCTTTTCATAGGCAAGCTTGGCGGGAACGCCGGCAAAGGCTTCAAACGGCGACCGGTTGTTGGTGGCGCGGAAGACACCGCCGAGCAGCACCGGCTTGATGACAAAGGTCTTGCCGATCCGGGCCTCGATCTCCGGCAGGACGCGCAGGCACAAATAGGCATTGGGGCTGCCGAAATCGAAATAAAAGTCGATGGTTGCGGTCATTGATGGGCTCCACACGATGTCACGGCATAAACGTCGGCGCTCGGGTGGGCGTCATAAAGATCGTCGACCAGCGGGGCACCGAAATCGATCTGGCGGCCGCGTGTCCGCAAGGCCAGCGCCTGCAGCCGGTCCCAGATATCCAACGGCAGGCTGGCGCCGGCGTAGATCAATCGTTTCAGCCGGCTGAAAAAGGCCGCGCGGCAGTCGTCGTCGCGTTCCAGCGCTGCCACCAGCAAGCCATGACCGCTCTCCCCTGCTCATTATCGCCGGATGATAGCGCTGCATCGGGTCATGGCAAGAGCTATTTCAGAACTCACTCGACATCGGTACGGGATTGCCGCTAGCGTGACGGCGACCAAATCTGCCGGAGACGGCGGGAGATTGCCGCTTCGTGCCGGGGACCAGGATGCAGGATACGTCGTTCATTTCGTTGCTGGCCGGATTGCAGCCGCAGGAGGCCGGCTTTTCGGTCGATCTTCCGGCTGATTGGCTGCAGGGGCGCACCGCCTATGGCGGCCTGTCGGCGGCGCTGGCCTATGCGGCAACGACGTCGATGCTCCCGGGCCTACCGCCGCTGCGGTCGGCGCATTTTGCCTTCGTCGGCCCGGCGATGGGGACACTGGGCATCGCGCCCAGCGTGCTCCGCCAAGGCAAATCGACGACGTTTGTCGGCGTCGACCTGACCGGCGAGGCGGGCCTCGCGGTGCGGGCCTTGCTGTGCTTCGGCGCCGATCGCGATTCGATTCTCGATCACCAGGATCTCCCGGCGCCGCCGGCAGCGGCGCCGGATGCGTGTCCGGACTTTTTCAATTCGGCCGGTCGGCCAGGCTTCACGCGCCATTTCGATGGCCGGTTGGCCGGCGGCGCACGGCCGCTGACGCCCGATGCCGAGCCGATGATGCTCGTCTGGCTGAAGCACCGCGACATGGTTGGCGACGATGTGCTGACCGGGCTGATCGCGCTCGCCGACGCGTTGCCGCCGGCGGCCATGGTGATGTTCCCGGCCGAATGGCGCCCGATCAGCACGATGACCTGGACGATCGACATGCTCACCGATTCGCCGTCGAGCGCGTCGGGCTGGTGGCTCGTGCGCAATGTCGCGCAAACTGCGGCCGGCGGCTATTCGGCGCAGGACATGACCATCTGGGACGAGAGCGGTCGCCCGATTGCCGCGATGCGCCAGACCGTGGCGATCTTTGCCTGACGCTGCGGGACACTCAACGCGGCGCTTGCGCTCCCCGATAGTCAGTGCGTAAATAGCACTCATAAGAACGGGTCTTGCCCGGCGCGGCGTGGGAGGACGGACGATACGCACCCGGATGACCGCGATCGACGATATGCCCGGTGACACCGACCCTCATTTCGGGCGCCGCACCGCCCCTGCTGTCGCTCGAGCCAGAGGAACTGCCGATGACTGACACCACCGGGCCTGCGCGCCACGCCAGCGTCGTCGTTGTCGGTGCCGGCGACTATATCGGCGGCGCGATCGCCAGGCGTTTCGCGGCCGAAGGCTATCTGGTGTTCATGGGACGCCGCAACCTCGACAAGCTGTTGCCGACCAAGGCCGAGATCGAGACGGCGGGCGGCCGCGCCGAAGCGCGGGCGCTCGATGCCCGCGAGGAGGACCAGGTCGTCGCCTTCGTCAACGAGGCCGAAGCCGCCGCACCGGTTGAGGTGGTAATCTTCAACATCGGGGCCAACGTCAATTTCCCGCTGCTGGAAACCACGTCGCGGGTGTTCCGCAAGGTCTGGGAACTCGCCTGCTTTGCCGGCTTCCTCACCGCCCGCGAAGGTGCTCGGGTGATGCTGCCGCGCGGCAAGGGGTCGATCTTTTTCACCGGTGCCACCGCCGGCCTGCGCGGTGGTTCGGGCTATGCCGCCTTTGCCAGTGCCAAGTTCGGCATTCGCGCGGTGGCGCAGGCAACGGCCCGCGAACTCGGCCCAAAGGGCATCCATGTCGCCCACCTCGTCATCGATGCCGGAGTCGAAACCGAATGGGTGCGCGACCGGATGCGGGCCGCCGGCGTCGCGGATGATCGGGTGCTGCTCCAACCCGCTTCGGTTGCGGAGACATATTGGGCGCTGCACCAGCAGTCGAGCGACGCCTGGACCTTCGAGACCGAAATTCGGCCCGCAGGCGAAATCTGGTAGAAGGCGCCGCTCGCGGTCGGGCCTGCCGCGTATAACATCTTTAACATACTCCCTGTATGTCGCCATCGTCGGATGTTCGAAGCCTCCGGATGGAGACCCCCATGGCCCAGCGTGACGCTGTCTTCCCCGCCGGTCGGCAAGACCTTTACACGTCGCAGACCTATTCGGCGGCAATCCGATCCGGCGACCTGCTGTTCGTGTCGGGGCAGGTCGGCAGCCGCGACGACGGATCGCCGGAAACGGATTTCGAGGCCCAGGTGCGCCTGGCGTTTGCCAATCTCGAGGCGACCCTGAAGGCCGGCGGATGCGGTTTCGACGATATCGTCGATGTAACCAGCTTCCACACCGATCCCGAAAACCAGGTCGCCACGATCATGGCCGTCAAGGCGGAAGCGTTTCCGCAGCCGCCCTATCCGAACTGGACGGCCGTCGGTGTCACCTGGCTGTCCGGCTTCGATTTCGAGATCAAGGTCATCGCGCGCATCCCGGCAGCGTGAACACCCGCAGCGCGGCGACGCAATGTTGCCGCAACCCGGACCGGGCAAGACCGTGGGCCCGCATCTGCCGGCATGAGGTACATCGGTGCGAATCCTGCTGATCGAGGACGAGCTGCAGCTTGCCGAGACGCTGCGCGGCGCGCTGGAGCGGGAGCGTTTCATCGTCGACCATGCCGACCGGATCGCGGTGGCGCGGGAGGCGTCGCTGATGGCTTCGTTCGACCTCGTCCTGCTTGATCGCACCCTGCCCGATGGCGACGGGCTGTCGCTGGTTCAGGCCCTGCGGGCCGACCATCCCGGCGTGGCCATTATCGTGCTGAGCGCGCGCGGCGAGATTTCCGACCGCATCGCCGGCCTGGACAAGGGCGCCGACGACTATCTGATCAAGCCCTTCTCGCTCGACGAGATGCTGGCGCGGGTCCGTGCCGTACGGCGCCGCCCGGCCGACCTCGCCGGCGAGACGATCCGCGCCGGGTCGCTGGTCTACGATCTCGCCAACGACGAAGCCTCGGTCGAAGGCGTGCGGCTCGATCTGCCCCGCCGTGAACTGCGCGTGCTGGCGGCATTGCTGAAGCCGCGCGGGCGCACGGTCCTGCGCGAGATGCTGGAACAGGCGGTCTATGGGTTCGACGACGAGGTGCAATCCAATGCGCTGGACTCGCACATCTCGCGCCTGCGCCGGAAGCTCGCCGAGGTCGGCGCCGGGATCGAGATCCACGCGATCCGGGGTGTCGGCTATCTGCTGCGGGACGTGTCGTGAGGAAACAATCCTCGCTCAAGCGGCCGCTGATCGTCTTTCCGCTCGCCTTTCATTTCGCGACGCTGCTGGTGTCGTTCGGCATTCTCATTGCCGTGGCGCTTCGCGTCGACAGCGGTGGACCCTACACCGACGAACAGATCACGCCGGTGATCGCGCGGGCGGTCGTTCGACAGGACAGCGGCAGCCTTGCGGTTCGGATGACGCCGGAGCTGGCTGCGCTTCGGGCCGAGACACCCGACCTGTGGTTCGTGGTCGAAGACGATGCCGGCCGGAGCCTGTCGTTCGGCCGGGTCCCCAGCCACTATGCCTCGCTCATCGGCCGGCTTAGCGACCTATCCTATGCCCAGATACGCGACCGCGAGCCGCCATATGACCTGGTGGCGGTGATCCGGCGCGAGATCGGGCCGGCCGGACCGCTGACGATCCTGGGACACGGCAAGCTGACCGAACTGAGCTTCCTGTTCCTGATGGCCTCCAACGTGACCATTATCCCCATCTTCCTGCTGCTCGCGCTGACCTCCCTGGTCGTCACGCCGTGGATCGTGCGCCGATCCCTCGCCGGCGTGTCGCGCATCGCGCAGGAGGCAGAGCAGATCGACACCGACCGGCGGGGTCGGCGGCTCAGCGAGGAGCATGTTCCGTCCGAGATCGCCCCGTTGGTTCGCGCGGTGAACGATGCGCTGCGACGCCTCGACGAAGGATATGAGCGACAGCGGCGCTTCATCGCCTCCGCCGCGCACGAATTGCGCACGCCCATCGCCATCCTGCGCGCCAAGGTTGAGGCGGCAGACGATGCGCCGACGCGCCGGCTTGGCAACGACGTGCATCGCCTCGCCACCCTGGCCGAGCAATTGCTCGATCTGCAACGCCTCGACACCGACCGGAATGACGAGGACCTCGATCTGGCCGAGGTCGCCCGGCGTGTCGTCGGCGACCTGGCGCCGCTGCTGATTGCCGCCGATCGCTGCATCGAGGTGCGGGTCGACAACCGGCAACCGTGCCGCGGCGATGCGGCGGCGCTGGAGCGCGTGCTGACCAACCTCATCCAGAACGCGATCGAGCATGGCGGACGCCATGTCATCGTCCGGGTCATCGGCGCCGGCTTCGAGGTCGAGGATGACGGCCCCGGCATACCGGCCGCGGAGCGGGAGCGGGTGTTCGAGCCCTTCCACCGACTGCGCCCGCGTTCGTCCGGGAGCGGCCTAGGCCTCAACCTCGTGCAGAGGGTGGTGGAACAGCACGGCGGCCGCGTCTCGATACACGATGCCGCCGGCAGCGGCACGATCGTGCGGGTCGAACTCAACTCGCGCTGACCGGGCAGTCAGCGCTGCCGGCCGCAGCCGGCAGCGCCGCCGCACGCCGCGTCAGCGACCGCGCGGCCCGCACTCGCGCCGGTCAGGATTGCGGTCGCAGCGCTGCCGGCGCGCCCGATCGGACATGACCTGCGCATCCCGGGCGATCTGGGACGTCAGACGGGTGCGCTCGAGCGATTCACGCGCCCGCTGGTCGCGCCGGTTCTGCTGGGTGAGCATGCATTCATTGTAGGCGCCCGACCCATATGCCGACCCGAAGCTGTTGCAGGTGCCGGTATCTTCCTGAAGGTTCGCGTATCGACGCTCAGGGCCCGACATGCACCCGGACAGGCTGACGCCGAGCAAGGCGGTGAACATGAGCGGCAGCAAGGTTCGCTGCTTCGTATGGAAAGGTCGCTGGAACATTGTCGTGGTCTCCGGATCTGGAAGGCAGGTCGCGACTCGCCGCCACATCGCGGCGAGCCATCAAGACCCGACAAGAGCAGCCGAAGATTGCGCGAACATGGAGCCGCGGGATCCGCTGTCTCGGCCTCAGCCGTGATCGAACGACATGAGGATCGGACACGGCCCGGCCGCGCCGCTGCCACATTCGCGCGCGAGCCGTCGCAGCGAAGCACGCGCCTTTTCCAGGTCCTTGATCCTGGCATCCAGAGCCGCGATCCGTTCCTTGGCGAGAACGCGCACCCGCGCGCGATCGTCCGTCGCATCGAGTGCCAGCAGTTCACCGATCTGCTCGAGCGTGAACCCCGCGGCCTGCGCCGAGCGGATGAACCGAAGCCGGCGAATTGCGTCCGCACCATAGCGTCGCATGCCGCCGCCATGCCCGCCGACGTCCGGGCGATCGGGCGTCTCGAGCAATCCGCGCCGCTGATAATAGCGCACCGTCTCGACGCCGACGCCGCCTTCGCGCGCCAGGCCGGCGATGGTCAGTTCCTGCACAGCTTGACTCCGTACCATGGTCCGGAACCTATATGGGTGGCAGCCGAATGAATTCCAGACGAAAGCTGCCGCCAGATGAACGCTCAGATCGAACCGCGCCGCGCCACCCTCTATCGGATGGTCATGGACACGCATGTCTGTCCGTACGGCCTGAAGGCGAAGGACTTGTTGCGCCGGCAGGGCTTTGTGGTCGAGGACAAGTGGTTAACGTCGCGTGAGGCGACGGACGCCTTCAAGGCCGAACATGGAGTCGCGACAACGCCGCAGACCTTCATCGCCGGTCAGCGGATCGGCGGGTACGACGATCTGCGCCGCCACTTCGGAAAGTCCGTGCCGGACCCGAAGGCCACGACCTACACGCCGGTTCTAGCGCTTTTTGCCGTGACCGGCCTGATGGCGCTGGCCGCCGGCTACGCCGTGGATGGCACGATCTTCACGGTTCGGGCAGCCGAGTGGTTCATCGCTTTCAGCATGGTCGCGCTGGCGCTGCTGAAGCTCCAGAACGTCGAGAGCTTTGCCACCATGTTCCTCAACTACGACCTGCTGGCCAAGCGCTGGGTGCCCTATTCCTATGTCTATCCCTTTGCGGAAGCGTTGGCGGGATTGCTGATGATCGCGGGCGTGCTGACCTGGCTGTCGGTGCCGATTGCACTGTTCATCGGCACGATCGGCGCGGTATCGGTAATCAAGGCGGTCTATATCGACAAGCGCGCGCTGAAATGTGCGTGCGTCGGCGGCGCCAGCAACGTGCCACTCGGCTTCCTGTCGCTGACCGAGAACCTGATGATGATCGCGATGGCGGTCTGGATGGCCGGCGGGTCGCACGCCCTGGCCTAGGATGCGGCGCCTTCGACGACCGCATACCGGCCCGCGCATGCGGCGCTTGTTGCCAGCCCTGACGTGCTGCCGCGCACTGGCAGCGACGAGTATCGGGCCCTGCGTCGTGGATGTTGAAAGGGCGACGAGCGGGCCGGCGGCATTGCTGTCATCCGGCCGCTGCCGGCGTCATCGCGGCTTCAGGTCGTTGCTGGAAAAGCTTGCCTTGAACGTCAGCTGGGTGCGGATGTCGTCGCCGCTCGCACCATTGTTGTCGGTTCGTTTGCCGTACATGACTTCGCCGCCGACGAGCAGGTTGCGCATCGGCTCCCAAAGCACGTTGCCGGAGGCATACTCGCCCTTGTGGTAGGCCGCCCCCGTCTGGAAGTTGGTGTTTTTCACGCGCGTCATGCTGTAGCCGAGCGCCGACGTCAGCGTTTTCGACCAGCGGTGGTCGACATAGGCGATGATGCCGAGGAGCGGCACCGCTTCCGGCTCCAGCCCCAGCGCCAGCCCCGGTCCGACGGCGACGGTCCGCGGCGCGAGGTCGGTGCCGCCGTCGTTCATGTAGCTGGCGATGCCATGGCCATAGACGACGCCGGCGCGCAGCGTCGTGGCGCTGGAAATGTTGAAGGAGGTGCCGAGGTTGAGACCCCAGCCGAGCCGGCTGGCGCGCGGGCGGTTGTCGGGGGTTCCAATGGTTTCCGCGGCAAGCTTGGAGAGCAGGCCCGACAGCTGAACATGGCCCCAGTCGCCGACATAGCGCGCCTGGGCGGTGACATCCGGCAGCGGCGTGACGTCGCGCAGATTCGCGCCCAGATCCGGGTCGATCTCGCGTATCTGCCCGACATCGATATCGGTGTTCGGGGTTTCGATCGCGACCGCGAGCTTGAAGCCCGACCTGTCGACAAAGGTCAGGCGGATCTGCGGATTGCGGACGAAAACCATTCCGGTCGGCCCCCAATAGTCGACGACATTGGGAAACAGGTCGGCATCCATAAACAGGCTGTTGGTCTGGCCGGCGAGCAGCGGACCCCAGGATGCCCAGGCGTGGCGCAGCCGGAATGTCGTCTTGCCGGCGTCGTCGCCGACCCCGAACAGGTCGAATTCGAATTGACTGGTCAGCGCCTGCGATCCGGCCGGGGCCGAGGCGCGCACGCCGAACCGGGTCTGCCGGGCGCTGAGCGTCGCCTCGCCATCGCTGCCGAACTGGCCCTTGGTCGTCGGGATGCGGGAAGGCCGCAGCGCCGCCGTCCAGTCGGGATCGGCCCGCCGGAAATTCTGGATGTAGTCGAGCTGGACGGCGCCATAGACTTCGAACGCCGGATCCGTCTCGCCGGCGTGCGCAGCGCCGGCCGAAGCGGCCAAGAGGGCGCCGTAGAGGCACGACCGCCCAAACCTCGACCTCGACATGTTCAAGCCCCCTGATGACGAACCGATCGCCGGGCTTTCACGTCGACCAGCCCGCGACAATCTAGCGGCTAGGGGCGCCTTCTCCAGTTGCAGGTGACGCGTAGCCGGTCAGTTGACCCGCGCCGGCGGTTTGTTTTCTGCAGGGATCACCGCATACCGGTGCTTGTATCACCCGCAATCTCGGGCGAAACATTCGTCGTCATGAAATCGCGGAGTCGTTTCTTGTCAAATGCCTGCAGGCTCGGGTGCGCAACAGAAGCATCCGCCGGTCGGCGGCGGCTGTCCCGGCAACAGCGGCGCGATCGATGACGGCGGCGTTACCGCGGCATCGCGGCTGGGGCCGCCGGCGTGGCGGCACGCTGGTTTTCGTGGCGCTGCTGCCGACAGCAGGCGCCCTGGCCCAAGCACCGCCGGCGGAACCGGTGAGCTATGAAGCCGCCACGATGCGTCTCGGCGAGGTCTCCGACGGGCTGGCGGCGAGCACCGCACAGGTGCGGGCCAGGCAGGCCCAGGCGGGCGCCGTGGCGACGTTGCGGCGACCGGAAGTCAGCATCGACGTGCGCGAACTCGAATATCAGAAATCGCTGACGCTGAGCACCGGGACGGTCGGGCCGTCGCTCGGGTTGCCGTCGACACTCGACCTCGCGGTCGGGGGCTGGGCGTTCCGGCCCGTCGTCAGCGCTGTCATGCCACTGTACAGCGGCGGCCAGATCGGGGCGACGCAGAACGCTGCCCTCGCCGGCATCCGCGAGGCGGAGGCCGGCGTCGCCGATACGCGCCAATCGACGACGGTCCAGCTGGTCCAGGCCTATTTCGGCCAGCAGCTGGCGACCGCCGTGCTGGCGGTGCGGACCGATGCCCGCGCCGGGCTGCAACGGCATTTCGACGATGCGCTCAAGCTGGAAAAACAGGGCTTCGCCAGTCGTGCCCAAGCCTTGCAGGCGCAGGTTGCGCGCGACGATGCGGAGCGGGATTACCAAAAGGCGCGCAACGATCTGGCAACCGCCACCGCCTATCTGGCCAATCTGCTGCACAGCGGCGCTGCGGTCGTGCCGACGACGCCGCTGTTCGTGGTCACCGCCCCGCTCGACCCTCTCGATGCCTTCGTCGCCTCGGCCGCACAGAACCATCCCCAGGTCGGCCGCCTGGGGGCGCTGGGCGACCAGGCGCGCGAGGGCGTCCGCATCCAGCAGGCCAAGCAACGGCCGCAGGTCTATCTGTTCGGGCAATATGATCTCAACCGCCGCGAGGCGCTGTTTACCGAGCCCGACTATGTCTACGGCATCGGCCTGAAATACACGTTCTGGCGAGCGCCGACCGCGGCCAGCAGGTGCAGGCGGCGCGCGCGACGCAGGCGGCAGCCGAGGCCGGGTTGCGGCAGGCCCGTGTCGACCTCGCCACGGCGACGACGCGCGCCTACAACGACCTCGACACCGCCCGCAGCCAGTATCTGCTGCTCGATTCGAGCCTGGCCGCGTCCCGCGAGAACCTGCGGCTGCAGCAGCTGTCGTTTCGCGAAGGGCTGGCAACGTCGCTCGATGTCATCGACGCGCAACTGCGGCTGAGCGGCGCCCAGGTGCAACGCCTGCAGGCGGCGTATCAGTTCGACGTCACCCTGGCGCAGTTGCTTGCCGCCAGCGGCCAGGCCGACCGCTTTGCCAGCTATATCGCCCGCGCCGACAAGAGCATCGCGCCATGACCGAGCCGACCGAAGCCCCGCAAACCGCTGGCCGCAGGCGCTGGCTCGGCATCGCGGCGTTCGTCATCATTGCCGCGATCGTCGGCGTCGGGCTGTGGCTGTCGCGCCAGCCGGTGCCCGACCATATCCAGGCCATGGTCGACGCCGACGAGATCATCGTGTCGGCCAAGGTCGCCGGCCGCGTCGAGCGGCTGTATGTCGCCGAGGGTGATCGCGTTGCCGCCGGGCAGCGACTGTTCACGCTGACCGGACCGGAAATCGCCGCCAAGCGCGCCCAGGCCGAGGCCGTGATCGCGGCCGCGCAGGCGCAATCGTCGAAGGCGCGGAACGGCGCGCGGAGCGAAGAGATCGAGGCGGCGCGCGCCAATGCCGCCCGTGCCGAGGCCGGCGCCGAGCTCGCCCGCGTGACCTATGCGCGGACGCAGAACCTTTATGCCGAGGGTGTCATCGCGGCGCAGCGGCGCGACGAGGCGCTCGCCAACCTTAAGTCGTCGCGCGAAGTCGCTGCCGCTGCCCGGGCGCAATATGCCCAGGCCCGGTCCGGCGCGCGCAGCGAGGATGTGGCGGCGGTCAGCGCCCAGGTTCGCCAGGCGCAGGCAGCACTGGCCGAAGTCGCCGCGGCCGAGGCCGAAACCCGGATTTCGGCACCACTCGCCGCCGTGGTGACGCGCAAGATGGTCGATGTCGGCGAGCTGGTGCCGGCCGGATACCCGGTGTTCACGCTGACCGACATCGATCATGCCTGGGTGGCGCTCAACCTGCGCGAAGACCGGCTGCGCGGGCTGAAGACCGGCAGCGTGATCAACGGCAGCGTCCCGGCGCTGAATGACAGGCGGGTGCAGTTCCGCATCTATTTCATCAATCCGGCCGGCGACTTCGCGACATGGCGGGCGACGCGGCAATCGTCGGGCTATGACATCAAGAGCTTTGAAGTGCGCGCCCGGCCGGTGGCGGCGACGCCGGAGCTGCGGCCGGGGATGAGCGTGCTGTTCGACAGCCTGGCGCGGTGACGGGCCTGCGCCGCACCCTGCTCCGCGAGCTGGCGTTCCTGCGTGCCAATGGCTGGGACCTGGCACTGGTCACCTGGATTCCGCTGCTGCTGCTGGCCATGATGGCCTGGCTGTTCGCCGCCGGCGTGCCGCGCGACCTGCCGGTCGCGGTTGTCGATGCCGATCATGGCGCCGTGGCGCGCCAATATGTGCAGCTGCTCGAGGCCACGCCGGGCGTGCGCGTTGGCGCGCGACCGACGACACCGGCGGAAGGCTTTGCGCTCATCCGCAGCGGCGCCGTCTGGGCGGTCGTGGTGGTGCCGGCGGGCACCAGCCGGGCGATCGATCGCGGCGGCGTCGGCACGCTGCTGGCCTATCCCAACGCCGCCTACAATACCCAGAGCGGCGCGGTCATGCGCGATATCGGCACTGCCGGCGCGCGGCTGGGGCTCAGCCTCGCCATCGGCACCGAGGCGCGGCTGAAGGACAGCGCCGCGACCATGGCACCGCCGCTGGGCGTCGAGGCGCGAACGCTGTTCAACCCGCAGACGAGTTACGAGCTGCTGCTGGTGCCGCTGGTCCAGACCGCGCTGCTGCACCTGATGATGTGCCTGGCGGCGGCATCGGCGGTGGGGCGGGAACTGCGCGACGGCACGGCGACGGCGTGGTTGGCGGCCGCCGACGACGACATTTTCGCCGCCGTGACGGGCAAGCTGCTGCCCTATTTCGCCGTCTACACGCTCTTCGGGGTCGCCTCGCTGGCGGTGTTCAGCGCCAATGGCTGGCCGATCGCCGGCAGCGCCTGGCTGCTCATCGCGGCGCAGGCGCTGCTGTATCTGGCCTATGCCGGCATCGGCGTGCTGTTCGTCGGGCTGACCGGGCGGATGATGCGCTCGCTGTCGCTGATCGGTGTCTATGCCGGCGCGTCGCTGGCGTTCAGCGGGGCGCTGTTCCCCACCGACGGCGCACCGCTGTTCACCCGGATATTCAGCGCGATGACGCCGTACCACTGGTTCGCGCGGGCGCAGGCGCAGCAGCTGGAAAGCGGCGCACCGATGGCGGCGACGGTGCCGCTGCTGGCGGTCATCCTGGCGTTCGCACTGGCGGCGTTCGCGCTGGCGCTGCCGCTGCTGGGCGGGCTGGCGCGCGACCCGGCGCGCTGGGGCCTGCGGTGAACTTTCGCCTTGCCTTCGCGCTGACCTTTCGCAGCATCCTCGGCGATGGTTCGGCACTGGCGACGCTGGTGCTGGCGGTAATCCTCTATTCCTTCTTCTACCCGGCCGCCTATCAGGCGCAGGTGGTGACGTCGTTGCCTGTCGCCATCGTCGATCTCGATCATTCGGGGCTCAGCCGGGCGCTCGTCCGCCGGGTCGCCGCCACCCAGGGCGCGCGACTGGCGGCGATGCCGCAGACGGTCGACGAGGCGCGGCTGCTGCTCGCCACCGATGCCGTCGATGCGATCCTCGTCATTCCGGCCGGCCTGTCGCGCGATGCGGCGCGCGGCCTGTCCGGGCAGATCATGCTGTTCGGCAGCGGCCTCAACCTCAATCGCGCCAAGACGACGCTGGGGGCGCTCGCCGAGGCGCTGGGCGCCACCGGGCGCGAGGCGGCGGTGGCGCGCGCCCGCTACACCGGCGCGCCGGCACCGCCGGCGATCGTGCTGGTCCCGCACCCGCTGTTCAATACGCGCGAAGGCTATGGCAGCGCCGTCGTCCCCGCCGTGGCGCCGGTGATCATTCACCAGACCCTGTTGTTCGGCATGGCGATGCTGGCCGGCACGCGCCGCGAAGCCACCGGCAGCCTGCGCTTCAGCCTGTCGGGCTTTGCCGGCGTTGCCTGCGCCTTTGCCCTGCTCGGCATGATCAATGCGCTCTATTACCAGGGCTGGATGTACTGGTTCCAGGATTTTCCGGTCAACGGCGGCGTCGGCGCCAGCATCGTCGCGACAGCCCTGTTCATCGCCGCGACGGTGATGTTCGCGATGTTCGTCGGCAGCTTCTTCCGCACCCGGGAACGCAGCGTGCAGCTGCTGGCGATCACCACCCTGCCGATGTTCTTCCTGTCGGGCTTTACCTGGCCGGCGGCGCCGCTGCCGCTGCACCTGCTGGCGCAACTGCTGCCGACGACACCCGGCATCGCGGCGCTGGTCGGCGTCAATCAGATGGGTGCCAGCCTTGCCGAAGTCGACGGGTCGCTGCAGCATCTGGCGCTGCTCGCGGCATTCTATGGCCTGCTGGCCTGGTGGCGGCTGTGTCTGTTGACCGAAAAAGGAGCGACGTGATGCGAATGGTCCATGTGCTGCTGCTGGCAGCCGCCACCAATCTGGCGAGTGCCACGTCGGCGCTCGAATATCGCACCTACCGAAACCCGTCGAATTCGGTCCATATCCGCCCTGAACCCTGCGGCGGCAACGTCTGCGGCGTTGTCGTCTGGGCCAATGACAAGGCCAAGGCCGATGCCGCCAGGGGCGGCACGCCCAAACTCGTCGGCCTGCAGCTGTTCAAGGACTTCAAGCCCGACGGCCCCGACCGCTGGAAGGGCAGCGTCTTCGTACCCGACATCAACAAGACCTTTTCGGGCCGGGTCGTGCGGACCAGCCCGACGACGCTGAAGGGCACCGGCTGCCTCGTCGGCAAGATGGGCTGCAAGTCGCAGGAATGGACGCTGGTCAAATAGGAGCAGCGCCCGCGCCCGTCAGTATTCGTTGAACATCGTCTGGATGCGCGCCACGTCGCGGGTCCGCGTCAAAGCCAGCATCAGCAGCACGCGCGACTTGGCCGGGTTGAGCTCGGCCGATGCGACAAGTCCCAGTTTGTCGTCATCGACCTCGTTGTTGCGATAGACGATGCCCGACGCCAGGCGCGTGCTGCGCACCACGACGACCCCGGCCTTTGCCGCCGCGGTGACGCGCGCGAGCGCCGCATCGGTCATGTTGCCGTCGCCGACCCCGGCGATAACCAGCCCCTTGGCCCCCAGCTTGACGGCGGCGTCGATCAGATCGGGGTTCATCCCGGCATGGGCATAGATGATGTCGACACGTGGCAGGCTGGTCAGACCGTCGACGCTGAATTCACTGCTGGTCCCGTGCTTTTTCTCGAGCGGCGCGAACCAGGTGACGACGCCGGTGTTGCTGACCCCGGCCGGCCCGCGATTGACGCTGCGGAAGGTTTCGACGTCGGTGGTGTTGGTCTTGACGACGTTGCGGGCGTAATCGATCTGGTCGTTGAGCACCGTCACCACGCCGCGGCCGCGGGCGCCAGGGCTGACCGCCACGGCGACGCCGTTGTACAGGTTGCTCGGCCCGTCGGCGCTGATCGCCGTCGCCGGACGCATCGATCCGACCATGACGATCGGCTTTTCGGTCTTTGTCACCAGGTCGAGGAAATAGCCGGTTTCCTCGACCGTGTCGGTGCCGTGGGTGATGATCACCGCGTCGGTGCCGGGCGATTTGACGACTTCGCCCAGCCGGCTGGCCAGCTTCAGCCAGACCGCGTCGTTCATGTCCTGGCTGCCGATGTTGACGACCTGCTCGCCGCTGATCACCGCCAGCTTGTCGAGGTTGGGCACCGCAGCGATCAGGTCCTTGATGTCGAACGACCCGGACGCCACCGGGCAGCATTCTGCATGCATCGGAGGCGCGCATCGGCGCCATCCTGGCCGCAGTCGCTCATCAAGCGGAAGTTCTCGGTCGCGCCGGCGTCCTCGATTTCACCCTCAATCAGCGCGAGGTCGACGCGGCTTCGGCAGGCCGGCCCCGGCTGGGCTGAGGTCTGTCCTGGCCTCGGTGCGGTCCGACCAGCATCACCTCGCCCGATTCACGCCGCGCGCAGCTTCACGGCGTGGCGGCCTGCCGGGCCATCTGCTCCATGCCGGCCTTCATCCTATATCTGTCGCGATCGGTGCGGAACCACAGCGCATAGAATGCCGGCAGGAAAAACAGGGTCAGCACCGTTCCGACCAGCGTGCCGCCGATTAGCACGATCGCCAGCGGCCCCCAGAATGACGACAGGGTCAGCGGCAGGAATGCCAGGATCGCCGCAATGGCGGTCAGCAGCACCGGGCGCGAACGCTTGACTGTCGCTTCGATCACTGCGGCTTCCGCGTCGCGCCCCGCGGCACGCTCGATCTCGATCTGGTCGACCAGGATCAGCGTGTTGCGCATCAATATGCCCGCCAGCCCGATCAGCCCCAGGATTGCGTTGAAACCAAAGGGGGCCCCCGTCAGCAGCAGGGCGGGCACCGCGCCGATGAGGCCGAGCGGTGCCGTGGCGAACACCAGTCCCGTCATGCGGAATGACCGGGTCTGCAGCATGATCACGGTGAGCATCAGCGCCAGCATCACCGGGAATATGGGCAAAAGCGCCGCATTGGCCTTGCCCGACTCCTCGACCGCGCCGCCGGCGGTGATCGCATAGCCGCCCGGCAGGCGATCGATGATCGATTTCAGGCCGGGCATGATGCTGGCCGTGACATCGGGCGGTTGCACGCCGGGCGCCACATCGGCGCGGACCGTGATCGTCGGCTGCCGGTCGCGGCGTATCAGGATCGGATCTTCGAAATCGGGGACGAGGCGCGCCACCTGCGCCAGCGGCAACGGCCGCCCCGCAGCGGTCGTGATCGGCAGATCGCCGATATGGGCAAGATCGCGTCGTTCCGTCCCGGGTATTCGCACGACGACGTCGACGGTCCGATCACCGCTGCGGACCTGGGTGACCGTGGTACCGGACACCAGGGCCGCCAGCTGCCGCGCGACGCTGGCAGGGTCGAGCCCCAGCAGGCGCAGGCGCTGGTGGTCGAATTCGAGGCGCAGCATCGGCGCGCGTTCGCACCAATCGATGTTGGTGGCCCGCGCGGCCGGATCGTCGCGGACAACGCGCGCCACCCGATCAGCCAAGGTGCGCAGCATCTGCGGGTCGGGGCCGGAAACCCGGAAGGTCACGGGATAGGGCACCGGCGGGCCGAACAACAGGCTCGTCGCCCGCACCCGTGCCTCGGGGTAGCGGCCACCGGCAGCAAGGCTGGCGACACGCGCCATCAAGGCGTCGCGTTCACGCGCGCCGGCGGTCTGCACGACGATGCGGGCAAAGGCTGGGTCGGGCAATTCGGGATTGAGCGACAGGAAGAAGCGTGGCGCGCCGGCGCCGATGAAACTGTCCACGAGGAGCGCCTGCGGCTCGCGGCGCAGATCGGCCTCCAGCCTCGCCGCGACCCTGGTGGTGGCTTCGATGGCCGTTCCCTTCTTCAGCGACAGCTCGATCAGCAGCTCGGGCCGGTCCGACGAGGGAAAGAACTGCTTGGGCACGGCAAGCACAAGCAGCGCCGCCGCGAGCCCGAAGGCGAGCAGCGTCGCAACCGTGACGCCACCCCGATTGCCGACACAACGACTGATGGCTGTGCGCAGCCGGCGGTAACGGGCCGTCGCGTAAATGGCCTCGTGCCCGCCAGCGACCGGCTGCACATCCGGCAACAGCTTCACACCGAGATAGGGCGTGAAATAAACCGCGACGAGCCACGACGTGAGCAGCGCGAAGGCGACGATCCAGAAGATGTTGCCGGCATATTCGCCCGCCGTCGACTGGGCAAAGCCCACCGGCAGGAAACCGATGACCGTCACCAGCGTACCGGCGAGCATCGGGGCCGCGGTGGCGCCCCAGGCGAAGGTGGCCGCGGCCACCCGATCGAGCCCTTCCTCCATCTTCACGACCATCATTTCGATGGCGATGATCGCGTCGTCGACGAGCAGGCCGAGCGACAAGATGAGCGCGCCCAGCGTGATACGATCGAAATCGCGCCCGGTGGCCAGCATGATGACGAAGACCGCCGCCAGCGTGAGCGGGACCGCCAGGGCCACGACGATCCCGACGCGCTGGCCGAGCGCCCGCAGGCTGACAAGGATGACGACGACGAGCGCGACGGCGAACTTCATCATGAACTCGCCATAGGCTTCGGTGATGTTCCTCGACTGATCGGCGACTTCGGTCAGTGTCAGGCCGAGCGGCAGCTCGCTGCGCAGCGCGGCATAGGCGATGCCAAGATCGGCCCCGAGCCGCGTGCCGTTGTAGCGATCCTGCATCACCACCCCCAGCATCAGGGCGGGGGCGCCCTGATGACGGACGAGATAGGTGGCAGGATCCTCGGTGCCATGGCGGACATCGGCGATGTCGCCGAGCCGGAGCGACCGTCCGGCGATGGCGATCGGCGTTTCGCGGATCGTATCGAGCGTATCGAACGCGCCGGTGAAACGCACGGGCACGCTCTGGCCGTCGGTCTGCACCGTGGCGGCCGGCAGCAACAGGTTCTGCGTGGCCAGCGCGTCGAGCACGGCATCGGGGCCGAGGCCGAGCGTGGCGATGCGGCGATAGCTGGGTTCGACATAGATGCGCTGGCGCTGTTCGCCGATGATGTTGACCTTCCTGACGCCGGGCACGCGCAGCAGGCGTTCGCGCAGGCGTTCGGCACGGCTGACCAGGTCACGATGCGGCAGCCCGTCCGCCTGCAGCGCCGCCAGCGAGAAATAGACATCGCCATATTCATCATTGACGAGCGGACCGATCACCCCGCGCGGCAGGGTCGCGGCCTCATCGGCAAGCTTCTTGCGGGCCTGATAGAATTCCGACTGCAACTGGGCTTGCGGCATCGAGTCCTTGAGCGTCACCGTCATGGTGACACTGCCGGGGCGCGCCTGTGTTTCCACACGATCGAACCAGCGCAGCTCCTGCACCCGCTTCTCGAGCCGATCGGCGACCTGGTCCTGCATCTCGCGCGCCGTGGCGCCCGGCCAGACCGCGGTGACGGTGATGCTCTTGATGGCAAAGCTCGGATCTTCGGCCCTGCCGAGGCGCAGGAAGGCGAGCGTCCCGGCGACGATGATGGCGATGATCAGGAACAGCGTCACCGAAGGCTGGCGAACCGCGAGCGCCGAAAGGTTAGGGACCTTCATGCGCGCTTGCCCGCAGCGCTGGCCGCAATCCGCACCACATCGCCCTCGCGCAGCATTTGCGCCCCCAGCACGACGATACGTTCGCCGGGACGCAGCGACCCCGGCGCGACTGTGATGGTCTCGTCGGCAAGCGCCAGGATCCGAACACGGCGGAACGTGACCCGGCCGCCGCGCCCGACGACCCAGACGCCCGGGCCGGCGCCGACCTCGTGCAGCGCACCCTGCGGCAGCACCGCCCCGCCCTGGCCGGCGGCGCGCACGCTGATGCTGACCGTGGCACCCAACGGCGCCGTAGCGCCGGCACCGTCGAGAACGTAGCGCGCAGCATAGGTCCGGGTGAGCGGGTCGGCAGCACCCGCGACTTCGCGCAGCCGCGCCGGAGCACTGGTATCGCTGCCGTAAAGCCGGGCGGTGGCTTGCCGGGGCAAATCGGCGAGTGCTGTTTCGGGTACGGCGATCAGGGCTTCGCGCGCACCGGCGCGCGCCAGGCGAAGCACCGGCGTGCCCGCCGCAACGACCTGGCCGGGCTGGGCAAGGACGTCGATCACCACGCCATCACTGTCCGCCGCCAGGCCGCCATATCCCTGGCGATTGCCGGCCTCGCGTGCGGCCGCGCGCGCCGCTGCAAGGTTGGCGGCCGCAACCCGCTGCGCCGACACGGCCGCGTCGAAGGCGGCGGCGGAAATTGCGCCGGCTTCGACAAGCCCCTCCAGCCGTGCGGTGTCGGCAGCGGTGCGCGCCGCATCGGCTTCGGCGGCGCGCCGGCGTTGCGCGGCAGCCTCGGCCGACAGGCCGAGGTCGACCGGGTCGAGCCGCATCAGCAATTGCCCGCGCGACACCGTCTGGCCGGGGTCGACAAGGCGCTGGACGATCTTGCCGTCGGCCCTGAAGCTCAGGTCGGTTTCGATGCGCGACCGCACGACACCGGTATAGCTGGCGCCGGTGTTCCCGTCGGCGGGGTTGGCGATCGGCATCACCATCGTTTCCACCAGCGGTGGCACGCCGGCAGGGGCGGCGGGGACCGCGCTGCAACCACCAAGCAGCGATGCGATCGCGCAGGCTGTCGCGAAGGCTGCAACAGGACGGTGCCAGGCGTGGCGCATGGGACAGGCTCCGAATCGGTACGCTCGACGGTAATCGAGCCTGCCAGCCTTGAATAGATGAAAAACGCTACATCATATCACTCTACTCTTTGTCGGAGGCTGCGCAGCACCATCGCTGCGAGCTGGCTGGCGATCGCCTCCAGATCATCGTCGCGGTGAATATCGATCATCTGCGGGTGCCATACCGGGGTCATTGCCCGCACGATCACGTCGGCTTCGGCGTCGACGTCGGCGGTGCAATAGCGTCCGGCGCGCTGGCCTTCGAAAAGGATGTGGCGGATAGCGCCGCGCAGGCCGTCGAGAAACTGCTCGACGACAGGCCAGCGCTCGCGCGACGCCACGGCGCACAGCCGGTTCATGTGCCCGTCCACGAACAAGACCCGACGCATTTCGTGCAGCACGACCTGGGCGATGGCGTGCATGGCGGCATCCGGATCCGACGCTGCCTGTCGCGCCGCGCGCCAGGCGGCGTCCTCGATCACCGTCAGCCGGCGCTTTGCCACCGCCTCGTCGATCGCCCGGCGATTGGAAAAGGATCGATAGAGATTGGCCGGCGACATGCCGAGTTCGCGCGCGACATCGCCGATCGACGTCTTTTCGAAACCGATCCTTTCATACAGGCGCTGGGCAGCGTCGAGAATTTCGTCGCGACGGTCGACCGTCGGCCGACCCGGTTTTCGGCTTTCCTGAACTTTCGAGTTGACTTTCATGAAAACAAGGATAGGCCTTCAGCTTATATCAGACAAGCTGGTGCATCGAGGAGCGTGTGTGCGGACCCTGGCCTGCTCTTTCGTGCTGGGCCTCTGCCTGATCGGTTGCGCGCAGCAGCCGGCCTACCGGCCACCGTCGGTGGCGATGCCCCCGGCCTATCGCAATGCCGGCGCAACCGCCGGCGCGCACGCATCGCCGGCCGCCGCTGGGGTTCAGCACGCCGTCCACGGACGCTGGTGGACGACGTTTGACGATCCCGTCCTTGAAAACCTCGTCGAGACGGCGCTCGCTGCCAATCTCGACATCGCCGTGGCGCGGGCACGACTGCGCCAGGCGCTGGCGGGATCCAGCGCCGCTGCGGCTGCCCGGCTGCCGCTGGTCACCGCCGATGGATCTGCCGCCCTGCGGCGCCAATCGCTGGAGGATCAATTCGGGCGATTCGCGTCGACAATTCCGGGTTTCGACCGGACCATCGCGCTCTATGGCCTCGGGGCCGGCGCCTCCTGGGAAATCGACCTCTTCGGCGGCCTGCGCGCCGGCCAGCGAGCGGCCCTTGCGGACGCCGCCGGCGCGGAGGCCGGCGTTTCCGGGGCACGACTCACGGTCGCCGCCGAGGTCGCCACAACCTATCTCGATGCCCGCGAAATCCAGGCCCGCATCGACATCGCCACGGCGCGGATCGCCACGCTCGCCGACCTTGATCGCCTTGTCGGCCTGCGCCTATCGCGCGGGATTGCAGCCGGCCTCGAAGCCGATCAGGTCGCTGCCGATCTTGCCGCGACGCGCGCCATCGTTCCGGCACTGGAGGCGGCGCTCGAGGCCAAGCTCAACCGCATCGACCTGTTGCTGGGGCGAATGCCCGGCGAGGCTGCGATCGCGATCGGTACGGGTGCTGTCCCGCGCGCTCCCGAACTGCTCCCGGCCGCAATTCCGGCTACGCTGCTGACGGCGCGGCCCGACCTGGTTGCGGCGGAACGCGCGGTCGCTGCCGCCGATGCACGCACGGCGCAAGCCATCGCCGGACAGTTTCCCCGACTGACGCTGGCCGCGCTCTTTGGCGTGCTGTCGACCGATGTCGCAAGCCTGTTCGGAGCGACGGCCACGCAAGGCTCCGTCTCGGCAGGTTTGACGGGGCCGGTATTCGCATTCGGCCGCGTGCGTGCCGACATCGAGGGCAACCGCGGCCGCCGCGACGAGGCGCTCGCCCAATACCACCTTGCCGTGCTGCGCGCTGCCGGCGAGGTCGAGACCAGCTTTGTCGCCTTGGCCCGTAGCCGGGACCGAGCCAGCCATCTTCAGGCCAGCGCCGCGGCCCTGGCCCGCGCGCGCGCAGCCGCGCGCCGGGCCTATGCGGCCGGCGCCGTCAGCCTGATCGAGGCACTCGATGCCGAGCGGCGGCTGCAGCTCGCGCAGGATGGCACGGTCACGGCGCAAGCCGATGCGGCCCGCGCGGCGGTCAGCGGCTTTCGGGCGCTGGGCGGCGGCTGGCCGGATCGGGCGGGTTGATGCAGGCCGCCAGGTCGACGGCCCTATCCTCACCCTGGCGTTGACGACCTTCGCCACCGGCGAAGACGAGGCGCGGCCGATCTCGCCATTTCGGGTGCAATCTTAGCTGCCCTGCAGGGGCCTGGTTTGCCGCCTAGGCTTCAGCCTCGCGAGCACAGGCTGCCAGGCCCTCGGGGTCGGTAATCTGGATATGGTTATAGCTGAGCGCGACCAGGCCGCTGGCCTGGAAATCATTCAGGATGCGGTTGACGTGGTTGCGAGACAGGGCTGTCATCTCCGCAAGGTCGACCTGGTTGATCCTGAAGCCCTGCGGATAGGCAGATACAACGCCGTCGCGCACGGCGGTGATCCTGAGTAGCTTTGCGGCGACACGGCGATGCGCGCTTCTGATCAAGGCCTCGCAGGCAACCTCGACACCGACCCGGGTGGTTTCCTCGGTCAGTTGCGCGATCATGACGGCAAATGCAGGGTCGGTCGTCATCGCCGGCCGAAGCTCCGACAATGGTGCCAGAACGAGCTCCGTCTCCTCCATGGCGCGAAAGGACATGCTGCGTTGACCGCTGGTGAGCAGGGGGCCGATCCCGAACCAGGCGCCGGGCCGCATGACATGGCCAAGTGTCGGCCCCGCAAGATCGGTGACGCCGATGGTTCCGACGCCGCCGCTGACGATGCCGAACACACCGCCCGCACTGTCGCCGATGTGAACGATGTTTTCGCCGGTGTCGAATGCGACCCGACGGGACATCTCGAGAACCTGGCGGCGCGCCGCCGGAGACTGCCGCGACAGCCATCCCCGGCGGGCAAAGACGCGGTCGAGATCCGGACTAAAGGCCATGTTCGTTTCGGTCATCAAACAACAACCTGCCGTCATGTTCGTCAAGGCTTCGTCTGAATTGTAGCAAAGTCGCGCCGCGATTTGCGCCACAAGCTGCCAAACAGCGAAACGGGACATGCTGATGAAGGTGGGGAGGTGTAGCTGCGTTGCAGCATCGCTGTTGCTGGCGACCGCTGCGGTGGCCGAGCAAGCGCCGGCCGCCAACGATGCCGCCGCGCTGGCACTGAAGCTCTCGAACCCGGTGGCAGCGCTGATCAGCGTGCCGCTGCAGTTCAACTATGACGCCGACATCGGCCCGGCCCGCGACGGCGAGCGCTTTACCCTCAATATCCAGCCTGTCGTTCCGTTCAAGCTCAGCGCCGACTGGAACCTGGTCTCGCGCACAATCCTGCCGGTGATCTCACAAGGCAGCATTTATCCCGGCGCCGGCAGCCAGACAGGGCTCGGCGACACGGTGCAGAGCGTGTTTCTCACACCTGCCAAAGCCGGCGGCATGATCTGGGGCGCCGGCGCCGTGGTCCTGGTGCCGACCGCGACCGACAAGTTGCTTGGCGGTGGCAAATGGGGTGCCGGCCCTACCGGTGTCGTCCTGAAACAGATGGGACCGTGGACCGTCGGCGGCCTCGCCAATCACCTCTGGTCGTTTGCCGGCGACAGTGGCCGCAACGACATCAGCGCGACCTTCATCAACCCGTTCTTCACGCACACGTCGAAGAGCGCCTTTACCTACGGCGTGGCGGCCGACATCACCTATGACTGGCACAGTGACACAGTGACGATGCCGGTCACCGTGTCGGCCTCGCAGCTGACCAAGGTCAGCGGGCAGCTCGTCACCTTCGGCGTCGGCCTTCGCTACTATGTGGCAACCACCGAATTTTCGCCGCACGGGCTCGCCGGCCGCGTTTCGGCGACGCTGCTGTTTCCGGTGAAGTGATGGCGGGACCGCACCCCTGGCGTCTGGCAGCCTGCGCGGCGACAACATCGGCCGTGCTCATCGGGAGTCCATCCAGCGCCGCCGACAGCCAGACGTTGACGGGCGATTGGGGTGGCGCGCGCACCAGTCTCGCCGCCAACGGCATCACCGTTCGCGCCGATATGACCGGCTATACCCAAGGCGTTGTCACCGGCGCGCCCAACCGGACGTGGGACGGTTCCGGCCGCGCCGACCTGTTCATCGACGCCTACAGCGGCAAGCTGGGGCTGTGGTCGGGCACCGGCCTGCACACCCATGGCGAAATCCGCTTTGCCGACCCGCGCAGCAATTTCGGCGGGCAATTGTGGCCCGCCAATACTGGCGCTGCGCTGCCGCTGACCGGTGCGGGGCGCTTCGAGGCCACGTCCCTCTACCTCAGCCAGAAGATCGACAAGCGCACCACGCTGCTGGTCGGCAAGATCAACGCCGTCGACCTGCTCGCCGGCGATCCGTTCTTCGGCGGCTGGGGCACCCAGCGTTTCATGAACCTAGCCTTTGTCGCACCGCCCAGCGGCGTCGTGCCGCCGACGATCATGGGGGCCGTCGTCGTCCATCGCGGCACGCCGATTACCCTGACGGTGATGGTCTTCGACCCGCAGGATCGCACCGGCGACTATGGCCTTGGCGGGCTGTTCGCCAAGGGCGTCAACATTTCGATCGGCGCGACCTGGAACGGCGCCATCGCCGGACGGCCATCGAGCTTCGGCGTGACGAGCACGGTGACCACCAAGCGCGGGCAGGACCTCGGCGACATATTGCTGCCGCCGGGCCTCGTAAGCTCGACCCGCAAGGGCAGCTACAACATCGCGGTCCAGGCGAGCCATTTGCTGATCGAAAGCGCTGCGGTGAAGGGCAAGGGCCTCGGCCTCTACGCCAAGGCTGCGATCGCCGACGGCAACCCGAACGTCATCAGGGCCTCGATCGCCGGCGGACTGGCCGGCCATGCGCTGATCGGCAGCCGTCCGCGCGACAGCTTCGGCATCGGCGGCTTCTATTACAAGTTCAGCGATGTGCTGCAGGACACCGTCGAGCCGCTCGCCAGGTTCCGCGACGAAGCCGGTGTGGAGGCCTGGTACAGCATGGCCGCCACGCCGTGGCTCAAGCTGACCGCCGACGCCCAGGTCATCAGCCCGGCGCGTGGCGACCGACCGACGTCACTGGTGCTCGGACTGCGCGGCAATGTCGCTTTCTGATGTTCACCCGGCGCCGCGGTCCTTTGGCCGACGGCGGCATCACGCAAGTCAGCAAGGAGACTCCGACATGTGGAAAATGAAGACTGCGCTGATGATTTCGAGCCTGTTGGCAGGCCCGGCGATCGCGGCAGCGGGGCCAGGGCCCGACCTCATCATCGGCGGCGGCCGCATCCTGACGATGGAAGGCGCCGCCCCCGCCTATGTCGAGGCCGTTGCCGTCGACAAGGGGCGGATCGTCTTTGCCGGCAGCCGGGACGAGGCGATGAAGCTGTGGGGTGCGGGCACGCGCTTCAAGAACCTCGGCGGCCAGACCATGATGCCCGGCTTCATCGACGGCCACGCGCACTTCGTGCAGCTGGGCGCACAGGCTGTCGGCGCCAATCTGCTGCCGTCCCCCGATGGCAAGGCGGATAGCGTCGATGCCCTGGTCGAGGAGTTGAAGGTCTTCGCCAAGTCGCCCGATGTGGCGCAGACCGGCTGGATCTTCGGCATGGGTTATGATGACTCGGTGCTTGGCCGCCACCCGACCAAGGCCGACCTCGACAAGGTTTCGACGACCGTACCGGTCGCCGTCATCCATATCTCCGGTCACTTCAGCGTGATGAACAGCGCCGGGCTGGCCAAGGCCGGCATCACTGCCGCCAGCAAGGACCCCGTCGGCGGCAGGATCGGCCGCATGCCCGGCAGCAGCGAGCCCGATGGCTATCTGGAGGAGGTCGCGCACTTTGCCGCGGCGTTGCCCGCCGTCACGCCGACCACGCCGGCCGGCAAGGATTATTTCAGCAAGCGGGCGCTCGACCTGGTCAAGAGTTTCGGCCAGACGACAGTCAACGAAGGCCGCATGATGGGGCCGAACGCCAAGGACCTTGAAAGCCTGGCCAGCCGCGGCCTGCTCGACATCGATGTTCTCGGCTTTGCCGATTACACCGACACCAGCGAGCTTGTGGCATGGGGCCCCGACTATCGATCGCGGCTGCGCATGGCCGGAATGAAAATGACCCTCGATGGCTCGCCCCAGGGCCGCACCGCCTGGCGCACCACGCCGTATCTGCTGGTGCCCGAAGGGGCACCCGCCGATTACCGCGGCAGTCCGTCGATTCCCGCTTCCGCCATCGTCGAAGCCGAGATCGCCAAGGCCTATGACAACAACTGGCAGATCAAGGTCCACGCCAACGGCGATGCGGCGATCGATCAGTTGCTCGAAGCGGTGGGCAAGGTCACGGCGACGCGTGGCGTCAAGTCTGGCCAGGTCATCCTGATCCACGGCCAGTATCTCCGCTCCGACCATATCCCGCGGCTGAAGGCGCTCGGCATCTTTCCGTCGATGTTCCCGATGCACACGTTTTACTGGGGTGACTGGTACGGCAAGATCGTCGGGCCGGAGCAGGCGGCGCGGATCTCGCCGATGCGCTCGATCCTCGATGCCGGGATGATCGCCACCTCGCACACCGACGCGCCGGTGGCACTGCCGAATTTGATGCAGGTGTCGTGGGCGACGGTCAATCGCACCTCGCGCAGCGGCCAGGTCATCGGGCCGAACGAGCGGGTGACGCCCTATGAGGCGATGAAGATGATCACCCTCTGGGGCGCCGAGCAGGTCCGTGAGGGCGGGCAAAAGGGCTCGATCAAGGTCGGCAAGCTCGCCGATTTCGCCATCCTGTCGGCCGATCCGGTGACGATCGATCCGAAACGGATCAACGCGATCCAGGTGATGGAGACCCTGAAGGAAGGCCGCACCGTCTGGACGCGTCGATAGCGCGGTGAGCTACGCCCCGGAGGGGACCGGGGGACGCCCGCGCCGTCACATCAGCTTGTCGAGCGTGATCGGCAGGTCGCGGATACGTTTGCCGGTGGCATTGTAGACCGCGTTGGCGACGGCGGCCGCCGTGCCGGTGATGCCGATTTCGCCGATGCCATGCGCGCCCATCGGGGCGTGCGGGTCGGGGATATCGTTCCAGATCACATCGATCACCGGCAAATCGGCATGAACCGGCACCAGATACTCGCCCAGGCTGGGGTTCATGATGCGGCCCTTGCGCTCGTCGAACTGCGTCTCCTCCATCAGCGCCAGGCCGATCCCCATGATGATGCCGCCCCGGAACTGGCTGCGCGCGGTCTTGGGGTTGAGAATGCGTCCGCAATCGAACGAGCCGAGCACGCGCGATACCCGCGTTTCCCCGGTGACCGCGTTGACGCGGACCTCGCAGAACATCGCCGAATAGCTGTGCATCGACCAATGCTGCATTTCCAGCGGCGGCGGCGCCTCGGCCACCACTGTGACCTCGTCGCGCTGCGCCCGGCCAAGGATGGAGGCATAGCTTTCGAACCGGTCGGGCGCCGCGACACAGCGCAGGCCGGCGTCGGCACTTTCGACCTCATCGGGCTTGAGGCCGGCGAGCGGCGAGTCGTTGCCGGCCAGCTTGAGCAGCTCGCCTACCAACCGCTGATGCGCGGCCATGACCGACGCGCCGATCGACGCGGTCTGCTGTGACCCACCCGCCAGCACCTCCCCCGGCAGTGCGGAGTCCCCATAGGCGAATGTGACCTGGTCCATCGCAAGCCCCAGCCGGTCGGCGGCAACCTGCGTGCTGGCCGTCGCGGTGCCCATGCCCATCTCGTGCGCGGCGATCCCGACCAGTGCCCGGCCGTCGCTGTGCAGCGTGATCCGCGCCGCGCCGCCGCCCATCCTGTAATAGGGATAGGTGCCGGTGGCACAGCCCATGCCGACCAGCCAGTCACCCTCGCGGCGCTGCCCCGGCGCCCGGCGCCCGGCCCAGCCGAAGCGCTCGGCGCCGGCACGATACGCCTCGACGATGTTGCGTGACGAGAACGGCGTGCCGCTTGTCGGATCCTTTTCGGGCTCGTTGCGCAGCCTGAGCGCGATCGGGTCCATGTCCAGCGCGACCGCCAGCTCGTCGATCGCGCACTCCAGCGCGAAGGTGCCGACCGCCTCGCCCGGCGCGCGCATGAAGGTATTGGCGATCATGTCGAGGGTCGCATACTCGACGTCGAGCTTGAAGGTCCCGGCGGCATAGGCACTGCGCGTGGCGACGATGAACGGCTCGGGCAGCGCATTGTGCGCCGTCATCGCCACGGTGCCGGTGTGGATAATGGCATCAAAGGCCCCGTCGGCCTGGGCGCCGAGCGCAACGCGCTGCTCGGTCAGGGTGCGCCCCCCGACCGAGCGATAGACCCCCTCCCGCGACAATGCGATCCGCACCGGGCGACCGGACAGTTTCGCCGCCGCCGCGCCGAGCACCTGATACGACCACATGGTCTTGCCGCCGAAGCCGCCGCCGACGAACGGCGAGTGGATCCGCACCTGATCCTCCTTCAGCCCGAACACCTGCGCCATCGACCAGGCGACATGCGCGACGCCTTGCGAGCAGTCGTGGACGACGAGGTTGTCGCCGTCCCACGCCAGCGTCGCAGCATGCGGCTCGATGGCATTGTGGTTGTGGCGCGGGGTCTCGTAGGCCACATCGACCTTGTGCGGCGCGGCCGCCAGGGCCGCCTCGGCATCGCCGATGTCGATCTTCAGCGGTTCGCCCTGGAACGAACCGGGCTCGGTGCCTTGCGCCTTGCCGGCGGCGAGCGACGTTACCGCCGACTCCTCGTTGTAGGTCACGGTGACCAGCGACGCGGCATGCTCGGCCTGTTCCTGCGTTTCGGCAAGGACCAGCGCGATCGGCTGGCCGTTCCAGTAGACGCGGTCATCCTGCATCACCGGGATGTCGTCCCCTGCCGCCGCCTTCGACGCGGTCATGAACAGCGGCGGCGGGTTGAGCCTGGGCATGTTGCGATGGGTCATCACCAGCACGACGCCCGGTGCCGCCTCGGCCGCCGCCGTCTCGATGCCCGTCATCCGACCCTTCGGGATGGTGCTATAGGCAAGCGCCGCATAGGTCAGGTTCGCCATCGGGACCTCGGCGGCAAAGCGCGCTTCGCCCCTGACCTTTACCCGCCCGTCTAGGCGCGACACCGGCTGGCCGACATGGCCGTGCTGGCGGCGGATCAGCGGATCGGGCCGGCCGCCCGGCATCCAGCTGTCGGGCGCCACCTCGATGGCCTTTTTCATGACCTGCTGCGCGGCCCCTTTCGCCTTGGCCGCGGCATCGCCCAGAACGCTCATGCCGTCTCTCCCGTCAGCTCGCCTAGCGTCGCGACGATGGCGCGTCGCGCCAGCTCGACCTTGAAGCCATTCCCGGCCAGCGGCGCCGCATCGGCGAGCTCCAGTTCGGCGGCGGCCCGGAAAGCCGCCTCCGTCGCCGGGCCGTTTCGAAGCGCGGTCTCGGCCTTTGTCGCCCGCCACGGCTTGTGGGCGACCCCACCCAGCGCCAGGCGCACATCGCGAACGATGCCGTCTTCAAGGTCGATCGCTGCCGCCACCGACACCAGCGCAAAGGCATAGGAGGCGCGGTCCCGGACCTTGCGATAGGTCGATCGCGCCGCCAGCGGCGAGGCCGGCAGCGCGAGCGCGGTGATCAACTCGCCCGGCGCCAGCACGGTCTCGATATCGGGCCGTTCACCCGGCAGCGTGTGAAAATCGGTCAACGCCACTGTCCGCGTACCGTCCGGACCGTGCAGGTGGACAATCGCATCGAGTGCTGCCAGCGCGACACACATGTCCGACGGGTGCGTGGCGACACAGGCCGGCGAGGCGCCGAGTATCGCGTGGATGCGATTGAACCCATCGATGGCGTCGCAGCCCTGCCCCGGGACCCGCTTGTTACAACGCGAGCCTTCCTCGTCATAGAAATAGGCGCATCGCGTGCGCTGCAGCAGGTTGCCGCCGACCGTCGCCATGTTGCGGATCTGCGCCGAAGCCCCCGCCAGGATGGCGCGCGCCAGCACCGGATAACGCGCCCTGACGGCAGGATGCTCGGCGAGCGCGGTGTTGCGCACCGCGGCCCCGATCAGCAAACCGCCGTCATGGGCTTCGATCGTGGCGGGCAAGCCGCTGACGTCGACCAGGGCTGCCGGGCGCTCGATGGTTTCCCGCATCAGATCGACAAGATTGGTGCCGCCACCCAGATAGCGCGCGCCGCCGTCGGCAAGGCGGACGGCGTCGGTCACGTCGGTCGCACGGGCATAGCGGAACGGCGTCATGCGGCCACCTCCCCGAACGTCTCGGTAATGGCATCGATGATGCCGTTGTGGGCACCGCAGCAACAAAGGTTGCCGCTCATGCGTTCCTGCAGTTCGACGCGGCTGAAGGGCACGCGCTCTGCCGTCAAGTCGCCGGTGACATGGCTGGGCAGGCCGCGGCGCAGTTCGGCGGCCATGCCGATGGCCGAGCAGATCTGCCCCGGCGTGCAGTAGCCGCACTGGAACCCGTCATGGTCGATGAACGCCTGCTGCAGCGGATGCAGCGCGTCGCCGTCCGACAGCCCCTCGATCGTCGTGATCGACCGGCCTTCATACTGCACCGCCAGCGCCAGGCACGACACGATGCGCTCGCCATCGACCAGCACCGTGCAAGCACCGCAAGCGCCCTGGTTGCAGCCTTTCTTGGTCCCGGTCAGGTGCAGGCTCTCGCGCAGCAGGTCGAGGAGCGAGACCCGCGGGTCATCGGGGACCGGCACCTGCGACCCGTTGATCTCGATGGCCATGCCAAGTCCTCCGCGCAGCGACATTCGTTGCGAGAACGACTCCGTCCGGAATTGGTTCAACAGCCCGCCGCTTTAAAGCTGCCAACGGGCGCAGGGCTCACCAGACGCAGGACGGCCGCTGGCATCGCCGCCAATAAAATGATGGTGCACCCGGCAGGAGTCGAACCTGCGACCTCTGGTTTAGGAAACCATTGCTCTATCCTGCTGAGCTACGGGTGCGAGGCGCTCGCCTTTGCCATGCGCGGCACGGCTTGCCAACCGTCAGCCGTCGGACCGGACCAGCGGCGTGAACGGCAGCGGCAGCACCGGAATGCCGTCCTCGGCGAGCGCCCGGGCTTCGGCGAGCGTTGCCTCGCCATAGATGCTGCGGGGTAGCATGTCGCCATCGTGGAGGGCGCGCGCCGTAACGGCAAAGGCGCCGCCGACATAGTCCGACGCCGCCTCCAGCTTGCGTTGTGCCGCCAGCAACGCGCTGCGACCGTCGGCCTCGCTGCTGTTGCCCTTGGCGCCGACCGCCGGTGCCATGACCGCCTTGCCGACATCGGCGTTGCCGCACAGCGGACAGGCGATCAGGCCGCGGGCGCGCTGGCCTTCATAATCGTCGCTCGATCCGAACCAGGCCTCGAAGACATGGGCGCGATCGCAACGCAGGTCGAAGACGATCACGGCGCCTCAGGCGGTGACGACGGTGAAGTCGCGGGCATGGGCCAGCGCCGGCACGCGGCCGCGCGCTTCCGCGACCAGATCGAGGTCGAGGTCGATGACCGCGCTGCCGGCGGCCTCGCCCATGTCGAGCAGCACTTCGCCCCAGGGCGCGATGACCAATGAATGGCCATAGGTGGCACGGCCGTCGGCATGCTCGCCGGTCTGCGCGGCGGCAACGACGAAGCAGCCGGTTTCGATGGCGCGGGCGCGCAGCAGCACATGCCAGTGCGCGGCGCCGGTCGGGCGCGTGAAGGCCGCCGGCACCGACAGGATCGTCGCGCCGGCGCCGGCCAGCGCACGGTGCAGCGCCGGAAAGCGGAGGTCGTAGCAGATGGTCAGGCCAAGGGTGCCCCATGGCGTCGGCGCCACGACGGCGTTGCCGCCGGGCTGATAGGCCGCCGATTCGCGATAGGTCTCGCCGCCCGGCAGCTGCACGTCGAACAGGTGGATCTTGTCATAGCGCGCCCGGATCTCGCCCTTGTCGTCGATCAGGAAGCCGCGATTGGCGAACAGGTCGCCGCCGACCGCAAGCGCCAGGCTGCCGAGATGGACCCAGACGCCATGCGCACGCGCCGCCGCCCGCACCGCCGCGAGCACGACATCGGCGTCTTCATCGACGACGTTGGTGCGCGCCCGGCGGCGATCCCTGTCGAGATAGCCGCTCATTTCCGGCGTGAAGACGAGTCGAGCGCCCTGCACGGCGAGGCCGGCGATCGCCGCCGCCAGCGACACCGCTTCCGCCGCCGGATCGATGCCGGTCGTCGTCTGGACGATGCCGATGCGCAGCGTCATGCCGCCAGGAGCGGATCGAGCTTGCCGGCGTTGTCCAGGGCGGCAAGGTCGTCGCTGCCGCCGATATGCTGGCCGTTGATGAACACCTGCGGCACCGTCATGCGGCCGCCCGAACGCTCCAGCATTTCGGCCCGCGCCGGGCCGCCCATCGAGATGTCATGTTCCTCGAATGCCGCGCCCTTCTTGCTCAGCAGCGCCTTGGCGCGGGTGCAATAGGGGCAGAGGAACTTGGTATAGATTTCGATCTTCGGCATGGTTCACTCCGGGGTGGCAGGGGCGGCCTGCCTAATGGGTTCAGCTTCGCGCACTGCGCGCGCAAAGGTCAATACGTGCACGTCACGGGCGCCGGCGCGGCGCAGCAGCCTCGCACAGGCATCGGCGGTCGCGCCGCTGGTCATGACGTCGTCTACCAGCACAATGCGGCGGCCGGCGACGCGGTTCCGATCGGGCACCCGGAAGGCACCGCGAACATTGGCGATGCGCGCCTTGCGGCCCATGCCGCGGCTCGCCGGTGTCGGCTTGACGCGTTCCAGGGCGTCGATGGCAATCGCAGCGCCGGAAAGCCGCGCCAGGGCCTGGGCGAGCAGCGCCGACTGGTTGAAGCCGCGCTGCCACAGCCGGCCGCGGTGCAACGGCACCGGCACCAGCAAGGCATCGCCATCGAGCATCGTCGCCGCCGCCCGCGCCATGTGCGGCGCCATCACCGACACCAGATGCTGGCGATCGCCGTGCTTCAGCGCCAGCAGCACCTTGCGCGCCGGGCCGCCATAGACCAGCGCTGCGCGGGCCGAGGCATAGCGCGGCGGTTCGGCGAGGCAGGCACCGCATTCGGCACCCGGCCCCATGTCGTGTTCGAACGGGGTGCCGCAACGGGCGCACAGCGGCGCCGTGATGAAGCGCAGTTCCTGCCAGCAGGTGGCGCAAAACCGGCCATCGTCGGCGACCATGGCCCGGCAGCCGGGGCAGCGCGGCGGCAGCACCAGGTCGAGCACATATCGCAGCGGCGCCAGCAACCCCATGCGGTGAAGTCTAGGCGCAAACGTTGCGCCCGCAATCGCCATTGGCGTTGAATGCGGCCGCGGCGGCGTCTAACGGCAGCGCATGTCCGAGCCCTTTGATCGCGCGCTGCGCCGCCGCCGCCATGCCGCGGCAGCCGCCGGCTTTGCCCGCGCCGATTTCCTGCACGCCGCGATGGCGGCGGAGGTGCGGGAGCGCGTCGCCGGCGTCGCGCGCGACTTTGCCGATGTGCTCGACCTGGGCGGCCCGGCGCCGGTCTGGCCGGGGGCGACGCGGCTCGCACTCGCCCCGGCAGCTGCCGATGTCGTCGCCGACGAGGACCGGCTGCCGTTTGCCGACGCCAGTTTCGATCTGGTGGTGTCGGTCGCCGCGCTGGCAAGTGTCAGCGACCTGCCCGGCGCGCTGGTCCAGGTCCGCCGCGTGCTGCGGCCCGACGGCCTGTTCGTCGCCGCCTTTGCCGGCGGCATGACGCTGGCGGAGCTGCGCGAGGACCTGATCGGGGCCGATATCGCGGCCCGGGGCGGCGCCGCGGCCAGGATTGCGCCGATGGTCGAGGCGCAGGCGGCGGCGGGCCTGCTGCAGCGCGCCGGCTTTGCCATGCCCGTCGCCGATGTCGAACGGCTGACGGTGCGCTATGGCTCGCTGTTCGGTCTGCTCGACGACCTGACCGCCATGGGCGCCCGGTCGCCGCTGGCCTCGCGGGTGCCGATCGGCCGGGACGGGCTTGCCGATGCCGCCGCGCGCTTTGCTGCGCGGGCCGTCGAAGGCAAGACGCCGGTGACGGTCGAGATCATCCACCTCGCCGGCTGGGCACCGGCGCCAGGGCAGCCAGTGCCGCTGAAGCCTGGCAGCGCCACCACCAGCCTGGCAGCGGCCCTCGGCAGCCGCATCGGAACACCGGACGAACCGGGCAAACGCGGCTGACGATGCGCCCCACGCTCGCCGAACTCGGCCCGCGCATCTGCATCATGGGGCCTTCGAACAGCGGCAAATCCACGCTGGCGCGGGCCATCGGACGCGCGCACGACATGACCGTCGTGCACCTCGATCAGCTCCATCACCGGCCGCACACCGACTGGGAACCGCGCCCGCTGCCGGAATTCATCGCTCTCCACGACGCGGCCATCGCCGGCGAGCGCTGGGTGATCGACGGCAAATATCGCGTTTGCCTGCCGCAGCGCCTGCAACGCGCCACCGGGTTGATCCTTCTCGACGTCTCGACGGTCACCAGCCTGCTGCGGTATTTCCGCCGGACATGGTTCGAGGCGGACCGCGCCGGCGGCCTCGAAGGCGGCGGCGAGCGCATCAAATGGGAGATGCTGCACCACATCGTTGTTGCAGGGCCCGCCAGCTGGCGCGGCTACGAGGCGGGCCTGGCGACGACCAGCCTGCCGGTGGTGCGGTTGCGGAACCCGGAAGCCTTGTCAGGCTTCTACAGCAACGAGGGCCTCACCCCCTGAACAGGACCGAAAATCAGGTCGCGACAGCCGGCTGGCACTCGGCCATGGTGGTGATCCGGGGGAGACGCGATGACGGTGACGCAATTGATCTACTGGTCGCAACCGTTCGGTTTCGACGATTCGATGCTCGACGGCATCCTGCTGCAGGCACGGCGCAACAATCCTCGCAATGGCCTGACCGGTGCGCTGATCGTGCGCGCCGACCTGTATCTGCAGCTGCTCGAGGGGCCCGAAGCGGCGATCGACGCGACGTATGCGCGGATCGCCCGCGATGACCGTCACCTGCAGGTGACGACGATCGTCAAGGAAACGGTGGCCGAGCGGATGTTTCCAGCCTGGTCGATGCGAGACGACCCCGCAAAAAGCTGGATGTGGAGCGCCGCCGAGGTCGGCAACGGTGCGGTGGAGCGTGCCACGCCGGCCGAAGTCAGAGCCGTGTTCACGCGGCTGGCCGCCGAGACTGCCTAGTCCCGGTCGGGCGCGCCGAGCGGGAAATAGTGGCGATAAGGCCGCGCCTCGTCCACGGCGCGGGCGAACGAGGGCCGGGCCAGCAGCCGGCGGCGATAATCGCGCAGGATCGGATGGCTTGCGCCGATCGGGTGCACCCAGTCGGCATAGAAAAGCGACGGCGCCGCGGCACAGTCGGCGATGGTGAAGCCGTTGCCGGCCGCCCATTCGCGCCCGGCGAGGCGAACCTCCAGCCAGGCATAGGCCGTTTCCAGCGCCACTGCCGCCTCGGCGAGGGCCGTGTCCTTGCGACCATCAGCGCCGCGCAGCGCCTCGGCCACCGGCACCTGCATCGCCGACATCACGTAATTGTCGAAAAACCGATCGAGAAAGCGCACCTCCAGCGCCGCGGCGGGGTCGCCCGGGATCAGCCGGACCGGGCCGGGGTGATGCAGTTCGAGATATTCGATGATGATCGTCGATTCGGTGATCGCCGTGCCGGCATCGACCAGCACCGGAAAGCGCCCCAGCGGCCATAGTGCCTTCAGCGCGTCGCCGATGCCCGGCGTCTCGACATGGCGATATTCGAACGCCAGGCCATTCTCGTACAGCGCGACCAGCACCTTCTGGCAGTAGGATGAAAACGGATGGGCGTAGAGCGCGAGCGTCATCACCCTGTCTCCTATAGCGCGATAAGGGAAACCTGCCGGCCATAGTCCGGTTCCGTACGGTGCGTCGTGCGGCGATAGCTGAACCAGCGGCCATCGTCGGGGTAGGTGTCGATGCCGGGCGCGACGACGGTGCGGACGCCGGCATTGGCCAGCCGCATGGCGACGAAGCCTTCCAGGTCGAACTGGAAACGGCCCGGCCGCCCGCCGCTGAAAAAACCGTCGTGCGCCGCATCCTCGGCCACGAAGCGCGCCTGAAAGCCGGCGTCGACCTCGTAACTGGCGCGCGCGATGCAGGGGCCGATCGCTGCCACGATGTGCTCGCGGCGGGCGCCGAGTGCGACCATTGCCGCGACAGTGGCGCCGGCGATGTCGTGGAGCGCGCCCTTCCACCCCGAATGCGCGGCGCCGATCACGCCCGCCTCGGCATCGGCGAGCAGGATCGGCGCGCAATCGGCAGTGAGGATGCCGAGCGCCAGGCCGGGCGTCGCCGTGACCAGCGCATCGGCATGGGGGCGATCGGCATCGGGAAACGCCGCCGTGACCGGGACGACGATGTTGCTGTGGACCTGGTGGAGGGTGACCAGCGCCGCGCCCGGGGCCACGGCCTCGACGGCCCGGCGGCGGTTCTCGCGGACTAGCGCCGGGTCGTCGGACGAGCCCAGGCCGACGTTGAGGCTGGCGAAGATGCCCGATGACACGCCGCCTTGGCGCCCGACAAAGCCATGGCGCACGCCGAGCGCCGGCGCTGTGACATGCGGAACCGTCACAGGACTGCCCGGCACAGGATATCCTCGTCGGCCTGGTCGCCGACCATGAAGCGATACGGCGCGATCTCGACAAAGCCGTGGCGGGCATAGAAGCGCCGCGCCCGCGGGTTTTCGGTGAATACCGACAGCCAGAGCTCTCGCGCGCCGCGTGCCCGGGCGGTGTCGAGGGCCCAGCGCGTCAGCACATCGGCGATGCCGGCGCCCTGCCAGGGGCCGAAAATGTAGAGCTGGCGCAGTTCCATGGCGGGCTCGCTGGTGTCGGCGGGCAGTTTCAGCCGGCCGATCTTGCAGAAACCGACAGGATTTCCGCCCGACAGGGCAAAGCGCACCGCGATATCGGGCTCGGCGAGCTCGGCGCCATAGGCCGCATCGGTGCCGCTGGCGAGAAAGGCGTCGAGGTTGGCGACCGAATAGAGCCTGCCGAAGGTCTCGATGAAGGTGGCGCGGGCGATGCCGCCGAGCACGGCGCCGTCGTCAGGTCGCGCGTCGCGATAGTCGATCATGCGTCGAACCCCGCCGGTTGCGGCCATTGCGGCGCCGACAGCGCCATGACCTTGAACAGATTGCCCATCTGCGCCGGCGCGGTCAGCCGCACCAGGGCCGCGGCGATGCCCGCTGCTGCTGCACGATTGCCCGCCTGCAGGTCGGCGGCACGCGCCTCGATGCCGAGGCGCGCCAGCCAGACACCCTGCGGCACCGGGCCGGACACCCGAATGGCGCCGGCAAAACCGGCAACGCGCGCCAGGGCCGTAAAGTCGACGTGGGCGGTCAGGTCGCTGTCTCCCGGCGCGGCAAAGGGATCGGCCACGGCATGATTCCGCAGCGCCTGCAGGCTATCGCCGGCGACGGCATCGGCATAGCCATAGTCGATGATCAGCGCCGCCCCGCCACGGTTGCGCAGCCGCTCACCGATCGCGCCGGCGATGGCCTGGCCGGCCGGGCAGGTTTCGCCGGCCGACGTGGCCGGCGCCGGGATGGTGGTGGCGACAAAGCCCTCCGCCGCGACCGTGACGGCGCGTTCGCCGCCAGCGCCGTCGAACTGGCGGATCGGCAGGGCATCGAAGAATTCGTTGGCGATGATGATCGCCGGCAGGTCGTCGGGCACGTCGGCGAGCGTGTCGTACCAGTCCGCGGCGACGCGCCGGGCCTGTTGCGCGCGCAGCGCCGGGCTGGTTTCGACCAGCGCCAATGGCGCGGCAAACTCCGGCAGCCGCGCCAGCACGCGCAGCGCATCGGCGATCAGCGTCCCCCGCCCCGGCCCCAGCTCGACAAGGCGCACCGCCGGCCGGCCGGCGCGCAGCCAGAGGTCGCCGATCCAGCCGCCGATGATTTCCCCGAACATCTGGCTGATTTCCGGCGCGGTGACGAAATCGCGGCCGAGCGGGTCGGGCCCGGCATAATAGGCCGTATTGCAGGCCGCCATCCAGTCATCGAGCCGTAGCGGACCATCGCGCGCGATCCGGGCCCTCAGCGCCGTGGCGAGATCGCTCACGCCGGCTTGTGGTCGGCATCCGGGACCATCGCGGGCGCCGGCAGCGGCGGCCGCGCCAGCGCCCGCGCCACCAGGATGGCGCCGATGATCGTCATCGGGATGGTCAGCGTCTGGCCCATGGTCAGCCCGGTCGACAGGAAGCCGATCTGGACATCGGGTTCACGGAAGAATTCGACGATGAAGCGCGACACGCCATAGGCGACGCCGAACACCCCGGCGAGCAACCCTGGCCGCAACCGCGCCCGCGTGCCCCAGAACAGCAGGACCATGATGCTGAACAGCAGCACGCCTTCGAGCGCGAATTCGAACAGCTGCGACGGATAGCGCGGCTCCGGCCCGGCACCCGGGAAGACGACACCCCAGTCGGTGCCGGTGGGACGCCCCCAGAGCTCGCCGTTGACGAAGTTGGCAAGGCGGCCGAGCCCCAGGCCGACCGGCGACACCGTCGCCACATAGTCGAGCACCCTGAGGCCGTTGACGCGGTTGGCAAGGCCGAAGCCGATGCAGCCGATGATGACCCCGGCGATGCCGCCGTGGGAGGACATGCCGCCGTCCCAGACCCGCAGGATGTTGAGCGGATTGGCCATGTATTCCGGCAGGTTGTAGAACAGCACATAGCCGAGCCGGCCGCCGACGATGACGCCGAGCGTCGCCCAGGTGATGAAGCTGTCGAGCTGGTCACTCGTCATCGGCGATCCCGGCAGCCGGATCATCCGCGCCAGCATCCACCAGCCGATGACGATGGCGGCGATATAGCTGAGCGAATACCAGCGCAGCGAAAACGGCCCCCAGCCGCCGAACGGCCCGATGGTGAACACTTCGGGACGCAGCGGCAGGGTGGCGAAATCCACGGCAATCTGTGTCAGGTGAAGCAACCTATGGGCCTTTTGTCAGCTTGCCGTCACCGGCGGGCGGCACCATAAAGCCCGCATAGAAGAACGCCAGAGGGGAGACACGGCAGATGGCCGACCTGGAGACATTCCGCGCCCAGACCCGCGCATGGCTGGAGGCGAACTGCCCCGCCGAGATGCGCACCCCGATCACCCGCGACGCCGATGTCTGCTGGGGCGGTCGCAAGGCGAAACTGTCGGACGCGCAGCGGCTGTGGATGGATCGCATGGGCGAACGCGGCTGGACCGTGCCCGAATGGCCGACCGAATATGGCGGCGGCGGCCTGACCAAGGACGAGGCCAAGGTGCTCGACAGCGAGCTGCGCCGCATCAAGGCCCGCTCGCCGCTGTCGTCTTTCGGCATCTGGATGCTCGGGCCGGCGCTGCTGAAATACGGCAACGAGGCCCAGAAGAAGGAGCATCTGCCCCGGATCGCCCGCGGCGAAATCCGCTGGTGCCAGGGTTACTCCGAACCCGGCGCCGGGTCCGACCTGGCGGCGCTGCGCACATCGGCCGAGGACAAGGGCGATCACTATCTCGTCAACGGCAGCAAGGTCTGGACCAGCTATGCCGACAAGGCCGACTGGATCTTCTGCCTCGTCCGCACCGATCCGACCGTCGCCAAACACCTCGGCATCAGTTTCCTGCTGTTCGACATGGACAGCCCGGGTGTGTCGACGTCGCCGATCAAGCTGATTTCGGGCGCCTCGCCGTTTTGCCAGACGTTTTTCGACAATGTCGAAGTGCCCAAGGAAAACCTCATGGGCGTCGCCGGCAAGGGCTGGGACATCGCCAAATATCTCCTCACCCACGAGCGCGAGATGATCGGCGGTAGCGATTCGACCGGCGGCGGCATGCGTGACGGGGTTTCGCAGATCGCCAAGCGCCAGATCGGGCTCGACGCCGCCATCCTCGCCGACACCGGCCTCAGGACCGACATCGTCCGCCACGAGATCAACGCCTGGGCCTTTGCCCTGACGATGGAGCGGGTGAAGGACGAGGCCAAGGCCGGCCAGGGTGTCGGCGCGCTGTCGTCGATGCTGAAATATTATGGCACCGAGCTCAACAAGGACCGCATGCAGCTGCTGATGAGCGTCAACGGCAGCGACAGCCTGGTCTGGGAAGGCCCAGGCGAAGGCGAGGGCGACCTGGCGCGCAACTGGCTGCGCAGCCGGGCGAACTCGATCGAGGGCGGCACGTCGGAGATCAACCTCAACATTATCGCCAAACGCGTGCTGGAATTGCCCGGGGCATAGGTCTTTCCTCCCCCGCAGGGGGGAGGCGAGAGACGCGCCGCTTGGCGCGGCCCGGGTGGGGTTCTCCCTTCTGGGCCAACCCCACCCGCCGCGCTGCGCGCGAGTCGCCTCCCCCCTGAGGGGGAGGAACACAGGAAGTTGCAAAATGGCCCTAGTTCTCACCGACGACCAGAAGATGATCCGCGAATCGGCGGACGGTTTCTTCAAGACCGAGGCCCCCGTCAGCCAGCATCGCGCGCTGCGCGACGCCAAGGATGCGAGCGGTTTCGACCGCAACACCTGGGCCAAGATGGCGGAGATGGGCTTTGCCGGGGTGCTGGTGCCCGAGGAACATGGCGGCGCCGGTTTCGGCCATGTCGCCGCCGGGCTGATCATGGAGGCCATCGGTCGCAATCTCAGTGCCGCGCCGATGCTGTCGACGGCGGTGCTCGGCACCACGGCGATCGTCGCCGGCGGCAATGCCGAGCAGCAGGCCAGGTATCTGCCGCTGATCGCCGAAGGAAAACGCCTGTTCGCGCTCGCCGCCGACGAGGCGGCGCGCCACAATCCGGCGCATGTCACGACGACGGCGACGCCATCGGGCAATGGTTTCCGGCTGAACGGCACCAAGAGCTTCGTTCTCGACGGCCATGTCGCCGACACGCTGATCGTCGCGGCGCGCACCTCGGGCGACGACAGGGACAAGGATGGCATCACGCTGTTCCTCGTCGATACGAAAGCCGCCGGAGTCGCCGCCGAACGCCGATCGATGGTCGACAGCCGCAATGCCGCGCGCATCACGCTGGCCGATGTCCAGGTCGATGGCGCCGATGTGCTGGGCGAGGTCGGCGGCGGTTTTGCCATCCTCGAGACCGTGCTCGACGCCGGTCGCGCCTGCCTTGCCGCCGAAATGCTCGGGGTTTCGTCGGAAAGTTTCACCCGCACCGTCGACTATCTGAAGCAGCGCGAGCAGTTCGGGCAAAAGATCGGCAGCTTCCAGGCGCTGCAGCATCGCGCCGCGCACCTGTTCTGCGAGGTCGAACTGGCGCGTTCGGCGACGCTCAGGGCCCTGGTCGCACTCGATGAAAAGGATGATCGCAGCGCCATGTTCGCCTCGCTGGCCAAGGCCAAGTCGGGCGAAGTCGCCAAGCTGGCGACCAACGAAGGCGTCCAGATGCACGGCGGCATCGGCATGACCGACGATTTCGACATCGGTTTCTACATGAAGCGCGCCCGCGCCGCGCAGGAAACCTTTGGCGACATCGCCTTTCACGGCGACCGCCTGGCGCGCCTGATGGGCTATTGACGCCCTTCCCCGTTGCAAACGGCGCGCGCCGTGTCATTTAGGCGCGCAAGAGGCGATGCAATCGCCCTGTCCTGTCGCCTGGGGAAGCCATATGAAGTCTGCGCTCGATACTGCCCTTGATGCCGTCATTGCCGGCATCACCGCCGCCGGCGGCCCGCTTGCCGTCGGTGAGACGGTGGTCCGCGGCGCGACATTGCCGGCCTTTACCGCCGCGCCGCCATCGATGCGCGAGTATTTCGCCTTCTTCTTTGCCAGCAATGCCGACAAGGAGTTCCTGGTTTTCGGCGAGGAACGGCTGACCTTCGCCGATGTCCACGCCCGCGGGCTGGCCTTTGCCGCCATGCTGCAGCACCGCCATGGCATCGCCAAGGGCGATCGCGTCGCCATCGCCATACGAAACTATCCCGAATGGATCATCGCGTTCGTCGGCGTGCTGCATTTGGGGGCCATCGCGATACCGATGAATGCCTGGTGGACGGCAGAAGAACTTGATTACGGACTCAAGGATTCCGGCGCCCGTCTGGCCGTCGCCGACGAGGAACGGGCCCGCCGCATCGCCACCTTGGCGTGCCGCGCCACCGTCATCACCGTGCGGACCTCGCCCGAAGTCGCCCAGTCGCTGGGTTTTGCCCGCGCCGAGGACGAACTGGCCGCGTCGCCGCCGGCAACCTGGTTCCTTCCCGACATCGCGCCGGAAGACGACGCGACGATCATGTACACATCGGGCTCCACGGGCAGCCCCAAGGGCGCCGTTTCGACGCATCGCGCCATTGTTTCGGGTGCCATGAACTATCTCGTCGCCGGCCTTGCGCTGCTCAACCTGTCGCAGGCATCGGGCGCCGCCATGCCGGCGCAGCAGGTCATGCTGCTCAACGTACCGCTGTTCCACATCACCGGCTCGGTGCCGGTGCTGCTGGTGTCGATCGCCATAGGTCGCAAGATGGTCATCATGCACAAATGGGATGCCGGCGAGGCGCTGCGGCTGATCGAAAAGGAGCGCGCCACCTATTTCGTCGGCGTGCCGACGATGAGCCTCGAGCTGATGCAGCACCCCGACCACGGCAAATACGACCTGTCGTCGCTGGTCGACATCGCCAGCGGCGGCGCCCCGCGCCCGCCGGAGCATGTCGAGCGGCTGGCCAAGACCTTTACCGGCACGAATCCGGTGCAGGGCTATGGCCTGACCGAGACCAACGGCGTCGGCGCCGGCAATTTCCGCGACAATTATCGCGCCAAGCCGGCCTCCACCGGCCGCGCCGCGGCGCCGCTCGTCGAGCTGCGCATCGACCAGGGTGACGGCCCCGTCGGTCCAGGCGTGCCGTCCGGCACCGTCGGCGAGGTCTGCATCCGCACGGTGTGCAACTGCCGCGGCTATTGGAACAAGCCTGAGGCCACGGCCGGCGCCTTTCCGGGCGACGGCTGGTTCCGCAGCGGCGACCTCGGCTATCTCGACGAGGACGGTTACCTGTTCATCGTCGACCGCAAGAAGGACATCATCATCCGCGGCGGCGAGAATATCAGCTGCCAGGAGGTCGAATCGGCGATCTATACCCATCCCGCCGTCGCCGAATGCAGCGTCTTCGGCTTGCCCGACGAACGGCTGGGGGAGATTGTCGGCGCCGTCGTCTATGTGAAGCCGGGCTCGACGCTGGAAGCCGCTGACCTTTACGACTTCATCGCGCGTGAACTTGCCAGCTTCAAGCTGCCGGCCAAGATCTGGCTCAGCCCCGAGCCGCTGCCCAAGCTTGGTTCGGCCAAGATCGACAAGGTGACGCTGCGGACGCATTATCGCGCCGTGCACTTGGGCAAGGCTGCCTGAGTCGAATCATTACGGGAGAACGACGATGTTCACCACCATGCTCGAAGGCACCCAGGACGACTGGGGCCATATCGCCAAGGCGCACATGCAGCACCAGGTGTCGGCGGCCCCGCAGCAGATCATGGAATCGCTGCGCCGGCTGGAAGCCATCGAGGTCGGTTTCGGCGCCAACCAGCTCCAGCACAGCCTGATGACCGCAACGCTCGCCCGCCGCGACGGCGCCACCGACGAGGAAGTCGTCGCAGCACTCTGCCACGACATCGGCAAACTGATGAGCATCCCCAACCACGGGCCCATCGCCGCCGAGATCCTGAAACCCTATGTCTCCGAGGACCTGTACCACGCCGTCAAATGGCACCAGGATTTCCAGGGGAAATATTACTACGAGTACCTCGGCAAGCCCGCCGACATGCGCGACAGGTTCAAGGACGAACCTTGGTACGCCACCGCCGAAAAGCTGGTCGACCGCTGGGATGCACCCGCATTCGACCCGGCCTATGACAGCGACAGCCTCGAAAGCTTCGAACCCGAGGTGACCCGGGTGTTTTCCCGGCCGGTCCGCGCCTACTGATGCATCCGGAACGATCGGGACTACCCCCGGAACGTTCCTGCACAACGGGCGTTCTTCCGTGGCAATGCGACATCCGTCGCTCCTTTGCTTCGGAGTCAAGCCATGTTGATCAATATCATCATCACCCTCATCGTCGTCGGCGTTCTGCTGTGGCTGGTAAATACCTACCTGCCGATGGACGCGAAGATCAAAAGCATCCTGAACATCGTCATCGTCATCGCCGTCGTGATCTGGCTGTTGCGGTCGCTTGGCGTTCTCGGCGGTCTCGCCTGACCTGATCGGAGCCGACTGCTGCCACACGGCGTTGTCGGCTCCATGCAGACCTTGTCTCCCGCCCGCCTGTCCGCCGAACTCAGGACAGGCCGAAATCCCGACCTGACGCGCCGTCGCTGGGCCCTCGGCCTCAGTTTCGGCGGCGCCGTCATCGGCATGGTCGTCGGGGCGTACCAGACCGGCATGATTCGGCGCCTGCCGGATATCGCGCCGGGGCGCCTGTTCGACGCCGAAAAGGTCGATGCGTCCGACTATGCCTACAAGCGCGCCCAAACCGCCGACGGGCTGCTGATGATCGTCACCTATGCCGTGACCGCAGCGCTGGTCGGCGCCGGCGGTGCCAATCGCGCCGGGGACCAGCGCCCGCTGGCGCTCGCCGCCGCTGCCAAGGCGGCCGCCGATGTCGTGCTCAACATGAAGCTGGCGCGCGAGGAATGGGCCGACAACCAGGCACTCTGCTCCTGGTGCCAGCTTGCCAATGTGTTCAGCGTGGCGACGCTAGCGCTGCTGACCCCGGAAGCCCTGCGCGCCGCCCGCGCCTGATCGAGTACGGCCCCTATTCGCCGACCTGTTCGGGGATGTAATCGCCCTCCGCGCGGTCGGCAAACTTGGTGATCTGCTTGTGGAAGGTCAGCGGCACGCTGCCCGTCGAGCCGTGACGTTGCTTGGCGACGATGACCTCGGCGAGGCCAAAGATCTTCTCGGCCTTTTCGCGCCATTTCAGATGTTTGTCGGCCTCCTCGGGATCTGGCTGCTTCAGCGCGTGGTAATATTCCTCGCGATAGACGAACAGCACGATGTCGGCGTCCTGCTCGATGGTGCCGGATTCGCGCAAGTCCGACAGCTGCGGCCGCTTGTCCTCGCGGGCCTCGACGGCACGGCTGAGCTGTGACAGCGCCAGCACCGGCACCTGCAGTTCCTTGGCGAGCGTCTTGAGGCCACGGGTGATCTCCGAAATCTCCTGCACGCGGTTTTCGGCGCCATTCTTGGCCGATCCCTGCAACAGCTGGAGATAATCGACGACGATCAGCCCGATCTCGCGCTGCCGCTTCAACCGGCGGGCGCGGGTGCGCAGCGCGGCGATGCTGAGCGCCGGCGTGTCGTCGATGAACAGCGGCAGCCCCGACAGGTCGCCGGCGGCGCGGGCCAGGCGGTTGAACTCGTCCTGGCTGATCTTGCCCATGCGCAGCGCTTCGGAATTGACCCCTGATTGCTCGGCGAGAACGCGCGTCGCCAGCTGGTCCGACGACATTTCGAGGCTGAAGAACGCCACCGCAGCACCGCTCGATTTCTCGGGGTCGATGTTGCGCGCCTGGTCCTGGACAAACCGCTGGGCGCAGGCAAAGGCGATATTGGTGGCGAGCGCCGTCTTGCCCATCGCCGGGCGGCCGGCGAGGATGACGAGATCGGACTTGTGCAGCCCGCCGATCTTTTCGTTCAGCGCATTGAGGCCGGTCGTATAGCCCGACAGATGGCCGCCGGACTTCATGGCGCGATCGGCCATTTCGATGGCTTCGCGGGTCGCCTGGCCGAAGGTCTTGACGGCACCCGCGACCTCACCGGCCTCGGCGACCTTGTAGAGCGCCATTTCGGCGCTTTCGATCTGCTTCAGCGGCGCGACATCGGTCGAGGTATCGGCGGCGCTGACCGCCATCTCGCGGCCGACGCGGATCAGCTCGCGCAGCAGGGCAAGATCATAGATTTGCTGGGCGAAATCCTTGGCGGCGATCAGCGCGCCGGAATGCTGCGTGAGCCCGGCGAGATAGGCCGGGCCGCCCATCTCGATCATCGCCGGGTCGGCGTCGAACAGCGGCTTCAGCGTCACCGGCGTCGCCGCCATCTTGCGATCGCTCAGGCGCAGGATCGCCTCGTAGATGCGGCCGTGCAGGGCTTCCGCGAAATGCTGGGGGCCGAGTCGCATCATGACGTCCTCGACCAGCCGGTTGTCGATCATCAGGGCGCCGAGCAGCGCCGCCTCGGCCTCGAGGTTCTGCGGCAGGGTGGCGGTGTCGGCAGCGGGTTCGACGATGCGAAGCGGGATCGGGGAAATCATGGCCACATAGTCGCGCAATGCGTCCTTCGGGGCAACGCCATGCGCCACCAAGACCGGGGACAGCTCTGTGGATGAACCGGTATAAATCCCCATGCCGATCGGGGTCCGGGGCCAAGGCCCCGGCCGCCGGAGGCTCTTTCCGTGACTTTTGCCCATCACCCCGCTAGACGCCCCCGACCATGAGCAACACCGCACGATCCGCCGCCCGTCTCGGGGCTGTCCAGGCGCTGTACCAGCGCGAGATGAACGGCGACGCCGTGCCGCGGCTGCTGCATGAGTTCCATTCGCACCGGCTGGGGCAGGAGATCGAGGGCGCCGACTATGCCGAGGCCGACACGCCGTTCTTCGATGACCTGGTGACCGGCGTCGCGGCGCGGCAGGACGAGCTCGACGCGCTGGTCTCGGCGGCGCTGGCAACGGGCTGGACGCTCGACCGCCTCGACAAGCCGATGCGGGCGCTGCTGCGGGCGGCGACCTATGAGCTGGTGGCGCGCGCCGATGTCGCCGCTGCCACCGTCATCAACGAATATGTCGATGTCAGCCACGCCTTCCATGCCGAAAAGGAAGCCAAGTTCGTCAACGGCCTGCTCGATACCGTGGCGCGGCGGGTGCGCGGCTGAGCCATGGCGGAGCGCGACTTCATCGCGTCGCGCCTCGCCCCTCTCGCCACGTCTCCAGCCGCCCGCGGCCTTGCCGATGATGCCGCCGTCTGGGCGCCGCCGCTGGGCCGCGAACTGGTCTTCACTCATGACGTGCTGGCCTGCGGCGTGCATTACCTGCCGTCCGACCCGCCCTCCGACATCGCCTGGAAACTGCTGGCGGTGAAC
>QBLU01000020.1:0-38162 GCA_003241875.1 Alphaproteobacteria bacterium
CGCGTAATCTCTACTCCCCTCCCTTTGCAGGGAGGGGAGTAGAGATTACGCGGCTTCGGCGGCCAGCTTCTGGGCCTTGGCGACGGCATCCTCGATGGTGCCGACGAGGTAGAAGGCGGCTTCCGGCAGGTGGTCGTATTCACCGGCGACGATGGCCTTGAAGCCCTTGATGGTGTCCTCGACCTTCACGAACACGCCCGGCGTGCCGGTGAAGATTTCGGCGACGTGGAACGGCTGGCTGAGGAAGCGCTGGATCTTGCGGGCGCGCGACACGACCAGCTTGTCCTCTTCCGAGAGCTCGTCCATGCCCAGAATGGCGATGATGTCCTGCAGCGACTTGTACTTCTGCAGCACTTCCTGGACCGAACGCGCGACGTTGTAATGCTCTTCGCCGACGGTGCGCGGCTCGAGCACGCGGCTGGTCGAATCGAGCGGATCGACGGCCGGGTAGATGCCGAGTTCGGCGATCGAGCGGCTGAGCGTCGTCGTGGCGTCCAAGTGGGCGAACGAGGTCGCCGGTGCCGGGTCGGTGAGATCGTCGGCGGGCACGTAGATCGCCTGAACGGACGTGATCGAACCCTTGTTGGTCGAGGTGATGCGTTCCTGCAGCGCGCCCATGTCGGTGGCGAGCGTCGGCTGATAGCCCACCGCCGACGGGATGCGGCCGAGCAGCGCCGACACTTCCGAACCCGCCTGGGTGAAGCGGAAGATGTTGTCGACGAAGAACAGCACGTCCTGGCCTTCGACATCGCGGAAATATTCGGCGTTGGTCAGGCCCGACAGGGCGACGCGGGCGCGGGCGCCGGGGGGCTCATTCATCTGGCCGAAGACGAGGGCGACCTTGGAGCCTTCCGAAATCGGGTTGCCCTCGGCGTCCGACGCGATGACGCCGGCTTCGAGGAACTCGTGGTAAAGATCGTTGCCCTCGCGGGTGCGCTCGCCGACGCCGGCGAACACGCTGGTGCCGCCATGGCCCTTGGCGATGTTGTTGATCAGCTCCTGGATCAGCACCGTCTTGCCGACGCCTGCGCCGCCGAACAGCCCGATCTTGCCGCCCTTGGCATAGGGGGCGATCAGGTCGATGACCTTGATGCCGGTGACGAGGATGGAGCTTTCGGTCGACTGGTCGATGAACAGCGGCGCCTCGGCATGGATGGGCATGGTGGTCTCGGCATTCACCGGGCCACGATCGTCGATCGGCTCGCCGATGACGTTGAGGATGCGGCCGAGGGTGGCCGGGCCGACGGGGACGCGGATCTGCGAGCCGGTGTCGACGACTTCCTGGCCGCGGACAAGACCGTCGGTGGCGTCCATGGCGATGGTGCGGACGGTGTTCTCACCCAGGTGCTGGGCAACCTCGAGGACCAGGCGATTGCCGCCGACCCGGGTTTCCAGCGCCGACAGGATGGCCGGCAGGTCGGTGTCGAAATGCACGTCGACGACGGCGCCGATGACCTGCGAAACGCGGCCGATGTTGTTGGTGGTGTTGGCCATGTGGCGTGCTCCTTAAAGCGCTTCGGCGCCCGAGATGATCTCGATCAATTCCTTGGTGATCGCGGCCTGTCTCGTGCGGTTATAGGTGATGGTGAGCTTCTTGATCATCTCGCCGGCGTTGCGCGTGGCATTGTCCATCGCGGTCATGCGGCTGCCTTGTTCGCTGGCGGCGTTCTCGAGCAGCGCGCGGAACACCTGGACGGCGAGGTTGCGCGGCAGCAGTTCGGCGAGGATGGCTTCCTCGTCGGGCTCGTATTCGACGGCGGCAGGGGCGGCGTCGCTGGGCTTGGCCTCGACAGCGGCAACCGTCGGCAGCGCGGCGGGAATCAGCTGGATTTCGGTCGGTTCCTGGACCAGCGCCGAACGGAAACGCGCGAAGAACAGGTGGGCGACGTCGAACTCACCGGCCTCGAAGCGCGCGGTAATGTCGTCGGCGATGGCCTTGGCGTCGCTGAACGCGGCGTTCTTGATGTGGCTCTGGTCGACATAGCCGACGATCAGCTCCTTGTGGGTCCGCATGAACGGCGCACGCGCCTTCTTGCCGACGAACAGCAGCTTGACCGTCTTGCCCTCGGCAAGGAGCGTTTCCATCGTCTTGCGGGCCAGCCGCGCGATGTTGGTGTTGAAACCACCGGCGAGGCCACGCTCCGACGAGGCGATGACGAGCAGATGCACCTGGTCCTTGCCGGTGCCGGCGAGCAGGCGCGGCGATTCGGGGCCGACGGTGACCCGGCTGCCCAGTGACGCCATCACGGCGGCCATGCGCTCCGAATAGGGGCGCGCGGCCTCGGCGGCTTCCTGCGCCCGGCGCAGCTTCGCCGCGGCGACCATCTTCATCGCCTTGGTGATCTTCTGCGTCGACTTCACCGAGGTGATGCGATTCTTCAGGGCTTTGAGGCTTGCCATGGGGCCTTCTTGTCTTCCTTCCTGTCATGCCAGCGAAGGCTGGCATCCAGTCGTGCCGCTGGACGCGGCGTTCAGTCCTTTGCGCCGCGGCTGGATGCCAGCCTGCGCTGGCATGACAGTGCGGATCAATTACGCGAACGTCTTGGCGAACTTGCCGACGACATCCTTCAGACTGGCGGTCGTATCGGCCGACAGGTCCTTCGAAGTGCGGATCGCATCGAGAATGCCGGCGTGATCGGCACGGACATGCGCGAGCAGCGACTGTTCGAAGCGCGTCACATCCTTGGCCGGCACGGTGTCGATGAACCCATTCACGCCGGCGAAGATCGAGACCACCTGCTCCTCGAACGGCATCGGCTTGTACTGGCCCTGCTTGAGCAGCTCGGTCAGGCGCGCGCCGCGATTCAGCAGCCGCTGCGTCGAGGCATCGAGATCGGACCCGAACTGGGCGAACGCCGCCATCTCGCGATACTGGGCGAGCTCGAGCTTGATGGTGCCGGCAACCTTCTTCATCGCCTTGGTCTGCGCGGCCGAGCCGACGCGGCTGACCGACAGGCCGACGTTGATCGCTGGGCGGATGCCCTGGAAGAACAATTCGGTCTCGAGGAAGATCTGGCCATCGGTGATCGAGATGACGTTGGTCGGGATGTACGCCGACACGTCGCCGGCCTGGGTCTCGATGATCGGCAGCGCCGTCAGCGAGCCATTGCCATTGGCGTCGTTCATCTTCGCCGCACGCTCGAGCAGGCGCGAGTGGAGATAGAAGACGTCGCCCGGATAGGCTTCGCGGCCCGGCGGGCGGCGCAACAGCAGCGACATCTGGCGATAGGCGACTGCCTGCTTGGTCAGATCGTCATAGACGATGACGGCGTGCATGCCGTTGTCGCGGAAATATTCGCCCATCGTGCAGCCGGTGTAGGGCGCCAGGAACTGCAGCGGTGCCGGCTCGGAAGCTGTTGCAGCGACGACGATCGAATATTCCATCGCGCCATTCTCTTCGAGCGCGCGGACGATCTGGGCGACAGTCGAACGCTTCTGGCCGACAGCGACGTAGATGCAGAACAGCTTCTTCGAATCGTCGGTGGCGGCGGCGTTGATCGCCTTTTGATTGATGAAAGTGTCGATGGCGACGGCGGTCTTGCCGGTCTGGCGATCGCCGATGATCAGCTCGCGCTGGCCGCGGCCGACGGGGACGAGGGCGTCGAGGGCCTTGAGGCCGGTCTGCATCGGCTCGTTGACCGACTTGCGCGGGATGATGCCGGGCGCCTTCACCTCGACGCGGCTGCGGGTCACGTCGACCAGCGGGCCCTTGCCGTCGATCGGGTTGCCGAGGCCGTCGACGACGCGGCCGAGAAGGCCCTTGCCGACCGGCACGTCGACGATGGTGCCGGTGCGCTTGACGGTGTCGCCTTCCTTGATGCCCGAATCCGAGCCGAAGATGACGATGCCGACGTTATCGGCTTCGAGATTGAGCGCCATGCCCTTGATGCCGCCGGGAAATTCGACCATCTCGCCGGCCTGGACATTGTCGAGCCCGTGGACGCGCGCGATACCGTCGCCGACCGACAGCACCTGGCCGACTTCGCTGACTTCGGCGTCGTTGCCGAAATTGGCGATCTGGTCCTTGATGACCCGCGAAATTTCGGCGGCGTTGATATCCATCTTAATTTGAACCCTTCAGTGCCTGGCCGAGCGAATCGAGCCGGGTCTTCAACGAGGAATCGATCATCCGCGAACCGACGCGGACGACAAGGCCGCCAAGGATGGCGGGGTCGACCGTGATGTCGAGCGCGACGTCGCGCCCCATCCCGGCCTTCAACTTTGCGCTGAGCGCCTGCTGCTGCTCGGCGGTGAGTGGATGCGCCGCGGTGACGCGCGCGGTGATCTCGCCGCGGCGGGCGGCGGCGAGCGCCTGGAAATCGCGGATGACATTAGGCAGCGAGGCCAGCCGGCGGTTCTGGGCGAGGACACCCAGGAACGATGCCGTCAGCTTGTCGAGGCCGAGCGCACCGGCGACACCGGCGATCCCGGCGGCGGCGGCCTTGCGGCTGACCATCGGGCTGGTCGTCAGCGTCTTCAGGTCATCGGACTGGCCGAGCGCGTCCTTCAAAGTGGCGAGGCTGGCCGAGACGGTCTCCAGCGCCTTGCCGTCGATGGCGAGGTCGAACAGCGCCGTCGCATAACGACCCGACAGACCCATGGCCACATTGGCCGCGGCGATTGCAGATGTTGGTTCCAACGGACAGGGTCCAGCGACAAGAGGTTGCGGCAATAGAATATCGGGGGCTTGTGGCCCCTCAGACGCGGCGGCGGCTAGCACGAGGCCGCGAATGTTGCAAGGCAGCAAGGCCGAAAAGGCTGCTGGCGGCGGATGGCACAAGTGCCCCCGAAGCCGCCGCATGACGGCCGCTTCGAGGGCAATCGTCGTTCAGGCCAGGGCGGCGCGGCGTCGGCGCAGCGCAGCGCCGCTGAGGCCGAAGCCGGTCACCAGCAGCGCCCAGCTCGCCGGCTCGGGGACGGCGGCAGCGTTGATGGCACCGATGGCAATCGAGGCGCCCGGCACGGTTTCATAGCGGATACCGAACAGCTGGCCGCCGGCAAGGTCGGCAATGCCGTACTGAAAGCCGTTGCCGGGGTCGAAGCGCAGCCCGATGATGCCGCGCGCGAGCGAGAAGGGAATCGCCGCCGGCGTCGCATAGCCAGCAAAGACGCCCAGGCTGTCGGCACCGATGCTGCCGCCCCGGTCGGTGAAGAACGACGTCGGCCGCGGCGGATCGAAGAAGGGCGCGCCGAGGCTGAGCACCTGGGTCGTGCCGGCGGTCGAAACACCCGCTGGATCAAAGGCAAAGGCGCCCCCGTTGACAATGGCGAAGGTGATCGCGTTGCCGCCGCCGAAATCATGGGTGAACGGTGCGGCCGAAAAATCCTTGTTGGTGGCGACGGTGACGACGGCGGCCGAGACAACAGCCGGGGTGGCCAGCGCCAGTGCGGCGCAGGCGATAGGAATGCGCATCAGGAACGTCCTTTCCAATGTGCCACCCCGCTTTGTAATTACGGCGCGCTGCCGGCCGCCGATGCAGGCAGAAACGCCGGCGAAACTATCGGCGCTGCAGCACGGGCAGCGCCGCGAACAGCAATTGCCCGGCGAGACCGATAAGGCCGGCGGCCGTCGCGCGATTCGCCCATTGCGTCGTCAGGTCCTGGCCGAACAGCGTGGCCCCCAGCACCGTCTCTGCCAGCATCAACAACCCGAATGCCGTCGTTCCCATGGCAAGGCGCGGCGCCAAACCGGGCGGCACCCGGTAGCGCCGGAGCAGGGCACCGCAGATCGGCCACGCCAACGCCAGCATGACGGGCACCTCCACCGCCACCGCGGCCAGTTCGCCAAGGCGCGGCGCGACAGCCAGGACGCGCAGCGTGCCGAGCACGAAACCGATGGCGAACATCGCCAGGAAATACAGCAGCCCTGCGATGATCGGGCGCGTCATTGCGGCGCCCGCGGGGCTTGCGGTCCGCCTGTCGTTGGCACAATGTCACGACCGGTTCTTGCGGGGGGACTGTGCGTCATCTCATGCCCTGGCTGTTTACCCTGATCCTTGCCGTCCATGTCGGGGCCGGCGTCGTCGCGCTGACCAGTCTCTGGGGTGCCGTGGCCACGCGCAAGGGCGGACTTGCTCATCGCCGCTGGGGCACGGCGTTCAGCGCCTCGATCTATGCGGCCGGCATCATGGCGCTGGGCATGGGGCTGCTGTCGCTGCGTTGGCCGCTGGCGATGCACCCGGGGCTGACCGATTCGCCGCTGTATCGCGGGCTGTTCGGCTGGATGATGATCTATCTGGCGCTGCTGACGATCAGCATGACCCGCTATGGCCTGAAGATGGTCGCCAACAAGCGGGATCATGCCGCCAACCGGCACTGGACGATGGTGACGTTGCAGCTGGTCGTGCTGGTCGCCGCGGTCAACTGCGCCGTCCACGGTCTGCTGCTGCGCCAGCCGCTGATGGTCGGGGTGTCGGTGATCGGGTTCGGCACCACGCTGACGTACCTCGCTTATATGTTCCGCCCTGATCCCGGTCGCGCCGACTACATCCCGGAGCATCTGAAGGCGATGGTGGCGACGGGCATCGCCGCCTATACCGCCTTCCTGTCGGTGGGGCTTGTCGAGCTGGTTCCGGCCCACGCCTTCAATCCGGCGATCTGGGCGTTGCCGACCGTCGCCGGCATGGCGATCATCGCGTATTTCTTGCGCCTGCAGCGCGGCCAGCGGCGGCCGGGATTACCCGGCTGATCGCGGTCGCGGCGCAATCGATTGCTGCAGCGGCATCGCGTTTCCGAATTGTAAATTTTCGCACCGCGACGACGTAACAAAATTGCGCGATCGTTAATATCGGCCGTATTAGCGACTGAAATCACGATTCTTTCCGGCTTTTCGCAATAGTTACTATTGTGTAAAAACGACCCTCGACCTACATGGTCTCCAACGGCATCGCGGCGTGAAAGCGCCCCTACCCCCCCTTGGACGCGGCTCCCCCCAGTCGCGTGCGATGCCGAACATTTCAGGTCCAGGAGCAATCATGTCCGTGAGCAAGCTCGCCGGTGCGCTCGTCCTTTTCGCCAGCGCCATTCCCGCCACCGCCGCCACGCTGGTCGACTATTCGCTGATCAGTCTCGGCAACTTCACCGATGCCGGCGGCTCCAGCTATGGCACCCGCATCGCCGTCGCCGGCAACGCCGCGATCAATTCGACCGCCATCGGCACGCGCCTGGCGGCGGACAGCAACAACAGCGATGTCGTCGTCGTCGGCGCGAACATCACCTATGACAATGCCACGCTGCGGCACGGCAACGTCGTTTACGGCGGCACCAACGGCAGCGGCCGCTACACCCAGGCGCAGACCCCCGGCGGCAGCTTTGCGCAGGGCGGCTCGCTCGATTTCGCGGCGATCGGCACCGGCCTGCTCGATCTGTCCAGCGCCTATGGCGCGCTCGCGGCGACCGGCAGCTTCACCAATCTTTACGGCAGCGGCACCCTGTCCGGCGCGACGACGGTGGGAACCGATGTCTTCACGCTGACGACGGCCGAGCTTGGCAGCCTCCACGCCCTGCGGCTCGTCGGCACCGCCGGATCGACGGCGATCATCAACGTCATCGGCAGCAGTTTCGGCTCCTACCTCGGCTTCGATCGCGGCAACTATGCGGTCGCCGACGTGACCTTCAATTTCCTCGATGCGCAGACGCTGGGCTTCGGCGGCATCGATCTCGGCGCCTCGCTGCTGGCGCCGCTGGCGACGCTGACGCAGAACGGCGGCATCATTCGCGGCAGCGCCGCTGTCGGCAATTTCTTCGGCGCCGGTGCCAGCATCGTCGGGGGCGGCAGCTTTGCCATCCTCGACCCGGTGTCCGACGGCGCGGGCAGCACGGTGCCGGAGCCGGCAAGCTGGTTCATGCTGGTCGCCGGTTTCGGCATCGTTGGCGTAGCCCAGCGTCGCCGCTGGCGCAGCGTCGCGGCCTGAACGCCGGATGCGCGGCCTCAGGCGTCGGCGATGGCCGCGTCGAGCGCATCGAGCAACGGGCCGACTTCGCCCAGAAACGGCCGTTCGGCGGCAACGATGGCGGCAAAGGCCCGGTACTTCAGCACGCGCAGCCGCTCGGCGGACAGCATGGCGCCATCGGGCAGCGCCGAGCAGACGATGTCGATCATGCGCTCGGCGCCGTGCAGGCGCCCCCACAGATAGTCATGCTCGCGATAGGCGCGGCTGAAGAACGCCCCGAAGGCGTTGAACTGCGAGCCCTTGAGCGCGCCGCCGCCGGCAGCGCGCAGCGACAGCGCGTCCTCGGGTGACAGGCGATCGACGAGGATCTCGTCGAATTCGTCGATGCCGTCGCCCTGCAGCAGCGGCAGCATCGCGATGTCGTAGAACGGAAACCCTAGGTAGCTGCTGAGCAGCGGCCGCCGCAGTTCGCGTGGCCAGGGCCCGGCGAACAGGTCGACCAGCGCCGCATCGCTGTCGCCATCGAGCCCTTTCAGGTCGAGCGCCTGCGCCATCGCCGCCAGCGCCGCGGCGGGGTCCTCGATCACGGCGGCTGCCGCTTGGCGCATGTCGGGACCGAAAAACGTCGATTGGCGGCGCTGCAGATGTGGGTTGAGGATGGTGTAGAGGCCGGTCTTGATGGCTTCGAGCGCCTGCCGCGCCGCGTCGTCGGCGGTCTCCCCGGCCAGCGTGTTGACCCGGCGGATCAGGAAGCGCAGCCGCCGCACCCGGAATTCGAGATCGAAGCTGCGCAGGAAGCCGACATAGTCCGAGGCGGCGCCGCCGCGCGCCAGGGCCTGCGACGGATGATCGAGGCCCAGGGTTCGAACATGGCGCCAGACGGCGCTGCGCACCGATTCGAGCGCCACCCCGCCGATGCTAGCCAGCCGGATTGCCTGGGCCTCGACGATCTGCGCCATCTTCAGCTGGCCATAGGCGGCATAGGCATAGCCGGCCTCGCGCGCGGCCTGGCTCTGGGCGCGCGATCGCCAGTCGGCCAGCCGTTCGCGCGTCGGCTTGAAGATGAAGACGCGCAAGCCCGCGGCGCGTTCGATCGCGGCATCGACCTCGGGCGTCATGCCGTCGACGACATAGCGCAGCCGGCGGACCCGCGCCGACAGCGCATCGATGGCGGCGAGATTGTCGTTGATCGGCTGCTGGCGCGGAATATCGGCGAGGCTGCGCAGCACCGTGGCGAAAAAGCCCGGCAGCACCGGCGAATCGAGCGGCTGGTCGCCGTGCATGCCGGGTTTCGGATCGACATAGACAAAGCGCCGATCGACCTCGCGGTGCGCCGGGCGGCGGGCCAGCGCCTCGATCGCCGGGCCGAACGGCCGGCTGTTGAGCACCGCGCCGTCGATCAGCGTCGCGGTATCGGGCGTGGCGCGGCCGGGGAAGATGCGCGCCAGGAACGCCGCGCGCCCTGGCCAGGCGGTGCCGCGCGCCGCGATGACGCGATCGACCTCCCCGACCCGCGCCGGCGGAAAGGCGCCCGGGAACGATGCCGTGGCCCGCGCCGCGAGCACCAGCTCGGGCAGTTCGGCGAGATGGCGGCTGCCGTCCGGACCCGGGCCCTCGTCGGTAAAGCCGATGATGAGCCGATGCTCGTTCTCGATGATGACGGGGGGCGAGTGCAGCCGCAGCTTTTCGGGGGCGCCGTGGTAATCGGTCACCGTCACGAACAGGTCGAGCGGCTGCAGCGGCGGAATCAGCGCCGGCGTGCGGGTTCCCGCCGCCATGGCGACCAGCGCATCGTGCAGCATGGCGGTGAAGATCTCGCCCGAAAACGGCGGCTTGAACCAGCGTGACCGCATCAGCCGCGACAGTTTCGCCGACACTTCGGTGCGCGCGCCGGGCTCCTGCATGTCGTCCATGACCAGGCCCTTGTTGCGCGCCCACCAGACCAGCGGCGACGCCCACCATTTCGAGAACCGCGTCGAGGCGCCTTCGGGTTCGAGCAGCTTGTCGCTGTCGGCGCCGGCGAGCCACAGGTCGCGCAGCGGCTCCATGTCCGACCCCTGCGAGATCGCCTGGGCGAGCAGGATGCCGTTGATGCCGCCCGCCGAGGCACCGGCGACGATATCGACGAGGATGCGCAGGTCGAGCTTTGGCGCCAGTTCCTCGAGCAGCGCCAGGTAGACGCCTTCCGAATCGTCGGCCGGCGGCAGGTCGCTGCTGGTGGCGTGGCGGCGCATGGAAGCGCGGGCGAGCTTCCACACCTCCTTGGTCATGCCGTGCATGTAGACCGCAAGGCTGACGCCACCATAGCAGACGAGGGCGAGGCGGAGTTCCTTTTCGCGCATCGTCTCCCCTTTCCCCTGCTTTATAGGTGGCTCTCGTCGCATCCGATAGCGGCAGCACCGCGGCGAAGTTGCGGCGGCGGCAGGGTGCCTTTGCGGGGGTGCCTGCGGGGGATTGCCGACGGCGGTGGCGTCCCCATATCGGCACCATGGCCATCACCACCGTCGACATTCCGCACAATCTCGGCCGCGACGTCGCCCGCCGGCGCCTGCGCGACAATGTCGGCGATCTCGGCCGCCATATTCCGGGCGGGGTTGCCTCGCTGGAGACCCGCTGGCCGATGGAGGACCAGCTCGTCATCGACCTGACCGCGATGGGGCAGAGCGTCGGCGCCACCATCGACATCGAGGACAGCGTCGTCCGCGTCAGCTTCGTGCTGCCGGGCATGCTGTCGTTCATGGGCGGCGCCATCGCCGCCGCGGTGCGCCGCGAGGGCAGCCAGCTTCTGCTGCCCGGGAAAAGCTGACTACCAGTCGAGCCCGCCGATCATCGCCGCATAGGCGCTGATCCCGTCCCACAGGTTCTGCAGCCGCAGGTTTTCGTTGGCCGCGTGCTGGTTGTTGTCGTGATTGGCGATGGGCAGGCCGATGATCGGCACGCCGAAGACGGTGTCGAACATGTGCAGCGGTACGCTGCCGCCCATCATCGGCAACACCCCGACGGGCGCCGTGGCCGCCGATCGGGCGGCGGTGATGACGGCGGCGGCGGCGGGTGTCGTCATGTCGGCCCGCAGCGCCGGATAACCCATTTCCCAGTCGAGACGAACGAGCCGTGGCCGGGCCGCGCGTGCCGCGGCGTCGGGTTCGCGATCGGTGATGGCCCAGCCGCGCGTGGCCAGGAACGCCTCCACCTTGCGGCGCACGCCCGCCGGGGTCTGGCCCGGCACCAGCCGGAAATCGAGCGAGACGACCGCCTGGGTCGGAATGGCGTTTGCCGCCGTGGCCCCGGTCTGGCCGGCGCTGATGCCCCGCACATTCAGCGCCGGTCGCATCGTGCTCAGCGTCAGGCCGTCCTTGCCTTCGCTGCGGCCCAGCGCCAGGCTGCGCCGCAGATCGGCCTCCACCGGCGGCAGCGCGGCGATGGCGGCAGTTTCGGCGGCCGTCAGCGGCCGCACATCGTCGCCGAAGCCGGGGATCAGGATGGTGCCGTCGTCGTCGCGGATCGCCGCCACCAGATTGGCCGCCATCGCCGCCGGATTCGGCACCCAATTGCCGTAATGGCCATCATGCAGCGCCCGCGCCGGGCCATAGAGAGTCATCTCCAGCCCCATCACGCCACGGGCGCCGAAACTGACCAGCGGCCGCCGCGACTGGTGCACCGGGCCGTCGCCGATCAGCCACAGATCGCTTGCCAGCAGCGTCTTGTTGGCGGCCAGCACGGCTTCGAGATGCGGCGACCCGGCCTCCTCCTCGCCCTCCCAAACGACCTTGATGTTGACGCTCGGCTTGCGCCCGCTCGCCCTGATCGCATCGAAGCCGGCGAGGAAAGCCGCGATCGCTGCCTTGTCATCGCTGGCGGCGCGGCCGTGCAGCCGCCATTCGGGATCGAGCCTGGCACCGCGCCAGGTCACCATCGTGCCGCTCGCGTCACGCATCGCCGGCTCGAACGGCGGCGTCGCCCATTGCGCCGGCACGACCGGCTGGCCGTCGTAATGGGCATAGAACACCACCGTCCGCCGCGCGCCGGGGGTCGCTAGCGCGCCGAACACAACCGGCGGGCCGCCCTTGCCGTCGAGCAGCTGCGCCTTGAATCCGCGCGCCTGGAGCGCTGTGAGCAGCGCATCGGCCTGGCGCCGCAGGCCAACGGGACTGGCGGCGATGCTGTCGATGGCGATCATGCCGGCAAGCTGGGCAACGACGGCCTTGCCATGGGCGCTGCGCCATTTGGCGACGTCGGCTGCCAGCGTTGCCGGCGCGGCGAGCGCCGGCCCGCCGATGAACAACGCCAGTGCCGTGTACCCGATCCGCATGTCGGTTTCCTCAAAAGCTTCCGTCGCCTATCGACCGCTGCCGCGGGCGGCGTCAAGCGACGGCGCCATGGCTTGCGGCGACGGCACCGCCGCTCTATGTTCCTGCCCTGTTCCTCATTCCGGAGCCGCCATGGCCCGCGCCGCCACCCGTTATGTCTGCCAGTCGTGCGGCGCCGTCAGCAGCCGCTGGCAGGGCCAGTGCGCCGATTGTTCGAGCTGGAACACCATCCAGGCCGAGGCGGCGCCGGCGGCGACGCCCTTTGCCGCCAAGCACTCGCTGGGCAGCGGCGGGCGCAAGTTCGCCATGGCCTCGCTGGCCGATGATGTCGCGCTGCCCGACCGGCTGTCGACCGGCATCGGCGAGCTCGATCGCGCGCTCGGCGGCACCGTCGGCGGCCCGGCGGCGGGCAGCGGCGGGCTGGTGCCGGGCAGCGTCATCCTGATCGGCGGCGACCCCGGCATCGGCAAATCGACGCTGCTGCTGCAGGCCGCCGGCCGCATGGCGCGCGATGGCCATGCCGTCGCCTATGTGTCGGGGGAGGAAGCCGCCGACCAGGTTCGGCTGCGGGCGCGCCGGCTCGGGCTGGCGCGCGCCGATGTGCAGCTGGCCAGCGAGACCAATGTCCGCGATATCCTGACGACGCTGGCCGCGGGCAAGCCGCCGGCGCTGCTCGTCATCGATTCGATCCAGACCATGCATTCGGACACGCTGGAGGGCGCGCCCGGCACCGTCAGCCAGGTGCGGGCGAGCGCGCAGGAGCTGATCCGCTACGCCAAGACCACCGGCACCGCGCTGATCCTCGTCGGCCATGTCACCAAGGACGGCCAGCTGGCGGGCCCGCGCGTGCTCGAGCACATGGTCGACACCGTGCTTTATTTCGAAGGCGAGCGCAGCCACCAGTATCGCATCCTGCGGCCGGTCAAGAACCGTTTCGGCGGCACCGACGAGATCGGCGTGTTCGCGATGGGCGCCGAGGGGCTGGAGGAGGTCACCAATCCGTCGTCGCTGTTCCTGACCGATCGCGACAGCGCCGTCACCGGTGCGGTGGTGTTTCCGGCGATGGAGGGCACGCGCCCGGTGCTGTGCGAGATCCAGGCGCTGGTGGTGCGGCTGCCGTCGGGCGCCACGCCGCGGCGCGCCGTCGTCGGCTGGGATTCGGGGCGGCTGTCGATGCTGCTGGCGGTGCTGGAGGCGCGCTGCGGGCTGGGGTTCGGCAATCACGAGGTCTATCTGAATGTCGCCGGCGGCCTCAAGGTATCTGACCCCGCCGCCGACCTGGCGGTTACCGCGGCGCTGGTTTCGGCGCTCACCGACCGCCCGGTGCCGGGTGACGCGGTGGCGTTCGGCGAAGTCGCGCTGTCGGGCGAATTGCGCCCCGCGGGCCTTGCCACCCTGCGGCTGAAGGAAGCCGCGAAGCTGGGCTTCAAATCGGCGTTTGCGCCCAAGGGCACCGCCAGCGGCGCGCTGCGCGTGGAGGCGCTGCCGACGCTGGCGGCGCTGGTCGACCGGCTGGCCCCCGGCGCCGATTGATGGCGGCGATCGCGACGCCGGCAGTTACGGGGGCGAGAAGGCTTTGAGCGGCGGCGCAATGTCGGCTAAGGCGCGGGGACCATGGATGCCCTGACCAGCTTCGACATCATCGTTCTCATCCTCGTCGTTCTGGCGGCGCTGGCCGGGTTGGCGCGCGGTTTCGTCGGCGAAATCGTCTCGTTGCTGGCCTGGGCGGCGGGCATCATGGCGGTGCGGTTCTTCTACACGCCGGCCAAGGCCATCGCGATGGGCCTGATCAGCACCGAATCCGGGGCCGCCATCCTGGCGCTGGTGGTGTTGTTCCTCGGCGCCTTCATCATCGTGCGGGTGGCCGGCGGCCGGCTGTCGCGCAGCACCAAGGCGTCGGTGGTCGGCCCGGTCGATCGTGTCCTCGGCCTGGGCTTCGGCGCCGCCAAGGGCGTGCTGGCCGCGGCGCTGGTCTTCCTCCTCGTCAACCTCACCTTCGACACCATCGATCCCGGCGAGCCGTCGCCCGACTGGCTGGCCAAGGCCCGCACCGCGCCGACGCTGGCGATGGTATCCAAGGCGCTCGTCGACTTCGTCGAGGAACATCGCCGCGTCGCCCCCGATACCGCCGCCGTCGGCGACCCCCATGCCGGGCTGCGGCGCGGCGGCTCGGGCTATGCGCCCGCCGACCGCAGTGCGCTCGACAAGCTGCTCGACGCCCAGGAAAAATCGACCCCGTCGACGCCGATCTGATGACCATTCGCCTCTACAATACGCTGACCCGGCAAAAGGACGTCCTCGTCCCGGCCGATCCCGCCCGCGTCACGATGTATGTCTGCGGGCCGACGGTCTATTCGCGCGCCCATATCGGCAATGCCCGGCCGGCGGTGGTGTTCGACGTGCTGCGCCGGCTGCTGCGCCACCAATATGGCCCCGACCATGTGCTGTATGCGCGCAACATCACCGACATCGACGACCGCATCATCGCCGAAAGCGCGGCGACCGGCGTGCCGATCGCCGAGATTACCGCCCGCACCGAGCAATGGTATCTCGACGACATGGGCGCGCTCGGCGTGGCGCCGCCCGACATCGCGCCCCATGCGACGACCAGCGTTCCGGCGATGGTCGCGATGATGGAAACGCTCGTCGCCAAGGGCCATGCCTATGCCGCCGAGGGCCATGTGCTGTTCGATGTGCCGAGCTTTGCCGGCTATGGCGCGCTGTCGCGGCGGCCGCTCGACGAGATGATCGCCGGCGCGCGGGTCGAGGTCGCGCCGTACAAGAAATCACCGGCCGATTTCGTGCTTTGGAAGCCGTCTAGCGACGACCAGCCCGGCTGGGACTCACCCTGGGGCCGCGGCCGCCCCGGCTGGCACATCGAATGCTCGGCGATGATCGCGGAAGCGCTGGGCACCACCATCGACATCCACGGCGGCGGCCAGGACCTGATCTTCCCGCACCACGAGAACGAACTGGCGCAGTCCGCCTGCGCCCACGACGGCGCGCCGTTGGCGCGGATCTGGATGCACAACGGCTTCCTCAACATGGGCAGCGACGTGAAGATGTCGAAGTCGCTGGGCAATGTGATGGGCGTCGACGAGCTGCTGGCGCAGGGCTGGCACGGCGAGGTGCTGCGCCTGGCGCTGCTCAGCGCGCATTACCGGCAGCCGCTGGAGTGGACCGAGGAGTTGCTGGCGCGGACCCGCGCGACATGGGAGCGTTGGCAGCGTCGCCTCGATGCGGATGTTGCCGGTCGCGAGGCCGACGCCCACCCGAGCGTCGTCGCGGCGCTGGCGGACGACCTGAACACGCCGGCCGCGATGGCGGCGCTGGCGGCGCTCGACAAGGATGGTGACTTTGCCGGGCTGGCTGGATCGCTGGCGCTGCTCGGGTTCCGGATGCCGCGCGCTGTGGCGAACGATGCCGGCGTCGATGCGCTGGTCGCCGCCCGCACCGCCGCCCGCGCCGCCAGGAACTTCGCCGAATCCGACCGCATCCGCGATGAACTCGCCGCCGCCGGCATCGTTCTCGAGGACGGCCCCGCCGGTACCACCTGGCGGCGGGGCTGACCTGGCGGCGACCCTACGAATCGCCGTCGATGCCCGGAGCTTTCACCAACCGCCTTGTCATCCCGGCGAAGGCCGGGACCCATGAATCGGCCCTGCGGGGGTCGGGCGCTCGCGTTCCCGGGCTTGTGGTTCATGGGTCCCGGCCTTCGCCGGGATGACACGTTGGGGTAACCGCTGCCACCGGCGTTCGTGCCGGCAGGATAGCCATTTGTCCGCCACGCAACGCCGTGTATTCTCGCGGAAATTCGGGGGTTCCACAGATGATTTCGCGCTGCCTGCTCATCGCTGCCCTGCTTGGCGCACCGGCGCTGGCGGCACCGCGGGTCATCCCGGCGTCCGACCTGCTCATCCGCCAGACCTCGGCCAATCTGACCTGGCGCTGGCGCGCGCCGCCCGAAACCGCGACCCAGCCGGCGCTGCTCCGGCAACTCCGCGCCACGGCGCTGAAGGATGCCGCCAAGGCCGGCGCCGATGCCGGGCGCGACGCCGCCAGCGCGAAAAAGGACGGCTTTCCCTTTCGCCGCTATGAATTCGTCACCGACTGGTCGCTCGCCGCCGATACGCCGAACCTGCTGGCGCTGTCGGGGCTGGTCTACAGCTTCACGGGCGGCGCCCATGGCAACACCGGCTATGCGTCGAAAATCTGGGACAAGCAGGCGAAGAGGGCGATCTCCATCGATGCGCTGTTCACCGACTGGCCGCGTGCCCGGCGGCTGATCGAGCCGGCGTTCTGCCGCGCCCTGGCCGAGGAGCAAAAGCGCCGCATCGGCAACGCCGGCCCCGATTCGGCCTGCCCGAAACTGGCGGAACAGCCGATCGTGCCCTGGGGGGAATTCGGCGCCCGCGCGCCGCAGCTGCGCGTGCTGCTCGGCCCCTATGTCGCCGGCTCCTACGCCGAAGGGTCGTACCTGATCACCTTGCCCTGGCCCCAAGGGGTGAAATCCCTCGTCAAGCCAGCCTATCGCAACGATCTGTTCGCCGACAACGGCTGACGCCCTCGCCAGCCGGCCCGCCAGGCCCTATATCGGTGGCATGTCGGAAACGCTCTACAACACGCGCATCCTGCGCCTCGCCGCCGAGACCTCCGCAGCCGCGCGGCTGAGCGATCCGCAAGGCTCCGCGACCAAGGTGTCGCCGGTGTGCGGCAGCAAGGTCACCGCCGATATCGACCTCGATGCCGCCGGCCGCGTCGCCCGCCATGGCCAGGAGGTGCGTGCCTGTGCGCTCGGCCAGGCCGCGGCGACCTTGGTCGGGGCGGGCATCATCGGCAAGGAGGCCGCCGAACTCGACCGCGCCCGCGCCGAACTCGCCGATTGGCTGGCCGGGCGCAGCGAGACGCCCCCCGCATGGCCGGGCATGGACGTCTTTGCCCCGGCGCGGCCGCACCGTGCCCGCCATCCGTCGATCCTGCTGGCGCTCGACGCCGCCATCGCCGCAACCCGCCTCGCCGGCCCGGCTGCAGCCTAGGTGGCATCGCCGCACGTCCCGACGCTGCTGCCCGAGGCGGTCGTGTACCTCGGCGCCAGCGTCGTGCTGGTGCCGCTGTTCATCCGGGCGCGGCTCGGCGCCGTGCTCGGCTATCTCGCCGCCGGCATCATCATCGGGCCGTCGCTGCTCGGGCTGGTGACCGAGCCCGAACGCGTGCTGCAATTCGCCGAATTCGGCATCGTGCTGCTGCTGTTTGTCATCGGGCTGGAGCTGCAACCTTCGCGATTATGGGCGCTGCGGCGCGATATCTTCGGCCTCGGCGCGGCCCAGGTCATCCTGTGCGGGCTGGGGCTGACCGGGCTGATCATGCTGCTGACGAGCCTGACCTGGCAGGCGGCGCTGGTCGTCGGCCTGCCGCTCGGCCTGTCATCGACGGCGCTGGTCATGCAGCTGCTCAACGAACGTAATATTACCGGCACGGCCTTTGGCGAGCGCAGCTTTTCGGTGCTGCTGTTCCAGGATCTGGCCATCGTGCCGCTGCTGACCATCGTCGCGGCGCTCAGCCGGGTGCCCGATCCCGATGCCCGGCCCGGCTGGGAACTGGCGGCGATGACCGTGGCGGCGCTGCTGTTCCTGATCGTCGTCGGGCGCTTCGTGCTGCCGTCGGTCTTCCGCATCATCGGCACGCTGGGCGCCCGCGAGGCCTTTGTCGCGGCGGCGCTGCTGTCGGTGCTGGGCAGTGCGCTGCTGATGGCGTCGCTCGGCCTGTCGATGGCGCTCGGTGCCTTCGTCGCCGGCGTCATGCTCGCCGAATCGCCGTACCGTCACGCGCTCGAGGCCGATATCGAGCCGTTCCGCGGGCTGCTGCTCGGGCTGTTCTTCATGGCCATCGGCATGTCGCTGGACCTGACCATCGTGCGCGACCAATGGCTGCTGGTGCTGTCGCTGGTGGTCGGCGTCATGGCCTTGAAGACGCTGGTCGTCTTTGCCCTGGCGATCGGTTTTGGCACCGGCGCGACGCGAGCCTTCCAGATGGGCCTGCTGCTCAGCCAGGGCGGCGAATTCGGTTTCGTACTGTTTGCCGAGGCCCAGCGCGGGCTGTTGATCAGCGGCCCTGCGGCGCAACTGTTCGGCGCTGTCGTCACCGTGTCGATGGCGCTGACGCCGCTGCTGTTCCTGCTCGCCTCGCGGTTGCAGCCGCCGGCAGGGACTGCCGACCAGCCCGCCGGTCCGGAAACCGCGCTGCACGGCGATGGCGTCGATGGCCGCGCCGTCATCGTCGGCTCCGGGCGGTTCGGCCAGGTCATCGGCCAGATGCTGCGCGCCCGCGGCATCGAGGTGACGGCGATCGACCTCGATTCCGAACTGATCGAGGTGTCGCAGCGGTTCGGCGCCAAGGTCTATTTCGGCGACGGCCGCCGCATCGACATCCTGCGCGCCGCCGGCATCGACCAGGCCGGGCTGCTGGTCTTTGCCATCGATGGCGACTGGGATCCCGAGGTGACGCTGGGTCCCATCCGCGGCCAATGGCCCGAATTGCCGATCATCGCCCGCGCCTTCGATCGCACCCATTTGCTGGCGCTGCGCCGCGCCGGGGTGGAGACGGTGGTGCGCGAGACGTTCGACAGCGGCGTCCATCTCGGCCGCGAGGCGCTGGCGGTGCTGGGCACGCCGGTCGGCGTCATCGACGCCATCGAGGCGGAATTCCGCCGCCGCGACAGCGAGCGGCTCGACCTGCAGCTGTGCAGCGACGATGCCACCGCCGGTTCCGACCGGCTGATCCGCAGCCGGCTGAATTTCGATCCGGTCGCGCTCGGCGAGATTCCGATGGAAGAGGCCTGAGGGCGGAGGGGTGACGGGCCGCGCCCGCCGGGTTAGACGGGCCGGGCAGCCAGATCGGCGCCAAGGAGCCCCAGCATGACCCAATCCCGCGAAATCCGCCTGACCTCGCGTCCCGTCGGCACCCCGGCCGCCGCCAATTTCGAGATCGCGACCGTCCAGGTCAAGGCGCCCGGGCCCGGCGAGGTGATGGTCCGCAACACCTGGATGTCGGTCGATCCCTATATGCGCGGCCGCATGTACGATCGCCCCAGCTATGTGCCGCCGTTCCAGGTCGGCGAAGTGCTGCAGGGCGGCGCGCTCGGCGAGGTCGTCGAATCGAACGCCGAGGGCTTTGCCAAGGGCGATCTGGTGTCGTCGTTCTTCGGCTGGCGCGAGGCCTTCACCGCCCCGGCGTCGACGCTGGAACGGCTGCCCCGCGTCGCCAATGTGCCCGACGAGGCGTTCCTCGGCGTGCTTGGCATGCCCGGGCTGACGGGCTATGCCGGCTTGCTCGAGATCGGCCAGCCCAAGGAAGGCGAGACCGTCTTCGTCTCAGGCGGCGCCGGCGCGGTCGGTTCGGTGGTCGCCCAGGTCGCCAGGATCAAGGGCTGCAAGGTCGTCGCGACCGCCGGCAGCGATGCCAAGTGCGACTGGCTGCGCTCGCGCGGCGTCGACCATGCCATCAACTACAAGACCTGCGGCAACCTGCTCGACGCGGTCCGCGCCGCGGTGCCCAAGGGCATCGACGTCTATTTCGACAATGTCGGCGGCGAGCATCTGGAAGTCGCCATCGAGATGGCCCGGCCCGGCGCGCGCTTTGCCGAATGCGGCATGATCGCCAGCTACAACGACACCGAGCCGACCCCCGGCCCGCGCAACATCATCCAGGTGGTGGGGAAATCGCTGCGCATCCGCGGCTTTATCGTCACCGAATTCGCCGCGCTGCGCCCGCAGTTCCTGAAGGACATGATGGGCTGGATTGCCGACGGCAAGCTGGCCTGGGAACAGACGGTAATGGACGGTGTCGACAAGGCGCCCGACGCATTTGCCGGCCTGTTTTCGGGCGGCAACACCGGCAAGATGCTGGTCAAATTGTAAGGATTGTATGAACGCCCGGCGGAACCTTATCCGTTGGGGGGCCGTTCCTTCCGCGACCAATACGGTTACGGAAGGAACATTCCATGCGTTCTATCAACCAGATCATCCGCGGCATCGCCATTTCCGCCACGCTCGCGCTGGCGCTGCCGGGCGTCGCCCATGCCGGCCAGAAGGACAATGCCCAACGGGCCATCGCCGAAGCCCGCGGCAAGATTTCGGCCGGCGATTCGATCGGCGCCTCGGGTGAAGCGCTCGGCCTGCAGACCCGCGCCAAGGCGACGCTGAACGACGCCGAATATCTGCTGTCGAAGGGCAAGAAGGAAGAATCGGTCGCCGCCGCCAACCAGGCCGCGCTGCTCGCCGACCAGGCCATCGCGATGACCAGCAACAACAAGAACGCCGCTGCCAGCGCCGCCGTCGGCAACGCCGAAGCCGCCGCCGCATCGGCGCAGCAGTCGGCCGCCGTCGCTGCCGAGCAGGCCGCATCGGCCAATGCCCGCGCCGACATGGCGATGCAGGCCCCCGCCGTGGCCCCGACCCCACCGACCACGACCACCACGACGACGATCGCCAGCGCGACGCCGATGGCGGCACCGGTGGTGAAGCAGACGACGCAGAAGAAGACCTATCGCAAGTCGACGCAAAAGCCGGCCGTCAAGACGACGACGACGGTCACCACCAACCAGTAATCGACACGCCCCCGGCAGCGATGCCGGGGGCGTTCTATACCGCGTGCTGCGGCCGGCGCGATGTCGCCCACGGCGCGTCGATATCCTCGAGCACCACCTCGATGACCTCGACCCGGGCGCGCAGCGCGGCGCCGCCGGCAAAGGTCAGCACCAGGAACTCGCCATCCTGCGTCAGCGCCAGCAGGTCGAGCACCGCGTCCGCCGTCGCCGGCCAATGCTGCCGCTGCACCGCCGTCACCGTCTCCAGCCGCAGCGCCGCCCGCACCCGGCTGCCGCCGCCGGCCTCCCAGCGATAGCGGTTGAGGATCACCGCCAGCCGCCGCGCCCGGCGATCATAGCCGATGTCGGGCACCCGCACCGTCGCGTCCTGCAGCAACGCCGACAGCGCCGGCAGGTCGGCGGCATCCTGGCCGAGCAGCGTCAATCGTTCATCGGGAAGGGACATGTCGGGACTTACGCACATCAACCGTCGGAGATGCGCTCGATATCGGCACCGACTGCCGACAGTTTTTCCTCCAGCCGCTCATAGCCGCGGTCGAGGTGATAGACGCGGGAAACGGTGGTTTCGCCCGACGCCGCCAGCCCGGCGAGAACCAGGCTCATCGAGGCGCGCAGGTCGGTCGCCATCACCTGCGCCCCGTGCAGCCCGCCGACGCCGCGGACGACGGCGGAGCGCCCGCGCACCGTGACATCGGCGCCCATGCGAGCCAGTTCCGGCACGTGCATGAAGCGGTTCTCGAAGATCGTCTCGGTCAGCAGCGAGGCACCGTCGGCGACCGTCAGCATCGCCATGAACTGCGCCTGCATGTCGGTCGGGAAGCCGGGGTAGGGGGCGGTCGAGATGTTGACGCCATGGAGGCCGTTGAGCCGCTTCACCGACAGCCCGCCCTTGGTCGGGGTGATCTCCACGCCGGCCTCGCGCAGCGATTCGAGCGTCGAGCCGAGCACCGATTCCGATACGCCGATCAATTCGACCTCGCCGCCGGTGATGGCGGCGGCACAGGCATAGCTGCCGGCCTCGATGCGGTCGGGCATCACGGCATAGGTGGCGCCGTGCAGGTCGCGCACGCCTTCGATGCGCAGGGTCTCGGTGCCGATGCCCTCGATCTGCGCGCCCATGGCGATCAGGCAGTTGCACAGGTCGACGATCTCGGGCTCGCGGGCGACATTTTCGAGGATCGACGGCCCGCGGGCGAGGACGGCGGCCATCACCGCGTTCTCGGTGGCGCCGACGCTGACCAGCGGGAAGACGTAGCGGCCGCCGGGCAGCCCGCCCTTGGCCGTCGCCCGCACATAGCCAGCGGCGAGCTCGATCTCGGCGCCGAGATGCTCCAGCGCCTTCAGATGCAGGTCGATCGGCCGGTTGCCGATGGCGCAGCCGCCGGGCAGCGACACCGTCGCCTCGCCGGCGCGGGCGAGCAGCGGCCCGAGGACCAGGATCGAGGCGCGCATCTTGCGCACGATGTCATAGGGCGCGACCGTCGAGGTGATGCGATTGGCGCGCAGCGTCATCACCCGGCCGAATTCCTCGGGATGGGTGCCCTCGATCGTTGTCGAGACGCCATGGTTGTTGAGCAGGTGGCCAAAGGTGTCGATATCGGCGAGGCGCGGCAGGTTGCGCAGCGTCAGCGGCTCATCGGTCAGCAGCGCGCACGGCATCAGCGTCAAGGCGGCGTTCTTGGCGCCGGAGATGGGAATGCGGCCTTTGAGCGGGCGGCCACCGCGAATGACGATCTGGTCCATCGCCCGGGTCTAGCGACTGTCCCGGGCGATGGAAAGCGGCGCCGGGCGGAGCAGCGAGACGCTGTAGATGGCGAGGCCGAGCCAGATGCAGCCGAAGGCGAGCAGCCGCCAGGGATCGAGGGTTTCGCCGAACAGGAACACCGCCAGCAGGAACACCATCGTCGGCGCCAGATATTGCATCAGGCCGATGGTCGACAGCTTCAGCCGGCGGGCGGCAAAGCCGAACAGCATCAGCGGCAGCACAGACGCGACGCCGCCGGCGGCGAGCACGCCGATGGTCGGCACGGGCAGGTCGAAGCCGCCATTGGGCCGGGTCAGCAGCCAGAGGAGTGCGAGCGGTACCAGCACGACGGTTTCGATGAACAGCCCGGTGATTGCATCGACGGCGGCCTGCTTGCGGATGAGACCGTAGAGGGCGAACGACAGCGCCAGCGCCAGGCTGACCAGCGGCAGGTCGCCATGCCCGATGGTCAGCACCAGCACGCCGGCGAGGGCGCAGCCGACGGCGACCCATTGCAGCGTGGTCAGCCGCTCCCCGAGCAAGACGACGCCGAAGACGACGCTGATCAGCGGGTTGATGAAATAGCCCAAACTCGTGTCGAGGACATGGCCGTTGAGGATGGCCCAGGTATAGACCAGCCAGTTGGCGGCGATGCAGATGGCGCTGGCGGTGAGCAGCAGCAACAGCCGCGGCCGGGCCAGCGCCGCCAGCAACCGCCCGCCGCCGCGGCTGATGGCGACCACGGCAGCGGCGACCAGCACCGACCAGCAGATGCGATGCGCCAGCACGTCCGCCGCCGGCAGGCCGACGAGCAGCCGCAGGTACAGCGGCATCAGGCCCCAGAACAGATAGGCGCCGAAGCCGGCGACCAGCCCGTTGCGCGTTTCAACGGGCATGGCGGTTCCGAGCCAAGCTCATTCCGGGCTGCTCGATCCAGCGATACGACAGGACCGCCAGCGGCAGCGTCACCGCCAGCGTCAGCGCCATGAGCAGCAAAGCCGCCGGATCGGGGCCGAGGCCGGCGAACAGCGGCAGCGTCGACAGCGCGACAAGGATCGGGAAATGCAGCACATAGAGGCTGTACGAGATGTCGCCGAGCCCGACCAGCGGCGCCGTCACCAGCCAGCGCGGCGCCGGCGCGCGGGCGAGATGGGCGACGACGACGGCGGCGGCGAGGCTTTCGACCAGCGTCGGCACCACCGCGCCGAAGTCGACCTCGAACCGCCAGGCCGGGTCGAGCCGGCGGAACAGCAGCAGCACCAGCGCCGCGAGGACGGCGGCAACGCGGCCCGGCGTCGGCGCGTCGCCGCGGGCCAGCGCCGCGCCGGCGACAAAGGCAAAGCCGTTGGCGAGGACGGCATGACGATCGCCGAGGCCGAGGCAGACCGCCGCCGTCACCGCCAGCAGCGGCCACAGCAGCCGCCCGCGCGCCAGCAGCCAGATCAGCGGCATCAGCAGTGACATGACAAGCTCGACCCGCACCGACCACAGCGGCGGCACCAGCGTCGTCTTCAGCACGAAAAGGTTCAGCGCGACCTCGGCTGGATCGAGCCGCGCCGGCGCGAGCATGGTCGTGAACCAGGCCGACGCATGGGGCGTCGGCCTCCCGGCCAGTAACGCCAGCACTCCGGCCGCCAGCAGCACCGCGACCAGCGCGGCCGGGTAGATGCGCGCCGCCCGCCGCAGCCAGAAGCGCCAGGTCGCCGCCGGTGTCAGCGGATGCGCCGCCAGTGACCGGCACAGCACGAACCCGCTGAGCACGAAGAACAGCACCACGGCGGCATGGGCATTGAACGCCGTTTCGAGCGCGCCGCGCAGCCCCGGCGATGTCGCGAAGACGAAGGACGCGTGATGCAGCAGCACGACCAGCGCCGCGATACCGCGCAGGGATTGCAGCGCCGGGATGGTGCCGCGAGCGACCAACCTACAGCTTGGGCAGGGTCACGCCGCGCTGCCCCATGTATTTGCCGGCGCGGTCGGCATAGCTGACCTCGCAGGGCTCGTTGCCCTTCAGGAACAGGAACTGGCAGGCGCCTTCATTGGCATAGACCTTGGCCGGCAGCGGCGTCGTGTTGGAAAATTCCAGCGTGACATGGCCCTCCCAGCCGGGCTCCAGCGGCGTCACGTTCACGATGATGCCGCAGCGCGCATAGGTCGATTTGCCGAGGCAGATGACCAGCACGTCGCGCGGGATACGGAAATACTCGACGGTCCGCGCCAGCGCAAAGCTGTTGGGCGGGATGATGCAGCAATCGGTCTTGCGGTCGACGAAGCTGTTCGCCTTGAAATCCTTGGGGTCGACGATCGCCGAATCGACGTTGGTGAAGATCTTGAACTCGTCGGCCACCCGCGCGTCGTAACCATAGGACGACAGGCCATAGCTGATGCAGCCGCCGCGCTGCTGCCGCTCGACGAACGGCTCGATCATGCCCGTCGTTACGGCTTGTTCACGAATCCAGCGGTCGGACAGTACTGACATCGCGGGCGACCTCGTTTATAGATTGTTAAATATTGCGACAGGGAAACCGATGACCGATTCGTTGCTGTATAGCGATACCGAGGAGCATCTCGCCAATCTCGATCATTGCGGGTCGCGCGATCTGCGCCGCGCCTATGTGGCAATCGTTATTGCGGCGTTGCGCGCCGGATACCAGGCCATTCCCCGGCCCAAGGGCGCCATTCGCGAACTGCAGATCCGCGAACCCGAGGGGGCCCAGCCCTTTGCCGTCATCGTCAACCAGAACAGCCTGTTGTTCTACCTGCGCCAGCCCGCGTTGCGCGCCGATCCCGATCTTGCCGAAAAGGCGCGGGCGAAATTCGCCGAACGGCTTCTCGACGATGGCAACAGCAGCAACGAAGTCCGCATTCCGCTGCGCAACGAGCGCGATGCCGAAGACGTCGTCGAGTGGTTGTTCAGCGCCTGATCGCAACGGCCGTCGTCAGCCCCGGATGTGCAGCACGCAGATCAGCGTGAACAGCCGCCGTGCCGTGTCGAAATCGACGATGACCTTGGGCTCCAGCCGTTCCTTCAGCGCTTCGGCGGCGTCGTTGTGGATGGCGCGGCGGGCCATGTCGATAGTTTCGATCTGCTGTGGGGTTGCCTGGCGGATGGCCTGGTAATAGCTGTCGCAGATGGCGAAATAGTCGCGCACGGTCCGGCGAAACGGCGCCAGCGGTAGCACGAACGCCTCCAGCTCGGCATCGTCGGCGCCGTTGATGGCGACGGTCAGCCGGCCTTCCTCGACCCCGAGCATGACCTTGTACGGCCCGTGGTTGCCATGCGCGTCGAGCCCGACCGGCTGGAAGACATTGCCCTCCAGCAGGTCGAAGATGGCGACGCGGCGTTCCTGTTCGATATCGGCGTTGCGCCACAGGATGGTGCGTTCATCCAGCTTGATGTCGAGGATGCGATAATCAGGCCCGCTCACGGCGCCGGCGCCGGTGGGATGCTGTTGACCAGCCGGCCAAGCGCCGTGCGCAGCGGCGCCAGCCGGTCGTCCTGGGTCTTGCCGAGGCGGACGACCACCAGCCGCCGCGACGGCACGATGATGACATATTGGCCGAGATGGCCGATCGCCGCATAGGCGTCGGGCGGCCCGGCGGCCGGAAACAGCGCCGCTTCGCTGCCGGCCGGGCGCGGGCGGTTGAGCCAGAAATGCCCGCCATAGCCGCCATCGACCGCGGCCGGCGTCCGCACGAAGCGCACCCAGTCCGGCGCCACCACCTGGCGGCCGGCGACCATGCCGTTGTCGAGGTACAATTGCCCGAAATTGGCCCAGTCGCGCGCCGAGGCATGGCACAGCGAGCCGCCGAGCAGCGTGCCGGCCGGGTCGAACTCGCACAGCAGCGACGGCATGCCCGCCGGCCCCGAAATGCGATCGATGATGAAGCGGCGCATCGCGGCGCGGCGCTCGGCCGGCGTTTTCGCCGTCGGCGCCAGCGTGCGCACCGCGATATCGGCGAGGATATGCGTCGTCAGCGTCGAATATTGGTACTTCGTGCCGGGTCTGGACGCCAGCGGCGCCGACACGGCATGGGCGACGATGTCGCCGCTCTTGTCGGCGAACAGCGCGCGATTGGTATCGGCGCGCTCGGGCGGGTCGGATTCGATGTGCTGCAGCCCCGATGCCATGTGCAGCAGCTGCCGCAGCGTGATGGCGGCGCGCGGATCGTTCGGCGTCGCGTGCCAGGCCGGCACCGGCGCCGGGCCGTCGAGCTCCAGCTTGCCGTCGGCGACCAGCTCTCCGATGATCGTCGCCGTCAGCGATTTCGCCATCGACCAGCTGATGAAGCGATTGCCGGGGCCATAGCCCGGCGCATAGCGCTCATAGATGCGCTTGCCGTCCTGCAGGACGATCAGCGCCCGGGTTTCGGCCAGGCGCGGATCGGTGAAAAAGGCGTCGGCAACAGCGGCGGGCGCGACGGTGGCCGGCGCCACGGCAGCCGGCGCCGCGGCCCCTGCCGGGACCGCCAGCGCGACGCCCAGCGACACCGCCACGGCGGCGGCACCCAGAAACAGGCTTGATCGCATGGCGCTGATGGCGTTTCGTTTCCCCGGCATGATGCAACGTTAGAAGGGGGCGCCACATGAACGCAAGCACGGCGGGCCCCGACGGCCGCAAGACGCGGCTGCTGCGGCGCTGGTGGTTCTGGCTGCCGCTGGTCCTGTGCCTCCTCGCCGGCGCCTGGCTCGGCCTCAAATACAGCACGACCGGCAAGCGCGCCGACCTGGCGGCGGGCTATATCGCCCATGTCGTCTGTTCGTGCCGCTATGTCGGCAATCGCGACATGCCGAGTTGCGAGACCGATCGCGAGCCGGGCACCGAGATCGTCCGTGTCACCGACGACACCGCCCGGCGCCGCGTCACCGCCAGCGTGCCGCTGCTAGCCAGCCGGACGGCGCGCTTCGATCCAGAATATGGCTGCACTTTGGATAGGCCGTAGGATCGACTGCTTTCGAACTGGTCCGCTCAGGCTGAGCTTGTCGAAGCCCCAGCAAGCACCGCCCTGCGACACGGCTTCGACAAGCTCAGGCGCCCTGCGACACGGCTTCGACAAGCTCAGCCTGAGCGGGCCCTGTTGTTCGACCAAACTGCAATCACCCTAAAGCCAGCCGCGCCAGCGGAAGAACAAATACGGCAGCACCGCCGACAACAGCATCAGCACCAGCGCCCAGGGATAGCCGAGCTGCCATTGCAGTTCCGGCATGTGGACGAAGTTCATGCCATAGACGCCGGCGATCAGCGTCGGCGGCATGAAGACGATCGCGCTCACCGAAAAGATCTTCAGCACGGCATTCTGCTCGATCGAGATCAGCCCCAGCGCCGCGTCGAGCAGGAAGGTTATGGTGCTGGCCATATAGCTGGCATGGTCGGTCAGCGACGCCAGATCGCGCGTCAGGCTCTTGATGTGCGGGCCGAGATTGGCGTCCTTGGGGGCGGTGAAGGCAAGGTAGCCGATCGCCCGCGACAGGCTGACCGCCGATTCCCGCGCCTTCGACAGCGCATCCTGGGTCGATCCCAGCCGCACCAGCAGCGACTGCAGCGCCAGGTTGGAGATGCGCTGCTGTTCCTTGGTGCGGACGCGGCGGAACGCCTGGCGCGAGATCGCATCGACGTCCTTGCCCAGATGCTCGATGCTGTCGGCGAGCCGGTCGACGATCGCATCGAGCAGGTGGACCAGCGCCATCGCCGAGGATTCGCACAGCGCCGGCGCGCGTTCGGACTGGCTGGCAAAGCGTTCGAACGACAGCACCTCGACATAGCGCAGGGTAACCAGGTGCGTCGGCGTCAGGATGAAGCTGACGGCATGGGTCTCGGCATTTTCCTTCATGATGCCGGTGGCCAGCGTCGCGGTCATGTAGATGGCGCCCTGGTCGGTATAGAGCCGGCTGGTGCTCTCGATCTCGTCCATTTCCTCGCGGGTCGGCACCTCGATGCCCGTCGCCCGCTCGACGAACAGTTCCTCGTCGCGGGTCGGGCTGATCATGTCGATCCAGACGGTGCTGGCCGGCAGCACCGCGTCGGCGGCGCTGATCTCGGTCAACAGTCCCGTCCCGGCGGGCGAAAAGACACGCAGCATAGGCTTCCTTTTGCCCGTCGATGTAGCCGCTGCGCGCCGGCTTGCGAAGCCCGGCGACCGCGGGCGGCGCCAAGTCTTGCCGCAAATTCACCTTTGCCGGGCCAGCGACATCACGCCCGCTGTAACCTTGCCGGCATTTGTCCCGTATAGCAGCAAGGGACGGCGAGGGATGAACATGGCCAGCATTGCAGCGAGCGACGTCGACGCGCCCAGACCGGAACTGCGCCCGGAGCCGGCGCGATCCTATCTGTTCCCCCGCCACGCGCTCGTCGTCCGCATCACCCATTGGGTCAACGCGCTCGCCATCCTGTTCCTCGTCGGCACCGGGCTCAACATCTTCAACGCCCATCCCAGCCTTTACTGGGGCCAGTACGGTGCCAACGCCGATATCGAGCGCCGCTGGCTGGAGATCGGCGCCACTGGCGGTGCGCAGCCGCAGGGCTTTGTCCGCATCAGCGGGATCACCATCTCCACGACGGGTGTGCTCGGCGTTTCGAACGGCGCCAATGGCCGGCCCCAGGTCATCCCCTATCCGTCCTGGGCGACCTTTCCAAGCTATCGCGACCTCGCCACGGCGCGCAATTTCCACTTCTTCTTCGCCTGGGTGCTGATCCTCAACGGGCTGCTTTACCTCGGCTACAGCCTCGTCACCGGCCATCTGCGCCGGGACCTGCTGCCGCGGCTGGCCGAGCTGTCGCCGCGCCACATCCTTCACGACATCGCCCAGCATGTCCGGCTGAAATTCCCCAAGGGGGAGGCGGCCAAGCGCTATCACATCCTCCAGAAACTCGCCTATGCCGGCGTCGTCGTCGTGCTGGTGCCCGGCATCATCTTCACCGGCCTGACCATGTCGCCGGCGATGAATGCCACCTGGCCGTGGCTGCTCGACCTGTTCGGCGGCCGCCAGTCGGCGCGATCCTTCCACTGGATCATCGCCAACTTGATCATCCTGTTCACCCTCGTCCACCTGCTGATGGTCGTGCTGGCCGGGCCCTATAACGAGATCCGGTCGATGATCACCGGCAAGTTCCGCGTCGACCCGGAGGTGGCGAAGTGAACGGCATGTCACGGCGCGGGCTGTTCACTGCGGGCGGTGGCCTGCTGCTGGCCGGTTGCGACCAGCTTGCCAGCCCCGGCAAGCTGAAATCCATCGTGCAATCGGCCGAAATGGCCTCGCTGCGCTGGCAGCGGCTCGTCGGCCGTGACGCGCTGGCACCCGAATTCAGCGCCGCCGACCTGTCGCCGGTGTTCAAGGTCAACGGCACCCGCGAACCGATGGAGGCCGAATACCAGCAGCACAAGGCCGAGAATTTCGCCAACTGGCAGCTGGCGATCACCGGCCTTGTCGACAATCCGATGCGGCTCGGCCTCGACGAATTGCGCCGGATGCCGGCGCGCACCCAGATCACCCGCCACGATTGCGTCGAAGGCTGGAGCGCCATCGGGCAATGGACCGGCGTGCCGCTCGGCCTGCTGCTCAAGGCCGCCGCCATGAAGACCAACGCCCGCTATGTCGTCTTCCGCTGCGCCGACAATTACGGCGGGGAAGTCGCCAAGGGCGGCGCCCAGTCGAAATCCATCTATTACGAGAGCATCGACCTCATCGACGCCTTCCACCCGCAGACGATCCTGGCGCACAGCATGAACGGTGCGCCGTTGAGCGTCGGCCATGGCGCGCCGGTGCGGATGCGCATCGAGCGCCAGCTCGGCTACAAGCAGGCAAAATATGTCATGGGCATCGACGTCGTGGCGTCGCTCGCCGGCTATGGCAGCGGCAAGGGCGGTTACTGGGAAGACCGCGGCTATGAATGGTACGCGGGCATCTAGGGGCCGACGGCGGCGGCGTTTGACGGCGGCCTGAACTGGTTTACGGTCGCGACATGAAAATGCTTGCCGCGACCCTGTCCATCCTCCTCGCCACATCGGCGGCAGCTGCTCCCGGCGACGCCGATTTCGCCAAGGGCCTGCTGAAAAAGGGCGTCGCCTTCGACACCGTCAAGGGGCGCGGCAAGGTCCCGGCCTATGCCGCCTATCTGAAGACCGTGCTCGTCGACGGCGGCTTCGCGGCGAGCGACATCGCCATCGAGCCGGTCGGCGAAACCGCCAACCTCCACCTGGTCTGGAAAGGCAGCGGGAAAAAGCCGCCGATCGCCGTTGCCGGTCACATGGATGTCGTCGAGGCCGACCCCAAGGACTGGATACGCGACCCGTTCACCGCGGTTGAGGAGGGCGGCTATGTCTTTGGCCGCGGCGCCGGCGACAACAAGTTCGACGTGTCGATGGTCATCGCGACGCTGGTCGCGCTGAAGGCCGAGGGCTTCAAGCCGGGCCGCGACATCCACCTGTTCCTGTCGGGCGACGAGGAAACCGAGGGCGTCACCGCCGACCTGCAGGCCAAGCAGGCCAAGGCGGCGGGTGTCGAGCTGCTGCTCAACAGCGATGGCGGCGGCGGCGGTCTCGACGACGCCGGCAAGCCTGTCGGCTATTCGCTGTCGGCGGCCGAAAAGACCTATGCCGACTATACGCTGACCGTCGTCGATCCGGGCGGCCACAGCAGCCGGCCGACGGCGACCAACGCCATCGCCGCGCTGGCGGCGGCGACGGCGCGTGTCGCGGCCTATCGCTTCCCGGCCCAGATCAACGAGATCACCCGCGCCTCGCTGGTCGCGGCGGCGAAGGAAACGCCGGGCCAGCTCGGCGATGCCATGCGGGCCTTTGTCGCCAACCCGCAGGATGCCACCGCCATCGCCATGCTGCGCACCGACCCGGGCAGCGTCGGCCAGATCGGCACGACCTGCGTGCCGACGATGGTCAGCGGCGGCCATGCGCCGAACGCGCTGCCGCAAAAGGCGGCGCTGACCGTCAATTGCAGGATCTTTCCGGGTGTCACCGTGGCCAGCGTGCGGGGCGACCTCGAACGCGCGGTCGCCGATCCGGCGGTCAAGGTCGCGATCGGGCAGGAATGGGTCAGTACCCCGGCCTCGCCGCTGCGTCCCGATGTCGTCGCCGCGGTCACCAAGGCCGTCGCCGCCGCCCATCCCGGCATCACCCCGACCCCGGCAATGGACGCCGGCGCCTCCGACAGCGTCTATTACCGCGCGCTCGGCATCCCGTCCTATGGCGTCAGCGGGCTGTTCATGAAGGAAAGCGACGCCTTTGCCCATGGCCTCAACGAGCGCATTCCGGTTTCCGCCATCGCCCCGGCGCTGGTGCACTGGCGGGCGCTGCTGACGGAACTGGCCAGGTGACCGCCCGGCTGCGATCCGTCCCCGCAGCCGATCCGGATGCCGGCCTCAGCCTGCCGGTCTGGACCTATCGCGATCCCGAATTCTTCGCCGCCGAACAGGCGCTGGTGCTGCGCGCCGCCTGGCAAATCGTCTGCCATGTCAGCGACATCGCCGCCCCGGGGGATTGGCACACGCTCGAATTCATTGGCGAATCGATCATCGTCATCCGCGGCGACGATCATGAAATTCGCGCCTTCACCAACGTCTGCCGCCACCGCGGCGCGCGGCTGGTCGATGGCGCCTCGGGCTGTGCGCACAAACTCGTCTGCCCCTATCATGCCTGGAGCTATGGCCGCGACGGCCGGCTGACCGGGCTGCCCGGGCGCAGCCAGTATCCGGGGCTGCGGCTGGAGGATCATGGCTTGGCGCCGGTCGCGCTGGAGATCTGGCAGGGCTTCGTCTTCGTGCGGCTGGAGGACCAGGGGCCGTCGGTGGCGGCGATGATGCACGACGACCTCGCCGCGGTGCTGCCCTACCGCTTTGCCGATCTGCGCGCGCTCGGCCGGGTGACGCTGCGGCCGCGCGCCGTTAACTGGAAGATCATCGCCGACAATTACAGCGACGGCCTGCACATCCCGGTCGCCCATCCGGGCCTGAAGCGGCTGTTCGGCACCAGCTATGGCATCGCGGCCGGCGCCCATGTCGACCGGATGTGGGGCGATATCGAGCCCGGCGGCGGATCGTGGAGCGAGCGTGGCTATCGCACATTGCGCCCCCGCGTCGACCATCTCGACGACGCGGCGCAGAACCGCTGGCTGTACTTCAAGCTCTGGCCCAACGTCGCCTTCGACATCTACCCCGATCAGGTCGATTTCATGCAGTTCCTGCCGATCTCCGCCACCGAGACGGTGATCCGCGAGATCAGCTATGCGCTGCCCGACGACCGCCGAGAAATGAAGGCGGCGCGCTATCTCAACTGGCGCATCAACCGGCTGGTCAACGCCGAGGACACGGCGCTGGTGGCGCGCGTCCAGGCCGGCATGGCGTCAGCCTCCTACACGCAAGGCCCGCTGGGCAACAGCGAGGTCTGCCTGCGCGCCTTCGCCGCCAAGCTGCGCGCCGCGATTCCGGCGGCGCGGTCACCGCAGCGGCCGGCGCCGGGGTGGTTCCGAAGCTGACCCGGGGTTACCGCGGCGGCACCGTGCCGGGCTCTGACAGGCAGTGGCCCGAGCCTTTCGACGGCAATCGCACAAAGCGGCGCGATTGCCCGGCCCCGGGATGACAAGCCGCCCCCGGGCTTTTATGCCGGCGGGACAGGAGACGCGCCAATGCCCGACATCATCGGAACCCGCATGAGCGACGACGGCCGCACCGCACGCCAGGTTTTCGACGATGTCATGGCCAATCCGGCGCGGGCGCGCTTCGGCTTTGGTGATCGGCTGGCGATCGTCAACGTCGACTTCCAGAACGCCTATACCCGCATAGATCGCTACAAGACGGCGTACGAGACCGACCCGCGCCAGATCGAGCATGTCAACCGCATCTCGGGCCTGGCCCGCGCCGCCGGGATGCCGGTGGTGTGGAGCCGCGTCGGTTATGCCGACGATGCCAGCGACGCCGGCGTCTGGGGCACCCGCACCGACACGCCCGACAGCCTGCAGAACATCAAATACGGCAGCGACCGCCATGCCTATGACGACCGCTGCGACATCCACCCCGGCGACACGCAATTCACCAAGCGCATGCCGTCGGCGTTCTTCGAAACCCCGCTGCAGTCGCTGCTGGTCTGGCACCGTGTCGATACCGTCGTCGTCACCGGCGGCAGCACCTCGGGCTGCGTGCGCGCCACCGCCGTCGATGCCCTGTCGCGCGGTTATCGCACCATCGTCCCGATCGAGACGACCGCCGACAAGCTGGCCAGCTATCACTGGGCCAACCTGACCGACCTGCAGCTGAAATATGCCGATGTCGTGGCGGTGGCCGAGGTCGACGACTGGTTCGCGCAGGCCAGCGGCTGAAATTTTTTCGGCGGCCTGTTAACCTTAATCGCGCCCGGCCGTGACCCTGGATGAACCGTCCGGGAGAACGCCGATGAACACCGCCGTCAACAAGCCTGCCCTTGCCGCCGCCATCGTCGGTGCCAGCTTTGCCCTGTTCCAGGCCTTTGGCCCGGCACCGGCGCGCGGCGACACGGCCACGCTGCACACCACCGCCCGCCTCGGCGCCGCCGCGCCGGCAGCGAGCCGTGCGACGCCCCCCGCGGTGCGTTTCTCGTCGCTGGCGGAGGCCGGCGACGTCCGTCCGCTGGCGATCAAGCTGCCGCCGGCGCATGCGCCCGGTTTCGGCCCGGCCGGCACCGCGCGGTTCGACTCGCTCGTCGATGCCGACAGCATCGCGGCGCTGGCCGGCGTCGGCAGCCCCGACAGCGATGCCGCGGCATTGGCTGCAGCGGCGGTGCTGCGCAGCCTGCAACCGGCCGATCCCTGGGCCACGGCCGGCGGCATTGCATCCCCGCCGATGTCCGACGGTCCCGGCTTCGGACCCGCGTCCGCAGCAGCATCCGGATTCGGCTCGGTCGCCCTGTCGGGCGGCGAAGCCATCGTCTTCGTGCCGCTCGCCGAAGTGCCCTCAGCCACCGAGGCACCGGCCGCAACCGCCGGACAACCGGCGCCGGCCGGCAATACCACCGCCATCATGCCAGAGCCGGGCCTGGCGGTCGGCACGGTGCCGGAGCCGACGACCTGGGCGATGCTGATCGCCGGCATGGCCATGGTCGGCATCAACCTGCGCCGCCGCGGCCCCCGCGACGTGCTCGCCTGATCGCCCGCGAATGCCTTTCCCCAAGCCGGTGAAAACCGCTATTGTCCGGACAAATGTCCACGGCTCCGCAAGACCCCGGCCTGAACGACCCGGGCCTGTATGACCCTAACCCCGCCGGGCCGCCGCTGCGCTGGCCCGGCGGCAAGACCTGCGCGGTTTGGGTGGCGCCCAACCTCGAATACTACGAGATCGACCCGCCCGCGCATCCGCGCCGCAAGAGCTGGGCGAAACCGCACCCCGATGTCGTCGGCTACAGCCATCGCGACCATGCCAATCGCGTCGGCCATTGGCGGATGGCCGACGCCATGTCGCGCCACGGCTTTCCGGGCAGCGTCAGCCTGTCGGTGGCGCTGTGCGACCATATTCCCGAGGTCGTCGCCGACGGTGTCGCGCGCGGCTGGGAATTCTTCAGCCACGGCATCTACAACACCCGCTACGCCTATGACATGGACGAGGCCCAGGAACGCGCCATCATCGAGGACAGCATCGCCACGGTGCAGCGTGCCACCGGGCAGCGCATCCGCGGCTGGCTGGCGCCGGCGCTGACCCACACCGTCCGCACCATGGACCTGATCGCCGAATACGGCCTCGACTATACCTGCGACCTGTACCACGACGACCGGCCCGGCCGGGTCCGCACGGCAACCGGCGACCTGATCTCGATGCCCTACAGCCTCGAGGTCAACGACCACTACGGCTTCTTCATCTACAACATGAGCCCGCGCGACTATGCCGACGCGCTGATCCGCCAGTACGACCGGCTGGCGCGCGAAGGCGAGGCCAGCGGCACCGTCATGTGCATCCCGCTGCACAGCTACCTCATCGGCCAGCCGCACCGCATCGGGCCGTTCGAACGCGTGCTCGAACACATCGCCGCCGATGGCCGGGCGTGGATCACCACCGCCGGCGCCATCGCCGACGCGTATCGGGAGAAGGACCGGCAGCCATGATCCAATCGATGCCGACGCAGCTTGCGGCCTGGACCGAATTCGTCGCCGCCGTCGCCCAGTTGCTATGGCCCCTGATCGTCCTCGCCGCGCTGCTGGCTTTCCGGCGACCAGCGCTCCGCGCGCTCGGTCAGGTATCGCAGAACGGTGGAACAATCGAAGTATTTGGGGTCAAGGTCAACGTCAGCAAAGCCGCGGAGGAGCAACAAGTTCTGATTGGAGACCTTCAGAAACAAATAGCCGTCATTCGTGAGTCGCTACAGCGGTCGTCATCGTTAACGCACGCCGAGAACATTGCCACCGCCACGAAAGATGAATTCGGCGAAAGCGTGGATATTCACAGTTCGACCGATATGTCTTTCAGCGGTACCGGAACTCGGTTGTCAGAATTACCGCCTCCGCAATTGCTTTGGGTTGACGATGTCCCGGAGAACAACGCGTTGCTTATGGCTTCACTTGAAAAGCGCGGCATAAGCGTTGTGCAGGCTCTCGACACGGCGACAGCACTCGGCAAGTTCAAGCCCGGCCGCTACGCAGCGGTGATCAGCGACATGGGCCGCGACACGCCTGATGCCGGTGTTTTTCTGACAAAGGCACTCCGCGCAGTAGACGACCATGTGCCCGTGTTCATCTTTTGCAGCTTGGGTGCGAAGCGCAGGTTTGGCGACGCGGCCATGCACGCCGGGGCAACCGCCGTCACCGACTCCGCGACGGAGTTGCTCGAAATGCTCGACACTCTGGGTCTTGACGTGTGGCGTAAACGTCGATGAGCCTCGATCCCGCCTATCTCGAATACCCGCGCCGCCGCCGCGGCATGGACCACGACCTTTATCCCTGGTCGAACATCGCCGAGCGACCGCCGATCGCCTGGCCCGGTGGCAAGCGCGTCGCCGTCGTCATCGTCATCTCGTGCGAATTCTTCCCGCTGACCCCGGTCGACGCGCCGTTCCGCGCCCCCGGCCACATGCAGACGGCGTTTCCCGATTACCGGCATTTCACGGCGCGCGACTATGGCTCGCGCCTGGGCGTGCCGCGGCTGGTCGAGGCGCTGGCAGCGGTCGGCGCCCATGCCGGCTTTGCGATGAACAGCCGCTGGGCGGAGCGATTTCCCGATCTCGCCCGCGCGATCGTCGCCGCCGGCCACGAGGTCATCGCCCATTCGACCGACATGAACGGCACCATCGCCACCGGGCTGCCGGAGGACGACGAACGCGCGCTGATCGCCGACAGCCTCGATGGCCTCCACGCCGTGACCGGCCGACGCCCGACCGGCTGGCTGTCGATCGCCCGCTCGCAAAGCTGGAACACGCCGCGGCTGCTGGCGGCGGCGGGGCTGGGCTATTGCCTCGACTGGGTCAACGACGAGCTGCCGTACCGGATGACGACGCCGGCGGGGTCGATCGTCAACCTGCCGCTCAATCACGAGCTCAGCGATCGCCAGGTCATCGCCACCTGCCAGCAATCCGCCGACAGCTATGCCGAGCAGCTTCGCGACGCCTATCTGTGGCTCGATGGCGAGGTCGACCAGCGAGACGGCTGGAATGGGGGGGGCCGCATGCTGCCCATCCACCTGACGCCCTATATCAGCGCGCTGCCCTATCGCATCGATGCCATTGCGGCGCTGCTGCACTGGCTGGCGGCGCAGCCCGGCGCCTGGTTCGCCCGCCCCGACGCGGTGGTGGCCGCCGCCCGCGTCTGACCGGCGGTGGCGAATCGCCGCGAAATCGTGTCAGGTATCGCGCAGGGGACAGGGGGCGGCGATTACGGCACATCTGGTCATTCGCACCGTGCGCGGCCGGCTGATCCTTGGCCGCACCGCCAGCTTTCCGGTGGCCGTGCAACGTGTCGCCGATCTCGGCCAGCGCAGCGCGCTGGCGATGCTGGCGCGTGACGACGACGGCCTGACGCGGATCCGCACCTGGCCCGGCCGCGGCGATCTCGGCAGCGATATCACGGGCCTCGACGACCATGAACTGATGCGCGTCGTGCGGCGCGCGGTGGCCGGTCGCCGGCTGCTGATCCTGGCGATGGACGATGCGGTGACGACGGTGGCGGTGCCGCCGCCCCCCGTCGGCCGCCCGGTGGCCGCCAAGCCGCCGCCGGGGCTCAAGCTGTCGCCGGCGCAGGAAAAGGATGCCGCCGTCGCCGCCCTGGACATGATGGACAGGGTCGTCGCGGCGCTGCAGCGATCGGCGAAATACATGGGGCCGGAACTCGCCAACGCCTTCTTGCAGCTGTTCACCCTCGACAATCTGAAGGTCCTCGCCGCCTTCATCATCGCCGGCGCCATCGCCAACACCAATCCGCTGTCGGCGGCGGTGTTCGACGGCGCGATGCTGGTGATGGTCTTCTACCTCGCCGGCAGCGCCGGGATCGAGGCGCTGGGGCTGCTGATCACTACGACACTGGCGGTGATCGACGCCAAGTCGGAGGCCGACCTCGACCGCGCCGGGGAGCAATATGCCAAGGCCTTCGTCGGGCTGGGCGGGGCGGTGTTCATGGCCTGGCTGGCACGGCGGATCATCAGGGAGCGGAATAC
>QBLU01000020.1:38172-51300 GCA_003241875.1 Alphaproteobacteria bacterium
GGAATACCGGCGGCGGCGGCGGCGGCGGCGGGCAGGGCGGTCGCTCAGCGCCACCGCCCGCGCCGGCGCCGACCAGCCGCCCGGCGTCGCGCAACGATCGCTATCTCAATGATCGCACGCAAGGCTCCGCACGAAATCCACAGGCGCCTCCGGCGGGTACCAACAAGGCAGCACGTTTCGGCAATGCGACGTCGAACGACTACAAGGCGACGTTTTTCAAGGCCAATCCCGCGACCAAGGGTGATGTCGTTGTCCATCACGCCGTCGAACAGCAGGTTCTGGAGCGTTACCCGGGCGTGGTGACGAAGAGCGAGATGAATTCCCTGGAGAACCTGCGGGGCATTCCGAACGAACTGAATTCCGACCTGCACCTGAGCAAGATCCGCGTGGAGTGGAACCGGTTCTACAAGCCATTCGATGCGACGGGAACGGTTCCCTCGAAGGCACAATTGCTTCAAAAGGCGACAGAGATCGACGCCAAATATGGCCACCTTTTCAATCCGCCGCTTTAGGAGGCAATGATGACCGGCTATCATGTTGTCGAGCCGGAAGTCGCCGGTGGTTGGGGTCCCGACACCCAGTTCACGCGTACGCCCGGGCAGCCGGTCGTCGTGTACAAGCTCCACTATGTCTTCGACGGGTGGCTCGGTGACCAGCTCCTCGAAACGTCCCCCTGCTACATCGTGACCGCCGCGCTTGCGGACCGGATCACACAGGCCAACTTGACAGGATTTGTCCTCGATTCCGTCAATATTTCGAAATCCGACCAGTTCGAAAGCCTTTATCCCGGCCGCGAACTGCCGGATTTTCGGCGCTTGCGGGTGGAAGGAGCCGCCGGACAGGATGATTTCGGTGTAACCCGCGATCTCATGCTTGTCGTCTCGGACACCGCGCTGGCAACTCTGCAGGACGTCGGCATCGCCCATGCCTTGGTTGAACCCTATGACGGCGCTGCCTGAAGCCCATCGCCTGCCGACCTACGCCCGCGGATGGGCGTTCCGGTACACGTCGAGCAGCTGCGCCGCATCGATCGCGGTATAGATTTGCGTCGACGACAGGCTGGCGTGGCCGAGCAGTTCCTGGATCGAACGCAAATCGGCGCCGCGCGCCAGCAGGTGCGTCGCGAAACTGTGGCGCAGCGCGTGCGGGGTCGCCGTGTCGGGCAGGCCCAGCGCCGGGCGGGCGGCGCGAATAGCGCTGCGCACGATGCCGGGATCGAGTGGCCCGCCGCGAAGCCCGCGAAACAGTGGCGCGTCGCGGTCGGGCTGCCACGGTGCCAGCGCGACATAGGCCATGATCGCCTCGGCGACGACCGGCAGCAGCGGCACGGCGCGGGTCTTGTTGCGCTTGCCGGTGACGGTGATCGTGTCGCCCAGCGGCAGCACGGCGCCGGTCAGCGACAGCGCCTCGGCGATGCGCAGGCCGGCGCCATAGAGCAGCAATAGCACCGCGGTGTCGCGCGCCGCAGTCCACGGCCGGCGGGCATCGTCGCCGACCGCGGCGATCAGCCCGGCGGCGTCGGCGGGCGAGACCGGCCGCGGCACCCGGCGCGGCACCTTGGGCGATTTCAGCCCGGCGATGCCGTCGCAGCCGATGGCGTGGTGGCGGCGTGCCCAGTCGAAAAAGGTCTTCAGCGCCGAAACCTCGCGCGCCACCGAGACATTGGCGAGCCCGTCACCGCGCCGCGCCGCGAGGAAGGCGCGGAAATCCGCCAGCGTCAGCGCCGCCAGCACGGCGGGCGTCGCGGTGCCGCCGATGTGCGGCACGAGGAAATCGTCGAAGCGCTCGAGCGTCGCCGCATAGGCGCGGACGGTGTGCGGCGACAGCCGGCGGGCGTTTTCGAGCGAGGCGAGCCACAGGCGGGAGAGGTCGCTTAAATTCCCTCCCCCCTGCGGGGAGGGCGACTCGGCGTCAGCCGAGCGGGGTGGGGGTTCTCGAACGCCGACGCGAGCGACCCCCACCCCGCTCGCTCCGCGAGTCGCCCTCCCCGCAGGGGGGAGGGAACTGGCCGCCCCTTTCGTCAGAGGATGCTCTGCCCGGTCTTTGCCCAGTCGGCCGTGAATGCCGCCAGGCCCTTGTCGGTCAGCGGGTGGCTGGCCAGCGCGCGGATCACCGCCGGCGGCATCGTTGCGACATCGGCGCCGAGCTTGGCCGCCTGCAGGACGTGGACCGGGTGCCGGACGCTGGCGACCAGGATCTCTGTTTCAAAGGCATAATTGTCATAGATCATCTTGATGTCTTCGATGAGCTGCATGCCGTCATAGCCGACATCGTCGAGCCGGCCGACGAACGGCGAGATGAAGGTCGCCCCCGCCTTGGCCGCCAGCAGCGCCTGGTTGGCCGAAAAACACAAAGTGACGTTGGTCATCGTGCCTTCGTCCGACAGCGCCTTGCACGCCTTGAGGCCGTCCAAGGTCAGCGGCAGCTTGATGCAGATATTGTCGCCCAGCTTCTTCAGCACCTCGGCCTCGCGCAGCATGTCGGCGCTAGTGGAGGCGACGACTTCGGCCGACACCGGGCCCGGCGTCAGCGCGGCGATCTCGCGGATCACCTCCAAAAAGTTGCGGCCCGACTTGGCGATCAGCGACGGGTTGGTGGTGACGCCATCCAGCAGGCCTGTCGCTGCCAGCGATTCGATTTCGGCGGTATCGGCGGTGTCGGCAAAGAATTTCATGGGTCGGCTTTCGTGGAGTTTCACAGCCTCTACCGGAAGCTCACGCCGAACGCAGCACCCAATCATAGTCGAGCGGCGTGACGACGCTGTTGTAGCGTTCCTGCTCGACGCGTTTCACCGTCGCGAACATCTCCGCCGCGCGCCCGCCCCAGTAATCCGCCAGCAGCCGCGACCCTTCGAACAGCGCCAGCGCATGCGCCCAGTCGGTCGGCAGGCGTTCGCCGGTGGCATAGCCGTCGCCGGTAACGGAGGGGCCGGGGTCGATGGCATGGGTCAGTCCGTGATGGACCCCGGCCAGCACCGCGGCGACCGCCAGGTACGGGTTGGCGTCGGCCCCCGACAGGCGATGCTCGAGGTGCCGCGACGCTGGCGGGCCGATCGGGATGCGCAGCGGCACGGTGCGGTTGTTGACGCCCCAGCCGGCACGCACCGGGGCATAGCTGTTCGGCCGGAAGCGGCGATAGCTGTTGGCGTTGGGGGCGAACACCGCGATGCTGGCCGGCATCAGGTTGCCGCAGCCGCCGATGGCATGGCCCAGCGCCGCCGACCCTTGCGGCGACGTGTCGGCAAAGATGTTGCCGCCGCGCTCGTCGTTGACCGAGACATGGATGTGCAGGCCCGACCCCGACAGCTCGGCAAAGGGTTTCGCCATGAAGGTCGCGGTGCGACCGTGGCGGTCGGCAACGCCCTTGGCGGCGCGCTTGAAACGCACCGCATCATCGGCGGCGGACAGCGCATCGGGCTTGTGCGCCAGCGTGATCTCGTATTGCCCGGCGGCATATTCACCGATGGCCGCGCCCGTCGGCAGGCCCAGCGCATCGCACGCCGACCACAGCGCGCGCAGATAATCGCCATCCAGATCGGCGCTGTCGAGGCCATAGACCTGGCGATGCGCCGGCACCCGGCCATCGGCGCCGGCAGCGACGCTGATGCCGCCATCCGCCGTTCGCCGCGCGTCGACCAGGTAGAATTCCAGCTCGCAGGCGACCACCGGCACCAGCCCGTCGGCGGTGAAGCGATCGATGACGTTGGCGAGCACCCGGCGCGGATCGAGGTCGCACGGCCGGCCGTCGGTCTCGTGCATGGCGAGCATCACTTCGGCGCTATCGTCACCCAGCCAGCGCGCCGGCGCCAGCGTGCCCGGCACCGGCCAGGCGACACGGTCGGCGTCGCCATCCTCCCACACCATCCCCGATTCCTCGACGTCGAGCCCGGTGATGTCGACGACCAGCACCGATCCCGGCAGGTAGCGCCCGGCCTCGAACGCCGCCAGAAACTCGTGCGCGCGCAACCTTTTGCCCCGCGGCACGCCGGCAAGGTTGGTGTAATAGACGTCGAGGAAGGCGATACCCGGGTTGGCGGCAAGGAAGGCCGCGAGTTCGGCCGGGTCGGCGGCAGTGGCAGGGCGCTTCATCGGCAGGGGTTAGCGCGGCAGCGCGGCCACGGCAACGGCCTCAGTTCGGCGCCGTGCGGTTGCAGATGCCGCGCAGCGCCTGCCAGTCGGCGGCGCCGAGCGCCGGGGACACCGCGCCCTGCCGCGCCGCCGCGGCCGCCATCATCGCGGCGCGGTCGCTGTCGCCGGGATGGGTGGCGGTGAAATCGCCGATGCGGTCGAGCAGCTGCCGCGTCATGTCCTTGGGCTTGCGGCCCTCGGCCTCGCGCAGCCGCACGAAGAAATCGCCAAGGCCGCGCGGCGACACGCCGGCCGCGTGCAACAGCGTGATGGCGCCGCGGTCGGCATCGGTTTCGGCGCGGCGCGAACCGTCGAGCAGGACCGCCAGATCGGCGGCGCTGCCCATCTGCCCGCCGATGGCGCTGGCCAGCAGCGACACGCCCATCTGGCGCAACAGCGCCTTGGTCGGGTGGTGGAGCGCGTCGTGGCTGATTTCGTGCGCCAGCACGCCGGCAACTTCGTCAGGGCTGGCGGCCGCGTCGATCAACCCCTGGAAGATGACGATGCGACCGCCGGGCACTGCCAGCGCGTTGACCGCCCGGGTTTCGATGACGGTGACCTGCCGCCGCTTGCCCGGCCCTACCAGCCGCCCCTGCAGCCGGTCGAGCGCCGCCAGCCCGGCCGGATCGACGCAGCGCCGGCCGCCGAGATCGCGCACCAGCCCGTCGCCGAGCGTCACCAGTAGCCGATCCGGCACCAGCGGCGCCGCGGCGACCAGCAGGCGATCGCCACCGAACCACAGCCCGGCGAGCACGGCGACCGTCAGCAGCCCGGCGCCGGCATAACTCCAGGTGGCGCGGCGATCGAGCCGGCCGAGCGGCGCAATGCCCGCCAGCCATTCAGCCGGCGGTGGTGCATCCGGCAGCAGCCGCCAATCGCGCCGGTCGGTGCGGTGCAGCCGCTGCGGGCCACTGCGGCGCAGCAGCCGGGCGGGCACCAGCGACGAGGTACCGTCGGTGGCGAGAATGTCGGCGCCCTCGACCGTGAAGCTGATCTCGACGGGCTGCGCCGCGGCGCTCTCGCCGTCGAACACGACGCCGCGCATGGGTCAGAATGCGCCCACGTCGAACGCGTCGGCCAGCCCGTCACCCTGCACCGGCGCCGCCAGGTCGGTCTGGCGGACCGCATCGATATCGAGCGCGCCGATGGTCGAGATCCGCCGGGCATAGAAACCATAGACCCGGTACGGCAGCATGATGGCGCCGAGCCCCAGGGTCAGCACGACCAGCGCCAGATTGCCGAGGGTGAAGCGCAGCAGGTCGCCGGCGGTCACGTCGATCGCCAGCGCCATCGTGCCGAGCCGGGTATGGCCATAGAGATTGCGCAGCATGGCGGCATAATAGCGGAACATCACCAATGCGATGGCGAGGCCGCCGACCAGGAAGATGGCATAGAATTTGGCGAAATCCGCCGCCATGGCGCCCGGATCGGCCGGCGGCGGCGCCCCGGGCTTAATGGAGCCCAGAAGCGATCCGAAGCTGGTGAGGGCTACCCCGAGCATGATGGCATAGATGACGATCGCGCCGATCCATGACGTGACGAACGTCCGCAGCAGCGGCCGCCATTCGGCATCGGCGGTGACCGGCAGCGAACCGAACATCGCGTCGCTCATGCGGGCGTTCCACAGCCGCGTGGTGACATAGGGGATGGCAAACCCCAGTGTCACCACCTGCAGCAGCACCATCTTCAGGTACAGCCCGCCATAGGCCCAGCCGCGGTGCCGCATGCCGCCGCGGATGCCCCGCCACGACGTACGGCTGAACATATAGCGTTGCGAGCGGTAGATCCCGACCCCGAACAGCCACAGCAGCGCGATGTAGAAGGGCAGGTACAGCAGGCCGGCGGTCGCGGGTGAATAGCCGCCAGCCTTCAACGCGACCATGGCAATGGCGATGAGGAAGATCGGCACGACAAGGACGAAGAAGACGATCAGGGCGCCGATGAATTTCTCGATGCCGCGCCCGAGATATTCGAGCGGTTCGCCCATGAAGGTCGTGCGTTCCCACAGGAAACGGCGAACGCGGGTCTTGGCCCAGAAACGATAGATGCCGAGCGTGATGATCGTCAGCAGCAGATTGCCGATGGCGAGCCCGACAAAATCACCGGCGCGGGCGTCAAAGCCGATCGGCTCGGCCACCGGCCGGTCCGCCATCATCGTCGCATCCATCATCTTTGCCCCGCCAGATCCCCGGGGCCCAAACTGACAGACGCGCAGCTTAATACAAGCGCAATCCTGCCGTCATCATGGCGTGCTGGCGTCGGATGCTACAGGACGTTGAACAGATACAGCAGAATGATGATCGGCAAGGGAATCCCGACCGCCCACAGAATGCAACCCTTGCCCATCATGATGTCCTTGTCGTTGTGCAGGGGACACAACCGATGGACAGGCGAGGGGTTCCCGGGCGGTTAATCCGCCGCCCGCCTCAGGCGGGGGCCGTGGCCGGCGTCAGGCAGTGGCCGTGGCCGGCCGGGGCTTGGCAAACGAGATGGTGACGGCGACGCCCTTGCCGGGGCCGGTTTCGACCGAAACCCGGGCGCCGGCGTTCTGTTTCAGCGACTGGACGATGATCGCGCTCAACCGTCCCGGCTGCGGCCAGGTCAAGCCTTCGGGCAGGCCGACGCCGTCATCGGCGACCGTGATGTGGCAGCCGTCGTCATCGATCAGGCTGTCGAGCCGGATGACCCCGCGGTCGCGGCCGGCAAAGCCGTGCTTCAGCGCGTTGGTCAGCACTTCGTTGACCACCAGCCCGGCCGGCATGGCGACGTTGACGGACACCGGCCAGGTGTCGATGCGGGTGTCGAGCCGGATGCCCTCGACGGCATGGGCCTGCATCACCGCCGCCCCGATCTGCCCCAGATAGGCACCCAGATCGACCTCGTTGTTGCTGCCGTCGCGGGACAGCGCATCGTACAGCGTCGCCAGCGCGTTGATGCGCCCCGCCAGCCGGGTAAAGCCTTCGCCCTGCTCGTCGCCCGACATGTTGCGCGATTCGAGTCGGATCATCGAGGTGATCATCTGCAGGTTGTTCTTGACCCTGTGCTGCAGCTCTTTCAGCAAAATGTCCTTTTCCTGCAAGGCGAGCGCCGCTTCGCTGCGCTGGTCGGTGTCCGGCTGCAGCGCCCGGCTCATCGCGACCAGGCGATAGATCGGCGTGCCGTCCTCGTCCTCGATGGTGTTCGACCAGACATCGACATCGATGCTGTCGTCCTCGCGAACGATGGTGAACACGCCGATATATTCCGAATCATCCTGCACCGCGTCGCGCAACAGCCGGTCGTCGCCGTCGTCGGTCGCCATGCCCGGCAGCGCGCGCCAGCTCTTGCCGGCGATCTGCGAGACGTCGCGGCCGGTCAACCGCTGGAATTCCAGATTGGCATAGGTGACGATCTCCGACGGCTGGAGTTCGGACACGGCAACGGCCACCGGGATATTGTCGAGGAACTGCTTGAAGCGGTCCTCCTCCATCACTTCGGCAATTGCCGCCGGGTCGATCGGGGCGTCGGTTCGCCCTTCGGTGTCATTCGCCATGCATTGTTCCTGCCAGGCACCCGAGCGCGGCCCGTCGCCATACAGCAGGCCAGCGCCGTTTGGCAAATCTGCTGCCGGCGGGATCCCGGGCGTGCGTCGCCCGGGCCCGCCGTTCAGGCGGCGACGCTGACCGGCCGCCGCCGGCGGCGCATCGCACCCCCGATGGCGCCGAACCCGGCGAGGAGCAGCGCCCATGCCGAGGGCTCGGGCAGGGGGGCCGTGTCGCTGGGCAGCGATACCTCGCGGTACGCGGTGCCGTATTCGTCGATCGCAAAGCCCTTGGCGACGCAGCTGCAGCCATCGGACCCCAGGCGAGCGCCGGCACCGACCGAGATGAACGATTGTGCCGAGAACACGCCGCCGCACGACGTGCCGATATTGGTGGCGACGGCGTCGGCACCGATGTCGATATAGGCATTGGCCAGCAGCGTGCCGGCAAACAGCGAACCGGCGCCCAGGCTGCCATAGCCGCCGGCGTTCCAGACGACATTGTCGGCAGTCGCGCCGTTGATCATCACGATTCGGCTCGAGGCCCCTGTCGTCAGGATATCGCCGATATTGAACACCCAATACTGGTTGCCGAGGTTCTGGCCGTCGAGCGTGATGGTGGTACCGGCGGTCGTGGACAGGCTGTCGGCGCCATAGACGCCGGAAAACAGCGTCGTATCGGCGGTTATCGTGGCGCCCAGGACATTCGTGGTGACCATCCGGGCAAAGGCGGACTGGGCGGCAAGGACCTGCAGGCGATTGGCGGCCGACTGGTTCGCCAGCAAGGCGACAAGCACGCCGGCGTCGACCGGCGGCGTCGTCAATACGGTCTGCGAGGGCACGACACTGCCGGCCGCCGTGGCAATGATCCCGACCGCGGCGACGTTGCCGCCGACGGATGCGCCAATGCCGATGCTCGCGGCCCCTCCCGAGGCGATGTTGCCGGCGACCTGCGACGCGGCCCCGGTCGAGACGGCACCGGCGGCGGCGACATTGCCCGAAACGGTCGAACCGGCGCCGATCGTCGCGGCGCCGGCGGTCGTGACGTGGCCGCCGACCCGGGCGCTGTCACCCGTGGTCAAGGCACCGCCGGCGGTGATGCTGCCGCCGACGGACGATCCGCCGCCACCGATGGTCGCCGCGCCGACGGTCGTGAAATTGCCCGAAACATGGCCGCCAGCGCCCGTGGTGCCGACATCGCCCGCCATCAGGCTGCCGAAGATCGTCGCGGTGGCGCCGGTGGTGACATAGGTGTTCGACAGCATGGCAAGCGACTGGAGATCCGTCCCCAGCACCGCGACGGCAGACGCCGGCGAAGCTGCGAACGCAGCAACGGAAAGCAACGGCCAGGCCAGCGTCTTCATGTTCATTTTTCAGGTCCTGAAGTATATGGGGATGCGGTGCCGCGACAGATCGCTGTCCCGGCAGTGTCGATTGCGTACAGGCGTGATCTGGGGAGCCGGGTATGGTCCCCGGACCTCGTCAATTCATCGCGTTTGCTTGACAGCCAATCTGGCGCCTGCGGCCTTGAGAAGTCGCGACTGCAACTTCGTGCCCGAGCATCGGGTCCGCATCTCGTCGTAAATTACTACGGCCCCGGCAATCGCCAAGGCCAAGCCGCAAAGCACACACTTACAACGTTTGGAACGGCCTGAGCCGGTTCTCTATCCAGCGCTTGTAGAATTATCTCGCGTCGAGTCAAGCGCTATCAATAGCGTTTGAGAATTCTTTTACTAGTTTGTCGAGCGCTTCAATTAAAGTGAGAAACATGATGTATCAAAGTAACGAAAGTATTTACCGGAATCGGCGGTTTTGAGCCAGAAAACTTGGACACAAGCGCATCGTAAAAAGTTAATATTCTACATTGACCTTTTAGCGGCTGGCGACGGATCCGACCGACGACCCGCGCGGCAGCGATGCGCCGGCGCCGCGAGCCTGGGTCGCGACCTAAGCCGCCACCAGCTTCTTCAGTTCCGTCTTCAGGATCTTGCCGTTGGCGTTGCGGACCAGCGGCTCGTTTGAAAATGTCACCGCCACCGGCACCTTGAACGCCGCCAGCCGGGCGGCGACAAAGCTGCGCAGCTCGGCCTCGCTGGCCTGGGCGCCGGGCTTCAGCGTGACGAACGCCACCGGTTCCTCGCCCAGGGTCTTGTGCGGGCGACCGACCAGCGCCGCGTCCATGATCGCCGGGTGCTCGTACAGGGCGTTCTCGACCTCGACGCAATAGATGTTCTCGCCGCCGCGGATCAGCATGTCCTTGGCGCGGTCGATGATGAAGCAGAAACCTTCCTCGTCGATGCGCGCCAGGTCGCCGGTGCGCACCCAGCCGTCGATGAAGGTCGCCGCCGTGGCCTCCGCCTTGCGCCAATACTCCTTCACGACATTGGGGCCGAAACCGTAAAGTTCCCCAACGTCGCCCGGCGCCAGCACCTTGCCGTCGGGGTCGCGGACTTCGAGGTCGCAGACGGCGCACGCCGGCCCGCAGCTGTCGGGGCGCAGTTCGTAATCCTCGCCGACATGGCTGGTGAAGGTGGCGCTGGTTTCGGTCATGCCCCAGCCGTTGCCGGGCTGCGCTTTGCCGAACACCTTCTTGATCTGGCGGACCAGTTCCGGCGCCGATGGTGCGCCGCCATAGGACACGGTCTCCAGGCTCGACAGGTCGTATTTGGCGCGATCGGGGTGCTCGATGATCTGCCAGGCAATGGTCGGCACGCCGCCGCAACCGGTGATGCGCTCGCGCTCGATCAGGCCCATCGCCTCGACGACATCCCATTTGCGCATCAGCACGAGCTTCGCGCCGGCGAACAGCGACGGCGACAGCACGGCGTGGCAGCCGGTGGCGTGGAAGAACGGCACGCTGAGCAGCGTCGCCTTTTGCGGGGCGGCGGGGTCGGGCGCCGGCGGCATCTCGCCCCGGCGCAGATAGGCGCGGGCGGCGGCAAAGCCCGATGCCATGATGTTCGACACGATGTTGCGGTGCGTGCCGAGCGCGCCCTTGGGTTTGCCCGTGGTGCCGCTGGTGTAGAAGATCGTGGCGTCGTCCTCGGGCCCGAGGGCCACCAGCGGCAGCGCGCGATCGGCGATGCTCGCCCAGCTGTTGGGATGGCCGATGATCGATTCCAGCTGCACCTCACGCGGGTCGCCCATCGGTTCTTCGGTGCTGCGGGTCACATAGATCCGCTCGATTTCGGGCAGTTCGGGCAAATGCGGGGCGATGCGCGCCAGCCGCTCGTTGTCGCAGAACAGGATCCTGGTGCCGCTGTCGGACAGGCCATATTCGAGCTCGCCGCCGGTCCACCAGGCGTTCAGCGGCGTGACGATGGCGCCGGTCAACGTCGCGGCAAAGAACGCCACCGGCCATTCGGGCAGGTTGCGCATGACGATGGCGACGCGGTCGCCCTTCTGCACGCCATCGGCGACCAGTTGCGCCGCCAGCCGCAGCACGGCGCGCGAAAAGCCGTCGAAACTGACGCGTTCATCCTCATGGACGATGAAGATCTTGTCGCCATGCGCCCGCCCGGCGAGGAAGACGTCGCGGAGCGTCGGCGGCGCGTTCTTCCAGGTCCGCGTCGGCCGGCCGCGGATGGTGACGCTCTCCATCTCCAGCACCGAGCCCGGCGCGGTCAGCAGCGCATTGGCCTCGGCAATGCTCATCGCCGGAAAATTGGCAGGCAGCGTCATCGATCGGTCCCCGGGATCATCATTCTTGATTGGGCCCATGAAAGCCGAAGATGCCGCCCCGCGCCAGCCCCCGCAATCACGGACTTGTCGCCGGGTTCGCCGCTGCTAGGCTGGCCGCGAAAACAAGGGGCTTCACGATGACACGCACTGCAATCGCCGCCGCGCTCGCGGCCATCATCCTCACGGCCCCGGCGCTGGCTGCCCCAGCGCCGGCCGCCGACGACCCGCGCATCGCCGCGCTGAAGGCCGAGGCCGTCGCCGGCGTCGCCGCCCGCGCCAAGCAGGCCCAGGTCATCAACGACATGGTGTTCAGCTTTGGCGAGCTCGCCTTCCAAGAGGTCGAAACCTCGAAATATCTGACCGGCGTCTTGGAAAAGGCCGGCTTCACCGTCACCCGCGGCGTCGCCGGGCTGCCGACCGGCTGGACCGCGAAATGGACGCAGGGCAGCGGTGGCCCGGTGATCGCGCTGGGCAGCGACATCGATTGCATCCCCAAGGCGTCGCAGAAGCCCGGCGTGCCGACCCGCGACCCGATCGTGCCCGGCGCCCCCGGCCATGGGGAGGGCCACAACAGCGGCCAGGCGCTCAACATTGTCGCGGCGCTGGCGCTGAAGGACCTGATGGCCAAGCACAAGATCGCCGGCACGCTGGTGCTGTGGCCCGGCGTTGCCGAGGAACTCGTCGCCGGCAAGGCGTACATGGTCCGCGACAAGGTCTTCGACGGCGTCGACGCCACGATCTTCACCCATGTCGCCGACAATCTGTCGGTCAGCTATGGCCAGCCCGACGGCACCGGCAATGTCTCGGTCCGCTATCGCTTCCACGGCTCATCGGCCCATAGCGCCGGCAAGCCCTGGGTCGGCCGCAGCGCCCTCGATGCCGTCGAGCTGATGAACGTCGGCTGGAATTTCCGCCGCGAGCATCTGCGCCCCGAACAGCGGTCGCACTATGTCATCACCGATGGCGGCGACCAGCCCAACGTCGTGCCGTCGGAAGCCAGCGTCTGGTATTTCTTCCGCGAACAGAGCTTCGATGCCATCGCCGCCAATTTCGCCATCGGCAACAAGATGGCCGACGCCGCCGCCATGATGACCGACACGACCGTCGATCGCGACATCATCGGCACCGCAGCGCCGCAATATTTCAACAAGCCGATGGCCGAGGCCGCCGCCGCCAACATCGCCGCCGTCGGCCTGCCGCAATGGGATGCCGCCGACCAGGCGCTCGCCCGGGCCGTGCAGGTATCGATCAAGTCCGACAAGCAGGACGGGCTGGCGACGACGATCGAGGGGCTGAAGCCGCCCAAGGACAAGCCCGAAAGCGGCGGCAGCGACGACATCGGCGACATCAGCTGGACGATGCCGACGATCACCATCCGCTACCCGGCCAACATTCCCGGCCTGCCGGGCCACAATTGGGCCAATGCCATCGCGATGGCGACGCCGATCGCCCACAAGGGCATCATCGCCGGCGCCAAGGTCGAGGCGATGACGCTGGTCGACCTGCTGATGAAACCCGAGCTGCTGGTCGCCGCCAAGGCCTGGTTCAAGGATGTGCAGACCAAGGACCAGAAATACCGGCCGGTGCTGTCGGCAACCGACAAGCCGCAGATCCAGATCAATGCCGACAAGATGGCCGAATTCCGTCCGGCGATGGCGAAGTTCTACTACGACCCCGCGAAATACGGGACGTACCTGGAGCAACTCGGCATCAAATGGCCTTCAGTGCCGGTAGGGAAGTAACAACCTCCCTCCCCCTTGCGGGGAGGGCGACTCGCGCAGCGAGCGGGGTGGGGGTACC
>QBLU01000021.1:0-33192 GCA_003241875.1 Alphaproteobacteria bacterium
CGCCACCACCGCACCCCGGCCTGCCCACCCGCCAGGCCGTCCTCGACTTCATCCGCAGCCAGCCGTCGAGCGTCGGCAAGCGCGAGATCGCCCGCGCCTTCGGCCTCCACGCCCAGGACAAGATCGCGCTGAAGGGCCTGCTCAAGGAGATGCAGGACGCCGGCGAGCTCGAACAGGGCCCCGGCCGCACCCTCCACAAGGGCGGCGGCCTGCCGAAAGTCACCGTCATCCGCATCATCGAGGCCGGCGACGAAGGCCCGATCGCCATCCCCGACCGCTGGGACCAGCCGACACCGCCACCGCGCATCCGCCTGATCGAGGCCCGCAAGCGCGCTGCCTTCGGGGTCGGCGACCGGCTGCTGGCCCGGATCGAGGAACAAGGCAGTGGTTATGCCGCCTTCCCGATGAAGGCACTGGCCAAGACCGAGGAGTTCGTCCTCGGCATTTTGCGCAAGGAAGCCCTTGGCTACCGCCTCGTTCCCGTCGACAAGCGCGCCCGCAGCGACCTTGCCGTCACCGAAATCGGCGATGCCGCCCCCGGCGACCTGGTGCTGGCCGAACCCGGCGGTCGCCCGCCGCGCCAATATGCCCGCGTCGTGGAGGTGCTCGGCGACCCGTTCGCGCCGCGGTCCTTTTCGCTGATCGCCATTCACGCCAAGGGCATTCCGCACCGTTTCGACGAAATCACCCTCGAACAGGCCGAAACCGTCGCCCGGCAGCCGCTCGGCGAGCGCGAGGACTTGCGTGCGCTGCCCTTCCTCACCATCGACCCGGCCGACGCCCGCGACCATGACGATGCCGTCTGGGCGGCGCCGGACCCCGACAACCAGGGCCATTTCAACGCCATCGTCGCCATCGCCGATGTCAGTTTCTACGTCCGGCCGGGCACCAGCCTCGACCGTTCGGCCCGCCAGCGCGGCAACAGCGTCTATTTTCCCGACCGCGTCGTCCCGATGCTGCCCGAAACCCTGTCGGCCGATGTCTGCTCGCTGGTCGAGGCCCAGGACCGCGGCGTGCTCGCGTGCCACCTCCACATCGCGCCCGACGGCAAGGTGCTGCGCCAGCACTTCACCCGCGCCGTCATCCGCTGCGTCACCAACATTGCCTATGAGGAGGCGCAGGCCAGCATCGACACCCAGTCGGGCGACTATCTCGCCATCCTCACCGACCTCTGGGCCGCCTGGGGCGCGCTGGCCAAGGCCCGCGACCAGCGCGAACCGCTGGCGCTCGACCTGCCCGAACGCCGCGTCACCCTCGACGCCGAAGGGCGTATCGCCGCCATCGAGCTGCGCGAGCACCTCGCCGCGCACCGACTGATCGAGGATTTCATGATCGCCGCCAATGTCGCCGCGGCCAAGGCGCTGGAGGCGAAAAAGGCGCCGTGCATGTACCGCGACCACGAGGCGCCGGGCCGTGAAAAGCTGATCGCGCTCAAGGACTATATGGAAACCTTCGGCCAGAATTTCGCCATGGGGCAGGTCATCAAGCCGGCCACCTTCAACCGCCTGATCGAACGCGTGAAAGGCGAGGAATACAGCGAACAGGTCATGGAGCAGATCCTGCGCACCCAGACCCAGGCCTATTACAGCCCCGAGAACAAGGGCCATTTCGGCCTGTCGCTGGGCAGCTACGCGCATTTCACCTCGCCCATTCGCCGCTATGCCGACCTTGTCGTCCACCGCGCGCTGGTGACCGCCTACAAGCTCGGCGACGGCGGGCTGGGGGAGGGCGATGCCGCCGCGATGGGCAAGACCGCCGACCATGTCAGCATGACCGAACGGCGCGCCATGGAGGCCGAGCGCGACACCACCGATCGCTATGTCGCCGCCTTCCTGTCGACCCGCGTCGGCGAGGTGCTGCCGACCCGCATCACCGGCGTCGCCAAGTTCGGTTTCTTCGCCCAGGTCGTCGGCCTCGGCGGCGACGGCCTGGTGCCGGTCTCGACCCTGGGCGACGAACGCTTCGTCTATGACGATGCCACAAGGGTGCTCGAAGGTATCGAGACCGGCACCCGCTACACCGCCGGGATGCGCCTCGAACTGCGGCTGGCGGAGGCCAATCCGATCACCGGCGCGCTGCGTTTCGAGCTGCCGTTGGGCGAAGGCCAGCAGCCGTTCCGCCGCGATCGGGTGCGCACCGGCCGCCGCGCCGGGCAGTCGCGCGTCCCAAAGGGCGTCAAACGGGGCGGGCGACGCTGAGCGGCACCACAGCTACCGTTACGCTATCCCAACAAAATACTGTCGGCCTGTTTTACACTGTGCCTCGGCAGTCAGACTCGCATGCCTTGAAAATCAATTGTTTGACAGACCAGAGACAGTTGGCCCGATTTTTGCATTTGGTCGTGCAGGTCGCTCATTTGTTGCTGAAAGCAAAATATCGCTCGGCAATGTAACGGATAAGGATTGTTGTTATGGTTGCTCAACGTGTCTTTCTGGCATTTGCCGTGTCGACAGCGTTTCTGGCCAGTGCTGCCCAAGCCGCCATCGTGCGGGTCAGCGCCGCCGATTTCATCGCCGGCTCCGGGGTCATCACCTTCAGCGAATTTGCCGGCGGCACCGAAAACCCGGTTTATACACCCGGTGATTATGGCGGCGGCGTCGGATCGCCCAACGTCAGCTTCGCCGGCTTGTTCAACGGCCAGTCGCTCAGCGCCACGCCCGGCGTCGATTGCCCTGGTGCTGCCGCCACGGCCTGTGTCGTCGGAACGCCGACCGGGCCGCTGTCGCTGAATTTCGCCTCGCCAGCGACCTTCATTACCGGCGATGGTGCCAACCCGACGTCGCCGGTGCTGTCGGGTTCGCCGACCTTCAACGGCCCCATCGCCGTGCTGTTCGATACCGACCAGGTCGGCGTCGGTTTCGACGGCGGCTTTTTCAACGCGGCCGGCAGCACCGGCATCACCGCCTTCGATCGCAACGGCAATCTGATCGGCACGGTCAGCAACCTGGGGCTCGGCATCGAGTTCCTGGGTCTGGTGACCAGCGACGGCGCACCGCTGATCGCCGGTGTGTTCCTCGACCTCGTCGGGTCGGAACCGGCGGGTTTTGCCATCGATAATCTGCGGTTCGGCACGCGCGGTCAGGTCGTCATCCCCGGCATCCCTGAACCCGGTAGCTGGGCCATGTTGATCGCGGGCTTCGGCCTGACGGGCGCTGTTCTGCGGCGGCGGCGCATGCCGCTCGTCGCAGCCTAGCGCAGCAGCTTCGGCGCGGCGGCGGGACCCCCCGTTCGCCGCCGCGTCGATCGACCGGCGCACGTCCCAGGACCCCCCGTCGGGGCGTGCGCCGGCACTCTTATTCCTTTGGTCGCGTTGCCGATCGCCGGTGTTCTAGCCCGCCGACTGGCCGTTTTCGGCGAGCACGGCGCCGGCCAGGTAGAGCGACCCCGTTACCAGCACCAGCGCCGGCGTCGATCCCGCCGCCGTCCGGATCGCTGCCAGTGCCTCGGCGACCGAGGGGCAGGGCGTCGCCGCCAGTCCGGCATCCTCGACGATATCGGCGAGATCGGCGGGGCTGTGCGCGGCATGGTCGTCGATCGGCACCGTCCAGACATGGGCGACGCGGCCGGCGAACGGCTTGATGAAGCCGGCGGCATCCTTGGCCGACAACATGCCGAGCACGATGTGCAACGGCAGGCCGGTCGTCGATCCGCTCCCCGACTTGCTGAAATTGTCGGCCAGCGCCCGGCCGGCGGCGGGATTATGGCCGCCATCGACCCAGAGTTCGCTATCGTCCGGCAGTCGCGCGGTGAGTGGCCCGGCTTCGAGCCGTTGCAGCCGCGCCGGCCATTCGGCCCAGCCCATGCCGGCGCGCAGCGCCCCGTCGTTGACCGGGACCAACGTCTGCGCCCGCAGCATGGCGACGGCGAGCGCCGCATTGTCGAGCTGGTGGGCGCCCGGCAGCCGCGGCAGCGGCAGCGTCACCCGGCCCTGGCCGTCGCGATAATGCAGTGCGCCCTCGTACAGCGCGGCGTCCCAATCATCGCCGCGGATGCGCAGCGCCGCCCCGGCCACGCCGGCGACCTCGGCAATGCGCGCCGTCACCGCCTTGGGATAGCGCGAAATGACCAGCGGCACGCCCTTTTTGGCGATGCCGGCCTTTTCGCGGGCGATGTCGAGGATGGTGTCGCCCAGCCATTGCTGGTGATCGAGGCCGAGCTGCGCGATGCCGGTGACCAGCGGCGCCTCGATGACGTTGGTCGCGTCCATGCGGCCGCCGAGGCCGACCTCGACGATGGTGGCATCGGCGGGCGTGCGCGAAAAGGCGAGGAAAGCCAGTGCCGTCGTCAGTTCGAAAAAGGTGATCGGCTGGCCGCCGTTGCGGGCCAGGATCTCGCGCAGCAGTTCGGCGAGCGCGTCGTTGGTGATCAGCTGGCCGGCGACGCGAATGCGCTCGTTGAAACGGATCAGGTGCGGCGAGGTATAGACATGGACGCGCTTGCCCGACGCCTCGATGCAGGCGCGCAGGAAGGCGACGGTGGAGCCCTTGCCGTTGGTGCCGGCGACATGGAACACCGGCGGCAGCTTGCGGTGGGGGTTGCCGAGCCGTGACAGCAGCCGGGTCAGCCGGTCGAGCGTCAGGTCGATTTCGGCCGGGTGCAGGGCATAGGCGGCGCCGAGCAGCGCATCGAGCACCGGGTCGTCCGATCGCGCCCGCGGCATCATCGCCCCCGTTTTTGCCATCACGCAGGTTCGGTGATGCGGCGCGCGGTCAACAGGGCGAGCAGCTTGGCCAGCGTCTCCTTCAGCTCGCGGCGATGCACGACCATGTCGAGCATGCCATGGGCGAGCAAATATTCGGCGCGCTGGAAGCCCTCGGGCAGTTTCTCGCGGATGGTCTGCTCGATGACCCGCTGGCCGGCGAAACCGATCAGCGCATTGGGTTCGGCGATCTGCACGTCGCCAAGCATGGCATAGCTGGCGGTGACGCCGCCGGTCGTCGGATCGGTCAGCACGACGATATAGGGCAGGCGGGCTTCCTTCAGCTCGGCGATTCCGACGGTGGTCCGCGGCATCTGCATCAGGCTGAGAATGCCCTCCTGCATGCGTGCGCCGCCAGCGGCGGTGAAGACGACGAAGGGCACGCCGGCGGCCACGGCGGCACGGGCGCCGGCAAGGAAGGCCTCCCCCACGCCCATGCCCATGGAACCGCCCATGAAGGCGAAATTCTGGATGGCGACGATGGCGCGCACGCCGCCGATCTGGCCATCGCCGACGGTCATCGCCTCGGGTTCGCCAGTGGCGGCCTTGGCGGCGCGCAGGCGGTCGACATACCGCTTCTGGTCGCGGAACTTCAGCGGATCCTCGACGACCTTGGCGACGGCGACAGTGGCATAGTCACCGTCAAAAATCTGGGCAAAGCGCGTCTTGGGGCCGATACGCTCGTGATGGTCGCAGCGCGGGCAGACCGACTGATTTTCGTCGAATTCCTTGGTATAGACCATGGTCCCGCAGTTGCGGCACTTGGTCCACAGATTGTCGGGCGTTTCCCGCCGCGACATGAATCCGGTCAGCTGTTGGCGGGTGCGGGTCAACCAGCTCATGCGGCGATTTCCTGTTTGCGAGCGGCGCGGACGGCGGTGGCAAGGCCGGCGACGAGGGTGCCGACCCGGGCTGGAATGTCGTTGGCGCGTTCGGCGGCCGCGGCGCCGATGGTATCGACGATCGCCGATCCGACAACAACGGCATCGGCGGTGACGGCGATGGCGGCGGCCTGGTCGGGGGTGCGGACGCCGAAGCCCACCGCAATCGGCAGGTCGGTCGATCGCTTCAGCCGGGCGACGGCGTCGGCGACATCGGTGGCGGTGGCGGCATTGGCGCCGGTGACGCCGGCGACCGCGACATAATAGAGGAAGCCCGAGGCGCCATCGAGCACGCGCGGCAACCGCGCCGCATCGGTCGTCGGGGTGGCGAGGCGGATCAGGTGCAGGCCGTGCGCCGTCAGGTCGGGCACCAGCTCGGCGGCTTCCTCGGGCGGCAGGTCGACGACGATGGTGCCATCGAGCCCGGCGGCACGGGCATCGGCGGCGAAACGCGCCAGGCCATAGGCCAGGATCGGGTTGAAATAGCCCATCAGGATGACGGGCGTAGCGTCATCCTCGCGGCGGAAATCGGCAACCATGGCAAGCAGGTCGCGCAACCGCGTGCCGCTGGTCAGGCTGCGGATGTTGCCGAGCTGGATCGCCGCGCCATCGGCCATCGGATCGGTGAACGGCATGCCGAGTTCGACGATGTCGGCCCCATTGGCGACGAGCGCGCGCAGGATGGCGGCCGACGTCGTCAGGTCGGGATCGCCGGCGGTGACAAAGGTGACCAGCGCGGCGCGGCCGTCGGCGGCGCAGGCGGCGAAGCGGGTGGCGAGGCGGTCGCTCACAGCAGCTCGACTCCGAGCGCGTCCGCCACCGTGAAGATGTCCTTGTCGCCGCGCCCGCACAGATTCATCACCACCAGCTGGTCGGCCGCCAGCGTCGGCGCGATCCGCGCGACGGCGGCGAGCGCATGCGCCGGCTCCAGCGCCGGAATGATGCCTTCGGTGCGGCACAGCAGCTGGAAGGCGTCCATCGCCTCGGCATCGGTCGCCGACTGGTATTCGACGCGGCCGATGGCGTGCAGCCAGGCGTGTTCCGGCCCGATGCCGGGATAATCCAGCCCGGCCGAGATCGAATGTGCCTCGGTGATCTGGCCGTCCTCGTCCTGCAGCAACATCGTCTTGTTGCCGTGGAGCACCCCCGGCCGGCCACCGGCCAGCGAGGCGGCGTGCTGGTCGGTCGACAGGCCATGGCCCGACGCCTCGACGCCGACCATCTTGACCGACGCATCGTCGAGGAACGGATGGAACAGTCCGATGGCGTTCGAACCGCCACCGATCGCCGCTACCAGCAGGTCGGGCAGGCGACCCTCGGCCTCGAGGATCTGCGCTCGCGCCTCGGTGCCGATGACGCTCTGGAAATCGCGCACCAGCTCAGGGTAGGGGTGCGGCCCGGCGGCGGTACCGATGATGTAGAAGGTGTCGTGGACGTTGGTCACCCAGTCCCGCAGCGCTTCGTTCATCGCGTCCTTCAGCGTGCGGCTGCCGCTTTCGACGGCGCGGACTTCGGCGCCGAGCAGCTTCATGCGGAACACGTTGGGCGCCTGGCGCTCGATGTCGCGGGCGCCCATGTAGATAACGCAGGGCAGGCCAAAGCGCGCGGCGACGGTGGCGGTGGCGACGCCATGCTGGCCGGCGCCGGTCTCGGCGATGATCCGCGTCTTGCCCATGCGCATGGCGAGCAAAATTTGCCCGATGCAATTGTTGATCTTGTGGGCGCCGGTGTGGTTAAGCTCGTCGCGCTTGAGGTAAATCTTGGCCCCGCCCAAATGCTTTGTCAGGCTTTCGGCGAAGTACATCGGGCTCGGCCGCCCGACATAATGGGTCATCAGATAGTCGAACTCGGCCTTGAATCCCGGGTCGGCCTTGGCGGCGACATAGGCGCGCTCCAGGTCGAGGATCAGCGGCATCAGCGTTTCGGCGACATAGCGGCCGCCAAAGGCGCCGAAATGGCCGTTGGCATCGGGGCCGGCGCGCAACGAGGGCGTGGCGATGTTCATGGCCGGCGCACCGCGGCGGCGAATTCGGTTATCTTCAACAGCGATTTCACGCCCGGTCGATCCTCTATTCCCGATGATACATCCACGAACGCCGGCCGCACCGCCGCCAGCGCCGCCCCGACATTCGCGGCATTCAAGCCGCCACCCAACCCCCAGGGCAGGGGCATCGCCATTCCCTGCAGCAAACGCCAGTCGAATGCCACGCCGTTGCCGCCCGGAATCGCTGAATCACTAGGGGCCTTTGCATCGAGGAGCAACCGGTCAGCGGGCCCGGCGCCCTGAACGGCCAGCCGGATATCGGCGCGCGTCTTGACCCCGACGGCGCGCCACACCGCCTTGCCGGTGCGCGATTTCAGCCCGGCAATGCGGTCGGGCGTTTCCCGGCCGTGCAGCTGCAGCGTGTCGATACCGGCATCGATCACCGCATCGATCGCCGCATCATCGGCATCGACCAGCACCGCCACCCGCCCGATCCGCGGCGGCACCCGCGCGATCAACCCGGCAGCCCGCTCCGGCGTCAGGTGGCGCGGGCTCGGCGGATAGAAGACGAACCCCAGCCAACGCGCGCCGGCGCCGATGGCGGCATCGACGCTGTCGGACGTCGACAGGCCGCAGAACTTGATCTCGGTCATCGCTTGATTGTCACCCCGGCGAAGGCCGGGGCCCATGGCCCACAAGCTTGGCCACCTGAGCGCGCACGCTTCGACGATCGTGATTCATGGGCCCCGGCCTTCGCCGGGGTGACAGCCGAGGTCGTCACACCAATTCCCGCACGATCGCCGCCGCTGCCGCTGCGGGATCCTGCGCGCCGGTGATCGGCCGCCCGATGACGAGCACGCTGGCGCCGGCATCGCGGGCCTGGCGCGGGGTCATCACCCGCTTCTGGTCACCGACGGCGCTGCCGGCCGGTCGCACGCCGGGAACGACGATCGTCGCATCGGGCCAGGCGGCGCGCACCGCCGCTGTCTCGTGCGGGCTGGCGACAACACCGTCGAGCCCCGCGCCGCGCACCACGACCGCCAGCCGCAGCACCTGCGCCGCTGTACCGCCGGCAACGCCCGCCGCAACCAGGTCATCGTCATCAAGGCTGGTCAGCACCGTCACCGCGACCACTTTCGTACCCGTCGGCGCCGCCGCCCGCGCCGCCGCCAGCATGGCATGGCCGCCGGTGGCATGGACGGTGACGATCGCCGGTACCAGTCCGGCCAGCGAATGCAGCGCCCCGGCGACGGTGTTCGGAATATCGTGCAGCTTCAGGTCGAGGAACACCGGCAGCCCCAGCTGCGCGATCATCGCCACCCCGGCCGGGCCGTTGGCGCAGAAAAACTCCAGCCCCAGCTTGACCCCGCCGACATGCGGCAGCAGCCGGCCGACGAGCGCGGCGGCATCCTCGACCCGCGGGGTGTCGATGGCGACGAAAACCGGGTTGTGGCTCACGCGCCGGCCGGCGGCACGATGGTCGGCTGGGCCTGCGAAGGCAGCGACGAGGTCCGCACCTCGCCATTGCCGGTCTTGGCGAGCTTGCGGGTCAGCGTCGCCTTGCTGCCGAGGTGCCACAGCCAGGTCGGCAGCCAGCCGGCGACAAAGGCGATGGCCAGCAGCAGCGGCAACCGGATGAAGATCATCGTGCCATCGGGCAGCCGGAACGGCACCGGCGTCCAGTTGGCAACGGCGAGCAGCAGGAAGGCGACGGCCAGCGCCGTCAGCAAAACCCAGCGGACTATCGACATTTTGGCTCCGAATGACCCGATTTTTGGGCTTTGCTTTACACAAGTGACAGCTTCGAAGCGACCCCGCGCTTACAGTTCGCCGTCCACCGGCTCGATGCCGACCGCCTGCAGCCCGTCCATCAGCGCCGTCGCGACCTCGGCCAGCAACGCCGTGTCGGTGGCGCGGATGACGAAATTCGCCCCGGTCTTGCCCTCGCGCCAGAACGGATAACTGCCGATCTGGGCGCCGGGATGTGCCTTTTCGACGGCCGCCAGCGTCGCTGCCGCGGCGCTTTCCTGCGTCCAGGCGGCAACAGTGCGCGACTGCACCGGGGCGCCGCCCTGCAACTGGCCATCCAATGCCGCCAGCATGCCCTGGGTGATCATCGGCACGCCGGCCATGATGAAGATGTTGCCGACCCGGATCCCCGGCGCCTTGGTGCGCGGATTCTCGATCAGGCTGGCGCCTTCGGGCGTCCTTGCCATGCGCAGCCGGGCATCGGTCAGCTTGTCGCCGTAATAGCCCGACAGGATGGCCCGGGCGTCGGGGTGGACGATGACCGGCACGCCCAGCGCCGCCGCGATGGCATCGACGGTGATGTCGTCATGCGTCGGCCCGATGCCGCCGGTGGTGAACAGATAATCGTATTTGGTGCGCAGCCCGTTCACCGCCTCGCCGATGTCGTCCATCACATCGGCGACGACGCGGACCTCGCGCAGCCGGATGCCCTGCACCCCCAGCCATTTGGCGAGATAGGCGATGTTGGCGTCCTGCGTTCGCCCCGACAGGATCTCGTCACCGATGACGAGGAGGGCGGCAGTCCAGATGCGATCGGCGTCGGGGGTATTGGTCATCGTCTCGGGTTAGCCCAGCCGGTGGCGCGCGGAAAGGGGGCGACACTCCGCAACATGGACTTGGAGGCTGCCAGCGCCTATCTGTCACGCATCATGACCGACGCCGCCACACTCGATTACGAAACCGTCGCCGATTCGTCGGAAGGCACCATCCGCCTGCACACGCCGGCGGCGTTCGCGGGCATGCGCAAGGCCGGCTTGCTGGCGGCGCAGGTGCTCGACATGCTGACCCCGCATGTCGTGCCCGATGCGGTGACGCTCGATCTCGATCGCATGGCCTATGATTTCGTGCGCGCGGCGGGCGCGGATTCGGCGACGATCTTCTATCGCGGCTACAGCCACAGCCTGTGCATCAGCGTCAATCACGTCGTCTGCCACGGCATCCCCTCGGCGCGAAAGCTCAAGGACGGCGACATCGTCAACATCGACGTGACGGTCGTTGTCGACGGCTGGCACGGCGACACCAGCCGCATGTATCTCGTCGGCGACGTGCCGTTGAAGGCGAGAAAGCTCGTCGACGTGACGTATGAATGCCTGATGCGCGGCATCGAGATGGCGAAGCCCGGCAACACGCTCGGCGACGTTGGCCACGCCATCCAGAGCCATGCCGAAAAGCAGCGCATGTCGGTGGTCCGCGATTTCTGCGGCCACGGCCTCGGCCGGGTGTTCCATGATGCGCCCAACGTCGTCCATCTCGGCAAGCCTGGCCGCGGCGTGCTGCTGCGCCCCGGCATGTTCTTCACCATCGAACCGATGATCAATCTGGGTGGTGCGGCGGTGAAACTGCTCGATGACGGCTGGACGGCGGTGACCCGCGACCGCTCGCTGAGCGCGCAGTTCGAGCATTCGATCGGCATTACCGAGACCGGAAACGAGATTTTCACGGCGTCGCCGACCGGGCTGACGGCACCGCCCTACGCGGTCTAGCGGCGCCGCCGCTGCTGCTCTGCCTTGCTGCACAAGCTCCCGCTCAGGCTGAGCTTGTCGAAGCCGTTGTCCGAGGCGCCCATTCCCGGCTTCGACAAGCTCAGCCTGAGCGGTTGCATGGACCACAACTCAAACTAACGCGTCACCGCCCACACCAGCAGCGTCACGAACGCCGTCGTCGCAATGCCCGCGTGCACCGCCAACGACGGCCCGATCACCTTGGGCCGCGCCTGGCCGACCAGCGGCGCCACCAGCCCCGACAACACCGCCGCGGCGATCAGCCCGGCTGCCGCTATCGCCAGGCTGCGCCCGCTGATCACCGCGCCGTCGGGCGTACCGCGCAGCATCGCCGCCAGCACTTCGAGCATCGACAATCCGAGGATGAGGTGAAAGCCGACCAGCACGCGCTGGCGCGGCGCCTTTTTCAGATATTGCAGTCCCAGCCAGGCGCCGATGGTGACATTCACCCCGACCATCAGCACGACGACGATGCCGAGCATCGCAATTCTCCCCAGCGGCCGACGCTGTTGCTTGCGGCGGCGAAGCACCGCAAACTGCCGGGCATCGGGGCCGAGGGCAAGCGGTGGGCAGGATGTGAGCGACAGCAACGACGGTAGTGCCGGTCATCGCGAGCGACTGCGCGCCCGGCTGCTCGCCGGCGGCGGTGACGGTTTTCATGATTACGAGCTGCTCGAATATCTGCTCGGCCTCGCCATCCCGCGCCGCGATACCAAGCCGCTGGCTAAGCAACTGCTGGCCGAATTCGGCAGCCTGTCGGTCCTTCTGGCCGCGACACCGCTGGAGTTGAAGCGCATCGACGGGCTGGGCGACGGCGCCATCGCCGCGCTGAAATTCGTCGAGGCAGTGGCGCTGCGTTCGCTGCGGACGGCGGCGCTCGACCGCCCGGTGCTGTCGGGCTGGCAGGCGCTGACCGACTATCTCCATGCCGCCATGGCGCACCGGGTGACCGAGGAATTCCGCGTCATCTACCTCAACAATCGCAACGTCATGATCCGCGACGAGGCGATGGGGCAGGGCACCGTCAACGCGGCGCCGGTCTATCCCCGCGAAATCGTCAAGCGCGCACTGGAACTCGCCGCGTCGGGCGTCGTGCTGGTCCACAACCACCCGTCGGGCGATCCCCAGCCGTCGCGTGACGACATCGTGATGACCAAGGCGGTGATCGAGGCCGGGCGCCACCTGGGGCTTGCTGTCCATGACCATGTCATCATCGGCCGCGGCGGCCATGTCTCGATGCGCGCCCAGGGCCTGATCTGAATCAGCCGGCAGCGTTGCGCCAGTAATCGAACGCCTGCTGCTGGATTGCCGCGACCAGTGCCCGCGCCTCGGCGCCTGTCCAGCTGTCGACTGGCGCATCGCGCCCGACCCACCAGCCCTGACCGGGCAGGCGATCGCCTTCGCGCACCACCAGCACTGCCAACTCGGGCTGGCCGGCGGCGGCAGCGCGCCCGTCAATGGCGTCGAGCACCTTGCAGAGCGCTCGCATCTTGGGTCGCGTGAAGCGGTGGCCGAGCGCCAGCAGGATTTCCGAATAGCTCATCGCGACACCGGCGCTGGCAGAGGCCTGCAGCAAGCCCTTGATATGATCGACATCGAAAAGGTCGGCGATAGCCATGACCCGAAATAGCGCAAAACGCGGCTCCGGCCACGAAAAAAGGGGTCGCAGGCTGGCTGCGACCCCTTTCCGCGACCCGTTGACGGGTAACCGATTACTTCGGATTGGCCTGCTGGTACTGGGCAATCTCGTCCTTGGTGGCGCGGCGATCACCATTGTACCACTTGCCGTTCTTCTTGGTCAGTGCCGGTTCGGTGGTGGCTGTCGCATTGGCCGCGCCGCTGCTCGACATCGAAGATGAATCCGGCCCTGACGGCGTCATCGTCGACGACGGCCCCGGTGTCATGGGTGACGATGTCGCCGGCGCCGACGTTGCGGGGTCCATCGGCCCGGTCGTGGTCGACGACGGTGGTGTCATCGAACTGTCCGGGCCCGATGTGGCAGGCGGCGTCTGCGCCAGAGCCGCAGTCGCCATGAATGCAGCAGCAAGGCCGCCGATCAGAATCTTCATAGTATCTACTCCTGAACAACTCTGTACGAAAACGTTTCCTTCCAGCAACTTGCTGCTGGCATGGCGATACTACCCACATATGCGGGAAAAGCTCCCAACGGTGCGTGAACACGCGCCAAGCCGGGAGCGGGGCGCGACGGACGGCGTGCGGGTGCGCGCTTTAGTTCAAGATGACGCCCAAGATGACGCCTAAGATGACAGGGCGACGCCGTCCTGCTAGGCCCGGTGCATGACAATCCATCTCCATGAAGGCGACTTGCCGCACGACGTTTTTGCCCCCGGTCCGATCGCTGTCGACAGCGAGACGATGGGCCTGCATCCGCACCGCGACCGTCTGTGCCTGCTGCAGCTCGCCGACGGCCGCGGCGACGAACATCTGGTGCGCTTCACCAAGGGCCAGTACGACGCCCCGGTGCTGAAATCGGTGCTGGCCGACCCGGCGCGGGTAAAGCTGTTCCACTTCGCCCGCTTCGACCTTGCCGTCATCAAGCATTACCTCGGGATCGATGCGACGCCGGTGTTCTGCACCAAGATCGCGTCGAAACTGGTGCGCACCTATACGGATCGTCACGGCCTGAAGGACGTGCTGCGCGAAACCGTCGGCGTCGATATCTCCAAGGCGCAACAGTCGTCGGATTGGGGCGCCGCGGAACTTACCGAGGCGCAAAAGGATTATGCAGCTTCCGACGTTCGCTTCCTGCACCGCGCCCATGCCGTGCTGGTCGAACGCCTGGCCCGGGAGGGGCGGACCGCAATGGCACAGGCTTGTTTCGATTTCCTGCCCACACGCGCCGATCTCGATCTTGCCGGCTGGGACGAAACCGACATCTTCGCGCACATGTGATGGCGGCCGCGGCAGCAGCACCGGCGTTGACCCGCCGCCAGCGTGCGGCGCTGCCGGGCAGCGGCCGCGATACGCTGTTCGGCCTTCTCAAATGGCTGCTGCCGGCGCTGGCGTTCGTCGTTCTGGCGGCCATCGTCATCTGGCCGCTGGCCAAGGTGCAGGAATTCAGCTTCCTGCTCGACAAGCAGAAGGTGGCGATGGCGCAGGAACGGCTGCGCGTCGACAACGCCGTCTATCGCGGCGAGACCGCGAAGGGCGAGGCCTTCAACATCAGCGCCGCCGGCGCAGTGCAGCGCAGCAGCGCGGTGCCGATCGTTGAACTGAAGCGGTTGACTGCGCGACTGGCGATGGCCGATGGTCCGGCAACCGTGGTGGCGCCCTCCGGCCGCTATTTCCTCGATGCCGACCGGTTGCAGATCAACGGCCCGGTGCGGCTCGGTTCGGCCAATGGCTACAGCCTCGATTCGGCGACCGTCGACATCGATCTCAACAGCCGGAAGGTTTCGACGGTGGCGCCGGTCAGCGGCGAAATGCCGATCGGCCATTTCAACGCGGCCCGGATGAGCGGCGATATCCAGGGCCGGCGTCTTGTCCTGGAGGGCGGCGTTCACTTGCGGATTCACGGTCGCGGGGGCAGATGAGCGCAATGAAATCCTCGTTCCTGCTCTTCGCCCTGCTTGCCGCCGCAGTGTCCGGCCCGGTCGCCGCCCAGACATCGGCGCTCAAGGGCCTCGACACCGGTGCGCCGATCGATGTCGACGCGGCCCGGATCGAGATCCAGGACGCCGACAACCAGGCGGTGTTCTCGGGCGATGTCATCATCACCCAGGGCCGGATGACGCTGAAGGCCGACAGCGTGAAGGTGCTCTACACCCGCTCGACCGGGACGCCGGAAATGCAGCGGCTCGATGCGCGCGGCAATGTCCGGCTGGTCAGCCCCAGCGAGACGGCGACGGGCAATACCGGCATCTACGACGTCAACGGCAAGATCGTCACGCTGGTCGGCAACGTGACGCTCGACCGCGGCGGTTCCAGCCTGAAGGGGCAGCGGCTGGTCCTCAACCTGGTGTCCGGACAGACCAGCTTCGACGGCCGCACCGGCGGGACGGCGGCGACGCCCGGGGCATCGCCAGGCCGTGTCACCGGCCGCTTCGTCGTGCCGCAGCGCGGGACCAAGCCCTAAACTTCGCTCGCCCCCTTGCGCCGGCAAAGTTGTCCGGACAAACTGTGCGGGTGAGCAACGATTTCGACACGCCCGGACGCATCAAGTGCGGTACCGTCGCGGCCGCCGACTATGACGCGGCGCTTGCCGACTATACCGGCGTGCTCGGGCTGTCGGTCGTCGAACAGGGCCGCATCGCCGTTGACCTTGCCGCCGGCTGGGGCGCGCCGGCACTCGGCGGCCGGCGCAGCGCGCTGTTGTGCCATGCCGATGCGCGTCCGGGCTTCCTGCGCCTCGTCGAATCGACACCGGTCCCCGGCTATCGCCCGTTGCGCAGCCATGGCTGGGCCGCGTTCGAACACACGGTCGCCGATTGCGACGCGCTGTTCGCCGCCATCGCCGACAGCGGCTTCACCGTCATCGGCGCGCCCAAGCTGGTGCCGGGGTTCGACAATTTCATCCCTTTCCAGGTCACCGGACGCAACGGCGAGGTGCTGTACCTCAACCAGGTGCTGAAGGCCGGTATGTCGGAACTCGACCTGCCGATGACCACGGCAGCCGTCGACCACATGTTCATCGCCATCCTCGCCGCGCCCGACCGCGCGGCGGCACTTGCCTTCCACCGCGACGCCTTGGGCTTTACCGTCGGCGAAACCTGGTCGATCCCCTATAGCGTCATCAACACCAGCTTCGGCCTGCCAGACGACACCATCACCGCCATGACGATGACCCGCACCGGGCGCATGCCGGCGTGCGAGATCGACCAGTATCCGGCCGCCGCGACGCCGCGCATTGCGCCGGCCGGCGAACTGCCGCCGGGCAATGCTATGGTCAGCTTCATCACCGCCAGCCTCGATACCGTCGCCGCGCCGTTCCTGGCGCCGCCGGCCCGGCACGGCGGCGCGCTCTACGCCGGTCGGCGCAGCGCTGTCGTCTGCGGCGCGGCGGGCGAGTTGATCGAGCTCATCGAGGCCCGATGACGGTCACCCGCCATGTCGTCGACGTCCGCAACGCCGATGGCAGCCGGCGCCGGGTGCAGTATCGTCGCGCCGGATCCGGGCCGCCGGTGCTGTTGATCCACCAGAGCCCGCGATCCTCGGCCGAATATCTGCACCTGCTCGACGACTGGGCGGCGGATTTCACCTGCTTCGCCCCCGACACACCGGGGTTCGGCGATTCCGCGCCGCTGCCGATGGCACAGCCGCATGTCGACGATTTCGCCGATGCGGTGCTGGCGTTCATGGACGCGCTCGGCCTCGCCAGCGCCGGTGCCTATGGCACGCACAGCGGCGCGATCACGCTGATCACCGCGGCCAAGCGGGCGCCGCAGCGCTTCAGCGCCATCGCCGCCAATGGCTATGCGGTGTGGACCGATGCCGAACGCACCGATTTCGGCAGCAACTACACGCCGCCGTTCGCGCCGACCGCCTATGGCGAGCACCTGGCATGGCTGTGGCACCGTATCCGCGAGCAAAGCTGGTTCTTTCCCTGGTATGCCACCGATGACAACCACCGCCTGCCGAGGGCGCACGACAACCCACACGTCATCCATGCGACGGTGCTGGATGTCATGGCGGCGGGCACCAGCTATGGCCCCGGCTATGCCGCCATGCTGCAGGCGCCGCGCGACCTGCCGGCACCGGGGGCACCGACCCCGCCGGTGATGATCATGGGGCGCAACGGCGATCCGCTGCAGGCGCACATCGACCGGCTGGGCCCGTTGCCGACCGGCTGGCAGGCGCACAAGCTGGCGACCGATGCCGAGGTCGAGGCGGCGGCGCGCGGCTGGCTGCTGCGCTACCCGGCGCCCGGCGATGCCGTCGTCACGGCGCCCGAGGACGAGGGCTTTGTCGAGGTCCCGGGCTTCGGGCAGTTGCACTGGCTGGGTGATCCCGAGGCCGAGATCCTGCTGCTCCACGCGCCGGGCGGTGCCGCCGAGCTGGTCGCGCGGCCGCGCGCGCTGACGCTCGACCTGCCCGGGCACGGCCTCAGCGACAGCCCCGCCGAACCGCCGATCGCGCTCGACAGCATCGTCGACGTGCTGGTCGCCGCCGCGGCGCGCTGGCCGGTGACGCGGATCGAGGGGCAGGGCGCATCGGCCCGGCTCGCCGCCATGCTCGCCAACCGGCTCGGCCTGACCCATGATCCGTCACCCGCGCTTCGGCATGGCGGCTGGCCCGACCTGACCCCCGACCGCCACGGCAGCCACCTGGCCCGCGCCTGGTCGCTGGCGCGGGCGGAGGTCTGCTTTGCACCCTGGGATGCAGCGACCGCCGCCAATGCGCGGCATTTCGACCCCGCCGAGCTCGCACCGCACCGCCTGCATCGCCGCGCGCTGGCGGCGCTGCGGGCCCGCCACGTGCCAGAACTTCTTGCCCTGATCGGAGACTGACGATGGGAATTCTCGAAGACATGCCGCTGCTCGCCCGCCACGAGGGCGTCTGGGACGGGAGCTACACCTATTTCAACGCCGCCGGTGCCGAGGTCGATCGGCACAGTTCGCGGTTGTTTTGCCGCTTCAGCGACGACCCGGTCTACCCCTACCACCAGACCAACTACTACACCTGGCCCGATGGCCGGGTCGATGTGCGCGACTTTCCGGCGACCTATCGCGACAAGCGGATCTGGTGGGACAATGACCTGATCATCGGTTCAGCTTGGGAAGTGCCGCAGGATCATGAAGGCCGCACGATGATGCTGTACTGGCAGCGCACCGGCGACCCCTCGCTGTATCTTTATGAAATGATCCAGATTTCAGACGATGGCCAGAACCGCTGCCGCACCTGGCACTGGATCCGCAATGGCCAGTTGGAGACGCGGACGGCGATCCAGGAGACCTTCGTCACCCGGGACTGGCGCAGCCTCGATCCGGCGCTGCGCTGAACCTCAGCCCTGCAGCAGCGCCGATACCGGACGCAGCAGGACCGGCCCCGGATCCGCGGTGGTCTGGCTGCGCCAGTCACGGATGATGCGGTCGAGCTCGACGCTGGTGTCGCCGTCATTGGCCCAGTGCCCGCTGAACGACGGGTCGTCCGACGACGGGCAACGGCTTTCGGCGAGATTGTCGAAGCTCAGCCGCACCGGCACGGCGACGCCTTCGCCGCAGACGACGGCCTCGCGGTTGCGCAGCGCCGGGATCGTGTCGAGGAAGCCGCGCGCGCCTTCGGGCATCGCCGCCTGCACCCACTCCTGATCGCGGGCGTTGTTCAGCCGCATCGCGATGATGGTGCCGCACTGGGCCAGCGTGCCTTCGGCGACGTCGGACGGGCGCTGCGTCACCAGGCCGAGCGACACGCCGTATTTGCGGCCCTCCTTGGCGATGCGCTCGAGGATCTGGCGGACGGCACTGCCCTCGGCGACTTCCTTCGACGGGACATAGCGATGGGCTTCCTCGCAGACGAGCAGGATCGGGCGCCGCTTGTCCTTTGCGGTCCAGATGGCGAAATCGAAGACGATGCGCGATAGCAGGGCGACGACGACGCTGACGACCTCCGACGGCACGCCCGACAGGTCGATGATCGAGATCGGCTTGCCGTCGCCGTCGAGCCGCAGGATGCGCGACAGGAACGTCGCCATCGTGTCGTTCGACAGCTTGCGGCTGAACATGAAGTTATACCGAGAATCCTGGAGGATGTCCTCGATCTTGCGCTTCAGGCGCAGGTACTTCGGCAGCTCGTCGGCCTGCGCGAGCATGCCCATCTGCTGCTGCAATTCGCCGAGCAGGTCGCCGATGACATAGGGCACCGGGCTGTCCACGGTCAGGTTGGGCAGATTGCCGGCGACCGGATTGCGGGCCCGGGCGGCGAGCAGGCACTTGGCGAGAATGTCCTTCTCGCCCTCGCGCTGGGCACCTTCGCCGGTGACGAAGACTTCGCAGGTCTCCTCGAAATTCATCAGCCAATAGGGCATTTCGAGATTGTCGACGTTGAAGATGACGCCGGTCGCGGCAAAGGCCTTGGCATATTCGCCATGGGGGTCGAGCATGACGATATGGCCGCGCGGCGCGGCGGCAACGATGCGGTGGAGGATCAGCGCGGTCGCGGTCGACTTGCCGGTGCCGGTCGACCCGACGATGGCGAAGTGGCGCGACAGCAGCGCGTCGATGAACAGCGCGGCCTTCACATCGGTGGTGGGATAGACGGTGCCGATCTCGACATGCGGGCGATGGTCGGTGGCGAACACCGCGGCGAGGTCTTCGCGCACGGCGGCAATGATGGGGTCGCCGGAGCGCGGATAGGCGGTGACGCCGCGGCGGAAATTGTCGAAGCTGCGGTCGCCAGCGGCATCGCCTTCGCCCAGGAAATCGATGTTGACGATCACCGTCGTCTTGTCGCCGAGGTCGCGACGCATATCGCGGACGCTGCCGAGCAGCCAGCGCGGCCCGACGCGGACCTTCACATGGCTGCCGATGGTCCCCGACCGCTGCTTGGTCAGGTCGGTTTCCGCCTGCAGCGTGTCCATGACGTTGAGCGACAGCCGCGCGACGGCCGAGCCGAAGCCGACATCGTCGATGACCCCGATCGCCACAGCGGCGCCGCCCATGGCAGCACCCGCCCGCACGTCGTTGAAACTGTCCATCGGCCCCCCTCGCGTCGCGGCAGCGCCCCCGCGCCGCCGTCATCTGATAACACGATTAGAAGAAAGCTTGAATTCCCGTCTGCGCGCGGCCGAGGATCAGCGCGTGGACGTCGTGGGTGCCCTCATAGGTGTTGACGGCCTCCAGGTTCATCACGTGGCGGATGACGCCATATTCGTCCGAAATACCGTTGCCGCCGTGCATGTCGCGGGCCTCGCGGGCGATGGCCAGGGCCTTGCCGCAGTTGTTGCGCTTCAACAGGCTGATGGCTTCCGGCGCCAGCTGGTGCGCGTCCATCAGCCGCCCGGCGGCCAGCGCCGTGCACAGGCCGAGCGTGATCTCGGTCTGCATGTCGGCGAGCTTCTTCTGGACCAACTGGGTGGCGGCCAGCGGCCGGCCGAACTGCTTCCTATCGAGCGTATACTGCCGCGCCGCGTGCCAGCAGAACTCCGCCGCGCCCATGGCGCCCCAACCGATGCCGTAGCGGGCGTTGTTGAGGCAGCCGAACGGCCCGGCCAGGCCATCGACGCCGGCGAGCACGCGATCGGCGGGCAGATGGACGTCGGCAAGCACGATCTCGCCGGTGACACCGGCGCGAAGGCTGAACTTGCCCTCGATCTTGGGGGTGGAGAAACCGACATCGCCGCGCTCGACGACAAAGCCCCGGATGCGGCCATCCTCGCATTTCGCCCAGATCACCGCGACGTCGGCCAGCGGCGAGTTGGTGATCCACATCTTGGCGCCGTTGAGCACATAGCCGCCCGGTACTTCGCGGGCGCGGGTCTTCATGCCGCCGGGATCGGAACCCGCGTCGGGCTCGGTCAGGCCGAAGCAGCCGATGAGTTCACCCGAGGCCAGGCCGGGCAGATATTTCTCGCGCTGCGCCTCGCTGCCATAGGCCCAGATCGGGTACATCACCAGGCTCGACTGCACCGACATCGCCGAACGATAGGCCGAATCGACGCGCTCGACCTCGCGGGCGATCAGCCCATAGGCAACATAGGAGGTGCCGGCGCAGCCATAGCCCTCGATCGTCGGTCCGAGCAGCCCGGCGCTGCCGAACTTCTTCATCAGGCCGGGATCGAAGCGCTCGTGGCGGTTGGCTTCCTTGACCGCCGGCACCAGCTCGGCCTCGCAGAACGCCCGCGCGCCGTCGCGGATCATGCGTTCCTCGTCGGTCAATTGCGCCGACAGCAGCAGCGGATCCTGCCAGTCGAACGACGGCCATTTCGGCGCCATGTGCTGGGTGTCGGGGGTGATCGGCTGGTGGACGTTCATCGGGGGACTCCTGTGCCCTTCGAATACGCCCACCGCGCCGATGCGTCACCCCCTAGCGCGATGCCATTGTCTGCGATGCCACCGTCTGCGCTGCCTTGACGCGCCAGACGGCGTTGCCGACGTCGTCGGCGACGAGCAAGGCGCCGCCCTTGTCGAAGGCGACGCCCACCGGTCGCCCGCGCGCCTTGCCCTCGCTGTCGAGAAAGCCGGTCAGCACGTCGCGCGGCAGGCCCTGCGGCTTCCCGGCAGCGTCGAAGGCGACGAACACGACCTTGTAGCCCGACGGCGGATTGCGATTCCACGAGCCATGCTGGCCAACGAAGGCGCCGCTGGCATAGCCCGTGCCGAGCGCCTGCGCCGGCGCAGCAAAGGCGAGGCCCAGGCTGGCGGTGTGCGGGCCGAGCGCATAATCGGGGGCGATCGCCTTTGCCACCATCGCCGGGTTGGCCGGCGTCACCCGCACGTCGACATGGTTGCCGTACCAGCTCCACGGCCAGCCATAATGGGCGCCGGGCTTCACGCTGGTCATGTAGTCGGGGACGAGGTCCGACCCCAACTCGTCGCGTTCGTTGACGGCGGTCCACAAGTCGCCGGTTGCCGGGTTCCAGGCGAGGCCGACGGGATTGCGCAGCCCGGTGGCATAAACCCGCGATGCGCCGGTGGCGGCATCGATGGCCAGGATTGCGGCACGGTCCTTTTCCGCCGGAAGGCCGTTTTCGGCGACGTTGGAGTTGGAGCCGACCGACACGTAAAGCGTCTTGCCGTCGGCCGCGGCGATGACATTCTTGGTCCAGTGATGGTTGCGTGGGCCGCCCGGAAGGTCGGCAACCTTGGTGCCCCGCACGCTGATCTGCGCCGCCCCGGCGACATAGGGAAAGCGGGTCAGCTTGTCGGTTTCGGCGACATACAGCGTGTCGCCGACCAGCGTCATGCCGAACGGCGAATGCAGCCCGGCGATGAACACGCCCCGCGTTTCGGCGACACCATCGCCATCGGCATCGCGCAGCAGCGTGATGCGGTCGGGCGACTTCACGCCGGCGCCGGCCTTTGACATCACCCGCTTCTGGATCCAGCCCATCAGGCCGGCATCTTCATCGGGACGCTCGGGGCTGTTGGTTTCGGCGACCAGCACATCGCCGTTGGGCAAGGTGTACAGCCAGCGCGGGTGGTCGAGCCCGGTGGCAAAGGCCGCCACGGCGAGCCCGGCCGCCGGCGTCGGCTGCGCCGTCCCCCAGCCGACGACATCGGCGATCTTGACAGTGGGCAGCAGCGTCTTCTTGGGCGCCGGCAGCGTTGGCGTGGTGCCCTGGCCGGCGGTGACCGGCAGGTCGGCCTTGTCACCGCAGGCGGCGATCAGCAGGAGAGGCGCAAGCAGAATCGGGTGTCGCATGATGGTCATTCCTGTCGATAGCGTTGCCGTAATAGCGCGCGCGCCGCCGATTGGAACCGGTGTCAGGCTGCCGCTGCCACCGCGTCGATCGCCGCCGCCACCGCATCCGGGCGCTGCAGCGGCACGAAATGGCTGGTTCCCGCCAGGCGCTCGGCCCGCAGGCAGCGCGGATGCGCGGCGATGATGGCGAACTCCGCCGCCGGCACCGTCGAGCCATGCTCCCCAGCGATCAGCGCAAACGGCCGCTCGAGCGATTGCAGCGCCGGTTCGAAGTCGAGCGTGACGCCCCGAAAGGTCGCTGCCTCCCACGCCGGCGCGCAGGCGAGGGTGACGCCATCATCCGACGGCAGCAAGCCATCGGCGAGATAGGCATCGAGATCGGCATTCGCCCAGTCGCGAAACACGCCGCGCCCGTGCCAGGCGGCGCGCGCCGTCGCCACATCGGCGAAATCCGCCCGCCGCCGCCCGGCCTGGTCGGCCATCGGATTGGGGATTGTCGCCCGGCTGGCGCGCGCCGCGCGGGCGATGGCAAAGGGGATGAACGGCGGATCGAGCAGCACCAGCCCCGCTACCCGGTCGGGACGCTGCACGGCCGCCAGCAGCGATGTCGTGCCGCCCATCGAATGGCCGGCAAGCAACCAGCGAGCGTGGGGATCGACGGCATCGACCAGCGACAGCAGATCGCCGGCGAAATCGTCCCACGCCACCTGGTCCCCGGGCACGGCACCCGGCCGCAACGCCGCGGTCCGGCCATGACCGCGGGCGTCGCTGGCAAGGATGCGGTAGCGATCGGCCAGTGGCGCCAGCAGGCGGGCATAGAGGCCGGCGTTCATGCCGGTGGCATGGGCGAAATGAAGGCGAGGGGCATCGGCGGAGGCTGAGCCCCATTGCAGCGCCGAAAAACGGCCGGCGGCGGTGTCGATTTCGAGGCGTTGCATCGGCCCTCCCTCGGGTCAATTTGCCGATCGCGCAACCTGCGCCTTGCCGCAGGTGCGGACGCGACAGCCCGATGGACCGATCAGCGGACCTCGCGGTTGCGGCAGATGACAACATCGTCCAGCCGTCCGACCGGCTGGCAATTGGCCACGGCGGCATTGATAAAGCCGGTTAGCGCATCGGCGGTTCGACGCGGTCGAAATGGAATGGGGAAGGGCCATTTGACGACATAAGCAAAGACAACGCGTTCATAGTCGAGCAGCGCATTCGGCTTGCCGACCGCGGTCGGCTTCAACTTTGTCGAGATGAGATAGACTGGTGCCGCCCGCAGTTCGGCACGCTTGCGCGCCGTGGCAAAGGCACCGACAACATCGTTGCTGCCGGTGTAGAATCCGGTTTCGATGCCGGCCGCGGGTGAGGCGACGAAAAACGGATCATAGGCGCCTGGCCAGGCCGCGGCGATGGCGCGTCCGGTCGCGGCCTTGTCCGGCGCGGGCACGGCGGTCTTGCCGGCCAGCGGACCGCCCGCCAGCGCGGGCAGCGCTGGCGCCAGGAACAGCCAATGGTTCATCGCCACCAATTCGATGGCGACGCCGGCATATACGAACAGCCGCAGCGGTCGCGGGCCATTGGCCGCCCAGCATAGCGCCACCAAGACGGTGCCAAAGCCGAAGGCGAATATATGGGCAAAATCGGCCCGGCCGACGGCACCGGGGATCAGCAGGATCCCGATCACGGCGACAAAGCACAGGCCGAGCTCGGCATCCGGCAAGGCAAACCGGCCGGTCGCGCCGGCACGCAACAGCGGCGGCAGGCACAGCAGCGCCGCGACAGCATGGCTGAAGAGAAAGAACAGCAGGAAGACATTAGGCACCAGCGGGAACTCACGGCCCGAAAAATTCGCGGTCAGCGGCGCCGTGAACCAGTCGGGCAGCAGCGCCACAATGGTGGCAAGGGCGGAAAGCAGGCCCGCCAGTGCCAGCAATGGCGGCCAGCGCCGCTCGGCGCAGGCCAGGAACAGCAGTGCGCCGATGCAGAACACCGCCATCACTAGCCCGATTTCAAAGCTGAGCGCGGCGGCGACGAGGACCGAGCCGAGCGTCTGCAGCCACAGCCGCGTTAGCCTGGCACCGCGCAGGCGACGGGCGGCAAAGGCCAGCACGACCGGCGCGACAAATCTGATGCCGCAGTAATGCAGGCCCGAAGCATAGGTCAGCGGCAGCCAGAACAGCGCCAGCGCCAGGAAAATCAGGCCGCGGGCCCCGGGCGGCACCGGCAGGGCGCGCACCAACCCGCGGATCAACAGCAGGGACAGCAGCAGAAACCCGATATCGGTGATGAGATAGGCCAGCAACCAATGGTCGGGCAGCAGGCGGTGCACGGCCCAGGGCGTCCAAATCAGCAGCGGGCCATAATTGAACAGGAAATCGCGATACGGGAGCTTGCCAAGGTCCATGAGACCCATGCGGTCGGTGAAGTAATAGATCTCGTTGTAGGTGGCGTCGCCGTTGCCGAACAGCAGGGCGGCGACGAGCAAAAACGCCGCAACCATCAGTAAAAAGGCCGTATCGAGATCCGGCAGGTCATGGACCGTTGCCCGTACCGGTGCGGCCAGCAACGGCCGCCATGCCCCCCAAAGCCCGGCCAGTGCCAGTGCAGCGGCGATGCCGAGTACCGCGGTGCGGTGATCGAAACCGGCCGCGGCCGCCAGCGACGCGTCGTCGGGTAGTCCGAAAACCGCAACCCGATAGGGCAGCACGCACGCCATCAGCAGCAGCAGCACAAAAACGCCGGCGATACGGCGGCCGGTGCCGGCGCCCAGCGTCAACGCGGTCGACCCGGCATGGCATCGGCGCCGGGTAGACTCCGGTTCCGGCAGAAGCACACTGGCCCCATGATCTCGATGGGGTCGCAGGCGTCGGCTGTCAGGCTGAACCACCCATGTAGATTTCGGTCGGGCGCGGTTCGCCGGGCCGGAATTGCCAGCGGCCACTGCACCAGACAGCCATGTATGCCCGCGCGCTCGCGGCTAATCGCGGAGGGGACGAGCACATCGATCATGCCAGCGCAATAACCGTTGTGATCCCGATGCTCGGGCCGATGAGCAGAATCGAGCTATGGGCACTTGGATAGCGGATGGCCTGTTGTGGGTATCGTTGCCGGTCGCGCGTCGATATCGCAGGACGATGCCGAGGCCTCGCATCTGGTCGATCTCGCCATGCCGCAGCCCGTAAGCTGCCCTCGAGCCCAAGTCCCGGCCTGTCCGCGACCGGGCCGCCGGGCAACCGCGTCGGCACCGGCGCGCCGAGCCTGCTGGTCGGCAGCCAAGGCAATGACAAGCAGGTGGGCCACGACGCAACGCTTTTCATTGCCCTCATCCAGCGTGAACACGCGCGAGAATGGCATCGAGGCGCCCCAGCAGCGCGGGATCGCGTGCATCGGGTGCGGTGATGAGCGCAGTGTCGAGCACCGTGTCGATCGGCGACGCCGGGCGGGTGGCGGGCAGGGCGCGCACCAGCGCCGTCACCGTGTCGCGAGCGACACCGGCATTGACGTGCATGACCCTGATGATTTCGGCGACATCGACGTCGCCGCCATCGTGCCAGCAATCATAATCGGTGACCATCGCCAGCAGCGCGTAGGGCACCTCGGCCTCGCGGGCCAGTTTTGCCTCGGGCATTGCCGTCATGCCGATGACGTCGCAGCCCCAGCTTTGATACAGCCGGCTTTCGGCGCGGGTCGAAAACTGCGGGCCTTCCATCGCCAGATAGGTCGCGCCGCTATGGATGGTGGCGCCTGCCGCGCGCGCCGCCGTGGTGGCGAACCCCGTCAGCCGCGGGCAGACCGGGTCCGCCATCGGCACATGCGCGACCATGCCGGTTTCGAAAAAGGTCGACGGCCGCCCCCTGGTGCGGTCGATGAACTGTTCGACGGCGACGAAATGCCCAGGCGCCAGCTCCTGCCGCAGCGAGCCGACCGCCGACACCGCCAGCACATCGGTGCAGCCGAGCCGCTTCAGTACGTCGATATTGGCGCGGGCGTTGAGCAAGTGCGGCGGCACGCGGTGGCCGCGGCCGTGGCGCGGCAGGAACGCGACTTCGACACCGGCGATGCTGCCCGTCAGAACCGCGTCCGACGGTTCGCCCCAGGGGCTCGCCACCGTCACCCATGCGGGGTTTTCGAGCGCGTCGAGGGCGTAAAGCCCCGAGCCGCCGATTATGCCGAGCTTCCAGCTGCTCATGAGGCGCGCCGCGCATCAATGGTCCAACGTTCGAACGTGCCGTCCTCGTCGGCGACGAACAGCGCATCATGGAGGGCGATGGTCGGGTCGACATGGCCGGGGTGCAGCCAGACGAATGCGCCTTCGGCCGGCGCGTCGGCGTGCCATCCGCCGCTCGCATCGATGGCGGCCACCACATCGCCGCTGCCGGTGCGTAGCGCCTCCAGGCTGGCGGGGTGCATGATGGCGCCATGCTCGTCGCCCAGCGATCGCCAGCGGCTGCCGGGCGCGGCACCGGCAATGACTCGCGGCGGCGGTCCGTCGGTGTACAGCGCCTTCAGCCCGGCGTCGCACGTCACCAGCGCCTTGTGCCGCGCCGAAACCACGGTCGCGGCGAGGTACAGCGCCGGCCGGAACGGCCAGTCGCCGCCGGTGGCGCCAGCCTCGTCGTAATCGACATCCATCAGCGCATAGCTGCCGGCCTGGATTTCGGTGAATACCCCGGCGGCCAGGTCGAGCGCATGGGTGCCGGTGCCGCCGCCGGTGACCTGCGGTGGCGGCAGGCCGGCAAGGGTGAACTCGGCGACCAGCGCTGCGAGACTGGTCGCCAGCGTGGCATTGGCGGCGATGCGGGCGGCGGGCTGCATGTGCTGGACATGGCCGGCATAGGCCTGGATGCCGCCGAAGCTCACCCCGTCGGTGGCGTCGATCACGCGCGCCAGCGCCAGGGCTGCATCGGGGGCGACGCCGGCGCGGTGGGTGCCGGGGTCGACATCGACGAACAGGGTGAGGCCGCTGCCCGCCGCCAGCGCCACCTGCGCCGCCGAATCGACCACCGCCGACACCCGCGCGCCGGCTATGGCGGCGAGCCGTGCCCAGCCCCAGGGCGGCACCGGCGCCGTCACCATGACATCGGCGATACCGGCGCGGGCATAGGTTTCCGCCTCGCCGACGGTCTGGCAGCACAGGCCGACCGCGCCGCCGGCGACCTGCAATTCGGCGAGGGCCGTGCATTTGTGCATCTTGCCATGCGCGCGCAGCCGCACCCCGGCGGCATCGCACGCCGCCTGCATCGTCGCCAGATTGTGCAGCAGTGCCGATCGCCTGACGACCAATACGGGCGTCTGGGGCGGATTTATGCGGGCAAGAAAAGCGGCCGTTTCGGTCATCACGCCACCGTTCCCGTCGCCGGCGGCGGCGTCAAGCCAGGGTTGCAGCGCGACGGGGGTTGCGCCATTGCAGGCAACACGTTTCGCAACCGTTCCGCAGGCCCCATGGACGCCAGAACCGTGCCCGTCGTCATCATCACCGGCGCCTCGTCGGGCGTCGGCCTGTGGTCGGCGAAGGCCCTTGCCGATCGTGGCTGGCACGTCGTCATGGCCTGTCGCGACGTTGCCAAAGCCGAGGCTGCGGCCGTTGCAACCGGCATCCCGGCAACGGCGCGGACCATCATGCCGATCGACCTCGGTGACCTCGCCAGCGTCCGTGCCTTTGTCGCCGCGTTCACCGCCACCGGGCTGCGGCTCGATGCGCTGGTCTGCAATGCCGCGGTTTACCTGCCGCGTCTCGCCGCGCCGCTGCGGTCTCCCGACGGCTATGAAATCAGCGTCGCGACCAATTACTTCGGGCATTTCCTGCTCGCCAACCTGCTGCTGCCGAGGCTCGGCAAAGCGCCGGCGCCGCGGTTGGTGACGCTGGGCACCGTCACCGCCAATTCGGAGGAGTTCGGCGGCAAGGTGCCGATCCCGGCGCCGGCCGACCTCGGCGACCTGCAGGGACTGGCGGCGGGTTTCCGCGCGCCCGTCGCGATGATCGACGGCAAGAACTTCAAGCCCGGCAAGGCCTACAAAGACTCAAAGCTCTGCACGATGATCATGAGCCGGGAACTGCATCGCCGCTTCCACGCCGACACCGGCATCGTGTTCGCCACGCTCTACCCCGGCTGCGTCGCCGAAACGCCGCTGTTCCGTCACGCGCCACCGCTGTTCCGCAAGATCTTCCCCTGGTTCCAGAAGAACATCACCAGGGGCTATGTCAGCCAGCCATTGTCGGGCGAGCGGGTGGCGCAGGTCGTCGCCGATCCCGCCTTCACCGCGTCGGGCGTCCACTGGAGCTGGGGAAACCGCCAGCGCGCCGGTCGCGAGGCGTTCAGCCAGCCGCTCAGCGCCAAGGCCAACGACCAGGCCCGCGCCGCCCGGCTGTGGGACCTGACCGCGAAGCTGACCGGTCTGGAGGCGTGAGCATCGCCGGCTCGATCGTCTTCGCGGCAGTCGGCCTGGTGAGGCTTCGTCGGCGCCAGAGTTGATTGGATTGAAGTTGATCCGCTCAGGCTGAGCCTGTCGGAACCCCCGTGAGCACTGCCCTGCGACACGGCTTCGACAAGCTCCGCCTGAGCGGGCCTTGTGGTTCGATTACATTGAAAACGAGCCTAGTCGCTTTCCCCCGGCTCCGGCTTCAGCCCATAGGGCGCCACCAGCGTCCAGACATGCGGCGGGATCATCGCCTTCATCCGCCGCGGCTTTTCGCGGCGCAGGTGGAGGATGGTCTCGACCGCCTTCATCTCGACCCGCGCCCGGCCGAACTCCAGCCCCTTCGGCCCGACCCGCGGCATCAGCCAGCCGACGATGGGCCGCAGCCACTTCGGCATCCGGCGCAGCGGCAGCCCACCGGCGGCGCGCTCGGTATTGGCGAGAAAGCCCTTCACCGGGCCGGCGCGATTGCCGCTGTCGGCGGGAGCCTCGGTCCTGAGTTCGTCGCCGAGCAGCGCCACCAGCTCGGCGCCGCGCGCGTTGCGCACCACCAGCCATTGCTCGCCCGATCCGGCCATGTAGCCGACGGTCACATCGGCGAGGCTGTTGGTGTAATCGACACAGGTGCGGCAAGTCAGCGGGAAGAAATCGGGGCGCAGGTCCGACAGCGGCAGCATCAGGAACGGCACCGCCTTTGTTCGCCCGTCGTCGAAGCGCAGCTCGACATGATAATCGGCGCGGAATTCGAGGTAGGTGATCGTCTCCGGCTTGTCCGACAGCAACGCCAGGAACTCATGGAAATTGGCGGTCGTCGTATTGTCCGAACAAGGCGTGCCGATGACATAGAGCGCTTCCAACCCCAGCTTTGCCTCGAGCGCTCGCAGCGCATGGACCTGGCAGGGAATGCCGATCACGGCGATGCGGGTATGGCCGGCGGCGCGGACGGGCTCGAGCAGCGCCAGCAACGGCGCATAGCCCATGCGCATGCCGCGCACCTGCGCCATGCCTTCGGCGCGGGTGACGATCACCGGCACCGGCTTCCATTTGTCCTGCGCGTCGGGCGCCATGGTCAGCACGGCGGTAACGGCGCCGCTTTCCAGCAGTTTTTCGGCAATGCGGGTGGTGATGCCGGTCCACTGCGCGCCCGGGATCGCCGGTTTCAGCGACGCGCGGACCATATGCTGGAAAGGCCCGAAGAACAGCTCGTCGGGCTTGGCAAGGTCACGTGGCCGGCCGTGGACGCGGGTTTCGAGCGCGGTGTAGTCGGGCTTGATGAACTGGCAGGCAGTGCCGCAATCGCCGGGCGTGCTGGTGCGGGAAATACCGCAATCGGTGCACAGGCTGCGCGGCACGGCGGCCGCCAGCGGCGGGGCCCAAACGGCGGGTTCGTGGTCGTCACGGCTCATTTCGCGACCGTGGCGGAAGCGCCGCGCGGGTGCAACCTTCCTCCCCCTCAAGGGGGGAGGAAGTCGATCTTCAACGCCGCCTGATAGCCGGTCATCTCGAGATAGCCGCGCCCGCCCGGCACCGTCACCGCGCCTTCCCAATAGACCGGTCCACCGCCGCGCCGGCTGTCGAGTTCCTGGTCGTCGAACAGCGGTGTAACCTTTACGATCAACGGCTTACCGCGCAGCATGACGGTCACTACCGGTGCCACTGGATAGGTCGCGCCTGTGCGCGGCGAACGCCAGCGCCGAGCCGCTGTGAAGCGCACATCGGCCGGCGCCAGCGCCGCCAGCTGCCCGTCAGCGCCGCGATAGGAACCGCCGGCCCAGACCTGCTGCCCGGCCTTGTCGCGGATGCGGAACAGTGTCAGCGCGCCGCCGTCGTCCATGTTCAGCCCCATCCAGTCCCAGCCGACGGCGTTCGGGTTGAGATAGGATGACGACCATTCGCGATCGAGCCAGGCCGTCCCCGTCACCGCCACCGGGCGCCCGTCCTCGACCAGCGTGCCGCTGACCTTCAGCTGGGGAATGCTGTAATAATGGCTGGCATCGCCCGGCGCCGGACCCTTGCGGCTGAACCCGCCCTGGCCCTGCAGCAGCGGCGGCTGGGTCGGCGCCAGCGCCAGGTCGAGCGCATAGCCGTCGCCTTGCACTCGCGTACGGAACACGCCGTCGGCGGCCCGGCGCATCATCCAGTCATCGATGCGGACATCGGTGTCGGTCGTCGCTGCCTCCGCCAGCCCGAACCCCGCGCGGGCGATGCGCTGGTCATGGCGCAAGCGGGCGCGACCGGGGTCCGACAGCGCGGTATGGGCGAACAGGATCTGGCGCGGCGCAAAGGCGCTGGGGTTGGCGGGGTCGACCGGCGGCCGGGTGCGAAAGAACGTCACCTGAAAGCCGCGTTGCGTGCCGTCGGGCAGCTTCAGCCAGCCGGTGACGTACCACCATTCGGTGCGGAATTCGGGGTGGGCGCCATGGTCGCGCGGGAACACGATCGGCACGCCGGGGCGGACGACAGCGTAGTTTGTCGGGGAGTTTTCGACGGGCGCTGCCGCCAGCAGCAACAGGGCAAGCAGCCACTTCATCACCAGTCGTCCCGCACGGCGCGCACTGCATCCGACGACAGCGCCTGGCGGCCCGACAGCACCGCCGTGCCGGCCGCTGCGCCGACCAGCGTCACCGCCAGCGCCGCGAACAGCGCCCAGGGCAGTTGCGTGTCCATCGTCCAGTGGAACGATTGCGGGTTGACGACATGGATCAGCACCTGGCTCATCACCACGCCCAGCCCCAGCCCGGCGACAACCCCGACCATGCCGAGCAGCGCGCCTTCCGCCGCCAGCATCGCCATCACCTGGCGGCGCCGCACGCCGATGTGGCGCAGCATGCCGAACTCCCGCACCCGCGCCAGCGTCTGCGCCGAAAACGTCGCGGCGACGCCGATCAGCCCGATGACGATGGCGATCACCTCCAGCGCATAGGTGATGGCGAAACTGCGGTCGAAGATGCGCAGCGCCATCGTGCGCATCTGCCGCGGTTCGCCGAACATCGCTTGGCCCGCGACGCCGGCGGGCAGTCGTGTGCGCAACGCCTTGATGACGCCTGCCACGTCGGCGCCGGGGGCGACATCGATGGCGGCCTCGGTCATCGTCCGGTCGCCGGTCGCCAGCGCATAATCCCGATCGCGCATGGCGATGGCGCCGAACTGCCGGGCATAGTCGCGCCAGACGCCGACGACCACCACCGGCCGCGCCGCGCCGCCCAGCGGCAGCACGAACCGGTCGCCGGGCTGCAGGCCATAGAGCCAGCCCATCGGTTCCGATACCCACACCGGCGTCGCCCCGGCGGGCACGGGCACCGTCGGCCCGATCATCGCCAGGTTGGCGGCGGGATCGGACTGCGCCGACAGGATCACCGCCGGCTTGTCGGCCGCCAGTCGCACCGGTAACTGGCGGACAAAGCGCGCGGTGGCCACACCCGGGGTCGCCGCCAGCCGCGCCTGGGCCGCCGCATCGAGGCCACCGGCGTCGGCGCCTTCGAGGTGGAGATAGATGTCCGACGGCAGGATCTGCACCAGCCAGGCATCGACCGAGCCGCGGAAGCTGCTGACCATCACCGCCATCGCCACCATCAGCGCCGTCGACGCGACGATTCCGCACAACGCCACCGCCGCCTGGCCCGGTGCGCCCCACAGCCGCTTGACTGCGAGATCGAGTGCCGGCGGCAGCGACAGGCGCTGCAGTGGCGCCAGCAGCGTCCGCGCCAGCCGCGGCATGATAGCGATGCCGCCCGCCAGCAGCAGCGCCATCGCGGCATAGCCGAGCAGCGGCAGTCCGCCGACCGGCGGCGCCAGCGCGGCAAGGCCGCCGAGCCCGAGCAGCCCCAGCCCCGGCCAGGCCAGCGGCACGGCGCGCGGATCCCCGGCGTCGCCTGCGGTCTTCAGCGCCACCGCCGGCCGCGCCCGCGCCGCTGCCAGCGCCGGCACCAGGCTGCTCGCCACCGCCACGGCGATGCCGATGCCGGCAAAGAGCAACGCCGCGACGGGCGCGAAATCGAGCCGGGCGGCGTCGCGGAAATAGCCGCCGCCGAGATCGCCGCCCAGCTGCGTGACGGCAAGATCGGCGAGCCCGTAGCCGAGCGCGATGCCCAGCGCCGCGCCGACAAACCCGAGCAGCGCGCCCTCGATGACGATCTGCGTCGTCAGCGCGCGCCGCCGCAGGCCGAGCACGCGCAACAGCGCAAACTGTGGCTGCCGCCGCGCCACCGACAGTGACTGCGCCGAATAGACGAGGAAGCCGCCCGTCAGCAGCGCCACCATCGCCAGCATCTCCAGGTTGACACGATAGGCGCGGGACAGGCTGTCGCTGCGCTGGGCATTGGTGTCGGGCGACCCGAGCTCCGCATCGGCGGGCAGCACGGCGGCGACCCGGCG
>QBLU01000021.1:33202-51094 GCA_003241875.1 Alphaproteobacteria bacterium
GGCGACCGGGCGCGCCACGGCGGCACGATCGGCGCCTTCGGCCAGCCGCAGGTCGATGCGCTGCAGCCGGCCGAGCTGCCCGAACCGCCATTGTGCATCGGCGATGTCGATCACCGCCAGCGCCTGGTCGTCGCCAGCACCCGGCATCACCCCGGCGATGGTGAAGCGCTGCGCCCGCCCGGCGGCGGCGATGGTGACGCTGTCGCCGATCCGGCGCTGCATGGCCTGCAGTGCCGCGCGCGAGACAAAGATGGCTTGCGGGTCAAACGCGGAGTCGCGGCCGGGGCCGCCGCTGACCGGCATGCCGACGAGACTTGGCGTCACCGTCGCCGCGCGCAGCACATCGAGGCCGAGCAGCGTCAGCCGGCTGCCGTCGCCGGTGCTGCCGGGAATCGCCAGTGTTCCGGTGGTGGCGGTGAGCTCGACGACCGGGCTTGCCGCGGCGATGCCGTCGATGCGCGCCAGCTGTGGATACAGGCCCTCGGCAAAGCCGACGGGGGTCGCCGAATGGACCTGCAAATCGGCGGCGCCGTTGACGCTGCGGATAGCGCGATCAAAGCTGGCCAGAGCGGTGCGATTGACGAGATGCACGGCAAAGCCGAGCGCGACACCCACTGCGATGGCGAGGATGCCGACGACCAGCCGCGCCGGATGCGCCCGCCACTCGCCGACGACCATCCAGCGCGCCGGCGTGGCGGGCAGGCCGAGGCTAACCATCGGTACGCAGGGTCAGCCCGGCCGGGCCGAGCACCAGCACCCGGTCGGCAACGGCAGCGGCGCGTTCGCTGTGGGTGACGATCACCGCGGCGGCGCCGGAGGCGCGCGCCTCGGACAGCAGCAGCGCCAGGATGCGCTCGGCGGTTTCGGGGTCGAGGTTGCCGGTCGGTTCGTCGGCCAGGATCAGCGCCGGCCGGTGGACGAGCGCGCGGGCGATGGCAATGCGCTGCAGTTCGCCGCCCGACAGCTGTGCCGGATAGTCGCCGCCCCGGCCGTCGAGGCCGACCTTGGCCAGCATCGCCGTCGCCGCCGCCAGCGCCGGCGGCCCCGGCGCATGGGCCAGTACCAGCGGCAGCGCGATGTTCTGCGCCAGCGTCAGGTGCGGCAGGATGTGAAAGGCCTGGAAGACAAAGCCGATATGGTCGCGGCGCAGCACCGTGCGGCCGTCGTCGTCGAGCCCGGCAAGGTCGGTGCCGGCGATGGCGATGGTCCCGGCATCGCCGGTGTCGAGCCCGGCGATGAGGTTGAGCAGGGTCGATTTGCCGATCCCCGATTCGCCCATGATGGCGATGATCTCGCCGGGCGCGACGTCGAGGTCGAGGCCGGCAAACAGCCGGCGCCCGCCGGGCACCGACTTGGCGAGGCCGGTGAGCGCCAGGACGGCGCTGGGTAAGGCAGGAGCATGCATCGGCGGCACCTTAGCCGATGCGGCGGCGAGGGGCAGGGGCACTGCCGCCGCACCCCAGGGCAACGCCGAATGGTGCCGGAAGCGATTCGTTCGGCTGCCGGCGTCGCCGCTCGCCGCCTTTGCCGCGCACCGCTTTTCCCGGGACGGGTCCCTTTTCCTGTCTGAAAGCGACGGGATGATCACCGTCGGCCCCCTTGCTGACTGGTTACGCCGCGATAAGTTCCGGCTATGTCATCCAACTGTCACACAAGACTGCGAACGAGCACCGCGACGGGCGGATACAGGCTCGCGCGAAGAGCGAGGATTACCCGATGAATATCGTGAAGCGCATGATGCCGCTGGCACTAGGCAGTGTCATCATTGTCGTGACCGCGTCCTGCGGCGGCGATACCGCCACCTCGACCGTCAAGGCCGGCGGGGCCGACGGCGGCGCCGACACGGCCGATATCACCGGGGCCGGCGCGACCTTTCCGGCGCCGCTGTACGGCAAATGGGGGTCGGCCTATGCGGCCGCGACCGGCGCCTCGCTCAACTACCAGGCCATCGGCTCGGGTGGCGGCCAGACGCAGATCAAGGCGCGAACCGTCGATTTCGGCGCCACCGACGACCCGATGAAACCGGAAGACGTCGCCGCCAACGGCCTGGTGCAATTTCCGGCCGTGATCGGTTCGGAGGTGATGATCGTCAACATCCCGGGCGTCGCCGACAACCGGCTGCGCCTGACCCCGGCCCTGATCGCCGACATCTACATGGGCAAGATCAGCCGCTGGAACGATCCGGCGATCGCCGCCGTCAACCCGGGGCTGCAGCTGCGGCCGATCCCGGTGGCGCCAGTCTATCGGTCGGATTCGTCCGGCACGACCGCGATCTTCACCAACTACATGAAGAAGACCGCGCCGAACTGGACGCTCGGCGCCGGCAAGGCCCTCAGCTGGCCCGCCGGGCAGGGCGGCAAGGGCAATGACGGCGTCGCCGCCAATGTGAAGAACACCGTCGGCGGCATCGGTTATGTCGAATATAACTATGCCGCCGCCAACAAGCTGACGATGACGCAGCTTGCCAATGCCGATGGCGCCTATGTCCAGGCCAGCCCGGCCACCTTCGCCGCCGCGGCGGCGCAGGCCGACTGGGCTACCGCCAAGAACGGCGTTGCCGACATGCTGGCGCTGCCCGGTCCCAACACCTGGCCGATCGTCAGCGCCACCTATATCCTGGTCCCCGCCAAGCCGGCTGATCTGGCCAAGACCCGCGCCGCGCTGGCATTCTTCGACTGGGCCTTCAACAAGGGCGATGATGTCGCCAGCCAGCTCGGCTACATCCCGCTGCCCGACGTCGCCGTGGCCCAGGCCAGGGCGAGCTGGACCGGCATCCAGGGCGTCGACGCGGTCAAATAGCGGGAACATCGCCATGGCCCCATCCGCGCTCCCGTATTTCCCTTCCCGTCCGGCGCGACCATGACCGGCGCCGCTGGAACGCTCGCGGCTGCGGCGCCGCCGCCGGTCGTGGCGGGGCCGGCATCGTCGCGCGGCAAGGAACGGCTGTTCGCCGGCACCGTGACGACATCCGGACTGCTGGTCTTCGGCCTGCTCGGCGCCATCATCCTGATGTTGTTGCTGGGCGCCTGGCCGGCACTCAAGACCTTCGGGCCGACGTTCTTCTGGAATCCGATATGGGATTCGGTCGCCGACCAATACGGCGCCGGGGTGATGATCTATGGCACGCTGGCGACCTCGCTGCTGGCGCTGATCATCGCCGTGCCGCTGGCGATGGGCGTTGCCTATGCGCTGACGGAAATCGTGCCGCAGGCGCTGCGCCGGCCGATCGGCATCCTTATCCAACTGCTCGCGGCGATCCCGTCGATAATCTACGGCATGTGGGGCTTCTTCATCCTCGCGCCCTATATCGCCGAACATGTCGTCCTCAACGTCGCGGATGCCTTTGCTGACGTGCCGGTGCTGAACCGGGTCTTCGACTATGGATCGGGCAACAACCTGTTTACCGCGGGGCTGGTGCTCGCCGTGATGATCCTGCCGCTGATCACCGCCATGTTCGTCGAGGTGCTCGGCGCGACGCCGGTCATCCTCAAGGAATCGGTCTATGGCCTTGGCGCCACACGCTTCGAAGTCATCCGCCACGTCGCGCTGCCCTATGGCAAGCGGGCCTTCATCGGCGCCATCATGCTCGGCCTCGGCCGGGCGCTCGGGGAGACGATGGCGGTGACCTTCGTGATCGGCAACGCCACCCGCCTGTCGCCGTCGATCTTTGCCCAAGGCGCCACCATCTCCTCGACCATCGCCAATGAATTCAACGAAGCCGGCGGTGGTTCGTTGAAGCTGGCGGCTCTGCTCGGGCTCGGCGTGACGCTGTTCGTCATTTCGTTCATCGTGTTGTCGATCTCCCGCGCCCTCGTCGGCCGCCGGGTCGAAAATTGAGCGTGGAGACCTGAAATGAGCGCCCGCGCCACCCGCCGCAAGGCCGTCAACCTCGTCGCCGGCGTCGTTGCCGGCGCTGCCGCGCTGCTGTCGCTGCTGGCGCTGGGCTCGATCCTGTGGACGCTGGTGGCGCGCGGCCTGCCGGCGCTGCACTGGTCGGTGCTGACCACCTCGATGGCGCCCACGGGCGAAAACGGCGGCCTCGCCAACGCCATCGTCGGCAGCCTGATCCAGGTCGCGCTCGGCATGGCCGTTGCCGTGCCGATCGGCATCATGGCGGGCACCTATCTGTCGGAATATGCGCGCGGCTCCAAGCTCGGCGACGTCATCCGCTTTGTCAGCGACATCCTGCTCTCGGCGCCGTCGATACTCGTCGGCCTGTTTGTCTATGTGCTGCTGGTGGCGACGACGAACACCTATTCGGGCTTTGCCGGCGGCATCGCGCTGGCCGTCATCGCCATCCCGATGATCGTGCGAACGACGGAGGACATGCTGTCGCTGGTCCCGGTGGCGCTGCGCGAGGCGGCGGCGGCCCTGGGCGCCCCCAAGTGGAAGGTCGTCACGCTGATCGCCTGGCGCGCCGCCGGCTCGGGTATTTCCACCGGGATCCTGCTGGCGCTGGCCCGGGTCGCTGGGGAAACCGCGCCGCTGCTGTTCACTTCGCTCGGCAACCTCAACTGGTCGACGTCGCTCGGCAAGCCGATGGCCAGCCTGCCGCTGACCATCTATCAATATGCCGGCAGCCCCTACGACGACCTGGTGCAACTGGCCTGGACCGGGGCGCTGCTGGTGACGCTCGGCGTGCTGGCAATCAATATCATCGCGCAACTGGCCTTGAGCCGGAAACGCTAGGAGATCCGAAGATGGCCGCCGACAGCCCGCAGGTTGCATCGCTCGGCGATGTCGTGGGGCGCCACGACACGATGGATGGCTCGAAGCCGTTCATCACCACCCGCAACCTCGATTTCTACTATGGCGAGAACCAGGCGCTGAAATCGATCAACCTCGATTTCCCGGAACGCCGGGTGACGGCGCTGATCGGGCCGTCGGGCTGCGGGAAATCGACTCTGCTGCGCGTCATCAACCGCATGTACAGCCTGTACCCGGGCCAGCGCGCCACCGGCGAGGTGATGATGGGCGGCGTCAACCTGATCGACCCAAAGGTCGACCCGACCGAGCTGCGCTCGCGCATCGGCATGGTGTTTCAAAAGCCGACGCCGTTCCCGATGTCGATTTATGAGAATATCGCCTTCGGCCTGCGCCTGCACGAAAAACTGTCCAAGGGCGCCATGGACGAGCGCGTCGAGTGGAGCCTGCGCAAGGCGGCGATCTGGGAGGAGACCAAGGATCGCCTCAACACCTCGGCGCTCGGCATGTCGGGCGGCCAGCAGCAGCGGCTGTGCATCGCCCGCACCATCGCCGTGCGGCCACAGGTGCTGCTGTTCGACGAGCCCACCTCGGCGCTCGATCCGATCTCGACCGCCAAGGTCGAGGAACTGATCGCCGAGCTGCGCACCGAATTCACCATCTTGATCGTCACCCATTCGATGCAGCAGGCGGCGCGCTGTTCGGACCAGACCGCCTTCATGTATCTGGGCCAGGTCGTAGAGGCCGGCGCCACGGCGCAGATATTCACCAACCCCCGCGAGCAGAAGACCCGGGAATATGTCACCGGCCGGTTCGGTTGACGGGGACAGCAGCATGACCGACCTTCCCGCCCATACGCTCAGTTCGTTCGATGAGGACCTCGACCGGCTGCGCGCCCTTGTCGTCCGCATGGGCCGGCTGTGCGAGGCGCAGATCATCGCCGCCGCCGATGCCCTCGCCCGCCACGATGCTGCCGCAGCCCGGATCATCGTCGACGGCGACGCGGCCATCGACGCGCTGGAGGCAGAAACCGAGGCCTTTGCCATCCAGACCATCGCGCTCAGGGCGCCCATGGCCGGCGACCTGCGCGAGATCGTCGCTGCGCTGAAGATCAGCGGCATCCTCGAACGCATCGGCGACTATGCCAAGAATATCGCCAAGCGCACGACGGTCCTCGCCAAGGATGCACCGATGGAGCCGATGGTGCTGGTGCCCGAAATGGCGCGGATGGTGGCGCAGATGGTCGGCGGCGCGATCGATGCCTTTATCGCCCGCGATGCGGAGCGGGCGGCGGCGATTGCCGAGCGCGACCAGGTCATCGACGATTTCTACACCAGCCTGTTCCGGTCGCTGCTGACCTTCATGATGGAAAATCCGCAGCGGATCACGCCATCGGCCCACCTGCTGTTCATCGCCAAGAGCCTGGAGCGCGTCGGCGACCATGCCACCAATATCGCCGAGCTGGTCAGCTACAGCGCCACCGGCGAACGCATGGGCGAACGCACCAAGCGCGACGACACCGCGATGGTCACGTCGCCGCAGGGCTGATCACCCTGTCAGTTCCGCCATTGAGAGGCGCCGGCGAGCCTGTCATCTGATAGCCGCAGGGGATCGCATGACCTATCGCACCATCACCGTCGAACGCCGCGGCGCCGCCGACTGGCTGACGCTGAATCGGCCCGAGGCGATGAACGCCATCTCGCTCGAGATGGTCGGCGAAATGTCGGACTATTTCGGCAGGAAGTTCGACGATCGCGACTGCCGCGTCATCGTCATGCGCGGCGCCGGCCGGGCGTTCTGCGCCGGGCTCGACATCAAGGACCCCGGCCGTACCGATCCGGCCACCGTGCCGTTTGGCGGTGGCTATGGCTTCCAGGGCCATCTCGCCGATGTCTATATCCGCATGCGCCGCTGCCCGCAGCCGATTGTGGCGCTGGTCCATGGCCCGGCCTGCGGCGGCGGGCTGGCCTTTGCGCTGGCGTCCGACATCCGCATCGCCGGCGAAAGCGTCCGCATGAATTCGGCCTTCATCCGCATCGGGCTGTCGTCCTGCGACATGGGGGTCAGCTATTTCCTGCCGCGGCTGGTCGGTGCGTCCGTGGCCGCCGAAATGATGCTCACCGGCCGCTTCATCCACGCCCAGCGGGCGCTGGCGACGGGCCTTGTCTCCGAAGTCGTTGCCGATGAGGCGCTGGAGGCGACCGCCGAAACCTATGTCGCCGACATGCTCTATGCCTCTCCGATGGGGCTTCGGCTGACCAAGGAGGGCCTGGCCATGGCGATCGACGCGCCCAGCCTGGAAGCTGCGATGGCGATCGAGAACCGCAATCAGACGCTCTGCGCGCAAAGCGCCGATTTTGCCGAAGGCATGCGCGCCTTTCTCGAAAAGCGTGCGCCGGTCTACACTGGTCGCTGACAGGAGCCGATGATGACGCACCCCCGCTACCCGCATGTCTTCACGCCACTCGACCTCGGCTTCACGACATTGAAGAACCGCATCCTGATGGGTTCTATGCACACCGGCCTCGAGGACATTCCCGGCGGCTTCGAGCGCCAGGCCGCCTATTTCGCCGAACGTGCCCGCGGCGGCGTCGGCATGATCATCACCGGCGGCATCATCCCCAATCACGAAGGCGGCGGCGGCAGCAAGCTGTCGACCCCCGAGGAAGCCGCCGAGCACCGCATCGTCACCGAGGCGGTCCACGCCGCCGACCCTGATGTGAAGATCTGCATGCAGATCCTGCACACCGGCCCGCTGGCAATGACGCCGGACGCCGTGGCACCCTCGGCGATCCGCTCGCGCATCGGCCGCTTCGTGCCCAACGAGCTCGACGAGGACGGCATCGAAAAGCAGCTCGGCGACTTCGCCCAATGCGCCGCGATGGCCAAGCTCGCCGGCTATGACGGCGTCGAGATCATTGGCTCGGCGGGCTATCTGCTGTCGGCGTTCCTCGTCGAAAAGACCAATTTGCGCACCGACCAATGGGGCGGGCCGTTCGAGAACCGCATGCGTTTCCCGGTGGAGGTGGTCCGCCGTGTCCGCGCCGCCGTCGGCCGTGACTTCATCGTCATCTTCCGCATCGCCGCGATGGACATGCTGGAAGGCGGCATGGCCTGGGACGAGGTCGTCACCCTGGCGAAGGCCGTCGAGGCCGAGGGCGTCAACATCATCAGCACGCATTTCTGCTGGCACGAGGCGCAAGTGCCGACGATCGCCACCATGGTGCCGCGCGCCGCCTTTGCCAGCGTAACCGGGCGACTGCGGAAGGAGGTCGGCGTGCCGGTCATCACCAGCAACCGCATCAACATGCCGGCGGTCGCCGAGGAGGTGCTGGCGCGCGGCGACGCCGATCTCGTCTCGATGGCGCGGCCGATGCTCGCCGACCCCGACCTGGTGAAGAAGGCCGCCGAAGGCCGCGAGGACGAGATCAACACCTGCATCGCGTGCAACCAGGCCTGCCTCGACCATACCTTTGGCGGCAAGCTGACCAGCTGCCTCGTCAACCCGCGCGCCTGCCGGGAAACCGAGCTCAACTATCCGCCGGTGACGCTGGTCCGCAGCATCGCCGTCGTCGGCGCCGGGCCGGCCGGCCTTGCGTATGCCGTCACCGCGGCGCAGCGCGGCCACCAGGTCACGCTATACGACGCCGCCCCCCGCATCGGCGGCCAGTTCAACCTCGCCGCGCGCATCCCGGGCAAGGAGGAGTTCAGCGAAACCCTGCGCTATTACAACCGCATGATCGAAAAGCTCGGCATCGATTTGAAGCTCGACACCCGCGCCGATGCGGCGATGCTGATGGGCTATGACAAGGTCGTCATCGCCACCGGCATCACCCCGCGCCGGCCCGAAATCGAAGGCATCGATCATCCCAAGGTCGCCGGCTATGTCGATGTCATCATGGGCCGCGTGCCCGTCGGCAAGACCGTCGCCATCATGGGCGCGGGCGGCATCGGCTTCGACGTAGCCGAGCTCATCACCCATCAGGGCACGTCCGCCGCTATGGACATCGCGGTGTTCGCGAAAGAATGGGGCATCGATTTCGCAAATCACCCCCGCGGCGGCGTCACCGGCATCGTGCCCGAGGTTGCCCGCGCCGACCGCGAAGTAACGCTGCTGCAAAGGAAGGCCAGCGCCCCCGGCAAGGGCCTCGGCAAGACCACCGGCTGGACCCACAAGCTGACGCTGCAGCGCCGCGGTGTCCGGATGGTCGGCGGCGTCGAGTATCTGCGGGTGGACGACGAAGGCCTGCACACGCTGGTCAACGGCGAGCCGCAGCTGTTTGCCGTCGACACCGTCGTCATCTGCGCCGGCCAGGTGCCCCTGCGCGCCCTCTACGACGAACTCGTCGCGGCGGGCGTCGAGGCGGAGCTTATCGGCGGCGCCTACGAAGCCATGGAACTCGACGCCAAGCGCGCCATCAACCAGGCGTCGGAGCTGGCGGCGGTGGCCTGAGGCCTGTCGGCAGGAAAGTGGCGGAGTCGGAGGGATTCGAACCCTCGGATCCGGTTACCCAGATCGGCAGTTTAGCAAACTACTGGTTTCAGCCGCTCACCCACGACTCCGCGCGACGGGGGCTATAACTGGCCCGGCGCGTCCGCGTCAAACGCCTTATCGCCCGATGCTGGCATAGGCGATGCCGCGGCGGGCCATTTCGTCGGGACGATAGACGTTGCGCAGGTCGGCGATGGCCGGCGTTTTCATCAGCGTCTTGACCCGGTCCATGTCGAGGCCGCGGAACACGTCCCATTCGGTGACCAGCACGGCGACGTCGGCGTCCGCCAGGCAGGCATAGGGATCGGCGGCGTATTCGATGTCGGTCAGCACCAGCTGCGCCTGTTCGGTGCCCTCGGGGTCGAAGGCGCGGATGCTGGCGCCGGCGTCCTGCAACGCCTGGATGACGGCGATGGCGGGCGAATCGCGCATGTCGTCGGTGTTGGGCTTGAAGGTCAGCCCCAGCACGGCCACCGTCTTGCCGCGGACATCGCCGCCGGCGAGCGCGATAACCTTTTTCGCCATCGCCCGTTTGCGGGTGTCGTTGACCGCCGCCACCGTCTCCACGATGCGTATCGGCGCGCCGGCGTCCTGCGCGGTCTTGACCAGCGCCAGCGTGTCCTTGGGGAAGCAGCTGCCACCATAGCCGGGGCCTGCATGGAGGAACTTCGATCCGATGCGGTTGTCGAGCCCGATGCCGCGCGACACGTCCTGGACATTGGCGCCGACCGCCTCGCACAGGTCGGCGATCTCGTTGATGAAGGTGATCTTGGTGGCGAGGAAGGCGTTGGCGGCGTATTTCGTCAACTCGGCGGCGCGCCGGCCCATGAACAGGATCGGCGAGTGGTTGAGGAACAGCGGCCGGTACAGCTCGGTCATCACGGCGCGGGCGCGTTCGTCATCGGTGCCGACGACGATGCGGTCGGGGCGCTTGAAGTCGCCGATGGCGGCGCCTTCGCGCAGGAATTCGGGGTTCGACACGACCGCAAAATCGGCGTCCGGATTGACTTCGCGGATGATGCGTTCGACCTCGTCGCCGGTGCCAACCGGCACCGTCGATTTGGTGACGATGACCGTATAGCCCGTCAGCGCGGCGGCGATTTCGCGGGCGGCGGCATAGACATAGCTCAGGTCGGCATGGCCGTCGCCGCGGCGGCTGGGGGTGCCAACGGCGATGAAGATGGCTTCGGCGCCCCCGATGCCCTCGACCAGTTCGGTTGTGAAGGTCAGCCGGCCGGCCTTGGCGTTGCCGGTGACCAGCGCGTCGAGGCCCGGTTCAAAGATCGGCATCACCCCGGCGTGCAGCCGGTCGATCTTGCCCGGATCCTTGTCGACGCAGCATACGTCGTGACCGAAATCGGCGAAGCACGCCCCCGAAACCAGGCCGACATAACCCGAACCGATCATTGCAACACGCATGGCAATCACATTCCCTGGGCTTGGCGCCCGGCAGCTGGCCGGCCCGCATCCGGCGCGCCGGTTAGCATGGCGCCTTGCAGGCGGGAAGCCGTAACGACGGTGAAGCCGGTGGACGTCCGGCGCGCTTCCGGCTCATCGGGCGTTCAGGCGACGGGCGCGATGACACCCGGGCATATTCGCGGGAGACAATGATGCGGCAGCGTTCGACGACGGCGGCCTCGAGGGTAACAACGGGCCTGGTGACGGCGCTGGTTGCCGGGCTGCTCGCCGCCCCGGCCCCGCTCGCGGCCCAGCCGGCAGTGCAGTCGCAGCCGGTGCCGGCGTCCGAGCCTGCCCAGCAGGCCCCGATGAACGGCGAGACCCCGCCGCCGCTGCCGCCCGAAAAGACGCCGACCTTTGCCGAGGACGATGTGCTCGGCGCCGCCGAGGACGTGTTCGGCAAGGGCGCCGAGGGCCTGGCCGAGCTGATCCGCCAGACGTTTTCGAAATATGGCCAGCCCAACGCCTATATCGTCGGCAAGGAGGTCGGCGGCGCCATTGTCGTCGGCCTGCGCTATGGCTCGGGCACGCTGTTCCACAAGGTCGAGGGCCAGCAGGTCGTGCACTGGACCGGGCCGTCCATCGGCTTCGATCTCGGCGGCGACGGTTCCAAGACCTTTGCGCTGGTCTACAACCTCGATGACACCCAGGACCTGTTTCGCCGCTATCCGGCGGCGGAGGGCAAGGCCTATCTGGTCGGCGGCTTCACCGCCAATTACCTGCAGCGCGACAATGTCATCATCGTGCCGGTGAAGCTCGGCGTCGGCGCCCGGCTGGGCATCAACATCGGCTATATGAAGTTCTCCAAGACGGGTAAGATTGTACCATTTTGAGGGCGAAGGGCCGCGAGCGTGCAGTGCGCAGCGCAGCACGCCGACAGGCCCGAGACCGGCCAGCCGGGCGGGCGGAAACCCCGACCGAACCTGTCCGACGTGGCGCGGGCTTTGCTCGTGTCCTGCTGCCTTTAGGGAGTTGCACAACCCAAAGGCAGTCGAGACAGCAGACACAGGCGTCTCCGCCTAAGAGTATCATCTAAGGCGCGTTGGCGGAAACGCCCTCGAAAACGGTGCCCATCACCTTGATGTCGCGCAGCTTCGCCGGCGCGGTCTTGATCGGATTTTGCGCGAGAATGACAAAATCGGCCTTTTTGCCGACGCCAAGGCTGCCGATCTGGTCGTCCATGTGCAGGACATAGGCGGCATCGGATGTGATGCCCTTCAACGCATCATACACCGGCACCTTTTCACCCACGCCCCTCGCCTTGCCGTCGGCGGTCACCCGATTGGCCGCGATCCAGGCGAGCAGCAGCGGATCGATCGGCGCCATGGTGAAATCGGAATGCAGGCCGAAGCGCACCTTGTTGGCGCGGAGGGACCCAAGGCGCACCAGTTCATCCGCACGTTCGGCGCCAAGGTTCCCCGCTGCATATTTGTCGGCCATCGAGTAAAAATAGAAGGGGTTGGCCGAAACCACGGCGCCCAATTTGGCAATTCGCTTCGCCTGCGCGGCGGTCGATACGCCGAAATGTTCGATGACGATCCGGCGATCACCACGCGGGGATTTGGCCTCCAGTGCCTCCAGCGTGTCGAGAATAACGGTCAGCCCGCCGCTGCCGTTGCAATGGATGTGGATGTCATAGCCGGCGTCCCACCACAGCGTCATTGCTGCCTTCAGCCGATCGGGCTGCATGATCCATTCGCCCGAATGGCCGTCGCGATAGCCGGGTGGCTCGATTTGCATCGCCTGGCCGAAAAATGCGCCGTCGGCGAACAGTTTGACGCTGTTGGAGAACGCCAGATGACGGGTGTTCTGCGCGGGCAGTGCCCTGACGAACGACACCAGCTTTTCTCCGTCACCCATCTGCAACCCCAGCGTATTCGTATCGGGCACCAGCAAGACCCGAAACGGCGTGCCGGGCTTTTCAAGGTTGGCCTTCATGGCCGCTACGTCGCCGGCAAAATCGCCCGACGATCCGGTTGCCATATCGCCCATCGTTGTCACGCCGGCGCGTTGCGTCAACGTGCCGAAACGCGCCATTCCTTCGGCCAGCGCGGCCGGGCTCATCATGGTCGGCGCGACCTTCGGTACTGCCTGGGTAAAGAAGCCTGCCTCCAGATACTTGCCCAGAGCGTAATCGATCTGGCTGTTGCCTTTGGCGTCCGCTTCCATCAGCCCGTAATGCTTGAGCGCTGCGGTGTTGAAGATCATTTCGTGCGCCGAATAGGCCCAGACCGAAATTGGCCGCGTCGTCGAAATCGCGTCGAGCAGCTGGCGGTTCATCTGGCCATGGAATGGCTCCAGCCACCCCCAGACCAGCAGGGGTTCCTTCGGGTCAGTCAGCGCCGCGTCATAGGCCTCGACCTTGGCCAGGAAGGCTTGGTTGCCGCGCACTGCCTTGGCATCGCCCCACGGAAAGCTCCAGTCGAAAGGCGAGGCGAATTTGGCATTGAGGATCAGCGAGCCCAGGATCGGATGCAGATGCGGATCAATGAAGCCGGGCATCAGTGTCTGCCCCTTCAGATCGACCAGCCGCGTTGCCGGTCCCCGCAGTTTCAGCATCGCCGATTTCGTGCCCATGGCACTGATGCGACCATCCTTGACCGCCAATGCCGCGACATAGCTGGGTGCGCTCCCCTGCATTGTCAGAATGTCACCGCCGAAATAGACGCTGTCGGCTGAGGGCGCCGCTGCCAGAGCGGCGGCGGACATCAGGCCCGCACTGCATGTCAAAGCTGCGTAACTTGCAAAATACCGCGTCGTGATCATCGGAGTGCTCCCACCTTCTGATCGCAATCGTGTCGGCTTTGACGGTTTCGATTGCGGGTTATCCCGCAATGTGACCAAAATTTGGTGAGGCGATACAGGATGACAGCGTGATGGCTGTGCCGGCGGATTTGATGGACGCGACATTTTCAAAGCGTGGCTGGCTGTCGCTGCAACCCCCGGAGTTGCGGCATACGATCATCAAAAATGGCCGATCGCTGACATTCTCGGCCGGCGACCCGGTTTTCTTTACGGGCGACGAAGCGGGTGGAATCTACGGAATTGTGTCGGGTGCGATCGGTTGCGAGATGACAACCCAGATCAGTGGTCCGACGCTGGTTCATATCATGCAGACTGGCTGGTGGTTTGGCGAAGGTCCGATGGTGTTTGGCCGGCGGCGCACCATGACCTTCATGGCGCTGGAAGATGCGACGCTACTGCTTGTGCCGCTGCAAGCGCTTCGTGCCATCGCCAGTGGGGATGCCCATGCCGCAAGTGCTTTGGGCCAGATCGCTGAAATCTCCGCCGTGCTGGCGATCGAAGCGGGGTGCGAGCTGCTTATCCGGGAGGCGCGGCAACGCATATCGGCGGTATTGCTGCGGGTCACGGCCGCGCTGGAAGGCGTCAGGCCCGCCGATCCGCGCGGGTTTCGCATCACGCAATCGCAACTTGCCGAGATGTCCAACGTGTCGAGGCATCACACCAATTTCGCGCTGATCGAGCTGCAAGCCGCAGGGTATGTAGGGCTGGACTATGGGCGGGTTAACGTGCTCGAGCCCCAACGGCTGGCGGAATTTGTGCGCAGCGCATAGACCCCAGTCCCTTGCAGGCCCAATAGCCGACATGACGTCGCCACGAGTCCCGCGCGCCCCATCACCCCACCGCCCCCAGCAGCGTCTCCCCCGCCTGCACGCGCCGGATATTCTCCGCCAGCCGCTCGAACACCCGGCGCGAGGTTTCGGGTGACACCCAGGACCGGTGCGGGGTGATGCGGGCGCGAGGGTGGCCGATCAGCCAGTGGCCGTCGGGCAGGGGCTCAGGATCGGTAACGTCGAGGGAGGCCCAGAGGCGGTCCTTGTCGAACTCGGCTTTCAGCGCGTCGTCGTCGATGATGGCGCCGCGGGCGACGTTGACGATATGGGCGTCGGCCATCATGCGGCCGAGGAAATCGGCGTTGACGAGGTGCTGCGTCTCCGCGCTGATCGGCGCGGCGATGACGAGATGGTCCGACCGGGCGGCAAGCACTGCCAGCGGCACCAGCGAGATGTTGGGGTCGTCGGGCGGGGTGTTCGACTGGCGGGTGGCGATGATCTTCATGTCGAAGGCGGCGGCGTAGCGCGCGACCTGGCTGCCGATCGCGCCCAGCCCGAGCAGGCCGAGGGTACTGCCCTCCAGCGTGCCCGACGGGTTGACCATCATCTCGTCGCGGCTGGGCCAGCTGTCGCCGGCCTTGAGCGTGACCTTGGCGAGCTGCTTCACATGGGCGAGCATCACGGCGAGGGCATATTCGGCGATCGGCCGGGCGGTGGTGCCAGAGCTGCAGGCGACGTTCGGCGCCTCGAACACCCATTCTGGATAGTCGTCGAGCCCGGCGCTGGCGATCTGGACGAGCCTGGTCGTGCCCGGCCAGCCGGCGGGGCGGGGGACGCCGGCGACGCTGCGGCCTTCGCCCTCGCCGTGGAGGATGAAGAGCACGTCGGCATCGACGGGCAGGTCCCAATGCCGTTCACGCGGCTGGTGCTCGGCGCTGGTGACGCCGGGCAGGCTGGCGATCAGGCCCGACATGGGCGGTGCGAACTGGTGAACGACGCGCATGAAATCTCCCCTTGGTCGGCTCACCCTATCGTCGTCGCGCCGGCTTCGCCAACCAGTGCTTTGGCCAGTCCTATGGCGTGTCCTATGGCTTGTCCTATGGCCATCGCCGCCGCTAAGGAATGCAGCGACCGCCAACAGGAAAGCAGCACCATGGCCGAGATTACCGTCACCACCCGCGAGGGCAAGGACATCGCCCTGCCGGCAAAGCCCGGGATGTCGGTGATGGAGATCATCCGCGATGGCGGCATCGACGAGCTGCTGGCGCTGTGCGGCGGCTGTTGTTCGTGCGCGACGTGCCATGTCTATGTCGATGACGACTTCGCGGTTGCCGCCGGCAAGGCGGGCGCCGACGAGGACGACCTGCTCGACAGCTCGGACCACAAGACCGGCGCGTCGCGGCTGTCGTGCCAGATCGCCTTTACCGCCGCCCTCGACGGCCTGCGGGTGACCATCGCGCCGGAAGACTGAGCGCCCGATGGGCCTGCCGCCGGCCATCGCCGAGGCGTTTGCCCGCCAGGCCGGGTTCTGCCGACGGTTGGGCGCCCCGCTGACGGCGGCGGTGTGCGAGGCGGCGGTGCTGGCTTGCGATGCCAGCAGCGTGACCGCGCGAACACTGGCGGCCTGGCCGGGCGACCCGATGGCCGATGCGTTGATGATGCGCTTTACCGGCGGCTGCAACGCGCTGGTGAGGGCCGGCCGGGTGCCGATGCTGGGGGCGCTGTACCCGCCGGCGGAATTGCCGACCGTCGCCGATCTTGCCGCGGCGCTGCGCGTGCTGCTGGCGGACCCGGCGCTTGACGCGGCGCTTGCCGGCTGGCTCGCCGGGCCGCCGCAGACTAACGAAGTCGCGCGCTCCGGCGTGCTGATGCCCGGGCTGATGACGATCGCGGCGGCGACCGGCCTGCCGCTGCGGCTGTTCGAGCTCGGCTGCAGCGCCGGGCTCAATCTCGCGTTGGCGACCTTCGGCTATCGATTCGGCGATATGGCTGTCGGCGATCCGCAGTCCCCGGTGCAGCTGGCGCCGGCCTGGACCGGGCCGCTGCCCCCGGCCGCGGCGGTGTCTGTCCTCTCCCGGCGCGGCACCGACATCAGCCCGCTCGACGTCGCCGACCCGGCGGTCCGCGAGCGCCTGATGGCCTATGTTTGGCCCGACCAGCCCGAACGCGTCGCCCGCGCCGCAGCGGCGATCGCGGTGGCCAGGGCCGATCCGCCGCCGATCGACCGCGCCGACGCCGCCGACTGGATCGAGGCCCATGTCGCGCCGGCGCCCGGCAGCGTCGCCGTCGTCTATCACTCGATCGCGTTTCAGTATTTCCCGGCCGCCACCAAGGCGCGCATCGCCGCGCATCTCGCCGGCCTCGCCGCCAGTGCCGCGGCGCCGGTCGCGTGGTTGCGCTATGAAATGGACGATGCCAGTGCCGCCCGGCTGCCGACGCTGCGGCTGACCCTGTGGCGTGGCGGCGACGCCGAAGACCATCTGCTGGCCCGTGCCCACCCGCACGGCAGCTTTCTGGAGTGGCTGGCCTGAAACTCATCCTCGCCTCCGCCAGCCCGCGCCGGGTCGGACTGCTGGCGCGGCTCGGCATCGTGCCGGCCGCGATCGATCCTGCCCATATCGACGAGACACCGGGCAAGGCCGAAGTGCCGCGTGCCCATGCCGAGCGGCTGGCACGAGAGAAGTGCGCCGCCGTTGCCGCCCGCCACCCCGGCGTGCTGGTGCTGGCCGCCGATACCGTCGTCGGCGTCGGCCGTCGCATCCTGCCCAAGGCCGAAGACGAGGCGACGGCGCGGGCATGCCTGGCGCTGTTGTCGGGCCGGCGGCACCGGGTGACGACCGCGGTCGCCATCGCCGACGCCCACGGGCACATCCGCATGCGGACGAGCGAAACTATTGTGGCCTTCCACCGACTCGACGCCGTCGCCATCGACAGCCTGGTTGCGGCCGGAGACTGGCGCGGCAAGGCCGGCGGCTATGCCCTGCAGGGCTCGGCCGAAGCCTGGGTGCGCTGGCTGTCGGGCAGTTGGTCGGGCGTCGTCGGCCTGCCATTGGCCGAGACCCGCACGCTGCTGGCGGCGTCGGGCTGGTGACCATCGCGCTGGTGGAGCGCGGCATCGGCGCCACAAGGGCACTGGTGCTGGACGGCGACACCGTCATCGGCGCGCATGTCGAGCGCGACGACGGCGGGCCGCGTGCCGGCGCGGTGCATGTCGGCCGGCTGGCGACGATCCTGGTGCCGGGCCGGCGCGGCATCGTGCGGCTCGGCGATGTCGAGGCGCTGCTGGAGCCGCTGCCCGCCGTGGCGGAAGGTGGCTTGCTCCGCGTCGAGGTCGTGCGCGCGGCGGTGCCCGAGGTAGCGCGGCCGCGGCTGGCGAAGCTGCGCGCCATCAATGGCCCGGCGGCGGCGGCCGGCGAGGTGCAGCCGGGGCCCGACCTGCCGGCACGGCTGGCGGCGGCCGGCCATGCGATCACGCTGGTCGGAGGCCCCTGCGCGGACCGGCTGGAGGCGGCCGGCTGGAGCGAGACGGTCGAGGCAGCGCGCACCGGCCATGTCGCCTTTCCGGGCGGCCTGCTGACGATCAGCCCGACGCCGGGCATGACGGTCATCGATGTCGACGGTCCCGGCGACGCGGAGACGCTGGCCGAAGCCGCCGCGCATGCC
>QBLU01000022.1 GCA_003241875.1 Alphaproteobacteria bacterium
GGCTGGCACAGCGTCACCAGCGCCGGCAAGACCTGGCCGTTCCCTGTCGGCACCCCCAGCCGCGCGCTGGTGGCAGCCGAAACGCGCGCTGCCACGCTGCAATTGCAGGCGCAGCCGGCCGCCTCGCGCACCGTCAGCCCCGACCCGGGCGCCCGCGGTCCCTCATGGCCGTGGTTCGCCGCCTGGTTGCTGGTGTCGACGCTGCTCTGGTGGCTGGAACGCAGGCGCAATCGCAGGACGCCGGGGGCAGACGTTTCGGCGGATATTTGATTGGTGCGCCCGGCAGGATTCGAACCTGCGGCCTCAGGATTAGAAGTCCCGCGCTCTATCCAACTGAGCTACGGGCGCCCGAAACAGCGGCTTTATCTGAAATTGTCGGCGTAGGCCTGCAATTTCAGCGTCCGTGGCCCCAGCGGCACGATCTCCACGGTCAGGCCATTGGCCTCGGCATAGGCCAGCGCCGCCTCGCGGTCGGGGAAATGCAGCTGGATCTGCGTCTCGGTATTGCCCGATCCGGCCCAGCCGGTCAGCGGGTCGGCCCGCTGCGGCTCGTCGCGCTCGATCTCCAGCAGCCACTGGCCGGTATGGGCGCGGCCCGATTGCATGGCATTCTTGGGGCGCTGGTAAAGGCGGGCGGCAGGCATGGCGCGTCCATCGCGCATCCGGCGGCGATGTTCAAGCGGCGATGGCGGGGTTAGGGTCGCCTGCGGCAGGGCGGTACCGGCCGGCTCATCGCCAGAGAGGAACCCCATGCTGCTGATCGTCGGGACCATCCGCCTGCCGCCGCCCCGCCTCGCCGATGCCCGGCCGGCGATGCGCGCCATGATCGAGGCCAGCCGCGCCGAGCCCGGCTGCCTCCATTACAGCTATGCCGAGGACGTGCTCGACCCCGGGCTGATGCACATCAACGAGCTGTGGGACAGCCGCGCCCACCTCCAGGCGCACTTCCGCTCCGACCATATCGCCGCCTGGCGCGCCCATTGGGCCGATCTCGAAATCTCCGGCCGCAACCTGCGCCTGTACGACGTCGGCGAGGGCGAAGCGACCTAGGTCTTGGGCTGACACGGAACCGCGCCAAAGCCTCCGCCGTTTCGTTGCGAACCACAGCAAAGGGCTCAGGCAATGGACATTTCGGTCGGAACCGCGGTCGAACGCATCGCGCGCGTGCTCGCAGGCCAGCGCATCAGCAGCAACGCCCGGGGCGACGATCCGTCGGCCGCCGATGTCGTCGACGCCAGCTGGCACATCTACCGCGACGACGCCATCGCGGTGCTGAAGACCCTGCGCGAACCCGATGAAGCCATGGCCAGCGCCGGCGACCCGGCCGTCTGGGAAGCCATGATCCGCGCCGCCATCAGCGAGGCGGAATGACCATGGCGCGCGGCCTCGACCCCCTGCCCGCCGGCCTCATCGTCGTCGGCGCCCTGACCATCAGCGGCCTCGTCAGCCGGCCCTACAGCCCCGATCCCAGCCACCCCCGCCTGCGGCGCTGGTACAAGGCATTGGACAAGCCCGGCGTGACGCCGCCCGACGCGGCCTTCGGCATCATGTGGCCGATCCTGCTGACGGGGCTCGGCATCGGTGCCTGGCGGCTGCTGCGCCGCGACAGTACGCCGGCGCGCAATGCCGCGCTCGGGCTCGCGGCCGCCACCGTCGGGCTGGTCGACGGCTATGCCAAGATCACTTTCGGCGATCGTGACCTGACCGCCGGCACCGTCGAAAGCCGGGCGCTGGTCGGCGTCGCCCTCGCCTATGTCACCACCGCCAGCATCGTCGACCGGCCTGCGGCGGCGCTGGGCCTGCCGCTGGCGCTGTGGTCGGGTTTCGGCTCCTGGCTCACCGACGAATTGAAGCAGCGCAACCCGCGCCTCGACAGCGGCGCCGCCGAACGGCTCAACGCCGCTTGAGCTCGATCCAGGCTGGGGCATGGTCGCTGGCCTTGTCCCAGCCGCGCACCTCGCGGTCGACGCCGGCGGCCTTCAGTCGGGGAAGGAGCTTGGGGCTGAGCAGCAGATGATCGAGCCGCAGCCCAGCGTCGCGGCCCCAGGCATTCCGGACATAATCCCAGAAGGTATAGATCGTCGCGTCCGGATGCAGGTGGCGGATGGCATCGGTCCAGCCCTGGCCGACCAGTTCGAAGAACGCCGCGCGCACCTCGGGCGCAAACAGCGCATCGTCGCGCCAGCGCTCGGGCTTGTAGACATCGGCCTCGGTCGGCATCACGTTGAAATCGCCAGCGATCACCACCGGCGCACCGCTCGCCAGCAGATCGGCGGCATGGGCCTGGAGCCGTGTCATCCACGCCATCTTGTAGTCGAAACGCGGCCCTGGCCGGGGGTTGCCGTTGGGCAGGTACAGCCCGGCGATCAACACGCCATCGACCGCTGCCTCGATATAGCGGCTCTGGTCATCCGCGGCGTCCCCCGGCAGCCCGCGCCGCGTCTCGATCGGGTCGCGCCCCCGCGCCAGGATGGCGACGCCGTTCCACCGCGACTGCCCCTGCCAGATGGCGCCATAACCGGCATCGGCGATCGCCTGCAGCGGAAACCTGTCCTGCGGCGCCTTCAATTCCTGCACGCAGACAACGTCCGGCGCCGTCTCCGCGAGCCAGCGCAGCAGCACCGGCAGCCGGCCATTGATGCCGTTGACGTTGAAGGTCGCGATCCGCACCCGCCGCTATTTACCGAGCGCTTGCGCCACCGCTGCAGCGCCCGGCCCCGCCCACCGCACAAATTCCTCGAGCTCGGCCCGGCTGACGCTGCATTGTTCAGTCCAGTAGCGGAGCTCGTAGTCCTCATTGATGTTGACCCGCGCGGCATCCTGCGGCCCGCGCTTTGTCCGGTCGTCAGCCATGATGACTCTCCCGTGGTTCAGGAGGTTATAAGCGCCGAAAGCGGGCTGGTTCCGCCGCCGTCCTGACCACCGCAGCCGGTGGCGCAAGTTCAACCAATTGACTTCACTCGGCTGCCGCATGCCCTGCCTGGCTACGCCGGCTGGGCGGCGCAACCTTGGTCGTCCCCGCCGGCGGGAGGCTGGCAGCCGCAAGCTTGGCAACAAAGGCTGTGCGGATGATGTCAATACTCCGCGCTTCGGCGCCGCGCATCCGCAACGTCGTGTAGCCGGCACTGTCAGTTATGCGATCACGCTCGGCATCCTTTTCCGCCTTGTGCGTGCGATCGTCGAGCTCGACCAGGAGCTTTACAGCGCCGCTATCCTCGAACAACACGAAATCGATCATCTTCCGGTCGAACTTGTTGCGGGCGCCGATCCGCTCCTTGGCATCCAAGCCGGCGACGGTGTTCACGATAGCGCCCATCGCAACCTGCGGCGCGACGTTCAGAGGCAGCGCGGCCTCACGCAGCAAGCGGTAGAAAGCGAGCTCCGTCGGCGTCATCAATGGCTTCGCCTTGTATTTCGGAGACGCCTTGCCTTGCGCTGCAATCAATCCGAAGACCGCGATCAGTACCACGACCACGATCAGAAATATTAATGGTGTGCCGATATTCTGCATGAAAAGCCCCCGCTCTTGCGGACGCTACTAGCGGAAAGTGACGGTCAGGCAACAAGAAATCGGCCCGCAGCAGAAGCACTTACTTCCGCGCTAGCGAACGCAGGCGCCGCTAACCGGCGGGTCCTTGTCGCGCCTCAATACGCCCGCGCGATGGCGAACTCGACAGTCTCGGTCAACGCCTCACGCGCCGGGCCCTTGGGGAAGCCGGCGAGGGCATCGATGGCGCGGGCGCCATAGTGGCGGGCGCGGGCCAGGGTGTCGGCGACGGCGTGGCTTTCGTCGAGGAGGACGCTGGCGCGGGCCAGTTCGGCGTCGCCATTGGCGCGGCCGCTCATCGCCTGGCGCCAGAATTCGCGCGCATCCTCGTTGCCGCGGGCATAGGCGAGGATGACCGGCAGGGTGATCTTGCCGTCGCGGAAATCGTCGCCGGCGTCCTTGCCCATGGTGTCGGCGTCGGAGACATAGTCGATGGCGTCGTCGACGAGCTGGAAGGCGATGCCGAGGTTGCGGCCATAGGCCTCCAGCGCCGCCTCGACCGCACTGTCGCGCTCGGCGACCACGGCGGCGATCTGGCAGGCGGCAGAGAACAGCGCCGCGGTCTTGGCGGTGATGATCTCGAGATAGCGGTCCTCGCTGGTCTCGACGTTGCGCTGGGCGGTCAATTGGGCGACCTCGCCCTCAGCAATGATCGCCGAGGCGCTGCTGAGGATCTTGAGGACGCGCAGCGAGCCGTCCTCGACCATCAGCTCGAACGAGCGGCTGAACAGGAAATCGCCAACCAGCACGCTGGCCGGGTTGCCCCACAGCCGGTTGGCGGTCGGCTTGCCGCGCCTCAGGCCCGAGACATCGACGACATCGTCATGGAGCAGCGTCGCGGTGTGGATGAACTCCACCGCCGCCGCCAGCTTGTGATGCCGGGTGCCGCCATATTCGAGCAGCGCCGCACAGCCCAGTGTCAGCATCGGCCGCAGCCGCTTGCCGCCGCCGGCGATCAGGTGGCCGGCAAGCTCCGGAATGAGCGACACCGGCGACTGCATCCGGTCGATGATGACATGGTTGACCTGCGTCAGGCCCGGCGCGGTCAGCGCGACAAGGCCAGTGAGCGACGGATTGGCGCGCTTGCGCAAGGAATGGACGGTTGCCGACACGCATCCAGTCCTTAACCGCTGGTGCCATCCGTGCAACCCCGCCGCTTGCCACCGCGCGCTTCCGCCGCAAAGGTGTTGCCGAATTGACGACGATTGGGGACACGCCGTGCCGGACGCCACGCTGAGCGACTATCGCGACAGCATCGACAATATCGATGCCGCGCTGGTGTTCCTGCTCGCCGAACGCTTCAAGGTCACCCAGGCGGTCGGCCGCTACAAGGCCACCGCGGGCCTGCCCGCCGCCGATCCGGGGCGCGAGGCCGCGCAGGTGGCGCGGCTGCGGGCGCTGGCGGTCACTGCCAAGCTCGACCCGGAATTTTCGGAAAAGTTCCTGCGCTTCATCATCGACGAGGTGATTCGCCACCACCAGGTCGCCGCCAAGGTATAACCTGTCACCCCGGCGCAGGCCGGGGCCCGTGAACCACGATTGTCGCAACTGACGAGCCGTGCTGTCCAAGCGTCGTTCGAGGACAGGGAGAGCACCGGCGCGCCGAAGATTGTGGTTCATGGGCCCCGGCCTTCGCCGGGGTGACGGTCTGGTGTGGGCGCCTGCCCGACCGACGCTAAACCGCCGGCAGCGTCAGCCGCACCAGCAGGCCACCCAGATCCTCGGATTCCTCCAGCGCCACCGATCCGCCATAGATTTCCGCCACATCCCGCACGATCGCCAGCCCCAGCCCGGTCCCCGGCTTGTCGGTATCGAGCCGCTCACCGCGCGCGAACAGCCGGGCCCGCGCCGCCTCCGGAATGCCGCGGCCGTCGTCCTCGACCAGGATTTCGACGCTGCCGGGGCCGCCGGCGACGGTGATGAACACCCGGCCGCCACCGTGCAGTGCGGCGTTGTCGACGAGGTTGCCGACCATTTCATCGAGATCCTGGCGTTCGCCGCGGAACACCTTGTGCTTGTCGCCGGCGATATCGATCGTGATGTCGCGGTCGCGGTGGATGCGCCCGACGGTGCGGGCGATCGCCTCCAGCGCCGGCCAGACGTCGGCGCGCGATGTGCTGGCGCCGCGGCGGCCGGCGGCGCGCGCCCGCGCCAGCTGGTGATCGACATGCCGCCGCATGACCTGGACCTGCGCCGCGACGGTCAGCGCCAGCGGGTCGTCGCGGCCCTGGCTTTCCCCGATCAGCACGCTCATCGGGGTTTTCAGCGCATGGGCGAGGTTGCCGGCGTGGCGCCTCGAGGCCTCGGCCTGGCGCTCGTTGTGCTCAAGCAATTCGTTGATCTCGCTGATCAGCGGCGCGATCTCGTCGGGAAAATCGCTGCCGACGCGCTTGGCCTCGCCGGAGCGGATGGCGGCGATGGCGCGGCTGACCTTTTCCAGCGGCGACAGGCCATAGGTCGATTGCAGCGCCGCCAGCGCCAGCAGCGACACGCCGAGGCCACCCAGCGACCAAAACATGATGGTCCGCAGCAGCTTGACCTGCTCATCGAGGTCGCGGGTCGATTGCGCCACCTGGAAGTAGAAACTGGTGTCCGACCCCGGCAGCTTGATCTGGCGCCCGACGATGCGGAGCGTCTCGCCGGCAAAGCGCTTGCTGGCATAGCGGCACGGCTTGCGGCAATCGGCCTGCGGCGGCCCGCCCAGGATGCGATCCCACAGCGAACGCGAGCGGAACGGCTCCTGCCCTTCGGCGGAAACCTGCCAGTACAGCCCCGAATAGGGTTCGAAGAAGCGCTGGTCGCCGAGCGGCCGCAGGAAGCGCACCTCGCCGACATCGTCAAGATCGGCGGCGCTGACCATGGCGGTCAGCGCGAAATCGAGCTGGTTTTCGAAGTTGCGGGTGATGGTGCCGACCATCGCGCGGTCGAGTGCATAGCCGCCGAAGCCGAGCAGCGGGATGATCCACGCCGCGGCCAGCGCGATCATGCGCAGGCGCAGCGATTTTGCCGGCGACCAGCGGCTGCGCGGCCTTTTCGGCGCCGCAGCGGCTGGTGCCTCAGGCGGCGTCGTTGAGACTGTAGCCAAGGCCGCGCGTCGTGCTGATCAAATCGGGGCCGAGCTTCTTGCGGATGCGGGTGATGAACACTTCGATGGTGTTCGAATCGCGATCGAAATCCTGATCGTAGATATGCTCGATCAGTTCGGTCCGGCTGACCACCTTGCCCTTGTGATGCATCAGGTAGCTGAGCAGCTTGAACTCCTGCGCGGTCAGCTTGACCGGCTCGCCATCAAGCGTCACCCGGCCGGAACGGCTGTCGAGCCGGACGCCGCCGGCGGTCAGCTCCGACGTCGCCTGGCCGGCGGCGCGGCGGATCAGCGCGCGCAGCCGGGCGATCAGTTCCTCGGTCTGGAACGGCTTGGCAAGATAGTCGTCGGCGCCGGCGTCGAGGCCGGCGACCTTGTCGGACCAGCTGTCCCGCGCCGTCAGCACCAGCACCGGCATGGTCTTGCCTTCCTTGCGCCAGCGATCCAGCACGGTCAGGCCATCGACCTCGGGCAGGCCGAGATCGAGCACGACGGCGTCATAGTTTTCGGTGCTGCCGAGATACTGGCCGTCTTCACCGTCGCTGGCGGTATCGACGGCATAGCCGGCGCCTTCCAGTGCCGCCTTCAATTGCCGCAGCAGGTTGGGCTCATCTTCGACAACCAGTACACGCATTCAACGACTTTCAATAACTTGCCGAGCGCGCCCGCTTGCCGGTCCGTGCGTCGACAACGACGTTCTTGACGCTGCCATCGACCAGGAACCGGAACCGGTAGGTGAGCGTGGCAGCGTCGAACTCTGCCCCGATATAGTCACCCTTTACGCGCGACGCCACCTGCTTGCGTATGGTTTCGAACGGCATGATCTCGCCGGCCAGCACCAACCCGCGCACCTGGTCCTCGACCCCGGCAGCAACCGGGGCGGCAAGCGGGGCCGCGGCTGCAACAGCGAGCGCGACCAGCAATTGGAGGGGACGATTCATGATGGCGAGTGATTACCTTTGGAGGAACGTAGCTGCACTTGTGGCCGTGAATAGTCGATGAATATCATGAACGAGCGGGAACGGCGGCGGCAGCGCTGACCGAAACCGGTTGCACCCAGGGTCGATACGCGCCACTTGCCGGGCCTTCCCCGCCCCACCATTTCGAAAATCATGCCCGAACCCATTCTGACCCTCGAGAACGCCGGCCTGCGCCAGGGCGGCAACTGGCTGTTCCGCGGTCTCGACCTCACCATCGACGCCCGCGACCGGCTGGCGCTGATCGGCCGCAACGGCGTCGGCAAGACGACCTTGCTCAAGCTGATCGCCGGCGAGATCGAGCTCGACGAAGGCCGCCGCGCGGTGTCGCCGGCGCTGCGCATCGTCCGGCTGGAGCAGGATCCCGACCTCACCGGCTTTGCGACGCTAGGCGATTATGCCCGCGCCGGATCCGGCGCGCCGCCCGATCACTTGCTCGATTCCGTCGCGTCGCGGCTGGGCGCCGATCTCGATCGCGATGCCGGCACCGCCTCGGGTGGGGAACGCCGCCGCGCCGCGCTGGTGCGAGCGCTCGCCGAACAGCCGGGGTTGCTGCTGCTCGACGAGCCGACCAACCACCTCGACATCGCCGCCATCGAATGGCTGGAAAACTGGCTCGACCGCTATACTGGCGGCTTCCTGTCGATCAGCCATGATCGCACCTTCCTGACCCGGCTGACGAAGAACTGCCTGTGGCTCGATCGCGGCACGCTGCGCCGTGCCGAAGTCGGCTTCGGCGGCTTCGAGGACTGGTCCGAACGCGTCGCTGCCGAGGAGGCCAAGAACGCCTCCAAGCTCGATACCAAGCTGCGCGCCGAGGAACATTGGCTGCTGCGCGGCGTCACCGCCCGACGCAGCCGCAACGAGGGCCGCCTCGCCAAGCTGGTCGAGTTGCGCGCCACCCGGAAGGCTATGACCACCGGCGATGCGGTCGCCAAGATCGCCACCACCGCCGACGACGGCAAGACCAAGGTGCTGATCGATGCCCAGCACGCCGCGATCGCCTTCGCCGGTCGCCCGATCCTCAGCGACCTGACGCTGCGCGTGCGGCGCGGTGACCGCATCGGCATCATCGGCCCCAACGGCGCCGGCAAATCGACGATGATCCGGCTGCTGCTCGGCCAGCTGGAGCCCGACAGCGGCGTCGTCAAGCGCGCCAAGTCGCTCAATCCCACCGTCATCGACCAGCGCCGCCAGCGCCTCGACGCCGAAAACGGTGTCGGCAAGACCGTGCGTGACGTGCTCGCCGACGGCGGCGAATGGCTGGAGGTCGGCGGCGTCCGCAAGCATGTCGCGGGCTATCTCAAGGAGTTCCTGTTCGACCCGTCGGTGATCGACGCCCCGGTCGACGGCTTTTCCGGCGGCGAACGCTCGCGCCTGCTGCTGGCCCGCGAATTCGCCACGCCGTCGAACCTGCTGGTGCTCGACGAGCCGACCAACGACCTCGACATGGAAACCCTCGACCTGCTCGAAGAGGTCCTCGACGGCTATGCCGGCACGGTGCTGCTGGTCAGCCATGACCGCGCCTTTCTCGACCGCGTCGTGACCATGGTCGTGGCGCTCGACGGCGAGGGCAACAGCGAAACCGTCGTCGGCGGCTGGTCCGACTGGGCGGCGTTCAACAAGGAAAAGCTGTCCGCCGCGCGCACCGCCAATCGCGACGCCAACCGGCCCAAGGCAAGCAACGCCAACGCCCCGGCGACGCCGAAGAAGGCCGGCGGAAAGCTCAGCTACAACGACGCCCGCGAGCTCGCCGACCTGCCCAAGAAGCTGGAACTGCTCGCCGCCGCCATCGCCCGCCACGAGGCGGTGCTCGCCGACCCGGCGCTGTACAGCCGCGATCCCAAGCGCTTCGCCAGCGTCAATGCCGAGCTGGAACGCGTCCGCGCCGACCTCGCTGCCGCCGAGGAACGCTGGCTGGCGCTGGCCGAAAAGGAAGCCGCGCTGGCGGGGTAACTTCGGCAGAGGACCGACTACTCCCTCCCCCTTGCGGGGAGCGACTCGGCGCCAGCCGAGCGGGGTGGGGGTTCAAAAGCTCCGACACTCGCGACCCCCACCCCGCTCGCGCCACCGCCGAGTCGCCCTCCCCTCAGGGGGGAGGGAGCACGGCGTCGTCCCGAACGACCGCGGCAAACGCCGCTGCAGCCCCGAACAACCCCGGCTCGGCCAGGGTCAGCAATCGCACCGGCATCGCTGCCATCGTGGCGGCAAACCGGCCCTTGGCGACGAAGCGTTCGGCGAGCCCGGCCAGCGCATGGCCCGCCAGCCGGTTGGCCAGGCTGCCGGCGATGACCACCCCCGCCGCGCCGTGCGCCAGCGCCATGTCACCGGCGAATGTGCCGAGGCACCTGCAGAAGCGTTCGAGCGCCGCCGCCGACAACGGATCGCCCCCCCCGATGGCCGACTCCCACAGCGCCGCGTCATCGATCCGGTCGGTCGATGGCGCCGCCAGCATCGCCCGGATGTCGCGCAGGCCGGGCCCGGAGACCACCCGCTCCACCGAGGTTCGCCCGAAGCGAGCATCCAGCCGCGCCGCCAGCGCCCGCTCCTCCGCGTCGAGCGCGGCAAAGCTGGCGTGCCCGCCTTCCGACGGAAATACCCGGTGGCCGGCGGCGTCGCGCACCAGCATGGCGACGCCGAGGCCGGTGCCGGGACCGATGACCGAGATGACCCCCGTCGCCGGCAAATCGACATCGGGCCCGCAGATGCGGCGAAAGTCGCTCGCTGGCGCCTGCGCCACGGCGTGCGCCACCGCGGCGAAATCATTGATGACGTACAAGGTCTGGATGCCGGGATCGACCGCCAGTTGCGAGCGCCGCAGCACCCAGGCGTTGTTCGACAGCGGGATGACATCGCCGCCGACCGGCCCGGCGACCGCGATCGCCGCCGCCGTCGGCAGGTCGCGGCCGACGCTGGCGGCATAACGCCGCCAGCTCGCGGCAAAGTCGGCATCGTCGGCGCAGCGAAAGCGGCGTTCGTCGGCAAGCCCCACCACCCGGACGCCGGCGACCGTCGCGATGGCAAAGCGCGCATGCGTGCCGCCGATATCGACGGCGACAAGCTCGCGAGGGTCGCCGGTCATTCCGGCATCCTCGGGGCGCGGGGCGGTGGACAGGGCATGCGGCTCCTTCCGGCCGCGCGCGGGTCAGACGGCGGCACCGGTGGGCGGGGACAAGGAAACTCGGGTGGGCGGCCTAGAAGGTCACCCGCCCGCGCACGCCGAAGGTGCGGGCGTCGTTGAGGAAGCGGATGTTCAGCGACGAACCGACCAACGCCTTTTGCGACACCTCGACGTCGAACAGGTTGGAGGCCCAGGCCTCGATCCGGTAGCTGCCGAGCGTGTAGCCGGCGGCGATATTGACCGTCGCATAGCCCTTTTGCTCATCGGGGAAGCCCGCCGCCAGCGCCGACTGCCGCGTCGCGTCGAGGAAGACGATGTCATCCTCGTTAAACTGCGACAGAAAATAGGATGAGCGGTAGTTGACCAGCGCCTGCCAGTCGAAGCTGCCGCGGCCGGCGGCGATGGTCTGCGACAGCCGGGCGTTGATGTTCCATTTGGAGGCCAGCGGCAGGCGGTTGCCAACCAGACTGATCAACGGCGAATTGCCGCCGGCGCCGAAATCCTGGGCGCGGGCATCGGCAACGACGCCGCTGGTGATCTTGGTATCGAGCCAGGTGACGTTGAAATCGAGGCCGAGGCGCGCCGGCAGCGAGAAGCGCGTCTCGAACTCCAGGCCGCGGATGCGCGAAGAACCGATGTTGCGATTGACCAGCGAATAGCCGTTGCAGACCGGCGGCGTCTGCGCCTGGTCGAGATTGATGCAGGTCAGATCCTGGAAGACCTGGTTGCTGTAATCATACCAGAATCCCGTCAGGTTCACGACCGCCTTGCCGCTGCCCATCTCGAACACGTTGCGCGAGCCGATCTCGTAGACGACGACCTTTTCGGGGCTGAACGCCTCGGGGATGGTCGACCCGTTGAAGCTGTCGTTGAAGCCACCGGCCTTGTGACCCGTCGACACCTTGGCATAAAGCTTGCTGTCGGCGCTGAGATCGAAATCCGTGCCGAGGCGGAAATCGAAATAGTTGAACTTGGCGCTGCCGACCTGCTGGCTCGGGATCGTCAGATTGGCATAGCTGAAGCCGCCATTGTTGCCGGCCGGGCAGGTGACGAAGCCATTGTCGATGTCGGGCCGGGTGAAGCAGGTGCCATTGGGGTTGCTGCCGTTGGCGATCGACTGGATCTGCTGGATCAACGTGTCGCGCGCGCCCGGCGTCTTGGTGCTTTCAATGAGGAACTGGGCGATCTGCGCCTGGGTCTGGACGATGCTCAGGTCGAAATTCGGCCGGTCGAGCAGATTGGGGCGGAAGCCTTCGGTGCCGAAGCGAGTGGCGACGCAGCAGGCGAAGTCCTCGCCGCCCAGCGTCAGCGCCAGATTGCCGCCGATGCCATAACGCGATTTCTTTTCGTCGGTGTAGCGGATGCCGCCAAAGACGCGCAGGCGATCGCTGACGTCATAAGTCGTGTCGGCGTAAAGCGCATAGGATTTGCCCTCGACGTCGGGCATCACGAACTCGGTGCCCGAATAGCAGCAATAGCCGCGATCGGCGAGCGACAGGAAGCCGACCTGTTGCTTTTCCTTGAAGTAGAAGGCGCCGAGCGTCCAACGCAGCGACGATTTTTCGTCGGCGAACAGCCGCAGCTCATAGATCTGGCTCTGCGAGCGGGTCTGCCAGAAGTTGTTGGAAAAATTGTCGTACTGGATGGCATCGAGGTCGCGGCCGGGCCAGTCGATGCTCTCGGAACTGGCGTTGGCCTGGTAGAAATCGACATCGCGATAGCTGGCGTTGAATTCCGCCGCGACGCCGCCAAAATCATAGCGCAACTTGCCCTGGACGCCCCAATTGGTGTTGTCGAGCACACCCTGCTGGCCGCGATAGACGACATCGCGCAGCTCGAGATCCTCGGGGCGCAGGCCGGTGGCGATGACGGCGGCAAAGATGTTGGCGCCGGGATAGCCGGTGCCGGTTTCCTTGCCGTAGTCGCCTACGATCGACAGCGACAGGTCGCTCGTCGGTTCCCACAGCAGCGAAAGCCGGCCGCCATAGTTTTCCTCCAGTCCCGCCGGTTTCAGCTGGCTGGCCTGGGCGCCCGTCGCGACATTGTTGAAGCCGAAATCCTTGTTGGCATAAAAGCCCGAGGCGCGGATGGCGGCAGTGCTGCCGAGCGGGAAATTCAGCGCGCCTTCAAAGCCATAGGAGGTGCGGTTGGCATATTCGCCCTGGATATAACCGCTGGTTTCGCCCAGCCGCGGCTTGGCGGTGATGATGTTGATGGTGCCGGCCAGCGCGTTGCGACCGTACAGCGTGCCCTGCGGCCCCTTGTTCACCTCGACGCGATCGAGATCGTAGAACATCGAGCCGAGCCCGCGCGGCCGCGGAATATAGAGGCCGTTGAGATGCGGCGCCGCCGCCGGATCGCCGAGTTCGGTGTTGTTGGCCGAGCCGACACCGCGGATGAAGATCTCGATATTGCCTTCCTGGTTGGCGATGCTCAACCCGGGCACGGCGACCTGCAACTGGCGCACGTCGGTAACGCCGTCGGCGCGCAGCTGCGCCGCCGACAGCGACTGGACGACACCGGTGACGTCCTGGATGTTCTGGTTGCGGCGTTCGGCAGTGACGATGATGTCGACCTCGTCGGTGGTCGCCGTCTCGGTCGTCGCAGTCGTGGTCGCGGCGGGTGCCTGCTGGGCCAGCGCCGGCACGGCGGTGCCGGCGAGCAGGATGGCCAAGAGTGTTGTCCGGGTGCTTTCGTTGATCATGTCCATCCCCTTTTGTTGTTCTTGCGTCGTTGTCGTCAGCGTGCGCCGTCGGCGGAGCCCAGCCTGATCTCCGATATGGTCAGGTCGAGCCGGCCGGCGGTGCCCAGCTCGAAGGGTGTATCGATGCGCGCCATGTCGGCGCCGGCGGCGGCAAGGCGCGCCAGCGGCACCGCGATGCGGGTCCAGCCCTTGCCCGTCGCGGCGGCCAGCCGCGCCGTGATGTCGATGCTGCCGGCGCAGCCATCGCCGCAGCGCATCAGCAGCGCGACCGGCGCGGTCGGCGCCGCATCGACGCGCAGCTCGACGATCAGCGCCAGTTCGCCATTGGTCTCGCGCTGCAGGTCGCGCCCGGCGGGTTCGCGGACGAGCACGCTGGCCAGCGCCGGCCCGGCCCAGGTGAAGCGGCGCGAATCCTCCTGCGCGCGGCGATCGGCGGCGCGGGCGGTCAGCGACGGCAGCGTCGCCGTCAGCTCGACACTCTGCGGCGCCAGCCCGGCGGTGGCGATGAACAGCTGGCGGCCGCTGGTGGCACGGCCGGCGGTGAACAGCACGCCGGGCGCGCTGCCAGTAGCAGCCGGCCCGGCCTCGGACAGCGGTGCCAGGTTGCCGGCCTCGCGCGCCGACCGGCCATAGCCATAGGCGAACAGCGGCTGGTAATCGGCGTCGCCGACATTCAGCACGACCTGGTCGGCGCGGCGCGGCCAGCTATAGGGCAGCGTGCCTGTGAAATCGGCCTTGCCGAACAGCACGTCGGCGACACCGCCGCCTTCGGATCCCGGCAGCCAGGCGGCGACAAAGGCGCTGGCGGCGTTGATCTCGCGATTGACCCACAGCGGCCGCCCCGACAGGAACACCGCGACGACGGGCACGCCGGCGGCGCGCAGCCGCTTCATCATGGCCAGCGTGTCGCGGGTGTCGTTGAAGGCGACATCGGCGCGATCGCCCTGGAATTCGGCATAGGGGTCTTCGCCGAACACCACGATCGCGGCATCGGGCTTCGCCGTGTAGTTGCCGTCGATCGCCAGTTCGGCGCTGCCGCCGCCGGCTTTGACCGTGTCGGCAATGCCGCGCCAGATCGACTGGGCGTTGGGGAAATGCTCCGGCTTCGTCCCCGTCCCCTGCCAGGTCAGCGTCCAGCCGCCGGCCTGCTTGGCGACATTGTCGGCACCATCGCCGGCGACGAGGATGCGGGCACCGGGGCGCAGCGGCAAGACGCCGCCATCGTTCTTCAGCAGCACCAGAGACTTGCGCACCGCCTCGCGGGCCAGGGCACGATGCGCCGGCGACGCCAGCTGCGACCAGTCCCCGGCATGCGGCCGCGTCGACGGGCGCCCGGCCTCGAACACCCCGGCGCGGATCTTCACGCGCAGGATGCGGCGCACGGCATCGTCGAGCCGCGCCATCGGCAGCACGCCGCTCCGCACATCGGCGACGGTGTTCTGCCACAGCCCCTTCCAGCTGTCGGGCGCCATGTAGAGGTCGAGCCCCGCCGTAGCCGAGGCGGCGCAATGCGTCACCGTGCAGCCCGGCACCTGGCCATGGCCGTTCCAGTCGCCGACGACGAAGCCGTCGAAGCCCCAGCGGTCCTTGAGCACGCCGGTCAGCAGCGAGCGATTGCCGTGCAGCTTGACACCGTTCCAGCTCGAAAACGACGCCATCACCGACTGGACGCCCGCGGCCAGCGCCGGCGGATAACCGACGGCAAAGATGTCGCGCAACTCCGCCTCGGTCGCCAGCGTGTCGCCCTGGTCCTTGCCGCCGGTGGTGCCGCCATCGCCGAGGAAGTGCTTGGCGGTCGCGATAATGTGGGCGCCCTTCAGCCAGTCGGCGCTGCCGATGCGGCCCTGCAGTCCCTCGACCAACGGCCCCGCGAAACTGGCGGTAATCTCCGGGTTTTCGCCGAACCCTTCATAGGTGCGGCCCCAGCGGTCGTCGCGCACCACCGTCAGCGTCGGCGCAAAGGTCCAGTCAAGTCCGGTGACGCGCATCTCCAGCGCCGTCGCGGCGCCGATGCGGCCGACCAGCCCGGGGTCGCGCGTCGCGCCGAGGCCGATGTTGTGCGGGAACAGCGTCGCGCCGACGATGTTGTTGTGACCATGGACGGCGTCGCTGCCCCAGATTGCCGGGATGCGGACGAGCTTGCCGTTCGGCCGCATCGACGCGTCGTAAAAGGCATCGGCGGCGGCCAGCCAGGCGCTCGCCGGGGCGAATTCGTCATTGCCGGGGCTGGAATTGCCGCCATTGAACACCGATCCGAGGTGGTATGTGTAGACATCCTCGGGCGTGATGCTGGCGATATCGCCCTGGATGATCTGGCCGACCTTCTGCTCGATGGTCATCGCCTTCAGCAGCGTGTCGATGCGGGCCTCGACCGCCGGATCGGCCGGCAACGGCGCCCTGGCGGCGGGCCACAGCGCCGGATGGGCAACCGCCGATGGCGGCGGGGTGGCGGCAGCCACGGGCATAGCGGCCGCGATGGCGACCGCCAGCACCGACGTCCATGCGCAACTCCGGTGGATCACCACCCCCGTTACCAGAAATCTGTATGGAAGCGTTCCCAGTGTCAAGCCATTTGTGACAGGACAGCGCAAGCGCCCCTGCAAGGCCGCTCAGGGCTGGTCCGGAACCACCGTGGAGGCGCGGACGATCAGTTCATGCGCCAGCCGCTGCCCGCCGGGCTCGACCGCGTCGATCAGCATCTTGGCGGCGGCATAGGCCAGCGCCCGCGTCGGCTGGCGGATCGTCGTCAGCGGCGGCCACACCAGCCGCGCCAGGTCGGTATCGTCGAACCCGGCGATGGCGATATCCCCCGGCACCGACAGGCCGAGCTCGTGCGCCGCCGCCAGCACGCCGGCAGCCATGTCGTCATTGCTGGCAAAGATCGCCGTCGGGCGCACCGCCGCAGCGAGCATCTCGCGCCCGGCGCGATGGCCCGAATCGAAATCGAAATAGCCCTGGCGGATCAGCGTGGCATCCTCGGCGATGCCGTGCCCCGCCAGCGCGCGGCGAAACCCCGCCAGCCGCTGCCCGCTGGAGACGTGGTCGGGATGGCCGATGATGAAGCCGATGCGGCGGTGCCCCAGCGCGACAAGATGATCGGCAACCTCCGCCGCCGCCGCCTCGTCGTTGATGAAGACATAGGGCGAGATACCAAGATCGGCGCCCGGTGCGATCCGCACGAACGGCAGCTTGCTGCGCTTCAACAGCTCGATGACGACCGGTGAATCCGAAACCGGCGGCGACAGGATGACGCCATCGAGATGGGTTTCGGCGATCAGCCCGGCGATCTCCGTCGCCAGCCCCGGCGCGGTGATATCGCATTCCTGGAAAAACACCCGGAAGCCACGCTCCACGCAATGCGCTCGCGCACCGGTCTGGATGCTGTAGATGTAATAGGGGCTGGGGTTGTCATAAAGCAGCGCGATCTGGAACGACCGCTGGCCGGCAAGCGCCCGCGCCGCGACGCTGGGCCGAAACTCCAGCTTGGCGATCGCCGCCTCGACTCGGCGCCGGGTCTCGGGCTTCACATAGGGCTCGTTGTTGAGAACCCGTGATACCGTCGTCACCGAAACGCCTGCCGCAGCCGAGACCTCCTTGATCGTGCTGCGCATGGTTTGCGATCCTGTCGGGCGCAAGCTTATGACCGAAACAGTACCGAGGCCAGCCTGTTCAGCGCGGCCCGGTCATGCGCAGCAACGCGGATCAGGCGACCTCCATGCCCGGGACGATCTCCGGCTCGATATGCTCGGGCAGCGCGATCCGCTCGGGCAGCGCCGTCATCTTGACCGGGTCGTGCTGGCGGATGAACTTTTCCACCACCGGCGCGATCGTCTCGCGCCACTTGCGACCGTTGAAGATGCCATAATGGCCGGCGCCCTCGGCCATGAAATAGGCCTTCTTGTCCTCCGCCAGCCCGGTGGCGATCTCCAGCGCCGCCTTGGTCTGGCCCAGCCCCGAGATATCGTCGCGCTCGCCCTCGATCGCCAGCAGCGCGGTGCGGGTGATGGCCTCCGGCTTCACCAGCTGGCCGCGATGGACAAACTCGCCCTTGGCGATCGCCTGGCGCTGGAACACGACATCGATGGTCTGCAGGTAGAATTCCGCCGTCATGTCGCAGACCGAGCGATATTCCTCATAAAAGGCCTTGGTGGCCGCGGCGCTGTCGTCGTCGCCATCGACGAGGTGCTTGAACAGCTCCCAATGCGATTTCATGTGGTTGGCCAGGTTCATCGACATGAAGCCGGCGAGCTGCAGAAAGCCCGGATAAACCTTGCGGCCGGCCCCCGGATACAGCCCCGGCACCGTCGCGATGACATTCTGTTCGAACCAGGCATAGGGCCGTTCGGTGGCGAGATCGTCGACCGATGTCGGCGCGCGGCGGGTATCGACCGGCCCGCCCATCATGGTCAGCGTCAGCGGCGTCGCCGGATTGTCATTGGCCGACATATAGGCGACCGCGGCATAGCAGGGCACCGCCGGCTGGCAGACCGCCAGCATGTGCGCGCCCGGGCCGACGACGCCGGCGAATTCGATGATGTAGTCGATGTAATCGTTCAGGTCGAAACGGCCTTCCGACGCCGGCACCATCTTGGCGTCGCGCCAGTCGGTGACATAAACATCATGGTCGGGCAGCAGGCGCTCCACAGTGCCACGCAGCAGCGTCGCATAATGGCCCGACATCGGCGTGACGATCAGCACGCGCGGGTCGTTGCGGCCGCTGACGGCGCGGGTGAAATGCTTCAACTGGCCGAACGGCTTGCGGGCCACGATCTCCTCGCTGACCGCGATGCTGACGCCATCGATGATGGCGGTGTCGAGGCCGAAATCCGGCTTGCCGCGCGGCGCATTGGCATGCGCAAAGACTTCGAGGCCACGCGCCAGGATCGGGCTGGTCGGCATGAACGACATCGGGTTGGAGGCGCTGAGCAGCCATTCGGAACTGGTCTGCGCCAGCGAACCCAGGCCGCCAAGCCAAGCCCGCTGCATTTCATAGGCCGTGTAGAGCATCGTGTTTCCCTATTTGTCCGGACATTTGCCGGGACGTCGTCGCGCATGCCATATCGCAGGTGCAGCATAAAGCGCAGAAACGTCGCGGACACCATCCTTTATGATAAGACGGTAACGACCAAAGCGCGCGGCGGCTGCGAGATGTGACGCCGGGGGCGCATTGAGCCGCACTCAAACCCCTGCTATCAGGCCCGATGGCCACAAAATCCGACCTGCCGCCGCCCGAGCAGCGCAAGCTCAGCAACCTGTCACTGCTGTGGAGCTTCGTCCGGTCGTACCCCGCGCACCTGGCCGCGGCGCTGACCGCGCTGGTTGTCGCCGCGCTCGCCACCCTCGCCATCCCGCAGCGGCTGAAGCTCGTCGTCGACAACGGCTTTGCCGCCGGTTCCGACCCTTCGACCATCGCGCCGTTCTTCTGGGCCATGCTCGGCATCGTGCTGCTGCTCGGCATCGCCACGGCGTTCCGCTTCTACTTCGTCAGCTGGATCGGGGAACGCGTCGTCGCCGATCTGCGCAAGGCGGTGCAGTCGCACCTGCTGACGCTCGACCCGGTGTTCTTCGAGATCAACCGCCCCGCCGAAATCGCCTCGCGCCTGACCAGCGACACCGCTGTCATCGAACAGGTCGTCTCCACCTCCGCATCGCTGGCGCTGCGCAACACCGCCACCGGCATCGGCGGCATCATCTTCATGTTCACCCTGGCGCCCAAGCTGACCGGGCTGATGCTGCTCGTCATCCCGGTGACGATGGTGCCGATCATCCTGCTCGGCCGCCGCGTCCGCACCGTCGCGCGCACCAGCCAGGATCGCATCGCCGATGTCGGCACGATGGTCGCGGAGGTGCTCGGCGCCATCAAGATCGTCCAGGCCTTCACCCAGGAACGCCGCGAGGCCGGCCGCTTCGGTGCTGCCGTCGAAAGCGCCTTTATCACCGCCAAAAAGCGCATCCTGCTGCGCGCCGGCATGACCGCCGTCGTCATCACGCTGATCTTCGGCGCCATCACCCTCGTCCTGTGGCAGGGCGCGCTCGACGTCATCTCCGGCAACCTGACCGGTGGCACCATCGCCGCCTTCATCTTCTATGCCGTCATCGTTGCCGGCGCCTTCGGCACGCTGACCGAGGTCTATGGCGATTTCATGCGCGCCGCCGGCGCCAGCGGCCGCATGCGCGAGCTGCTCGCCGACCGGCCCGGTATCCGCGCCCCCGACAACGCCACGCCGCTGCCGGTGCCGCCGCGTGGCGCACTGTGCCTCGACCATGTCACCTTCCACTATCCGTCAAAGCCCGACGGCGCCGCGCTGATCGACTTCTCGCTCGACATCGCCGCCGGTGAGACGGTCGCCGTCGTCGGCCCCTCGGGGGCCGGCAAGTCGACGCTGTTCCAGCTCGTCCAGCGCTTTTACGACCCGGAGGCCGGCCAGATCCGCCTCGACGGCGTGCCGCTGGTCGCCGCCGATCCGGAGGAGGTCCGCGCCCGCATCGCCGTGGTGCCGCAAGAAACCATGGTCTTTGCCGCCAGCGCCTTTGAGAACATCCGCTATGGCCGGCCGAGCGCCACCGAGGCCGAGGTCTGGGCCGCCGCCGAAGCCGCCCATGCCGATATATTTTTGAAACAGCTGCCCGACGGCATCCACAGCTTTTTGGGCGAGGCCGGCACCCGCCTGTCGGGCGGCCAGCGCCAGCGCCTCGCCATTGCCCGCGCCATCCTGCGCGACGCGCCAATCCTGCTGCTCGACGAAGCCACCAGCGCGCTCGACAGCGAAAGCGAGCGGCTGGTCCAGCACGCGCTCGAAGGGCTGATGCAGGGCAAGACCACCCTCGTCATCGCGCATCGCCTCGCCACCGTCCGCAATGCCGATCGCATCATCGTCATGGACGGCGGCCGCATCGTCGCCGAGGGCCCCCACGACCGGCTGATCAAGCAGGGCGGCCTTTATGCCAAGCTGGCGCGGCTGCAGTTCGAGCAGGTCCAGCCGCAGGTGGCGTGAGACCGGACCCGAGACGCCGCCTGGCCGCTCGCGCCTCGTCTCGTCACCACAACGGTTATTTTCGGAACATCGTTTCGGCTGCTGCGTTTATGTCGCAGTCAGCCAGGGCGCGACAGCCGCGGCCCGAAAAAGAGAGATATTCGTGATGAAATCCAGAATTTTGATCGCCGCAGCCGGTGTCGCATTGTCGATGTCCACCGCCGCCGCGGCCCAGGTCCAGAACCAGCAGGGCGACATCTTCTCGCAACTTCTTGGTTCGATCTTCGGCAACAACCAGCAAGCCAGCGAGCAGACGCTCGAATCCGATTGGAACCAGGGGCAGCGGCCCTTCGAGCAGCGCCGCGGCCGGCTGGAGGAGCGGATCGACACCGCCGTTCGCGACGGCTCGATGAGCCGGACCGAGGCCGATCGGGTGCGGCGGGAGTATGACGATATCGTTCGGCTCGAGGGACAATATGCGGCCAATGGCTCCGTTTCGCCGCAGCAGCGCACGGAACTGCGCACACGCTATCGGGCGCTCACCCAGCGGGTCCGTAGCCAGGGCGCTGGCCAAGGCTTCGGCCAGGGCGCTGGCCCGGGTCTTGGCCAGGGCGGCTATCAGAACGACGGTCGCTGGCAGCCGCTGTCGACGCGCAATGCCGAATTCGAACAGCGCATTGCCGCCGGCCTGCAGAACCGCAGCCTGAGCCAGGCCGACGCCACGCGGCTGCGTGCCGATTGGCGGGCGCTGGCGCAGGTCGAAACCGGTTACATGCGCAACGGCATCGATGCCCGCGAGCAGGCCGACCTGTCGTCGCGGTACAATGCGATCGACAACCGCCTCGGCGGCAGCATCGGCAGCGGTTACGGCAATGACCGCAACACAGCGCGCTGGCGCCAGATGGAAACCCGACTTGCCACGGCCGAGCGCAACGGCAGCATCAACCGCAACGACGCCGTCCAGATGCGCGCGCAGTTGAGCGACCTGGCACGACTCGATACCGCCTATGCCGCTGGCGGCTACAGCGCCGACGAGCGGAGTTATCTGACCCGCCGCTATGGCGAGCTGGACGCGGCCATGGGCAACAACCGGCGCTGATCCGAAGCCCGGGTGCAGGTTTAAGTTCCTGTACCCGGCCCTACTGGGCGGTATAGCCGCCGTCGACGACGAGTTCCGCGCCGGTCATGAAGCTCGATTCATCCGACGCCAGGAACACCACGGCATCGGCGATCTCGCGCGGCACGCCGAAGCGCGCCATCGGGTGCGCGGCGATCAGCGCGTCGCGCATCTCGTTGCCATTTTCGGACGCCTGCAGCGCGTTCGCCACCATCGGCGTGTCGATGAAGCCGGGATGGACCGAATTGACCCGGATGCCGAGCGGGGCCCATTCGACCGCGGCCGCCTTGGTCAGCAGCAGCACCCCGCCCTTCGACGCGCAATAGGCGGCGGCGTTGGGAATGGCGACCTTGCCGAGGATAGACGACAGGTTGATCACAGATCCGCCCTGCACCGCCAGCGCCGGCCCGGCGTACCGCAGCCCCAGGAAGACGCCGTCGAGGTTGATCGACAGGATACGCCGCCAGTCCTCCAGGCTGTGGGTCATAAGGTCCAGCGAACTGCTGGCGATGCCGGCGTTGTTGACGAGGATATCGAGCTTGCCGAATAGCTCGACGGCGGCGGCGACCGCGGCCGTCCAGTCGCCCTCGCTGGCGACGTCGTGAAGGCAAAACGCCGCCTGGCCCCCGGCGGCGACAATCGCCAGCGCCACGGCCTCGCCGGCCGGATCGCGATCGGTAAGCAGCACCGCGGCGCCTTCACCGGCCAGCCGCCGCGCGGTTTCGGCACCGAGCCCCATCGCCGCGCCGGTGACCAGCGCGACCTTGCCTGCAACACGTCCCGCCATGATCGTCCCCCTTTTCGCGCCAGCCTAGACCGGCTTTCAGCTGCGTAGAAGCACAAAGCCCGCCGAGTTGAGCGTGTCGAAGCCGCGCCGCAGGATGGTGCGCGCCGGGGCTTCGACAAGCCCAGCCTGAGCCGTTCAACGCAGGTGCGATCGATTCCGGGCGTCGGGGTCGGACCGGCAAAGAAAAAGCGCGGGACCAGGCCCGCGCTCCTTCAGATACATTCGGTCAGCGAGAGCGCCTGACGTCGGACTGCGGCACAATCCTGCCGTCCGGCGCGGCCGCGCGGCCCCCTATTCGGCGTAGGCTTCGTTCCCGACAAACCCCATCTTGGTGATGCCGGCCTTCTGGGCTTCCGCCATCACCTTGTTGACCGCGTCATACTTGGCCAGGCCCTCGGGGCGCAGGCGAAGTTCGGGCTGGGTCGGCAAGGCAGCGGCCTGCTTCAGATAGCTGCGCAACGTCGGGATATCGACTTCGGTCTTGTTCCAGTAGATGTTGGACAGGAAATCGATATCGATCTGGTTGAACGTCGGATCGACATCCGAAGGGTTCGGGTTCGGCGGCGGCAGGTCCAGCTTCACGGCGTGGGTCTGCACCGGGATGGTGATGATGAACATGATCAGCAGCACGAGCATGACGTCGATCAGCGGCGTCGTGTTCATGTCGTTCATCGGGGCGTCTTCGGCGCCCCCGCTGCCCACTGACATTGACATGGACTAAACTCCTGGATTGCGATCGCGGGACGGCATCACCGCCCCGCGGGATTTCAGCGGGTAACTTCGCCGGGGACGGGTTCCGAGATGAAACCGATCTTGACGAAACCGGCACGCTGCATCGTGTAGATCACGCCGCCGACGCACCGATATTCCATGTCCTTGTCACCGCGGATATGGACCTCGGGAAGCTCGATCTTGCCGCCGAGCTTCTCCTGCCGGGCGATCTCGGCCTTCAACGCCGCAACGCCCTTGTCGAGCAGCTGCTGCTTTGAATCCATCCGGATCTGGCCCCAGTAGGTATCGCAGTTCGCATCCACCGACAGCAGCACATTCTCGGGCTTCGTCGTCGTCGGCAGGTTGGTCACGGTCGGCAGTCGCAACGGCACGGTCTGGATCACGACCGGCACGGTGATGAGGAAGATGATGAGGAGAACCAGCATGACGTCGACCAGCGGCGTCGTGTTGATCTCCGTCATCGGGCCTTCTTCACCGTTTTCGTCCGGCGATCCGATGTTCATCGACATGGGTCAGATGCCCTTTCCGGCTCGCGTTTCAGCGAGCCTGCGGCTTGACGGCGGCGGGAGCTGCGGCAGTCGCGACAACGGCCGGCTGCGGCACGCGCGCACCCGAAACCAGGGCGCCATGAACATCGGCCGAGAAGTTGTTGAGCTTGTCGGAGACGTCCTTGTTGCGACGGATCAGCCAGTTGTAGCCGAGCACGGCCGGCACGGCGACGAACAGGCCGATGGCGGTCATGATCAGGGCTTCACCGACCGGGCCGGCAACCTTGTCGATCGATGCCTGGCCGGCGATGCCGATGTTGATGAGGGCGCGATAGATACCGATAACGGTGCCCATCAGACCGATGAACGGCGCGGTCGAACCGACCGAGGCGAGGAAGGCGAGGCCGCCGGTCAGCTTCGACGCCACAGCGGCGGTCGAACGGTTCAGCGCCATCGTCACCCACTCGTGCTGGTCGATCTTGTCGGTCAGGCGACCTTCGTGATGGTCCGAAGCGCGCAGGCCGTCGTCGACGATCTGCTTGAACGGGGAGTTCTTCGCGAGCTTCGAAGCGCCGCTCTTGAGGTCGGGGGCGCTCCAGAACTTCTTTTCCAGCTCGCTGGCTTCGCCGAGCACCTTACGCTGATCGATGTACTTGGTGATGATGATGTACCAGGACACGAACGACATGAAGACCAGCACGGCAAAGATCGCCTGAGCGATGATGCCGCCCTGCTGCAGCGACGCTACCAGGCCATAGGGGTTTTCGGCTGCGACTGTTTCCATTTTGATTTCCCTCGATATATTTCGTTGTTTCAGGTCATTCGGGTCCGTGCCGGGATCCATCCCCCCGGCGCGGCCAGATCAGCGCGCGTCGGTCAGTTTCCAGCGAACCGGCTGGGTCTTGGTTTCCGCAACCGGCTTGCCATCGCGGGTTGCAGGGTTGAACCGGAACCGGCGCTTGATGATGTTGCAGGTCGCCTCGTCGAGCCGCGGGAAGCCGCTCGACTGGGTTACCTGGCACTCGGTCACCCGGCCGTCGGGCGCAACCACATAGCTGACGCGAGTGGTGCCCGATTCTTCGGCGCGGCGTGACGCATCCGGGAAATCATCGTCTGAGAAGGAATTGCCACGACCCTTGGGCGTTGCCGGCGTCGGCGCGGCCGTCGGGGCCGGCGCGGGTGGCGCCGGCGGAGCGGGTGGCGCGAACACCGGCGGCTGCGGTGCCGGCACGGTGGTCTGGGTGGTGATCGTCGGCGGTGCCTCGGACTGGATCGAAACCTCCGGCGGCGGGACGTACGGCGGAATCTCGACGTCCTTGGGCGGCGGCGGCGGCGGTTCGTCAGGCGGCGGTGCCTCTTCCTTGACGTTCACCGTCTCCAGCGGTTTCACGATTGCCTTTACGACCTGCAAAGCAAGGCCGGTGATGAGGGCGTAACCGATGACGACGTGCAGCAAGGCCACGATGACCAGCGCAACCATCCGATTTTTGCTCATCCCCTGATCAGCGTAAGCCATGGGCGCTGCGATACTCCTGTGAATGCGAATACGAGGAACGCCGGGGGTCGTCTCTCCCTCAGCCCGTCGGCGGTCCCTCTCCCGATCATGCTTTAACCGCAACGCGGGCGGCCCCGCAACCGGTTATTGACGCATTGTGGCGCCGCCGCCCCCCGTTAAACGGCAGGTTTTTTCGTTTCGCCGGCGTGGTCTGTATACAAATTGCTGTCCCGCCCCGGTTCCGCTCATATTCGACCCCTGCGAAATCGCGCCGGCGTTGCAGCCGCGCCGGCCGCGGCGTAGACCGTCGCCATGCTCCGAATCCCGCCCGCTACCGTGCTGTTCCTGTCGTTCGCGATGCTTGCGATGCCGGCGCGAGCGGCCCCCGGCTATGCCGACCTTGCCGACCTGACGCTGGCGGCACCGGTGATCGTGCGTGCAACGATTGCACGCGCCGAACGCATCACTGACAAGGACAGCCCGGGTCTGGCGCCCGGCCGGGCCCGGCTGCTGATCTCGGCCGCGGTCGACGCCTCGCTGGTCGCGCCCGGCGCCATCCCGGCGACGCTGCAATGGCTGTGGGATGCCCCGCTCGATGCCCGCGGCAAGGCCCCGAAGCCCAAGGGCCAGCCGGTCCTCGCCTGGCTTGCCGCGCCGGGACCGGACGGCAAGACGCAACTGATCACCCGTGACGCCCAGCAGCCCTGGGATACAGCGCTCGAAACCCGCACCCGCGCCATCGCGGTCGAGGCGCGGTCGGGCAACGTCCCCGTCGTCACCGGCGTAACCAACGGTTTTCGCGCCGATGGCACCGTCCCGGGCGAAAGCGAAAGCCAGTTTTTCCTGTCGACACGCACCGGCCGCGGGCTGACGATGATCGTCACCGCCAAGCCCGGGCAAGCCCGCAGCGTCGCCGTTTCGACGGGCGATGTCATTGATGAATCAGCGGCAACGGTAAAGGCCGATACGCTGCTGCAATATCGCCTCGCCTGCACGCTGCCCGCCACGCTGCCGGCCAGCGCCGGCGGCAGCGACCCGGCGCTCGCCGCCGATTGGCGGGCCGCGCTGGTCGCCATCGGCCCCTGCGGCCGCGGCAGCGCGGCCTAGAAGCTGCTCAGCTCGACGCCGACAGCGGCGCAATCGGGATAGATGTCGGGCTTGCGCGTCGACACCCGCACCGCCTCGACGCCCTGCCGCGCGGCGACCAGTTCATAGATCTCGTGCGCCACGGTTTCCTGCAGGTTGAAACGGCGGCCGGCGACCAGCGCCAGGATGGCGGTGCGCAGCACGTCGTAATCCCAGGCCTCGGCGACGGTATCGCACTGCGGGAAATGCGTTGCCGCCAGCCAGACCTCGACATTGACGCGCAGCCGCTGCGGCGTGCCGATCTCGAACGCGTGGAAGCCGATGTCGACCGGCAGGTCGAAATCCTCGAGCATGATCTTGCGGCGCTGCGGTTGCAGCCGGTCGGGGACCAGCCCGTGGAGGACGGGATTGCGGGTCAGGTCATCGATCATGTGTTCACCATGTAAGCAACGTCGCGCGGCAGCCCGAGCAGGCGCTGGCCGCCGTCGAGCGTGATCGTCTGGGCGTTGAAGGTCGGCGTGGCAATGATGAAGCGCAACGCCGCGACGATCTCGTCCACCGCGACACCACGCCGCAGGGGGTTCATGTCGTGGACCGCCTCGAAATTCTCGCGGCTCTGCGGCCCGCTGACCAGCGTCACCGCCGGCGCGATGCCGGCGCAGCGCAGCCGCGGCGCATAGGAACGCGCGATCAGCTCGGTCAGCCCGGCCAGCCCGATCTTCGACAGCGTATAAGTCAGGTAATCGGGATTGAGCGCCTCGAGCTTGGCATCGAGCAGGTTGACGACCAGCGCCGGTTCCGCCGCATCGGCCGGGACCGCCGCCGCAAAGGCCCGCGCGATCAGCGCCGGCGCACGCAGGTTGATCGCCATATGGCTGTCGAAATCCGCCGCGGTGAAATCCTCGATCCGGTCATAGGTGAAGCGCGACGCCGAATTGACCAGCAGCCCCGGCGGCGGCGCGCCGGCGGCGGCATCGACGATGATGGCGCCGATGTCGGGGTCGGCGAGGTCGCCCGACACCACTGTCGCTGCGCCGATCTCGGCGGCCAGCGCCTCGGCCTCCGCCACCGACGTGTGACAGTGGATGACGACATGCCAGCCGTCGGCGGCGAGCGCCCGCACGATGGCGGCGCCGATGCGCTTGGCACCGCCGGTGACGATCGCTGTCTGGTTGCGCGGGCTGGTCATTGCGGCCCCGCCGTTACAGGCCGCTGCCGCCACCGGCAAGGTCAGCGCGACACTGTGTTCTTGTAGACCTTGCCGTCCTTCATGATGACGACGAAGTTTTTGGCGGCATCGGCAACCAGCGCCAGGTCCTGCGTCGGGTCACCCTCGACGAGAATGAGGTCGGCCAGCGCGCCGGTGGCGACGACGCCGAGCCGGCCGGGATAGGGGTTGCGCGGCCCCGACAGCGCCAGCAGCGCGGCGTTGCCCGACGTGGCGATCGTCAGCGCCTCGGCCGGCGTGTACCATTTCACCATCTTGGCGAGCAACTGCCCCTGGCCGCGCGCCGCCGCTGCGCTGAACAAGATGTCGGTGCCCCAGGCGGTCTTGATCCGGTATTTCCGGGCCAGCGCATAGGCGGTGTCGGTGCCGGCATACATGGTCAGCTGCTTGATGCGGTTCGGCGACCCTTCGGCAAAGCGCGAATCGCTGCCGTCGTCGGTGAACGGCTGCAGCGACCACCAGACGCCCTTGTCGGCCATCAGCTTTGCCGTCGCATCGTCGAGCATGTTGCCATGGTCGATGCACCTGACCCCGGCGGCCAGCGCCTGGCGCACGGCGCGCGGCGTATAGGCGTGGACGGTGACATAGGTGCCCCAGTTTTCCGCCGCCTCGACGCCGGCGCGCAGCTCGGCCTCGGTATATTGGGTGACGTCGAGCGGGTCATAGCTCGACGACACCCCGCCGCCGGCCATCAGCTTGATCTGGGTCGCGCCGAGCGCCAGCTGCTCGCGGGCGCGGGTGCGGACCATGGTGGCATCGTCGGCAATCGCCGCGGCGCCGATGCGATCGGCATAGCCAAAGTTGCCCGGGGCCGCCGGCAATTCGTTGGGCAGGCGGAAATCGCCATGGCCGCCGGTCTGCGAGATGAAGGCGCCCGACGGCCAGATGCGCGGGCCTGTGGCGAGCCCGGCATCGATCGCCTGCTTCAGCCCGAACACCGGGCCGCCGAGGTCGCGGGCGCTGGTGAAGCCGCGCATCAGCATGTCCTCGGCCGCCCGGGCCGCCGCGATGCTGACAAAGCCGATGTCGGCGGTGAGCAGCGCCGCCTGGGGCAATGTCGAGAACATGATATGGGTATGGGCATCGATCAGCCCGGGCATCAGCGTGCGGCCGCCGCCCTCGATCACCGTCGCGCCGGGCGCCGCCGCGCCAGATCCGATGGCGGCGATGACATTGCCGCGCACCAGCACGTCGGTCGGCGCCGACAGCGGCGCGCCGGTACCGTCAAAGACCCGGACGTTGCGGAACAGCGTTTCCGGCGGCGGCGTCTGGGCGACGGCGGGGGCCGCCAGCGCCAGCGCGGCGACAAGGGCGGCCAGCAGTGTCTTCATCCCCGCTCCGATCGATCGTTGCGGCGGCAATATCGCACCGCGCCGACCGGCTGTCGAGCTTAGCGCAGCGCCTTCTGCAACGGTGCGACCGTCCCGTCCGAGGCGCGCGGCGGCAGGCCGAGCAGGCGCAGCAGCAGCGGATAGACATCGACATTATCGAACGGCGGCAGCACCGTGCCGGCGCGGAAGGCCGGGCCGGCGCCCACGAACGTCGCCGCCATCTCGGGCGCCGCCGGGTCATAGCCATGGGCGCCGCCCATCGTCATGCCGGTGCGTGGCGGCCCCGCCAGCATGTACCAGCCGACTTCGGCGAGGCAGACAAAGGCCGGCACCCGCGCATTGCGGCCATAGGCGAACCGCGCCGGCACCTGGCCCTTGCGCCAGCATTGCGCGTGCGACAGCGGCTGCAGCAGCGCGGCGGCGAGCGCCACCTCCTGCCCGGGCTCGGCCTCGATCCCGGCAACCGCGCCGCCGCCGACCATGCGGAAACTGCCGGCCGGGGCGATTGCATCGATGCGGATGATGTGATCGGCCGCCACCGCCGCCATGCCGTGATCGGACACCACGACGATATTGGCGACGATGCCGCGCGCCTGCAGCCCTGCCACCAGCCGGCCGATCTGTACATCGACCGCCGCCACCGCCGCCGTCGTCTGCGGCGCATCGGGACCAAAGCCATGGCCGTCGTGATCGACCGTGTCGAAATACAGCGTCGCCAGCCCCGGCCGGTCGGCGCCATCGAACCAGCCGAGCAGCGTGTCGACGCGGCGGTCGCCGGGCATCTCGCCGTCGAAGGGCAGCCAGCGGGTCGGCCGCACGCCCTGCACCGGCGCCTCCGATCCCGGCCAGAACATCGTCGCGGTCTTGATCCCGGCGCGCTCGGCGGTCACCCACACCGGCTCCGCCCCGTCCCACCAGCGCCGGTCGCCGACGGCATCGCGGTTGCCCATGCCGAAGCGCACGCCCGGGATGGCGGCGTCCTCCATGTTGTTGCCGACGACGCCGTGATGGTCGGGCCGCATCCCGGTGACGATCGTATAGTGGTTGGGAAAGGTCAGCGACGGAAAGCTGGGCCGCATCGCCGTGGCCCGCGCGCCCGCCGCCGCCAGGGCATTGAGGTTCGGCGTCACGCCGCGCGCGAGATAATCGGGCCGCAGGCCATCGATCGACACCAGGATGACCGGCGGTCGCGACGAAGCCCCAGGCGCGGTGGCGACCCGGGGACCGGCACAGGCCGCCAGCATCAGCAGCAGCAGCAGGATCGGGTGGCGCATGGTTCGAGCCTTTGCGGGTTGCGGCCGACAGCCGACCGGGATCGATTGCCGCGTCGCACGCCCTCTCGCAAGCCCATATGGCAAGGCGATGACGCAGGCGACGATACCGGGCTGGCGCAAGCCGCCGCGCGCCCCTAAATCCCGGCGATGGCAACGCCGCCGACTCTCGATCGCTTTTCGGAAGAAACCGCCACCTTCACGGTGCAGGGGAAGGACGCGCTCGATATCGATCGCGGTGTCGCCGCCATCCGCAACGTGCTGCGCACCCTGCCCACGCGGCCCGGCGTCTATCGCATGACCGATGCCGAGGGCGCCGTGCTCTACATCGGCAAGGCGCGGGCACTTAAAAACCGGGTGACGAACTATACCCAGGTTACCCGCCTGTCGCGGCGGCTGCAGCGCATGGTCTCGCAGACCCGCGACATGACCATCGTCACCACCAACAGCGAGGCCGAGGCGCTGCTGCTCGAGGCGCAGCTGATCAAGCGCTACCGCCCGCCGTACAATGTGCTGCTCCGCGACGACAAGAGTTTCCCCTTCATCTTCCTGCGGGAAGACCATGAATTCCCCCGCATTTCCAAGCATCGCGGCGCCAAGCAGGGCAAGGGCGTCTTTTACGGCCCGTTCGCCAGCGCCGGCGCCGTCAACGTCACATTGAACGCCCTGCAAAAGGTGTTCCTGCTGCGCTCGTGCAGCGACAGCTTCTTCGCCAACCGCACCCGCCCCTGCCTGCTCCACCAGATCAAGCGCTGCTCGGCCCCCTGCGTCGGCCGCATCGATGACGCCGCCTATGCGGAGCTCGTCGCCGACGCCAAGTCGTTCCTATCGGGCCGCACCCAGGAGGCCCAGAAAAAGCTCGGCGACGCCATGACCGCGGCGGCGGCGGCGCGCGATTTCGAACTCGCCGCCGTGCTCCGCGACCGGCTGCGCGCGCTGACCTTCATCCAGGGCAGCCAGGCCATCAACGCCGAGGGCTCGGCCAGCGACGCCGACATCATCGCACTGGCCTGCGAGGGCGGCACCATGTGCATCCAGATCTTCTTCATCCGCGGCGGCCAGAACTGGGGGCATCGGGCGTTCTTCCCGGCGCATACCGAGGGCGTCAGCGAGGACGAGGTGCTGTCGAGCTTCCTCGCCCAGCTTTACGAGGAACTGCCGCCGCCGCGCGAGCTGCTGCTCGATCGCACCCTCGACGAGGCGGCACTGCTCGCCGAGGCATTGACCGAAAAGGCCGGGCATCGCGTCGGCGTCAAGGCACCGCAACGCGGCCCCAACCGCAAGCTGATCGAACAGGCCCGCCGCAACGCCGTCGAGGCACTGCAGCGCCGCCTCGCCGAATCGACGACGCAGGGCAAGCTGCTGGTCGAGCTCGCCGAGCTGTTCGATCTCGACGCCCCGCCGAAGCGCATCGAGGTTTACGACAACAGCCACATCCAGGGCAGCAACGCGCTCGGCGCGATGATCGTCGCCGGGCCCGACGGTTTCCTGAAGAACCAGTACCGCAAGTTCAACATGAACGATGCGCGGATCACCCCGGGCGACGATTTCGCCATGATGAAGGCGATGCTGTCGCGGCGCTTTGCCCGGCTGGAAAAGGAAGACCCCGACCGCAGCGCCGGCGACTGGCCCGACCTGGTGCTGATCGACGGCGGCCGCGGGCAATTGTCGAGCGTCAACGAGGCGCTGTCGGAACTCGGCGTCGACAATGTCTGCGTCGTCGGCGTCTCCAAGGGCTTCGACCGCGACGCCGGCCGCGAGACGTTCCATTTGCCGTCGGGTCGCGAGCTCCATTTGCCGCCCAACGCCCCGGTGCTGTTCTTCTTGCAGCGGCTGCGCGACGAGGCCCACCGCTTCGCCATCGGCGCCCATCGCGCCAAGCGGTCGAAGGCCATCGCCGCCAATCCGCTCGACGATGTTCCCGGCATCGGACCTTCCAGGAAAAAGGCGCTGCTGATGCATTTCGGCACCTCGCGGGCGGTGCGCGGCGCGACTCTGGAGGACCTCGAACGCGCCCCCGGCATCTCGCGGATGATGGCGGAGGCGATCCACCAGCATTTCCACCCGCGTGGCTGATGCGCCTCTTTACAGCCGCGCCGCACAGGCGCAGCGCTGTCGCCATCACCCGGGATGGATCGCACGATGACCCTCAGCCTCTATACCGCCGCGACGCCGAACGGCTACAAGGTCTCGGTGGCGCTGGAGGAGATGGGCCTCGCCTATGATGTCCACCGCGTCGACCTCGCCGCCGGCGAACAGAAGCTGCCGGCGTTCCTGAAGCTGTCGCCCAACGGCCGCGTGCCGGCGCTGGTCGACGACGGCTTCGCGATCTTCGAATCGGGCGCCATCCTCGTCTATCTCGCCGAGAAGACCGGACTGCTGATACCGCAGGACGTGCAGGGCCGCAGCCGCGTGCTGCAATGGCTGATGTTCCAGATGAGCGGCATCGGCCCGATGATGGGCCAGGCCAATGTCTTCTATCGCTATTTCCCCGAAAAGATTCCCGCCGCCATCGCCCGCTTCCAGGGCGAGGGCCGCCGGCTGTTCACCGTGCTCGATCGCCAGCTCGCCGACAGCGAATATCTCGCCGGCGATTACAGCATCGCCGACATCGCCAACTGGTGCTGGGTACGCACCGCCAAGTGGTCGGGCATCGAGACCGAAGGCCTGCCCAACCTGCTGCGCTGGAAAGCCGCCATCGCCGACCGCCCGGCGGCGCAGCGCGGCATCGCCGTGCCCGAAGCCACCAAGGTCCGCAGCGAGAACGACGAGGAAGCCAACGCCTTCTCCAGCCGCGCCCGCAAGATGGTCGAAATGGGCAAGCGCGAAGCCTGAGGGTGGCGCTGGAACGCCGTGATTAGAGAACCGTCACTATAAAGCCGTCACTTCAAGGCTGTCACCCCGGCGAAGGCCGGGGCCCATGAACCACGAGCTTGGCAGCGCAAGCACCCTCGTGCCGGAGATCGTGGGCCATGGGCCCCGGCCTTCGCCGGGGTGACACGCGCAAAGCCGCCCTCACCCCCGATACCCCGCCTCCAGCTGCACCCCGAAACTGTTCAGCGCCATGCTGACCATCGCATATTGGCCAACGGTAAACACCAAATCGATCAACTGCGTCTCGTCGTAGCGCGTCGCCAGCGCCGCCCAGGTCGGCGGGCTGATGAAATGATCGCCCATCAGCTCGTCGACGGCGCGCAGCAGCACGTCGTCCGGCGTGTCGCTGCCGGTCTGCGGGCCCGATCGTGCCAGTTCGATATCGGCGTCGGTCATCCCGGCATGGTCGCGCGCGATGGCGACATGATGCCCCCATTCATAGGCGGCCCGCGCCAGCCAGCCGACGCGCAGGATCGCCAGCTCGCGATCGCGCGGGCCGAGCGATGACTTGAACAGGATCTGGTTGCCCCAGCGGCCGAAGGCACCGGCGAGCCGCGGGTGATTGGCCAGCGTCCTGAAGATGGCGAAGACCTCGCCATCGCCCATCTCGGGCGGGCGATTGCCGAGCAGTTGCTCACGCAGCGCCGGGTCCCATTGGTCGACCGGCAACGGCGCGATGCGCGGCGTGTCGAGGCGGTGCTGGATGTCCATGGCAATCTCCCTTTTTCAAGGAAGAGTGCGGCGGCCGCACGCCAGCGTCAAACCCGGCGCGTCAGACCCGACGTTCAAACCTTGTCGGAATACAGGAACCGGCCCTTGCCCAGTCGTGCCATCACTTGCCCCAGGTCGGCCTCGGTCAGCGTGAAGCAGCCTTGCGAGCGGCCGACCTTGCCCATCGTGCGGGCCATCGCCTCGGTCACATAGGCGGCGGTGTGGATGACGATCGCCCGCGGCTCGGCATTGCAGTTGCTGGCGTCGAGGCCGGCGAGGCGCATCGAGCGGCCGTGCTTGCCGACATATTCGGCGCCGGTGACGAAGGCGCCGCTGCACGAGGCATAGCTGCCGTCGGCGTTGGAAAACTGCTGCAGCCAGCCGCTGTGCGCCGGATCGGAACCGCGGCCATGGGCGACCAGCATAGACGTCGTGGCGCCGGAGGCGAGGTCGACCAGGTGGAAGCGCCGGTCGCGCGACGGCCGGCTGTAATCGGCGATGGCCATGACATCGGCCTTGCCGACTTGGCCCCGGTGGCGCTGGAACGACGCCAGCGCGCGCGCCAGCAGCCGCGCATCAAGCGCCGGCGACGGCAGCGCCTGTGCCGGCACCGCCAGCATTGCCGCGCCCGCGGCGGCCAGTCCCAGGAAATCACGGCGTTGCAGCAAGTCGGCTCCTGTTACGGTCGAACGCTCGCGATTACAGCCCGCGAAAGCTCGCAAAGTCCGCCAGTGGCGCCCGCGCAGCACGCGCGGCATTGGCGGGGTCATCCTTGTCAATATAGCCGATCGCCATGCCGGTGAAGAGCATCCGCTCCTCAGGCGTCCCGAGAAAGGCCCGGATCGTCGCAGGATAGATCGCCCAGCATTCCTGCGGGCAGCTGTCGAGGCCCTCCTCGCGCAGCAGCAGCATCAGCGTCTGCAGGTACATGCCGAGGTCGCTCCACTGCGGCGGCCCCATGGTCTTGGCGACCGTGCAGAACAGCGCCACCGGCGCGCCGAAGAATTCGAAATTGCGCGCGAACCACATCAGCCGCCGCATCTTGTCCTCGCGCGGGATGTCCAGCGCGCGGTACAATTCCTCTCCCACTTCAAAGCGATAGCGCTTGTACGGATCGGCCAGCTCTTTGGGATAGATGCTGTATTCGGTCGGCTCCCCGCCCGGCAGCGCGCGAATGCGTTCCGCCATGATCGCCTTCAGCTCGGCCAGCGGCGCGCCGGCGACGACATCGATGTGCCAGGGCTGGAGGTTGCCGCCGGACGGCGCGCGCGCCGCCTTTTCGACGACCCGGCGGATGATCGCGGGATCGACCGGTGTGTCGAGAAACCCGCGTACCGACCGCCGCGACGCGACGGCTTCACTGACGTTCATGACAAACCCCTACTTTCAAGACGGCGCAGGATTGCCTAGGGAGGGGCGGTGTTGTCCAGCCTCCCCAATCTGCTGACGCTCAGTCGGATCCTTGCCGTGCCGCTGCTGGTGGCGCTGATGTGGGGCCCGGGCTATTGGCAGTGGCTGACGGCGTTCGTGCTGTTCTGCATCGCCGGCGTTACCGACTATCTCGATGGCTATCTGGCCCGGGCGCAGGGCACGGTGTCCAAGATCGGCGTCTTCCTCGACCCCATCGCCGACAAGATCATGGTGGCGGCGACGATCGTCATGCTGGTCCACAGCGGCCTCGTCCATGGCGTGTCGGTGATCGCCGCGCTGGTCATCCTGCTGCGCGAGATCATCGTTTCGGGCCTGCGCGAGTATCTCGCCGGGCTGCAGGTCTCGCTGCCGGTATCGCAGCTGGCGAAATGGAAGACGGCATTCCAGATGATCGCGCTCGGCGGCCTGGTGCTGGCGGGCGCCTCGCCCTGGCTGCTGCCGGGGCTGCCGGTGCTTGAGATCGGGCTGATCTGCCTGTGGATCGCCGCCGGGCTGACGCTGGTCACCGGCTATGACTATCTGCGGGTCGGCCTGAAGCATATGGCCTGATGCAGATCCTTTACTTCGCCTGGGTGCGCGAACGCATCGGCGTCGGCGAGGAGGTTCTGGCGCCGCCGGCGGATGTCGCCACGGTCGCCGAACTGCTCGACTGGCTGGCGACGCAATCCCCGGGCCATGCCGCCGCGCTCGCCGACCGCAGCGCCATCCGCGTCGCCATCGACCAGGATTTCGCCGCACCCGACGCGCCGGTAGCCGGTGCCCGCGAGGTCGCGATCTTCCCCCCGGTGACCGGCGGATGACGGGCTAGAATGATCGTCACCCGCGCCCAGGCCCACGCCTTCGATGCCGCCGCCGAGACCTCGGCTCTCACCGCCGGCCGTACCGACATCGGCGCCGTCGTCACCTTCACCGGGCACGTCCGCGCCGAAAACGGGCTGGAGGCGCTCACCCTCGAGCATTACCCGGCGATGACCGAGCGCAGCATGGCCGCCATCGCCGCCGAGGCCGCAGCGCGCTGGCCGCTGCTCGGCGGCACCGTCATCCACCGCCACGGGCGCCTGCTGCCCGGCGAGGCCATCGTCCTCGTCGCGGTTGCCAGCGCGCATCGCCAAGCGGCGTTCGAGGCGGCGGAATTCCTGATGGACTGGCTGAAGACCCGGGCGCCGTTCTGGAAACACGACGGCAGCGGCTGGGTGGCAGCCAAGGCCAGCGATGACGATGCCGCGGCGCGCTGGTAGCAGCGAGTGGCCTCGCGGGGATCAATCGCCGGGCTTGCGATCCAGATAGGCGGCGATCCGGTCCTTCAGCGACAGCCGCAGCTTCTTCATGCGGCTCAGGCGGACAACGTCGGGAATGCGCTTCCTGGTCTCGTCGCCGATCGCGGCGTCAAGCTTGCCGTGGACGACGCTGAGTCGATAGATGTCGGCACTGGTCATGTGTGATCTCCCTTCGGCGTTTCCGATACCGACAGCGCCGTTCGACGCCGCTGTCGTGTGTCCGACATCACGATCCCGCAGGATCGCCAGAGGGGCCCGGTCCACATCTTATACATTATGACAAATCGGTAATGTTCAAGAGGCGCGAACCAAAAAACTTTGCGCTGCTGCAACGTCTCGGATCGCCCCCTGCCGACGCGTCGCCGGCGGCACTTTCAGATCGCCCCCGGCCGACGCGTCGCCGGCGGCAGGGGCTGTTCGCCGAAATCGAGAACCGACGACGACAGCACGCCGCCGAGCGCGTCGACGACCAGCCGCAGCCGGCGGTGGCGCGTCGAAAAAGTCAGGCGGAAGGTGCCGAGATCGTCGTCGACCCCGGCCTCGGTCGCCGACAGGATGGCGCCCGATTTCAACAATGCCTGGATGTCGCCCGGCGCCAGCCTGAGCCCGTCGGCGATCACCTCGGCGGCGACGGTGAAGCCATCATTGTCGATCTCGATCATGGCGGCAGCCCTTGGCGGCTGGCGAAGGCCGGCGCAAGCTGTTAGGGCGACGCCGCGGTCAGAGGATCGGGCGATCGCCGCCGAGCAATCGGGGGAGGAAAGTCCGGGCTCCACGGAACGCGGTGCCGGGTAACACCCGGCGGGGGCGACCCCAGGGACAGTGCCACAGAGAGCAGACCGCCGATGGGCGTTTCCCCGGAAACGCGACAGGCAAGGGTGAAAGGGTGCGGTAACAGCGCACCGCGCGACGGGTAACCGAAGCGGCATGGCAAACCCCACCGGGAGCAAGACCGAATAGGGACGGCACGGGTCGCAAGACCCAGGGCAGGAACCGGCCTCGCCGTCCGGGTTGGTTGCTTGAGGTTGTCGGTAACGGCAATCCTAGAGGAATGATCGTCGCTTTTCTTCGGAAGAGTACAGAACCCGGCTTATAGATCCTCTGATCGCAGCGCCGCGCGCGAGCAGCGCGGAGCGCTGCGCGCCGACAGGTGCAAGATCGGCCAGCGAGGCGGCCGGCCCTTCGCCGGCCGAACTCGTCTGACGTCAGCATGGGCTTTGCCCATGCCCCTTCCCTTCCCCTGACTTCCCACCCCGTCATCCCAGCGAACGCTGGGATCCAGCTTCCTTGCGCCGGCGCAGACGAAAGAAAACCGGATCCCAGCCTCCGCTGGGATGACAGAAAGAAAGAAAAAAGCGCGGGCAAAGCCCGCGCGTCGGACGGGTTCGGCCGGGGAGACCGGCCGCCCCGCCGGCCGGTCTTGCGCCTGTCGGCGCTCTTGACTGCGCCAGGCGCGCACGCGGCGCTGCGCCCTACATCCAAGGCCGCCAGGCCGCCCGCTCCTCCTCCAGCCTCGCCAGCTCCGCGCCCGAAAACCCCCGCCCCAGCGCATCCGCCAACGCCGCCGCTTCCGCTGCCGTATCGCCCCCGGCGCCCGCCGCCAGCCGCGCCCATACCCAGGCCTTGCCGGCATCCCGCGACACCCCGCGCCCGGCTGCCATCGCCTTGGCCAGCGCCAGTTGCGCCGGCGCATAGCCGCGATTGGCGGCACGCAGCCACCAGCCGACTGCCGTTGCCGGGTCGGCGCGGCGGCCCTGCCCCTTGGCCGACATCACCCCCATCAGCGTTTCGGCAACCGCCGAGCCGCGGTCGGCGAGCGGGCGCAAGGCCCGGCGTGCCGCACCATAATCGGCCGCGGCATAGGCCGTCAGCCCGGCCTGCAGCGCCGAGCTCGCATCCGCCGCCCGCGCTGGCGTCAATGCCAGCAGCCCCAGCGCAATCAACACCATCCTCATCATCGGCCCGCCCATAGCCGCATCGCCGCCACCCGTCACCCCGACCGCAGCAGCGCCACCCCGGCGTCGCGCTCGAACAGATACAGCAGCACCCGCGCCGCCTGCCCGCGCGCGCCATCCAGGCCGCCGTCGCGATCGAGCAGCAGCCGCGCATCGTCGCGCGCCATGCCGACGAACTTCGCCGTGCGCTCGGGATCGGCGAGCCGGAACGCCGCCTCCCCCGATTGGCGGACGCCCAGAATCTCGCCGGCGCCGCGCAGCCGCAGATCCTCCTCGGCGATGCGAAAGCCGTCGTTGGTCTCGCGCATCAGCTTCAGCCGCGCCTTGGCGGTCTCCGACAGGTCGGGCCCGCGCAGCAGCAGGCACACCGATCGCCCCGGCCCGCGCCCGACCCGGCCGCGCAGCTGGTGCAGCTGCGCCAAGCCGAAGCGTTCCGCCGCCTCGATGATCATCAGCGTCGCATTGGGCACGTCGACGCCGACCTCGATGACCGTCGTCGCCACCAGCAGCCCGAGCTTGCCGGCGGAAAACGACGCCATCACCGCGTCCTTCTCGGCCGGCTTCATCCGCCCATGCACAAGGCCCACACCCCCGCCGAACCGCGCCTTCAGCATCGTCGCCCGCAGTTCCGCCGCCGCCTCGTCCCCCGTCTCGGTCCCCTCCACCAGCGGGCACACCCAGTACGCCTGCCCACCCCCCGCCAGGTGCCGGCCCAGCGCCTCGACGACCTCGTCCATCCGCTCGACCGCCGTCACCCGCGTCTCGATCGGCTGGCGCCCGGGCGGCAGCTCGTCGATCTGCGAGCCGTCCATCTCGCCATAATTGGTCAGCGCGAGACTGCGCGGGATCGGCGTCGCGGTCATCGCGATCAGATGCGGCGGCACCTTGGCCTTGGCGGCGAGCAACAGCCGCTGCGCCACGCCGAAGCGATGCTGTTCATCGACGACGACCAAGCCCAGGTCGTCATAATCGACCGCATCCTGGAAGATCGCATGGGTCCCGATCAGGATGTCGATGCGCCCCATCGCCAGGTCGTCGAGCAGATCCGCCCGCACCTTGCCCTTGTCGCGCCCGGTCAGGATCGCCACCCGCACCGGCAGCGCCCCGAGCAATTTGGTAATCGTCGCATAATGCTGCCGCGCCAGAATTTCCGTCGGCGCCAAGAATGCCGCCTGCGCCCCGGCCTCCACCGCGGTCAGCATCGCCAGCAGCGCCACCAGCGTCTTGCCCGACCCGACATCGCCCTGCACCAGCCGCAGCATCGGCGACGATTGCGCCATGTCGCCGGTGATCTCCGCCAGCACGCGCGCCTGTGCCCCCGTCATCGTCCACGGCAGCGACGCGATCAACGGTGCCGTCAGCCGGCCATCGCCGGCCAGCGCGCGACCCCGGCGCATCCGCGTGTCGCGCCGCACCAGCAGCAGCGCCAGCTGGTTGGCGAGCAGCTCGTCATAGGCTAGGCGATCGTTGGCCTTGCCCTCCCCCTGCAGGTCATGCGCCGCCGCCAGCGCCCCCCGCCACGGCAACCACTGGTGGCGCTCCAGCACGCTCGGCTCGATCCATTCGGGCAGTTCCGGCGCGCGTTCCAGCGCCATGCCGATGATCTGGCCCATGCGGCGATTGCTGACGCCTTCGGTCAGCGGATAGACCGGTTCCCGCAGCATCGGCCCCATCGGCTCGCCGGGCAGCGCGATCTCGGGATGGCTGATCTGCAGCGACTGGCCATAGCGGTCGAGCTTGCCGGTGATCCGCCGCTGCTGCTGTATCGGCAGCTTCGACCGCGCCCAGGCCCCCGACTGGCCGAAAAACACCAGGTCGACCCATTGCCCGCCGCTGTCGACGGCGCGGGCGCGCAGCGGGCTGCGCGGGCCGCCGCTGTCGTGGCGCACGATGGTGAGCACGACGACGATCGGCCGGCCGACGAGCGATTCGTCGATCTGGTCGACCTGCACCCGGTCGATGGCCATGACGGGCAGGTGAAACACCAGGTCGAGCGCGCGATTGAGCTTCAGCCGGGCCAATTGCCGCACCAATGCCGCGCCGACGCCCTTCAGCGCGGCGGTTTCCGTGAACAGCGGGTTGAGGATGGCGGGCCGCATGGCTAGGGACAGTCATAGCCGCCGCGTGCCCGATTTCAAACGGGCCCGCGGCATTTGGAGTTTGCGATGGAAGCGGCCAACGACGGCATCACTCACGACCACCGGCTGCGCCGGCTGCGCTTCCGCGCCTGGCACCGCGGCACCCGCGAGGCCGACCTGATGATCGGCGGCTTTGCCGATCGCTACGCCGCCGGCTGGAACGACGCCGAGCTGCGCTGGTTCGAGGCGCTGCTCGACGAACAGGATGTCGACGTCATGGGCTGGGCCTTCGGCACCATCGAGCCCCCCGAAGCGTTCCACGGCCCGATGCTCGATGCGTTGAAAAAGCTGGACTATGTTTCGCTCACCATGCGCTGACGCCTCTGATCCTCCCCCCTCCAGGGGGAGGAAAGCGCGTGATCGATCTCCGTCGCTTCGTCGCTGCCACGTCCCCCCTCACCCTCGCCCGCTGCGCCCCGGGCTTCCTGCCCTCGCTGATGGCCGACGTCGCCCGGGCAAAGTTCAATAAGGACGGCGCCTTGCGCGCCGGGGGCGGCCGCGCCGTCTTCATCGCCGCCGACGACAGCAGCGCCCGCGCGATGTCGGATGCCGCCGGCTATTTCGCGCCCGAAATCGAGGTGCTGACTCTGCCGGCCTGGGACTGCCTGCCCTATGACCGCGCCTCCCCGGGCCTCCGCGTCGCCGCCGAGCGCCTCGCCGCGCTGTCGGCGCTGGAGCGCAAGCCCGCCGGCGCCCAGCTGCTCGTCACCACCATCAACGCCGTCACCCAGCGCACCCTGCCGCCGGCGCGGATCGCGGCGCTGACCGCGCACATCGCCGCCGGCACCCGCATCGATCGCGACGCCCTGGCCCGCAAACTCGCCGCCAACGGCTATGTCCGCACCGACACGGTCATCGAAGCCGGCGAATATGCGGTGCGCGGCTCGCTGCTCGACCTGATGCCCGCCGGCTCCGACCATGCGCTGCGCCTCGATTTCTTCGGCGACGAGGTCGAGACGCTGCGGAAGTTCGATCCCGCCAGCCAGCGGACGCTCGGCCCCGCCGATGGTTTCACCCTGCTGCCGGTCAGCGAGGTGCTGCTCGACGATGACCGCATCCGCAATTTCCGCTCCGGCTATCTCGCCCGCTTCGGCGCCACCGCCACCGGCGACCCGCTGTACGAAGCGGTCAGCGACGGGCGGCGGCTGGCGGGCATGGAGCATTGGCTGCCGCTGTTCGAACCAGAACTCGCCACCGTCTTCGACTATCTCGGCGATGATGCCGTCATCGTCCGCGAGGCCGGCGCCGACAAGGCGGCCGAGGATCGCTTTGCCGCCATCGCCGATTATCACGACAACCGCACCGCGGCGCTGTCGGGCAAGAAAGGCAGCTATCGCCCGCTGCCCGCCGATGCGCTGTACCTGGCCAAGGACGAATGGGCCGGGCTGCTGAAATCGCGCACCGTCCACCTCGCCTCGCCCTATGGCGTGCCCGACGGCACCCGCAATACCATCGATTGCGATGCCGATCCGGCGCGCGATTTCGCCCCCGAACGCATCGCCCAGGCCAATGGCGGCGCGCCCGTCTACAGCGAGATCAAGACCCATATCCACGACCGCCGCAAGGCCGGCGACCGGCTGGTCCTCGCCAGCTATTCGAACGGCGCCCGTGAACGCCTGCGCGGTTTGCTGTCCGACGAGGGCATCGACGGCCTCGGCCTCGCCGACAGCTGGCAAGAGGCGCTGGGCCTGACTGCCAAGGGGCTGGTAGCGCTGACCGTCGTGCCGCTCGAACACGGCTTCACCCGCACCGATCCCAAGTCGGCGCTGCTGGTGCTGACCGAACAGGACATGCTCGGCGACCGGCTGGTCCGCCGCAAGCGCAGCGCCCGCAAGGCCGATGCCTTCATGGCCGAGCTGGCTATGCTGACGCCGGGCGACCTGCTGGTCCACCGCGAGCACGGCATCGGCCGCTATGAAGGCCTTGTCGCCATCGAGATCGCGCGGCGGCCGCATGATTGCGTCGCGCTGACCTATGACGGCGGCAGCAAGCTTTATGTCCCCGTCGAGAACATCGACGTGCTCAGCCGCTATGGCAGCGAATCCGAAGGCGTCGGCCTCGACAAGCTGGGCGGCGTCGCCTGGGCCGCCCGCCGCGGCCGCATGAAGGATCGCATCCGCGAAATCGCGGGTGAACTGCTCAAGACCGCCGCCGAACGCGCGCTGCGCGAGGCCGAGCCGGCGATCGTCGACCCGCATGGCTATGCCGCCTTTTCCGACCGCTTTCCCTATATCGAAACCGACGACCAGCTCCGCGCCATCGACGATGTGCTCGGCGACCTCGCCTCCGGACGCCCGATGGACCGGCTCGTCTGCGGCGACGTCGGCTTTGGCAAGACCGAGGTCGCGCTGCGCGCCGCCTATGCCGCGGCGCTGTCGGGGATGCAGGTCGCCGTCGTCTGCCCGACGACATTGCTTGCCCGCCAGCATTTCGCCGGCTTTGCCGAACGCTTTTCCGGCCTGCCCATCGAGGTCCGCCAGCTGTCGCGGCTGGTCACCGCCAACGACGCCAAGGCGACGCGTGAAGGCATCACCGACGGCACCGTCGACATCGTCGTCGGCACCCATGCCATCCTCGCCAAGTCGGTCGATTTCAAGCGCCTCGGCCTCGTCATCGTCGACGAGGAACAGCGCTTCGGCGTCACCCACAAGGAACGGCTGAAGTCGATGAAGGCCGATGTCCATGTGCTGACGCTGACCGCGACCCCGATCCCGCGCACGCTGCAGATGGCGCTCACCGGCCTTCGCGAAATGTCGATCATCGCGACGCCGCCGGTCGATCGCCTCGCCGTCCGCACCTATGTCATGCCCTTCGACGAGGTCGTGCTGCGCGAGGCCCTGCTGCGCGAACATTACCGCGGCGGGCAGAGCTTCTTCGTCGTGCCGCGCATCGCCGACCTCGCCGACATCGAACAGTTCATCCGCGACCAGGTGCCCGAGGTGAAGCCGGTGACCGCCCACGGCCAGATGGCGCCGACCGAAGTCGAGGAGCGGATGAGCGCCTTTTACGACAAGCAGTACGACGTGTTGCTGTCGACGACGATCATCGAATCGGGCCTCGACATTCCCAGCGCCAACACGCTGATCGTCCATCGCGCCGACCGCTTCGGCCTGGCGCAACTGTACCAGATCCGCGGCCGCGTCGGGCGCGCCAAGACCCGCGCCTATGCGTATCTGACGACGCCCGCCGACCAGTCGATCACCGAGGGCGCCGAAAAGCGCCTCCAGGTGCTCAGCGCGCTCGACACATTGGGCGCCGGCTTCCAGCTCGCCAGCCACGATCTCGACCAGCGCGGCGCCGGCAACCTGCTCGGCGACGAACAATCGGGGCATATCAAGGAGATCGGCTTCGAGCTCTACCAGTCGATGCTCGAGGAGGCGATCCTCGAGGCGCAGGCGACGGCCAAGGGCGTCAAGCCGCCGGCCGAAGCCTTCAGCCCCCAGATCACCGCCGAGGTGCCGATCCTCATCCCCGAACATTATGTGCCCGACCTCAACGTCCGCATGGCGCTGTATCGCCGCCTCAACGAGATGCAGGGCCGCCAGGACATCGACGGTTTTGCCGCGGAGATGATCGACCGCTTCGGGCCGCTGCCGCTGGAGGCATCGAACCTGCTCGCCATCATCGAGATCAAACTCGCCTGCCTCGGCGCCGGCGTCGCCAAGCTGGAGGCCGGCGCCAAGGGCGGCCTCGTCACCTTCCAGAACGACCATTTCGCCAATCCCGACGGGCTGATGGCCTATATCGACCGGCTCGGCGCCCGCGCCAAGATCCGGCCGGACCAGAAACTGTTCATATCGGCCGACTGGGCGAGCGATTCCGCCCGGCTGAAGGGCGCGCTGCAGGTCGCGTCCACCCTCGCCAAGCTCGCCGCCGGCGCCACGGTCAAGCCCGCCGCGCCCAAGCCCGCCGCCAAGCCGCTGCCGCCCGCCAAGCCGGCGCCGCCGAGGCCAAGCGTGTTCAAATCGAAAGTGAAGGGCCGCTGAGTCGGTTACAGACAACTTGACCCGCTCAGGCTGAGCTTGTCGAAGCCCCCACGAGGACCGCTTTGCGACACGGCTTCGACAAGCTCAGCCTGAGCGGGCTTTGGGGTTCAACCAAATCGAAAGCGGGTCCTTGGGTTGCGCCCGGCCCCCGTCATGCCGGCGAACGCCGGCTCCACTGCGATGCTATGTTCCGGCCATCGACGCACAAACACCCTGCTGGCGCAGCCGCGAACAAGGCCGGCGCTTCGCTCCACGGTGGATGCTGGCGTCCGCCAGCATGACGATCCGACGTGACCGAAATCGGCAAACTAATCTGGCGGCCTACCCCGCCAGTTCCGCCACCCTCCAGCTGTTGCAGAACGTCTCCAGCGCCGCCAGCTGCATCGGCGGCGCCACCTGATAGCCCTGGACCGCGTCGCAGCCCGCCAGCCGCGTCGCCTCGAGCTGGACATCGTCCTCGACACCCTCGGCAACCACCGTCAGCCCGAGCTGCTTCGACAGTCGCACCACCGTCTCGACAACGACGCGTTCGCGCGGGGACCCGGTCAGCCCCAGCGTGAAGCTGCGATCGAGCTTGATCTGGTCGATCGGCAGCCGCGCCATCCAGGCCAGCGACGAATAGCCGGTGCCGAAATCATCGAGCGCCACCTTCACCCCCGTCGCGCGCAGCCGGGCGAGCAGGTTGACCGCGCCGCGCATGTCGTCGATCAGCGCGCCCTCGGTGACTTCCAGCGTCAGCCGCTGCCGCGCCAGCCCCGAAACCGCCAGCGCCGCCTCCACTGCGTCGGCAAACCCCGGGTCGGCGAGATCGGCGGCGGTGACGTTGACCGACAGCCGCAACCGCGCCAGCCGGCCGTGCCAGCGCGCCGCCTCGGCGATCGCCCGCTGACGGATATGGCGGCCGAGCTTGATCGCCAGTTCCGCCGAGGCCGCGGTTTCGAGCAGGGTTTCCGCCGGCAGCAGCCCCAGTTGCGGATGTTCCCAGCGCACCAGCGCCTCGACGGCGGCGATCTGCCCGCTGGCGAGCGCCATCTGCGGCTGGAACACCAGCGCGATGTCGCCATTCTCGATGGCATCGTGCAGATCCGATTCGAGGTCGGCCATGCGGGTCAGCGGGTCGCCGCCGGGATCGGCCTGGAAGACCTCGACCGTCCCCGCCTCGCCGGTGCGGGCCAGCGCCAGCGCGGCACTGGCGCGGCGGATGATCGCCGCGGCATCGGTCTCGGCCCTGTCGGTGTCGCTGTCGGCGCTGTCACCGCTAATGTCGTTGTCGGCACTGGCGGCGATGCCGACCCGCGCCGACAGATGGATGACATGGTCGTCGACGACGAACGGCCGTTCGAACGCCGCCGCTAGCCCGTGCGCCAGCCGCGTCGCATCGGCGAGCACCAGCCGCCCGGCCATCGCCACCGCGAATTCCGCCGCGGCCAGCCGCCCGAGCAGCCGGGTGTCGCCGTCGAGCCCGCGATGGCTGCGCGCGTCGACGATCTGCGACAGCCGCAGCGCCACCGCGCTCAGCACGCGATCGGCGACGGCGCGGCCATAGGCAGCATTGATCTGGGCAAAGCGCCCGACCCCGACAGCGAGCACATAGACCGGCTGCGGCCGCTCGGGCGCCGCCAGTCGCGCGGCGATCCAGGCCTGCAGCACGTCGCCGGTGGCAAGCCCGGTGAGTGTATCGTGGCGGCGTTCAGCGGCGCCGTCGCTTTCCAGCGCCCTGGCCGCCGCATCGAGCCGCCCGGCATGACGCGCCGCCAGCCGCAGCGCATTGCCGAACGCCGCCGCGCCGAACGGGCTGACCAGAACGCCGGTGGCGCCGGCATCGTGCGCCGCGCTGGTAGCGCTACCATCGGCGCGCGACAACAGCACCAGCATGGCACCGCGCCGCTTCTCGACGGCGCGGCCCAGCGCCCTGGCGACGACCATGCCCGGCGCCAGCGCGCCGCGGGCATCGACGACAACCAGCCGCGCCGGTTCATCGGCAAAGCGTTCCTCGGCGCGTTCGGTACGACGTTCGATGCGAGGCACCATGCCCGTCGCCGTCACCGATGCCGCGACTTCGTCGGCATAGCGAGGGGATACGATCAGCACTGGTTGCGCCGCAGGCATCGGCATTCGCGCTCCGCCCGGCGTCGACAACAGCTTCGCGCCCCGGGTCCGTCATTCCATAGCAGCGCTGTCGCCAAGTGCCAGCCGCATCTCGTTCATCTGTCGCCTGTCGCTTCTGCCGGGCTGGACTTCAGGGGGTCGCAGGGCCACCTTGGGCCGTGATGACGCCCTCTGCCCTCCTCGATCGCCCCGTCACCCGCGGCGCGCCGCTGGTCGATCCGTTCGGCCGCGCGATTTCCTATCTGCGCGTCTCGGTCACCGATCGCTGCGATTTCCGCTGCGTCTATTGCATGCCCGAGGCGATGACCTTCCTGCCCAAGGCCGAAGTGCTCAGCCTGGAGGAGATCGACCGCCTGGCCTCGGCGTTCATCCGGCGCGGCACACGCAAACTCCGCCTCACCGGCGGCGAGCCGCTGGTCCGGCGCGGCATCATCGACCTCGTCCGCGCCCTCGGCCGCCACCTACGCAGCGGCGACCTCGACGAGCTGACGCTGACCAGCAACGGCAGCCAGATGGCCCGCCATGCCGAGGACCTGTTCGCCGCCGGGGTGCGCCGGGTCAACATCAGCCTCGACACGCTCGACCCGGCCAAATTCGCCGACATCACCCGCTGGGGCCGGTTGCCGCAGGTGCTCGACGGCATCGGCGCCGCCAGCGCCGCCGGGCTGCACGTCAAGATCAACATGGTGGCGCTCGCCGGCGTCAACGACGGCGAGGTGGAGGCCATGCTGGCCTTCTGCGCCGCCGGCGGCCACGACCTCGTCCTCATCGAAACCATGCCGCTCGGCGAAATCGGCGTCGATCGCGTCGATCATTATGTCCCGCTCAGCCGGGTCCGCGCCGATCTCGAAACCCGCTGGACGCTCGACGACCTCGGCGACAACACCGGCGGCCCGGCACGCTATGTCCGCATCCGCGAGACCGGCCAGCGGCTCGGCTTCATCACGCCGCTGACCCATAATTTCTGCGAAAGCTGCAACCGCGTCCGGCTGACCGCCACCGGGCAATTGTACATGTGCCTCGGCCAGGACGATGTCGCCGACCTGCGCAGCGTCGTCCGCGCCAGCGATGACGACACCGCGCTCGATGCGGCGCTGACCGAAGCCATTACCCGCAAGCCCAAGGGCCATGATTTCGTCATCGACCGCCGCGCCGCCGCCCCTGCCGTCCGCCGCCACATGAGCGTCACCGGTGGCTGATCCCCGGCTGGCGCTGCTGGTGTCCGATACCGAAGCCGCAGAGACGGCGGGCGCCGCGCTGCGCGCCCGCTACGATTTCGTCGCGGTCCGCGATGCCGATGTCATCGTCGCCATCGGCGGCGACGGTTTCCTGCTCCACACCCTCCACGAGGCACTGTCGGCGCAGGCGCCCAAGCCGATGTTCGGCATGAACCGCGGCACCGTCGGCTTCATGATGAACGAATTCGAGGAGGACGACCTGCCGGCGCGCATCGCCGCGGCCCGCGGCTTCACGCTGCACCCGCTGCTGATGACCGCGATCACCGTCGGTGGGGAGACGATCGCCTCGCCGGCGATCAACGAGGTGTCGCTGCTGCGCGAAACCCGCCAGACCGCCAAGATCGAGATCGCCATCGACGGCCAGGTCCGCATGGCCGAACTGATCTGCGACGGCGTGCTGGTGGCGACGCCGGCCGGCTCCACCGCCTACAACCTCAGCGCCAACGGGCCGATCCTGCCGCTGCAGTCCGACCTGCTCGCGCTGACGCCGATCAGCCCGTTCCGCCCGCGGCGCTGGCGCGGCGCGCTGCTGCCCCAGGCCAGCGTCATCGAATTCCGCGTGCTGGAGGCCAGCAAGCGCCCGGTTTCGGCGGTCGCCGACCAGCGCGAAGTCCGCGACGTCGACAGCGTCCGCGTCGTCACCGACAAATCGGTGACGCTGGAGCTGCTGTTCGACCCGGGCTATGCGCTCGACGACCGCATCGTGCTGGAAC
>QBLU01000023.1:0-3220 GCA_003241875.1 Alphaproteobacteria bacterium
CCCTGAAGCAGGGAGGGGGAGTAGTGCAGCCGCCATCCCCGTGCTAACGCCCCCCACCATGATCCCACGCTATTCCCGCCCCGAGATGGTCGCCATCTGGGAACCCGAAACCCGTTTCCGCATCTGGTTCGAGATCGAGGCGCACGCGATGGACGCCCTCGCCGAACTGGGCGTGGTGCCCAGGGACGCGGCCAAGGCCGTGTGGGAGCGTGGCAAGTTCGAAGTCGACCGCATCGACGAGATCGAGCGCGAGACGAAACACGACGTCATCGCCTTCCTGACCAACCTCGCCGAACATGTCGGCCCTGAAGCGCGCTTCGTCCACCAGGGCATGACCAGCTCCGACGTGCTCGACACCTGCCTGTCGGTGCAGCTCGCCCGCGCTGCCGACATCCTGATCGCCGACACCGACGCGCTGCTGGTGGCGCTGAAGAAACGCGCCTTCGAATATCGCCACACGCCGACCATGGGCCGCAGCCACGGCATCCATGCCGAGCCGACGACCTTCGGCCTGAAGCTGGCGCAGGCCTATGCCGAATTCACCCGCTGCCGCGCCCGGCTGGTGATGGCCCGGGAGGAAATCGCCACCTGCGCCATCTCGGGCGCCGTCGGCACCTTCGCCAACATCGACCCCTATGTCGAAAGCCATGTCGCCAAGGCGATGGGGCTGGCGGTGGAGCCGGTGTCGACCCAGGTCATCCCGCGCGATCGTCACGCGATGTTCTTCGCCACATTGGGCGTCGTCGCCGGCAGCGTCGAGCGCCTCGCCACTGAAATCCGGCACCTGCAGCGCACCGAAGTGCTCGAGGCCGAGGAATATTTCGCGCCGGGCCAAAAGGGCAGCAGCGCCATGCCGCACAAGCGCAACCCGGTGCTGACCGAGAACCTCACCGGCCTCGCTCGCCTCGTCCGCGGCTATGTCACCCCGGCGCTGGAAAATGTCGCGCTCTGGCACGAACGCGATATCTCGCATTCATCGGTCGAACGCATGATCGGCCCCGATGCGACGGTGACGCTGGATTTCGCGCTGTTCCGCCTGACCGGCGTCATCGACAAGCTGCTCGTCTATCCGGAACGGATGTTGAAGAACCTCAACAAGATGGGCGGCCTCATCCATTCGCAGCGCATCCTGCTGGCGCTCACCCAGGCCGGCGCTGCCCGAGAGGACAGCTATCGCATGGTCCAGCGCAACGCGATGCAGGTGTGGGAATCGGATGGCCAGCTGCGACTGCTCGACCTGCTGCTCGCCGATGCCGATGTGACGGCGCTGCTGCCGCGCGCCCAGCTCGAAAGCCTGTTCGACCTCGGCTATCATCTGAAGCACGTCGACACGATCTTCGACCGGGTCTTCGCGTAAAGCCGACGCCAACTCCCTCCCCGCAAGGGGGAGGGAGTTGGCGTCACCGCGGCGGCGAAACCGCCGCCGGCATGTCGCGCCCGACCTTCAGATACGCCGCCTTCACGTCCGCCCGCGCCTTCAACGCGCGCATCGCCTCGCGTTCTTTGGCGTCGCGCACCGTGTCGCGGCGGTTGATCAGGAACGGCTGCAAATTGAACAGCATGTCAGTGCGGGTATCCTCGCCGGCCAGCCGCCGGACGATCGCCGCCGCTGCCGCATCGGTGCGGCCGAGGCAGATCATCGCGCTCAGATAGGCGTCTTCGTTGGCGTCGGGCTTCGACACCAGCGGTGCCGCGGCGATGGCGGCCTCGGCGGTCTTGCCGAGCTGGGTCAGCGCACAGGCGCGCGCCGCGGCGACGTACAGCGCGCCGAAACTGCTGACGACACCCTTTTTCGCGTCGGCGACGTCGGCCGCGGCGATCGCCTGTTGCGGCCGGTCGACGCTGACCGCGAGCAGCGCCTGGTTGATCATCGTGTTGATCAGCGTCGGCCGGCCGGCGAGCGGCGAGGCGTTGAGCGCCGCCAGCCGGGCCAGCGCCTCGTCGATCTTGCCGGCGTCGGCGAGCAGGCTGGCGTGGAGGTTGACCAGCCAGATCTCGCGTTCGTTGAGCGCCGCCAGCTCGGCCGGGGTCTGCGCGACATCGGCGAGGGCCAGCGCCTCGGGCTCCCGCGACGCGACGTTCAGCGCCTCGGCATAGCCCAGCCGCGCGATCAGCGAGGTCGGCGCCGCGTCGAAACGCGCCTTGGTGGCGGCGAGATAGGCGGCATCGGCGATATCGGCGCCCGGCCCCAGCCGCTTTTCGACCTGCGGCCAGAATGCCTGGTACCGGCGGTCGATGCCGATGCGGACCAATTGCACCGGGTTGAGGATCGCATCGATGACGGCGCCGGCCTCCTCCATGCGCTCGCGCGCCACCAGCGCCGCGACCAGCCGCACCCGCAGCCAGTCGACATCGCCCAGCGTCGCATCGACGGGCTGCCAGTCGGCGGCATTGAGCGCAAAATCGAGGTCGAAAGCGCGGTTCCGGTCCTTGCCGACGGCGCGCATGACGTTCGACACCAGCTCCGACGGCAACGTGTTCAGCGCCGCCGCATCGGTCGCGGCGATCAGCAGCAGCGTGTCGGCGGCCAATTCGTTGTCGCCCATGAAGGCGCGGATCTTGAACAGCGCCACCAGCAGCGCCGGGGTCGGCGTCGCGGTGTTGGCGACCGCCACCTCGATCGCGGCGCGCGCTTCGGGCAGCCGGTCCATCCGGGCCAGCACGAAGAACCGCAGCTGCTGGATGCGGCCGCGATCGGCGGGCAGTTCGGCCTGGGCCAGCAGCGCGTCGAGGATCGGCAGCGCCTCGCCGACCTTGCCCGCGTCGTACAGCGCCGCGGCGCCGCGCAACTGGGTCTCCAGGTCGGCCGGGGCCAGCGGCGCCGCTGCGATGAGCACAAGGGCGATCGGGGCCGCCCACCAGCGTCGGTTCATGCTCGTGTCTGCCTGTTCATGCTGCCATGGTAGCGACACAACGCCCGAGAACAAGGCGGGGCGGGGAGAGGCGCATGGCCGCGGTGGAATTCTTCTTCGATTGCTCGAGCCCGTGGACGTACCTCGGCTTCGAGGCGCTGTGCGCCGCGGCGCGCGAGGACGGCTTCACGATCGACTGGCGGCCGTTCCTCGTCGGCGGCGTCTTCAACACCGTCAACCCCAGCGTCTACGAGGCGCGGGCCGCGGTACATTCGCCCAAGACCCGCTATTTCTGGAAGGACATGCAGGACTGGATCGCCCGGTCCGGCCTTGCCATCACATTCCCGCCGACCATCTTCCCGATCAAT
>QBLU01000023.1:3308-32635 GCA_003241875.1 Alphaproteobacteria bacterium
GGGGGCGTGCCGCGCCGGCGGGCTCGACCCGCCGCCGACGCTGGCCGCCGCCGACAGCCCCGAATTGAAGGCCCGGCTGCGCGCCAACACCGACGAGATCATCGCCCGCGGCGGCTTCGGCACGCCGACCTTCTATGTCGGCGGCGACGACATGTATTTCGGCCAGGACCGCATCGGGCTGGTGCGGGAGGCGATGGCGCGGGGTTAGGAAACGAACCTCCTCCCCCCTGAGGGGGAGGAAAGCTGCTCCGTGGAGGCTGGCGTCCGCCAGCACGACGGGCGTTACTTCCGCCACACCGCCGCATAGCTGACCTGGCCGCCGTCGCGGTACCCCGTCACCGTCCGCGTCAGCAGCCCGGCGGCGCGGGCGCTGTCGTATTCGGTCTGGTAACCGGCGCCGCTCATGCCGTGTTTCGCCTTGGCCGCGGCATTGGTGGCGCCGTGCCAGATGGCGACGATGAACGGCGCGCTGCCGATGGTGTAGCCGTTGAGGTAGACGACCTGGCGGCCCTTGCCCTGGTTGACGTTGAACAGCGCCTGATATTCCGCCGGGGTCAGCTGCGACTTGGCCTCGAAGCTGCCGACATTGCGCTTTTCATACAGCGCCGTGTACCTGCGCCCGCCGTCGTCGACGACCGAAATGGCGACGGGGCGAAAGCCGTCGGCGATCAGCGCGTCGATGCGGTTCTGGTGGGCGGCGGCGTCGAGCCCGTGATAGGCGGCCAGCGCCGGCCCGGCGCCCTTGTGCCAGACCGCGGCATAGCGGACGCCATTGTCGCGATAGCTTTCGACGCTGGTCAGCCGCCAGCCCGCCGATTTCCTGGCGTTGAACTCGGCCTGGTATTGGGCGGCGGTCATGCCGTGGCGTGCCGACCAGGGCTGGGCGCCGGCCGACCGCAGCACGGCGTTGACATAGATGTCGCTGCCCGAACTGAAGAAATCGAGCACGTCGGGCTCATAGCCGGCGGCCACCGCTTGGTCTATCAGGCACTGGTAATCGGCAATCGGCAACCCGTGGCGGGCGATTTCCGGGCGATTGGCGGGAAAGGCGCCCTGCGTCTGTTTGGCGGTATAACTCTGCCCGGCCTTGAAATAGCCGACGCCGCAGATGTGCGGGTCGCGGTTGCGCTTGCTGCCGTCGTTGTCACGCAGGAAGCCGCCGATCGGGTTGACCGGATCGGTGGCGCGCGGCACCCCGACCTCGAAATGCAGGTGCTTGCCGCCGGCGCAGCCGACATCGCCCTCGGTGCCGAGAAACTGCCCGGCGGCGACCTTGTCCCCGACCTTCAGCACGGCCCCGGACGCGCCGGTGATCGTGCCCTTCAGCATATGGGTGTATTTGGTCCATTCGCCCTTGCCGTGGTCGATCCAGATGAAATTGTTGTTGCACTGGGCGGCGGTGGCCGAATCCTGGCGGGCGCTGTGGCTGTCGTCGATGAAGCGCACGGTGCCGGCGGCGGCGGCGACGACACGGTCGCTGTCGGCCGATCCCATGTCGATGCGGCCGACCGGCGAATGGTTGTCGACGTCGCGGCTGATGCTGACGGCGCCCTTTTCCATCGGAATGCGGTAGACGCCGCTGGACTTCTCGATGGCCGGCGCGGTGGTGGCGAGGGTGAGGCCGGCGATCTCCAGCAGGCGCGCGGCGTGTACGTGGATAGGCGTGTGTACAGGCATGGATCTTCTCCCGAAAGATGCATGCGCCCGTCCCGGATTGAACCTCCGGTGATGCCGGAATTGTAACATGTTTCCGGCGGCGAATCGACTCCGCTCAGCGCCGCCGCTGCAGCCCTTCGCCGATCATGTTGACGGCGAGGATGGTGACCAGGATCAGCAGCCCGGGCGGAATCGACAGCCAAGGCGCGCTGACCGCCCAGGGCCCGGCCTTGTTGAGCAGGTTGCCCCAGGTCGGGGTCGGCGGCTGCACGCCGAAGCCGAGGAACGACAGCGCCGATTCGAGCATGATGGCGCCGCCGACCGCCAGCGTCGCCGATACCGCGACGGCGCCCAGCGTGTTGGGCACGACATGGCGGACGATGATGCGCAGCGGCCCGGCGCCCAGCGTCCGCGCCGCGGCGATATAGTCGCGCTGTTTCAGGCTGCGCACCTCGGCGCGCACCAGCCGCGCCGGCGCCGTCCAGATCAGCCCGGCGATGATCATCACCAGCAGCAGCGGCGCCGGCCGCACCAGCCCGGCGATGACCAGCACCAGCGGCAGCGCCGGGATCGACAGCATGACATCGGTCAGCCGCATCAGGATGCGATCGGTCCAGCCGCCCATATAGCCCGCCAGCGCGCCGATCGCGGTGCCGACCGCCGTTGCCACCAGCGCCCCGATCAGCCCGACGGCGAGCGAGATGCGGCCGCCATGAAGCAGCCGGGTCAGCGCGTCGCGGCCGAGCTCGTCGGTGCCGAGCCAGTGCGCCGGCGACGGCGGCAGCGGCCGGCCGAGCAGGTCCAGGGATTGCTCGTCGTAGCGATAGGGTGACAGCAGCGGCCCGAGCACGACGCCGGCGGTGACCAGGGCCAGCAGCGCCAAGCCGACGGTGACCCGGCGATCAAACATGCCGGATCCGCGGGTCGAGCCGCGCCTGCACCAGGTCGGCGGCGATATTGGCGAGGATGACCGCCGCCGATCCCATCATCAATATGCCCATCAGCACCGGATAGTCGCGGCCGTCCATGCTCTGCACGAACAGGCTGCCGATGCCCGGCCAGCCAAAGATCGCCTCGGTAATGACCGCCCCCGAGATGACGCTGGCGAGATCGAGCGCGATGATGCTGACGGCGGGGATGATGGCGTTGCGCAGCGCATGGCGGACCAGCACGGTCGCCTCGCCCATGCCCTTGGCGCGCGCCGTGCGGATATGGTCCTGCCCCAGCGCGGTGATCATGCCGGCGCGGATATAGCGGCTCCAGCTCGCCGTGGTGGCGACCGCGAGCACCGTCGCCGGCATGGCGAGATGCGCCAGCCGGTCGCCCACCGCCTCAACCCCGATGGTCTGCAAGCCCCCTGACGGCAGCCAGCCGAGCCAGACGCTGAACACCAGCTGCAGCACCAGCGCCAGCCAGAACACCGGGATCGACAGGCCGACCAGCGCCAGCCCGCTGATGATGCGGTCGGCCCATTGCCCGGCCCGCGCCGCCGCGACGACACCCAGCACCAGCGACAGCAGCAGCGCCGCACCCATCGCCACCCCGCCGAGCAGCAGCGTCGGCCCTAGCCGCTCGGCCATCTCCACCAGCACCGGCCGCCCGGTGCGGATCGAATAGCCCCAGTCGCCGACCAGCATCGATTTCAGCCACAGGCCGTATTGCACCGGCAGCGGCCGGTTGAGCCCATAGGCCTCGGCGATGCGCTCCAGCGCCGCCGGGGTGACGGAGGGATTGTCGGCATAGACATCCATCGGGCCCCCCGGCGCCAGATGGACGACGAGGAACAGCACCAGCGAGATGCCGAGCAGGGTCGGCACCGCGCCCGCCAAACGCCCGAGCAACCAACGTAGCATCATGCCGCGAGTTCCCGCGCGCTCATGCGTCCAGCCGCCAATAGGCCGCGCCGACGAACGGCGTCATGTTGGTGGGATTGGGGGTGAAGCCCGTGAGCGCCCGCCGCTTCGTCACCACCGCGACATTGGTGGTCAGCGGGATCGTCGGCAAGTCGTGCGCCAGGATGCGCTGCATCGCGAACGCCGCCACGCGCCGCGCCTCGGCATCGAGCGTGCCCTCCATCGTCGCCAGCACCGCATCGAGTTCGGGATTGGCATAGGCAAGGCTGTTGTTGGCGCCGTCGCTGGCAAAAAAGCGGCTGTAGATCGGGTCGGCGCCGGTCACCCAGGCGCTGTAGATCAGGTCGAAATCGCCCTTGTAGCGCGCCTGCCGATAGGCGACCCCGGCGCGGTTGTCGGCGCGCGCCAGGATGCCGATGGCCTGCAACTGGGCGATGATGACCTGCTGCGCCAGCTCGTCGTCGCCCTTGCCCGCCTGGACGATGAAGCGGAAATCGAGCCGCCGGCCGTCCCTGGCGCGCACGCCGTCGCCGTCGACCCGCCAGCCGGCGGCATCGAGGATCGCCCGCGCCCGCGCCGGATCATGGCCCGGCGTCGGCGTCGCCGGATCATGGAATGGAAAGATCGGCACGACGACGGAGGTGATCGGCTGCGGAAAGCCGCCGAGCGCCCGCACCAGCGCCGTCCGGTCGACGGCATGGGCGATGGCCAGCCGCACCTGCCGGTCCTGCAGCGCCGGGTTGCGGAAATTGCAGTCGAGATGCTGCCATTGCAGCAGCGGTGAGCGGACGAGATCGATGCCGTCCAGCGCCCCCATCTGCTTGGCCTGGTCATAGGGCGTCGCCACCACGAGATCGAGCTCGCCCGACCGGATCTGCATCAGCAGGCTGTTGGAATTGGGGATGATCTTGAAAATCAGGCTGTCGAGATGGGGCAGCTGCCGCCCGGCGGCGTCGCGGCGCCAGTAATGGGGGTTGCGCTCGGTCAGCACATATTGGCCGCGCCTGAAATCGGTGACGCGGAACGGCCCGGTGCCGATCGGCCGCTCGTTGTACGGCGCGGTGTTGAGGTCGACGCCGTCGAGCAGGTGCCGGGGCAGGATGCCGAAGGTGAACAATGTGGTCGCAAAGCCCGGCACCACCTTGCCATAATGGCAGACGACGGTCAGCGCATCGGGGGTCTCGATGGCGATGATGTCCTCGGTCCCGTCCTTCGATTCGGCGATGAAGGCCGGGTTGCCGACGGCGCGCCAGGTAAAGGCGACATCGGCCGAGGTGAACGACGCGCCGTCGTGCCAGCGGACCCCGGGGCGCAGCCGATAGGTGATGGTCATGCCGCCTTCGGGGGTCAGCACGATACCGCCGTTCGCGACCGTCGGCACGTTGGTCGCCAGCACCGGCACATAGCGGGCGTCGGCATCGGGGGCGAGCAGGCCCTCCACCACGGCGGCCGGGACATCGCCGAGAAAGCCCGTCGAATAGACGTTCAGCGTGTCGATGTCATAGGTCAGCCCGACGACGAGGCTGTTGAGGTTGCGCCGCCGCGCCGGCGCGCAGGCCGTCGCCGCGGCCCCGAGCAGCAGCGTCCGGCGCGAAACCGTGGTCAATATCCCAGCGACCGGTCGACGACATGCGGCACCGGCTCGCCGCGTTCATGGCGTCGCACGCTGTCGGCCATCACCGCCACCGCCGTCCGGGCATGGGTCGGCGCCGCGACGTGCGGGGAGACGAACACCCGGGGGTGGGCCCAGAACGGATGCTCGGCCGGCAACGGCTCGGTGCGGAACACGTCGAGCACCGCGGCGGACAGTTGCCCCGCGTCCAGCGCCGCGATGACATCGGCGTCGACCACCGCCGCCCCGCGCCCGGCATTGACCAGCAAGGCCCCCGGCGCCAGCCGCGCCAGCAGCGCCGCGTCGATGAGGTTAGTCGTCGCCGCCGTCGCCGGCAGCAGGTTGACCAGCGCATCCGCCCCCGTCACCGCCGCCGCTAGGTCGCCGCCGCCGAAGCTCGCCGTCCCCGCCACCGCGCGGCCCGACCGGCTCCAGGTCCGCACCTGGAAACCCAGCGTCGCCAGCATCGTCGCCACCGGGCCGCCGAGCGCCCCGGCGCCGAGCACCGTCACCGTGCGCTCGCGCGCCATCAGCTCGGCATGCTGGCGCCATGCGCCGGCAGCTTGCTGGTCGCGATAGGTGAACAGGTTGCGGTGCCAGGCGAGCAGCTGCGCCGCCACCCATTCGGTCATGCCCTCGACCAGCCCCGGATCGACCATGCGGACGATCGGCACCTGCGGCGGCACCTCGTCCAGCGCCAGCAGATATTCGATGCCGGCGTTGAGGCTGAGCACCAGCTCGACCCCCTGCAGCCCGGCCAGCACCCCCGGCTCGGGCTTGCCGACGACGGCATAATGGACGGGGCCGGTTGGCGGCGTGGTCACCACATCATGGCCGGGCAGTTCGGCGCGAAACATCGCCGCCATCGCCTCCGGGTCGGATCGCGCCGCGATGAACAGGGTTTTCATGGGCGCCACCTTAGCCGCTCGTTACGATGCAGCAAGCGGTTGCCGCGGCGCCGGGGATGCGCCAAGTTGCCGGCGCACCAGCTGTTTTTTCACGGGTATCCAATGACCGAAGCGATCGACCGCGAGCTTACCGCGGTGACCATGGGGCTCGACCGCTTCGAACGCGGCGCCAATGGCGGCGACAGCCTGCTCGACGGCGAGGGGCTGGTGCCGATCTGGATGGGCGACGACCTGGTGCCGCCGCGGGCCTATGCCGGATGGGAGCCGATCTTCGCCGATCTCGCCGCCCTGTCGGACCGGGTCGCCGCGCTGCCGGCCGACGATCGCGGCGCCTTCCTGCGCACCATGGTCGCTTCGGTCACCACCGCCGCCCGGCTGTTTTCGGGCGCTGCGATGACCTATGCCGACAAGGTCCGCGACCTCGTCGGCGCCGATCCCGCGCCGGTGGCGCAAGCCGACATCGCCGCGCTGACCGATGCCCTCGACGCCGGGCTGGTGCGGGCCGGCTTCACCAATGGCAGCCTGAAGGCCCGCGTTGACGCCTGGGAGGCCGTCCGCGCCGTCGATCCGGCCCGCATCGAGGCGGTGTTTCGCGAGCTGATGGCCGCCGCCAAGGCCCGCACCGCCAGCCTCATCTACGACACCGGCGACTACGACATGGCGCTCAACCCGTTGCGCAATATCCCCTTTACCGCGCGCTGCGGCTTCGACGAGCGCCGCATGGACCTCAACGTCGACATCAGCTTCACCCGCGCCGCGCTGAAGCACCTCGTCTGCCACGAGGTCTTTCCCGGCCACGCGACGCAATTGCTCTACACCCATGCCGAGGCGGCTGCCGGCCGCGCCCCGATGGACGCGCTGCTGTGCACCGCCAATGCCGTCACCGGCTGCGTGCAGGAAGGCATCGGCGACCAGGGCGTCGCGCTGATCGACTGGGTGGAGGACGACGACGACGCGCTCTACGCCAGCTTCCAGACGCTGAAGAGCGCCGTGCAGACCACCGCAGCCTGGGCATTGATGGCCGAAAACGCGCCCGAGGCCGAGGTGGCGCAATACATGCGCGACACCGGCTATGGCCAGGAAGCCTGGGTGCAGGGCCGCATCCGCATGGCGCGCCACCCGTTCCGCGGTCCCTTCATGGCCAGCTATTACGCCGGCAACGAGGCCGTCCGAAAGGTGCGGGAGCGCGTCGCCCCGGCCGACCGCGCCGCCTTCGTCCACTACCTCTATGGCCGTGTCCACAGCCCCGAAAGCCTCCAGATGTTCGCAGCCGCATGACCGGAAAACTGAAAATCGGCCTGATCGGCGCGCACGACTGGGCCGAAAAGGCGCATCTGCCGGGCTATGCCGCCCATCCCGACGTGGAGATCGCCGGCATCTGCGACACGGTTCCCGAACGCGCCGAGGCGATGGCCGCCAAGTTCGGCGCCCGCGCCATCTACACCGACTATCGCGAGCTGCTGGCGGTGCCCGACATCCAGATGATCGACGTCTGCACGCCGACCGACACGCATCTGCCGTTGAGCCTCGCCGCCATCGCCGCCGGCAAGCATGTGCTGTGTGAAAAGCCGCTGCACACCCTCGCCGAGCCGGCCTTCGACGCGGCACGGAAAGCCGCCGCGATGGGCGTGCGCACCAAATTGGGCTTCACCTTCCGCTATTCGCCGGCCATCCGCCAGATCAAGCAATGGATCGACGATGGCGTGCTCGGCGAGATCTTCCACATCCATGGTTTCGAGCAGAATTCGCAGTTCCTCTCGCCCGATTTCCCGCTGCGCCAGTTCGCTATCGACAGCCCGCGTGATCGCCTGATCCCGGCGTCGATCATCGGCTATGGCTCGCACCTGCTCGACCTGATGCGCTGGCTCGGCGGCGAATTCGGCAGCGTCTGCAGCACCATGAAGAATTTCGTCCCCGAACGCGTCGTCCGCGGCCTCGAAGGCCGGCAGCGCTTCATGGTCGAGGACGGCGCCGCCGCATTGGTCGAATTCACCGGCGGCGCGCAAGGCCTGGTGCAGTCGAGCTACATCGCCGTCGGCAACTACCCCGGCGTCGAAATCCGCGTCTATGGCTCGAAAGGCGCCGCCGTCGCCCGGCTGATCACCGAGAACGGCATTGCCGAGACGCTGCATTTCGCCACTCCCGACCAGGTCGAGTTCCGCCCCGTTGCCCCCGCCGCCGGCGCGCTGCCGCCCGGCACCAGCCTCGAAACGCCGTGGCCGGAGCTTTACTACCGCAACCTGGTGCGCTTCTTCGCCGACGAGATCCTCGAGGACCGGCCCGAGGAATGCACCTTCCACGACGGCGCCAAGAGCCAGCAGATCGTCGACGCCATCATCAAGGCGCATTTCGAGCGGCGCTGGGTGGACGTCGGCGCGTGACCGTCGATGCGCTGGTCGACGCTTATCTGGCGCATCACCTGCATTTCCGCCCGGTCGATGCGAGTTTCATGGGGCTGACCGGCCACGACCACCGCCTGCCGCCGGCCGGGCCGGATACCGCCGCCGCCGAACGCGCCGGGCTGGCGACGTTGCGGGAGCAACTGGCGGCGACGCCGGCGGGCGAAACCCCCGGGCAACGCCTCGACCGCCGTTATGTCGAAGCGGAACTAACGCTCACCGAAGCCGCGCTGGACCATGCCCCACGCCTCGCCAACCCGGCCTGGTACAGCGGCGAGGCGGCGTTCGGCATCATATCGCTGCTGCTGCCCCACCCGGGACCACCCCGCGGCGACGCGATCGCCGCACGCCTGGCGGCGATTCCGGCCTTCCTCGCCGCCGCAGAAGCGCAGCTGACCGCTGCGCCACGCGCGATCACCGACCGCGCGATCCGCGAATCCGCGAGCTTCGCAGGCTATCTCCGCACCGAAATCCGCCGCCATTACGACTGGAATCCGGCCTGGGACGCCGCTGCCGACACCGCCGCTGCCGCCTTCGACCGCTTCGCCGCTGCCATCGCGCACCTCGCCGATGCCCCCGCCGCCACCGGCCGCGCCTATCTCGCGCTGTTGATGACCAGCGCCCACGGCCTCGATTTCACCCCGGAAACCGCGCTTGCCCGCGCCGAAGCCGACTATGCCCGCCTCGGCGACGAGCTCATCGCCCTCGCCAAAGCCAATGATCCGGCACGCAGCTGGCAGGAGCAGGTCGCGAGCCTCTCCGCAATGACCGCCGAAACCCCCGAAACCGTCATCGATCTCTACCGCAAACTCGATGCGAAAGCCGTCGCCGGCGCGCTCGATCTCGTCACCCCGGCCACCGAATACGCCCTCGAATACCGGCTTTTGTCCCCGGATCTGACGCAAATCGCCGCCGATCTCTACTTCCTGCCCTATCGCTCGCCCCCCGCCGCCAACCCCGGCACGGGCAGCCTCTACTGGGTCCAGCCCCCCGCCGGCGCCGATTACCTCGCCGCCAACGCTGTTGCGCCGGTCAAGATCATCCACGCCGTCCACCACGGCAGCATCGGCCACCACACCCAGAACGCCCGCGCTCGCACCGCGCCGTCGCGCATGGCGCGCCTCGCCGGCACCGATTGCGCCCTTGGCCTCGCCATGCTGCCGGCGGGGACCATGGTCGAAGGCTGGGCCTGCTATGCCCAGGACCTGATGGCCGAGGCGCCGGGCTTCTATTCCGCCACCGAACGCGTCTTCCTGAAACAGTTCGAGCGCCGCAACGCCGCCAGCGTCATCGTCGATATCCGCCTGCATACCGGCGAATGGAGCCCCGAACAGGCCATGGATTTCTATGCATCCGCCGGTTTCGCGCCGTCGCGCATCGCCGCCGAGGTCACCCGCAACGCCATGCTGCCCGCCACCCGCCTGATGTACTGGCTCGGCATCGCGGCGATCCGCACCCTGCGGCGGCGCTGGCGGGGCACCACCGCCGCCTTCCACGACACGCTGATCGGCCATGGCCATGTGCCGATCGCCTGGGCTGCCGACGAAATGGCGCTTAAGGGGCAACTGGATTGACGCCGATCCTCGACATCGCCGGGCTGACGCTCGACTTTGTCGGCCACGACGGCACCCCGGTCCGCGCCCTCCACGGCATCGACCTGACCCTCGCCGCCGGTGAAACCCTCGCCCTTGTCGGCGAATCGGGCTCGGGCAAGTCGGTCACCAGCCTCGCCGTCATGGGGCTGCTCGATCGCCACAGCGCCCGCGTCGGCGGCGAAATCCGCCTGCACGGCCCAGGCGGCCCCCGCAATCTCCTCGATCTTCCCCCCGCCGCGCTGACGAAAGTCCGCGGCGCCGACATCGCCATGGTCTTCCAGGAACCGATGACCAGCCTCAACCCGGTGATGACCGTCGCCGCGCAACTCGCCGAGCCGCTGCGCCTGCACCGGGCCTTGCGCGGGACCGAGCTGCGCGACGCCGTTCTCGCCGGCCTGGGCGAAGTCGGCATCCCCGATCCGGCCCGGCGCGCCGCCGCCTACCCCCACGAATTGTCGGGCGGCATGCGCCAGCGCGTCGTCATCGCCATCGCGCTGGCGTGCAATCCGCGCCTGCTGATCGCCGACGAACCGACGACGGCGCTCGATGTCACCATCCAGGCGCAGATCCTCGACCTGCTGCAGACGCTCCAGCGCCGCCGCGGCATGGCGATGCTGTTCATCAGCCACAGCCTCGGCGTCGTCGCCGAAATCGCCGATCGCGTCGCCGTCATGTACGCCGGCCGCATCGTCGAGGTCGCCCCCGCCGCCGCCATCTTCAAGGCGCCGCGCCATCCCTATACCCGCGGGCTGCTCTCCAGCCTGCCCGGCGGCCAGCGCGGGCAACGCTTGCGCGCCATCCCCGGCAGCATCGTCGACCCGCGCCGCCCGCCGCCCGGCTGCGCCTTTGCCCCGCGCTGCGACCGCCGCACCTACGCCTGCGACAGCGGCGAGGTCGCCATGGCGCGCGTTTCCACCGCCCACGCCAGCCGCTGCCTGCGCTGGGCCGACGCATGACGCTGCTCGATGTCCGCGATCTCCATGTGCATTTCCCCGTCCGCGGCGCGGCGTTCACCCGCCCCGCGATCCTGCGCGCCGTCGATGGCGTGTCGCTGAGCGTCGACAGGGGAGAGATCGTCGGCGTCGTCGGCGAATCGGGATCGGGCAAGACCAGCCTCGGCCGCGCCATCCTGCGCCTCGTCGAGCCCAGCAGCGGCAGCATCCATTTCGACGGCACCGACCTCGCCGGCCTGTCGCCGCGCGCCATGCTGCCCTTTCGCCGCCGCCTGCAGGCGGTGTTCCAGGACCCGGCGGGCAGCCTCAACCCCACCATGACCATCGGCGCCGCCATCGGCGAGGCCCTTGCCATCCACCGCATCGGCGACCGCCGCGACTATGCCGCCCGGGTCGCCGTGCTGCTCGAGCGCGTCGGCCTGCCCGCCGACAGCGCCCGCCGGCTGCCCCACGCCCTGTCCGGCGGCCAGCGCCAGCGCGTCGGGATCGCCCGGGCGCTCGCTGTCGGCCCCGACCTCATCATCGCCGACGAGGCGGTGTCGGCGCTCGATGTCTCGGTGCAGGCGCAGATCGTCAACCTGCTCGGCGACCTGCGCGCCGAATTCGGCCTCGCGATGCTGTTCATCGCCCACGATCTCGCCGTCGTGGAACACCTCTGCGACCGCGTCGTCGTGCTCTATCTCGGCCGGGTCATGGAATCGGGCACCGTCGACCAGGTCTTCGGCCACGCGCGCCACCCCTATACGCGGGCGCTGATCGACGCTGCCCCGCGGCTCGGGCCCCGCCGCGCGCGCACCGTGCTCGGCGGCGAACCCCCCAGCCCGATCGCGCCGCCCTCGGGCTGCGTGTTCCGCACCCGCTGCCCGCGGGCGATCGACGCCTGTGCCGAGGGTGTGCCGCCGCTCACCGGCGCCGCCGGGCATCTGGCGGCGTGCATTCGGCAGGACGAGATGGCTGGTGCCGGATGAGGGGATTGAACCCCCGACCTTCGGTTTACAAAACCGCTGCTCTACCGCTGAGCTAATCCGGCACTGATCGCCCGGCTATCCTGTCGGCCTGCGCTAATCAACAGCCGAGCGCGCATTTGGGGTCCGGATCCCACCAGACGATGCGCGCCACCATGTCGCCGGCATCGCGGCGCGGGTCGGTGGCGATGGTGTTGATGCGGCCGGTTTCGGGCGCCGCGACCGTCTCGATGACCCGCCCGAACGGGTCGGCGATGGTCGCCAGCGGCTGTCCCCTGGTGACATCGGCGCCCAGCGGCACCAGCAGGGTCATCCACCCGGCCCTTGACGTGCGCACCGGCTGAATGCGGTTTGAAACGAACGGGGTGGTCGCCTGCACGGTGCCGGCGATCATGCCCATCTCGGTCATCAGGTTGCGCAGCCCGCTCAGCCCGCGCGCCACGCTGTCCGCATCGAACACCTCCGGCCGCCCAAGCTCGAAGGTGATCGCCGGCACGCCGTCGCCGGTCAACTCGTTTTCCACCGTGCCCTTGTCGCCGGTGTCCATCTTGATGATGTCGGGGCCGACCAGCTCCGCCATCCGCCGGGTGCGCGGGGTCGAGGCAAAGGCGTACATGACATAGGCGGTGCCGCGCGACTGGGTGTGGAGGTCGACCGCGGCATCGGCATTCGGCCGCAGCAGCCGCGTCCACAACTGCCGGGCATAGCGCTGTGCCGCCCCCGTTTCGGCGCCGGGCATGACGCGGTTGAGGTTGCTGCCATCGGGAAATTCGCGCGTGCTGGCGATCAGCGCCGGGGTGTTCAGCCCAGGGACCAGCACCAGCGTGCCCGTGAGCGTCGCCGGATCGATCGTCGCCAGCCGATGGACGACCGAGATGCCGTTCAGTTCATCGCCATGGATGCCGGCGGTGACCAGCAGCCGCGGCCCAGGCCGGGCGCCCTTCACGACGATTACCGGCACCTGCCAGCCCTGGCCGATGCCATTGCCGCCGGCGCGGAACCAGAAGCGCTGCAGCTGCCCGGCGGGCAGGTCGGCGGTGTCGAGCCGGTCGATGATGGCGACACCGTCGAGGCTGCCGACCCGCTCGGTGGCGGCCCTGGCATCGGTCGCGAGCAGCGCCAACCCCGCCCAAAACAACCCCGTCATCCCGGCGCAGGCCGGGATCCAGCTTCTTCGTACCGTCGCGCGGCAAGAAAACTGGATCCCGGCCTTCGCTGGGATGACAGGGGCAGGGTTCACTGGGCCTCCCCCGGCGCCGACGCCTTGATCACCAGCGCATGCACCCCGCCCGGCGCCATCAGGTCGCCCAGCGCGTCATAGACCAGCCGCTGCCGTGCCACGCGCGACGCCCCGGCGAACGCCGCCGCCGTCAGTCGCACGGTGAAATGGCTCTCGCCCGAGCCGTCGTGCCCGGCATGGCCGCGATGGCTGTCGCTGTCGTCGATGATCTCCAGCGCCTCGGGTGCCAGTGCGGCACGCAGCCGCGCCTCGATTTTGTCCGCCATGATGCCCATATCGTGCCTTTCGCGCTGTCGCCCCCGTCTATAGTCGGTCCGGCGGCGCCGCAAAGGAATCCCCGCGATCACCACCGAATCATCCGACCCGCCGCGGCGCAGCCAGCGCCTGCATGGCCGCATCGAAAGCCCCGATCCGGCGCGCTGCCAGCACCCCGGCTGCGCCGCGCCGGGGGAGTTCCGCGCGCCGCTGTCGAACCGCGTGCCGGGCAGCGAGGGCGGCTGGCAGTTCCTGTGCCTCGAACACGTCAGGGCCTTCAACGCCAAGTATAATTTCTTCGACGGCCTCAACCCCGACGAGATCCGCGAGGCGCAATCGCCGCTCGCCGGCTGGGAACGCGCCACCACCGGCAAGGGCGGGCGGGAGGCGTTCACCTTCGGCGATCCGCTCGACCTGTTCAGCGCCGACCGCAAGGCCGCGCCGTCGCCGAAACGCTGGGCGGCGTTCGGCGACGCCCAGGCGCTGCAGGCGCTCGGCCTGGGCGACGGCGCCACCCCCGACGACGTCCGCCGCGCCTACAAGCGGCTCGTCCGCCGCTACCACCCTGACAGCAATGGGGGGGACCGCGCGCAAGAAGGGAAGTTGCAGGCGGTCGTCAACGCCTATACGCACCTGAAGTCCGCGCATCGTTTCCAATCGGAGTCCTGATACCCGTGGCTACTGCAATGTCCGTTTCCAGCACCGCCCTGATGGCACCCGATACCAGCGTCGACGCGCGCGAGGTCTTCGGCGTCGATATCGACATGGCCGTGCCCGCCTTCTCGATGGCCGATGAGCGCGTGCCCGATCTCGACCCCAGCTATGTCTTCGATCCGGACACCACCCTCGCCATCCTCGCCGGCTTCACCCATAACCGCCGCGTGATGATCCAGGGCTATCACGGCACCGGAAAATCGACCCATATCGAGCAGGTCGCGGCGCGCCTCAACTGGCCGTGCATCCGCATCAACCTCGACAGCCACATCAGCCGCATCGACCTCATCGGCAAGGACGCCATCGTGCTGCGCGACGGCCAGCAGGTGACGGAATTTCGCGAAGGCCTGCTGCCCTGGGCGCTGCAGACGCCGACGGCGCTGGTGTTCGACGAATATGACGCCGGACGTCCGGATGTCATGTTCGTGATCCAGCGCGTGCTGGAGGTGGAGGGCAAGCTGACCCTGCTCGACCAGAACCGCGTCATCCGGCCGAACCCGTATTTCCGGCTGTTCGCCACCGCCAATACCGTCGGCCTCGGCGACACCACCGGGCTGTATCACGGCACCCAGCAGATCAACCAGGGCCAGATGGACCGCTGGAACATCGTCACCACGCTCAACTATCTGCCGCACCACACCGAAAGCGCCATCGTCGTCGCCAAGGTCAAGGACTTCGACACCGATGCCGGTCGCAAGCAGGTGTCGAACATGGTCAAGGTCGCCGACATGACCCGCGCCGGCTTCATGGGTGGCGACATCTCCACCGTCATGTCGCCCCGCACCGTCATCACCTGGGCCCAGAACGCCACCATCTTCGGCAACGTCGGCTTCGCCTTCCGCTTGAGCTTCCTCAACAAATGCGACGAAGCCGAACGCGGCATCGTCGCCGAATATTATCAGCGCGTGTTCGGCGAAGAACTGCCGGAAAGCGTGGCGGTGAAGGGGCGCCGCTGAGCAGCGAGCGCGGGCCGTAGCTTTAGTCGATTCGACTATCGCCACGGCCCCGCCGTCCTGCCAGTTTCCGGCGGCTCATCAAGGGTGCCGCCATGTCCGTTTCCGCCACAGGCCTTGCTGCCATCGACCGCTCGGTCTTCGCGCCATCCGTGTCCGATCTCATCCGGGTCGACGCCCGCACGCCGGTCGCCGCGGCCTCGCGCGGGGCCGAAGGCAGCAGCATCCCCGCCTCCAGCGCCCGTACCCGCGAAAGCGCGCTGCTGGCCGCCGACGTCTACAACGATGTCGCGGCCCCGCCGCCGGGGTTCCGCGTCGCCGACGCCGACGACCTGGCCCGCCTCAACCTTCAGCCGCGCCAGCTCGAAGCCCCGGGCTCCAGCTTCCGCGCCCGCGTCTATGTGACGGGCGAGTGCGACGCCACCCGCTATGTCGTCGCCTTCCGGGGCTCGTCGAGCGGCGAGGACTGGCGCAACAATTTCCAGCAGGCCGGCGGCGGCAATTCCGAAAGCTATGCCAAGGCGCTGCTGATCGGCGAGCGCCTGGCGCGTTCGGACGCTTCGGTGACCATCGCCGGCCATTCGCTCGGCGGCGGCCTCGCCGCGACCGCCGCGGTGGCCTCGGGGCGCGCTGCCGACACCTTCAACGCCGCCGGCCTCAGCGATCGCACCATCGCCGCGGCCACCGCCAGCGCCGCCGCCAACGATCGCGCCCCCGGCACTGTCGAGGCCTGGCAGGTCCGCGGCGAAATCCTTTCGCATCTCCAGGACGGCGGCGATCGCGTGCTCGGCTTTCTCGTCGGCGGCATTCCCGGCGCCCTGCTCGCCGACGCGCCCTCGGCCTATGGCAACCGGCACACGCTGCCTGAGGTCGTGCCCGACGGGAAATCCTGGCTCGCCGAACACAGCCGCATCGACCGCCACATGATCGACTGGGTGCTGGCCGGGGCGGCGGCGCTGCGCTAGTCTGGCTGCCGACAGGGTCGGACCGGGAACATGGAAACAGCGATTTGTCGATGCGCCCCCTCCTGTTGCTCGCTTCGCTCGCGATGACGGCGTGCGCGGACGCGCGCGACTGCTTCGCCCCCGATACGGCGCTGCCGCGCCGCGACGCCGTGCTTGCCGCCGCCGGCGCCGGCACGCCGGCGCACCGCCTGCTCGTCGCGGTGTACGACGGCGATCTCGACACAGCCACCACCACCATTCGCACCCATCCCGACCTGGGGCGGGCCCCGGCCGGCGCGCCCTTCACCGACCCGCTGTCGATCGCCATCGCCACCTGCCGCAAGCCCATGGTCGAGCGCCTGCTGGCCGCAGGCGTGCCCGCCGATCCGCCCGGCGCCGAACCGCCCCTGCTGCTTGCGCTGCGCGCCAACGACCCCTGGTTCGCCACCGCGCTGCTCAAGGCCGGCGCCTCGGCCAACGCCGGCAGCGGCCGCGACGACCGGCCGCTCGATGCCGCGATCCTCCTCGGCTCCCTCGAAAAGCTTCGCCTGCTGCTCGATCATGGCGCCCGCCTCGATCATCGCGACTCGCTCGGCGCCACCCCGTTGCAGACCGCGATCGATGCCCATCGCTTCGCCGCCGCCGAACTCATGCTGGCGCGCGGCGCCGACCCCTGGGCCGCCGATCGCAGCGGCGGCACCCTCGGCTGGGCCGTCTCGCGCCCGGCATTGGCGACCGACGCCGACGACAAGGCGGCGCACCAGCGCCTCGCCGCCCGCCTCGACGACTTTGGCTGGCCACGCCCGGCACCGTCGCCCCGCGAGGTTCGCGACCTCGCCGCCAGCGGCCGCTGGCCACCGCCGCACGCGCGGCATTAGACTCGCTTCCAGTCGAGCAGAACCACAAAGCCCCGCTCAGGCTGAGCGTGTCGAAGCCGTGTCGCAGGATGCCGCCCGCCGGGGGTTCGACACGCTCAGCCTGCGCGGATCGATCCGGATGCATTCAGCCTCGGGCGATGCGGCAACGGGCGCCGGCCCACGCTTGACCCTGCGCTTGACCCTGCGCCAAACGTGCGCTGGCCTTGATGCGCTGCCCGCTGCTACAACCCCCGCATCATGGCCGCCCCCGAAAACCCCATCGAAGATTTCCGCCAGGCCGTCGCCGCCACCTTGCGGGCGCTCGGCCACGCGCCCGAGGTCGAACTGGCCTATACCGCCGACAAGCCGTCGTGCTTCGGTGACCAGGCGCGGGTGCCGCAGCCGGGTCGGGCGATGCCGGCCGAACAGGTCGCCGAAGTCCGCGGCTGGGCCGATTCGTTCGCGCTGCGCCGCCGCCTGCACGACACCAAATTGCACAATGTCGACCAGCCCGACGCCGGCCTCGCCCGCGACATCTGGAATGCCGTCGAACAGGCGCGGGTCGAGGCGCTGGGCAGTGCCGAGATGCTGGGGGTGTCGAAGAACCTCGACCGGATGACCGAGATGCGCGTCCGCGCCGATCCGATCGTGCGCGCCCGCAGCGCCGAGGAAGTGCCGCTCGCCACCGCCATGGGCCTGCTCGTCCGCGAGCGGCTGACCGGCCAGCCGGTGCCCAAGGTCGCCGAGGCGGCGATCGACCTCGTCCGCGACGGCATCGAGGATCGCGCCGGCGGCCATCTCGACGATCTCGTCGCCGCCCAGGGCGACCAGGCCAAATTCGCCCAGGTCATGCGCCGGGTGCTGAGCGACCTCGGCCTCGGCGCCGACCCGGATGCCGAGCCCGAACAGTCCGACGAGACCGAGGACCAGGCCGACGACGAACAGCCCGGCGAGGAAGGCGAGGAGCAGGACCAGGACGCCGGCGGCCAGGACCAGTCGACCGAGACCCGCGCCGAGGAATCGCAGGACGACGCCGAGGCGACCGAAAGCCGCGAAGTCGAGATGGACACCGACATGGTGTCCGAAGCCGAGATGGGCGAGGAAGGCCAGGAGGGCATGACCCCGTGGCGGCCGAACCTGCCGATGTCGGACCTGCCGCCGGATTTCGACTACAAGGCGTATACAAGGGCGCACGACGAGATCGTCGGCGCCGAGGAACTGTGCGACGCCGAGGAACTGACCCGGCTGCGCGGCTATCTCGACCAGCAGCTGATCCCGCTGCAATCGGCGGTGACCAAGCTGGCGAATCGCCTGCAGCGCCGCCTGATGGCGCAGCAGAATCGCAGCTGGGATTTCGACCAGGAGGAGGGGCTGCTCGATGCCGCGCGCCTCGTCCGCATCGTCACCAATCCCAGCTATGCGATGAGCTACAAGGTCGAGCGCGATACCGAATTCCGCGACACGGTGGTGACGCTGCTGATCGACAATTCGGGATCGATGCGCGGCCGGCCGATCTCGATCGCGGCAATCTGCGCCGACATCCTCGCCCGCACGCTCGAACGCTGCGCCGTCAAGACCGAGATCCTGGGCTTCACCACCCGCGCCTGGAAAGGCGGCCAGGCGCGCGAGAAATGGCTCGCCGAGGGCCGCCCGGTAAAGCCCGGCCGGCTCAACGACCTGCGCCACATCGTCTACAAACAGGCCGATGCGCCGTGGCGCCGGGCGCGCAAGAACCTCGGGCTGATGATGCGCGAGGGGCTGCTCAAGGAGAATATCGACGGCGAGGCCTTGCTATGGGCCCACGATCGCCTGCTGGCGCGCCGCGAGGACCGCCGCATCCTGATGGTGATCTCGGACGGTGCGCCGGTCGATGATTCGACCCTCAGCGTCAACACCGGCAACTATCTCGAGCGCCACCTGCGCCAGGTCATCAAATATATCGAGGGCCGGTCGCCGGTCGAGCTCATCGCCATCGGCATCGGCCATGACGTGACCCGCTATTATGCCAAGGCGGTGACGATCATGGACGCGGAGCAGCTCGGCGGCACGATCATCGAGCAGATGGCCAACCTTTTCGAGACCAACGGCAAAGCCGGAAGGCGATGATGAGCCTCCACCTCGCCGGCACCTATGTTCGCGAGGTGCAGGCGAGCCTGGCGCGCATCCGCGAGAACGTCCTCGACTGGGAGCATCTGTCGGTGCTGCACGGCGGCAGCTTTGCCGCTTGCGAGCTCGTCGACAGCGACGCCGATGGCTGGCGCATCCGGCTGACGGGGCAGGGCCGCGCCGCGCCGCAGGTCCAGAAACTGTATCTCGCCGACGATACCAGCGCCTATCGCGTCGTCACCGAAAGCGGGCCGGGCGCCGGCAGCGAGATCCGCGTCGCGGTCACCGCCCGGGCGCCGCATCTCAGCCATGTCGTCGTCGAATATCACGTCCCCGAGGTCGATCCCCACAAGCTGGCGGCGATCGGCAAGGCCTTTGTCGCCATCTACGAAACCCTGTGGGACGAGGACGAGGCGATGATGCGGGCCCGCGAGGCGGCGCTCGCCCCGCGCAGGAAGGCGGCGACGCCGGCGCTGCTGTTCCTCGGCGAGGAGGCTGATGTCCGCCAGCAGCTGCCGCTGGCCTTCGATTTCGGGCCGGGGCGGTTCCGCCTCGTCGATATCGCCGGCACGCTGGCGGCGCACAGCGCCACCTGCCCGCACTGGCTCGGGCCGCTGATCGGCGCCCCGGATGCCGCGGGCGTGGTGACCTGCCCGTGGCACGGCTATCGCTTCGACGTGGCGACCGGCTGCAGCGCCGATGGCCGCGATCTGCGGCTGGCGGCCGCGCCGTCGATCCGCATCGAGCGGGGCCGCGTGGTGGCGTGCGCGTAAGCCTGTTCGCGCGCTGGCCGGAACCGGGGCGCGCCAAGACCCGGCTGATCCCTGCAATCGGCGCGGAGGGTGCCGCCGACCTGCACCGCCGCCTGACCGAGCGGACGGTCGCCACCGTCCTCGCCGCCGGCCTGCCGTGCGAAGTGCGATCGACCGGCGCCGCCCCGGCCGCCTTCAGCGCATGGCTGGGGCCGCGGGTTAGCGTCGTCGACCAGGGCGACGGCGCCCTCGGCGACCGGCTGGCGCGGGCGGCGGAGACATTGCCGGTGCTGCTGCTCGGCGCCGATGTTCCCGACCTGGCGCCGGAGCACCTTCACGCCGCCGTCGCCGCGTTGGCCGACGCCCCGGCGGTGATCGGCCCGGCGGCGGACGGCGGTTACTGGCTGCTCGGCCTCGCCATTGAGGCCCCGCAAGCCTTTGTCGGGGTCGACTGGGGCACCGACGAGGTGCTGGCGCAAACGCTGGCGCGGCTGCCCGCCGGCGTTCCGCAACTGGCGACGCTGGCCGACCTCGACCGGCCCGAAGACCTCGCCCGATGGACACTCTGACGAAAATCGCCATCGTTGTCCCGATGCTCGACGAGGCACCGCAGTTGCCCCGTCTCGCCCGCTGCCTCGCAGCGCTCGACCCGCAGCCCGACGAGATCATCGTCGTCGATGGTGGCAGCGGCGATGACAGCACTGCCGTCGCCACCGCGCTGGGCCTGCCGGTCCTGCAATCACCGCGCGGCCGGTCGCGCCAGTGCAACGCCGGCGTCGCCGCCACGACTGCGCCGGTCGTCATGATCCTCCACGCCGATACTTGGCTGCCGCCCGACGCGCTGGCGGTGGTGCGCCAGGTCATGGCCGATCCGCGCATCAACCTCGCCGGCTTCACCGCCATCCTCGCCGGCACCGACAAGGTGCGCTGGGTGACCAGCTTCCACAACTGGATCAAGACCTGGTACGCGCCGCTACTGTTCCGCCCGCATCTGTTCCTGCGCGGCGGCCGGCTGTTGTTCGGCGACCATGCCATGTTCTTCCGCCGCGCCGATTTCGACGCGGTCGGCGGCTTCGATCCCGAACTTGCGGTGATGGAGGAGGCCGAACTCTGCGTTCGCATGGCGCGCCTCGGCCGCACGCGGCTGGTGGGGCGCTTCGTCTTCACCTCCGATCGCCGCGTCGCCGCCTGGGGCGAATGGCGGGCGAACTGGATCTATCTCAAGGTCGGCTTCCGCTGGGGTCTCGGCATCAGGCCGAAAGCGCTGGGCGCCCTTTATCCGGACGTGAGGTGACAAAACCGGCATCGAGGCAATAGTTGATCAGCCGGTCGAGCCAGGCGCGATCGGTCGGCGGGCAGGGCGGCAGCAGCGCCGTCGCCCCCAGCGTGTCGAACCGCGGCCCGCGCAGCAGGTAACTCGTGTACAGCGCCGCCGCCGCGGCATGGTAGCGGCGTTCGACGGCCGGCAGCGCGGCGGGTGCAAAGGCCTCGGGCGCGACGAAGTGCGGCGCGCCGAGCCCCGGCACCGCAGCAATCGCGGCGCCGAGCGCCGGCAGCGGCGTCGGTGTCGCCGCGGTCAGGTGCAGCGTCCGCCCGGCGACGCGCGCCATGTCCTCCGCCATGGCGACGATGCCGCCGCAGACATGATCGATCGGCACCAGGTCGAGGCTCGCGCCCGGTGCCGCCGGCAGGGTTCGCACCCGCCCTTCCGCGATCAGGCGGAAGATCATGTAGATGTTGGAAAAGTCGCGGATGCGGCCGGTTGCCCATTCGCCGACGATGATCGACGGCCGGGCGATCGCCGCCACCAGCCCGCGCGCCATCGCCGTGCCGACCAGCGCTTCGCCGGCGGCCTTGCTCGCTTCATAGCCGTTGACGAAATCGTCGCCGGTCTCGGTCTCCCGCACCACGCCGTCACGCGTGCCGCAGACATAGGCGGTCGACACGTGCAGCAGCGGCGTGCCGGCCGCCTCGGCCAGCGCCACGGCATTGGCGACGCCGCCGATGTTGACGGCGCGATAGCGTTCGGGCGCGGCGTCGAAGGCGGTGATCGCCGCGCTGTGGAGGATGAGGTCGAACGGCGGCGGCGCGGCAATCCCGAAACCGGGCAGGGTGACGTCCCCCGTCAGCCGCTCGACCGCCACCGACGCGCCACCGTTGCCGCGGATGTCCGCCGCGCGGTGCACCAGCGCCGTCACCGCATGGCCGCGCGCCACCAGCCGCGCGGCAACCTCGCCGCCCACCAGCCCGGTCGCGCCGGTGATCAGAATCCGCAAGCCAGTCCCCCGGCGGCCGGTTCGCAAAGCCCGTGCCATCGGCTACATTCCGCTGCCTTGGTCACAGGAGAATCCCCATCGCTCGTCTCGATCCGTCGCCGTTCGAGGTTGTCGCACCGCGGCTCGATCCCGGCAAGTTTCGCGACCCGGCACTGACCGCCAAGGGGGAGGCACGCGCTACCGTGGCGCTGCGGCGGCTGGAGACCTTGTGGTTCAACACCGGGACCTTGTGCAACCTCGCCTGCGCGACCTGCTATATCGAAAGCTCGCCGACCAACGACGCGCTGGCCTATCTGACCCTCGCCGATGTCGAGGCCTATCTCGACGAGATCGCCCGCGATCGGCTGCCAGTCCGCGAGATCGGTTTCACCGGCGGCGAGCCGTTCATGAACCGCGCAATGCCGGCGATGATCGCACTGGCGCAGGCACGGGGTTTCGAGGTGCTGGTGCTGACCAACGCCATGCGGCCGCTGCGCCGTTTCGAGGCGGCGATCGCTGCGCTGGCGCGGGACAGGCTGACATTTCGTGTCAGTCTCGACCACTACACGGCTGAAGTGCACGACGCCGAACGCGGCGCCGGCAGCTTCGCCATCGCGCTCGACGGACTCAACTGGCTGATGGCCAAGGGTTTTTCGGCCGCTATCGCCGGCCGCCACTTGCCACACGAAAGCGACGCCATGGCGCGCGCCGGCTATGCGGCGCTGTTCGCTAACCAGGCACTGCCATGCCCGCCGCTGGTGCTGTTCCCCGAAATGGATGCCGCCGCCGATGTGCCGGAGATTACCACCGCGTGCTGGGGCATCCTCGATGTCGCGCCCGATGCGATGATGTGCGCGTCATCGCGCATGGTCGTGCGCCGCCGGGGCGCCGCCGCGCCGGCGGTGCTGGCCTGTACGCTGCTGGCCTATGACCCGCAGTTCGAGCTTGGCGCCACGCTCGCCGCCGCGGCGGGGGCGGTGGCGCTCAATCACCCGCATTGCGCGCGCTTCTGCGTGCTTGGCGGGGCCAGCTGTTCGGGCTGACCCCGCCACGTCCGATCAGCAGCGCTTCTTGGCGCCGATCTCATGGCCGACAACGGCACCGCCGCCGGCGATGAGCGCGCTTTCACCGAGGTTGCCGCCGAGCAGCGCCGCGCCGACACCGGCGATCGCGGCGCCGGCCAGGGCGCCATCGCGCTTGTGCTTCTTCTTGGCAGCGGCACACTGTTGATAGCTGTTGTAGGTGCGGCCGTTGTATTCATAGCGGGTCTTGCTGCGGGCTTCGGCGGGCAGCGCCGGCAGGGTCGCGGCGATGGCGGCGATCAGCAGAGTCGAGGTTATGCGCATTTGATTCTCCTTGAGTAACGACATTCTGGCACCCTTTGTCTTAACATTTGCCGACACTCGGGTTCACAAAACATTCAGCCGGCTCGTGGGACACCGTTCCAAACGCGCCACCCGGGCTTTGGTTTGAAGGGGTTTATCGATGGACAAGATGATCATCGCAGCGGCCGTGGCGCTGCTCGCCGCCGCGCCGGCCCTCGCCGATCGCCGTGACGGCCCGCGCGGCGGTTACCAGGGCGGCAACCGCAGTTACCAGGGTGGCTACCAGGGCAATGGCGGCGGCTATCGCGGCCAGGATGGCGGGTATCGCGGTGGCTATAATGGCGGGAACCGCGGTGGCTATAATGGCGGCTACAACGCCGGCAACCGTGGCGGCTACAATGTCGGCTACAACCGGGGTTACAACGGCAGTTACAACCGCGGCTACAACGGCGGCTATCGCAACAACGGTTATGCGCGCCCGGCCTATTATGGCGGCCGGCCCGGCTATGCCTATGGCCGCCCCGGCTTTTACGGGCGCCCCGGCTTTGCCCCGGGCGGCTTCTACCGCCCGCCGATCGTAGGTTTCGGCCCGGGCTTCTACCCGGCCTATGGCGGCTTCCCCTATGGAGGTGTCCCGTTCGGCGGCGTGCCCTTCGGCGGCTTTCCCTATGGCGGCGGCTTCTATGGCGGCGGCTTCAACCAGGTCGTGATCGCGGCGGGCCCCGGCGGCTATTACGGCGGCCCGGGCTATGGCGGCGGCTATTATGATCCATGCCGGTCGAGCGGCGCCGGTGCCGTCATCGGCGCCATTGCCGGCGGCCTGATCGGCAACGGCCTGTCGAATCGCTATGATGGCGGGTTGGGCACCGTGCTCGGCGCCGGCGTCGGTGCGGTTACCGGCACCGCGATCGAGCGCAACCAGCGCTGCGGGTACTGACTCTCAGCCGGCGCTGATCGCCGCCAGGAACGGCGCGCCATAGGCCTCGAGCTTGCGGGCGCCGACGCCGGGGATGCGGGCCAGCTCGGCCGGGGTGCGCGGGCGGCTGGCGGCCATCGCCCGCAACGTCGAATCGTGGAAGATGACATAGGGCGGCAGGTTCGCCGCCGCCGCCAGCTCGCGGCGCACGGCGCGCAGCGACTCGAACAGCGGTACGTCGCCGGCATCGACCGCGGCCGTCGTCGTGCTGCTGCCGCGGCTGCGCTTGGGCGCTGCGGCGACGATCTTCAGGCTGATCGGCACGTCGCCCTTCAGGATCGGCCGCGCCGCCGGGCCCAGCGCCAGGCCGCCATGCTCGCCATCGCGGACCAGCGCCTCACCGGCCTCCAGCTGGCGGGCCAGCGCCTTCCAGCCATCGGGGCTCAACTCGTTGCCGATGCCGAACACCGACAGCGCGTCATGGCCGAACTTGCTGATCTTCTCGCCAGCCTTGCCCATCAGCACGTCGATGAGATGCTGGGCGCCGAACCGCTGCCCGGTGCGATAGCAGGCCGACAACAGCTTGCGCGCCGCCTCGGTGACGTCCTGCAGCGCCGGCGGGTTGAGGCAATTGTCGCAATTCCCGCACGGTGCCGGCCGTGGTTCGCCGAAATATTCGAGCAGGGGGATGCGCCGGCAGCCGCCGGTCTCGAGGAATGCGATCAGCGCGTTCAGCCGCCGCGTCTCCTCGGCCTTGCGCACGTCGCCGGCCTCGCTCTGGCTGATGAACTGGCGGGCGCGAGCAATATCCTCCGCCCCCCACAGCAGATGGGCAACCGCCGGGTCGCCGTCACGGCCGGCGCGGCCGGTTTCCTGGTAATAGGCCTCGATCGATTTAGGCAGGCCGATATGGGCGACAAAGCGCACGTCGGGCTTGTCGATGCCCATGCCGAACGCGATCGTCGCGACCATCACCATGTCCTCGGACTTGACGAAATCGGCCTGGTTCCTGGCTCGCACGCTGCCGTCGAGCCCGGCGTGATAGGCGCGGGCGTTGATGCCGTCCTTTTGCAGCCAGCCGGCGACCTGGTCGGTGGCGGCGCGCGTCGGCGCATAGATGATGCCCGGCCGCCCGGCCTGCGAGGCGACAAAGGCGCTCAACTGGCGATGGCTGTCGTGCTTGGGCGTGACTTCATAGCGGATGTTGGGCCGGTCGAAGCCGGCGACGACCATGCGATCCTCGGCGATGCCGAGCTGCTGCAATATGTCGGCGCGGGTGGCGACATCGGCGGTGGCGGTGAGGGCAACGCGCGGCACGCCGGGCAGGGCGTCGCACAGGCTGCGCAGCTGGCGATATTCGGGGCGGAAGTCATGGCCCCACTGGCTGACGCAATGCGCCTCGTCGATGGCGACCAGCGCGATTTCGGCGCGGGCGATCAGTGCGCGGAAACCGTCCATCGCGGCGCGTTCGGGGGCGACATACAACAGGTCGAGCTCGCCATCCCTGAGCGCCCGGATCGTCTCGTCGCCGTCGGTGGCCTGGCTGTTGAGCGCGCCGGCGCGCACGCCAAAGGCCCGCATCGCCCGCACCTGGTCGGCCATGAGCGCGATCAGCGGCGATACGACGATGCCGCAGCCCGGCCGCACCAGCGCCGGGATCTGGTAGCACAGCGACTTGCCCGATCCCGTCGGCATGATCGCCAGCACATCGCGCCCGGCGCAGACATCGGTGATGATCGGCTCCTGCTGCCCGCGAAAGGCGGGAAAGCCGAAGACCGATTTCAGGACATCATGGGGGGTGGCGGCAGCGAGCATGGATCGGCGCAGCGATAGCCCAGCCGGCGCGGCGCTGCTATGCCCCGTGGATGCAGATCGAACGGATTTTTGCCGGCGCTGTCATCGCCGCGGCGCTGTCCACCGGTGCGGTGGCGCTGAAATCGCCCCCGGTGGTGGCGCCGGTGCCGCTGGCGCTGCCGCTGTCAGCAACGCCCTTGCCGCTCGATCGCGACGATCCGGCGCGGACGGAGCTTGGCGCGCTGCGCTTCATGGGCGCCGTGCTGCTGCGATCGTCGAACCCGCTGTTCGGCGGCGTATCGGGCCTCCGCGCCGGGCGCGGTGAGCGGATGCTGGCGGTCGGCGACACCGGCAACTGGCTGGCGTTTTCGACCGTGGAGCGCGGCGGCCGCCTTGTCGGCGTCGCCGACGGTGTCATCGCCCCGATCCTGCAGCCGGACGGCCGCGCCGCGGCGACCAAGTCCGATGGCGATGCCGAGGCGCTGGAATGGGACGCCGACAGCGGCGCGGCGACCATCGTTTACGAACAGGATCACCGGCTGGTGCATTTCGCCGGCATCGACGCCGACCGCCCCGCCAGCCTCGCGGCCGTGCCGACACGCACCGAAAGGCTCACCGCGATGACCGGCTGGCCGTCGAACGGCGGTGGCGAGGCCATTGCCGTGCTGACAGATGGCGTAAGGATTGTCATTTCGGAGCGGCAACAACGTCCCGACGGCAGCCATGTCGCGTTGTTGACCCGGGGCGGCACCACCGTGGAGATCGGCGTCGGCGGCGCCGAGGATCATGCGCCGACCGACGCCATCGCGCTCGACGACCACCGCATCCTGGTGCTCAACCGCCGCTTCTCGCCGATGGGGCAGAGCAGCGTGCTGACCCTGGTCGACCTCGCCCCGGCGCTCGCCGGCGCGGTTACCGCCCCGCTGCCGGCGCGCGAGCTCGCCCGGCTGGCGCCGCCGCTGACGCTCGACAACATGGAGGGGCTGGCCATCCGCCGCAGCGGCGGGCGGACGTTCCTCTACATGGTATCCGACGATAATCTCAGCGGGCTGCAGAAGACGGTGCTGATGAAGTTCGAGCTGCGGCTCCCAGAGTAAAGCCTCCAACTCCCTCCCCGCAAGGGGGAGGGAGTTCGTCTTCACCCCTGCTCAGCGCTTCGACTTGCGTGCCGTCACCTTCACCTCCGCCACGCCGCCATCGACCAGGAACCGCGACACCTGAATCGCCGTCCACGCCGGATAGGGCGCCTTCACATATTTCGCCTTGGCGGCGATGATGGCCTGGGCCTGGCCGGGCAGGTCGGCGTGATAGCTCTGGATCTCGACGACATCGGCCCAGGCAAAGCCGGCGCGCTTCAGCGTGTCGTCGATTGCGGCAAAGACCCGGTCAAATGCCGGCTCGGTGCCGGTCTCGCCGGGGTGCGGGATGACGATGACGCCCGACAGCGTCGCCGTGTCGCCGACGACGACGGCATCGGCAAAGCCATAGGCCTGTTCGGCGGCGAGCAGCGTCGGGTCGGTCGCCATGATCACCCGGCGGTCGGGCGCGGCACAGCCGGTGGCCAGCGTCGTCGCGGCCAGCGCCAGCATCAGCATCGTTCTCATCAGATCCCCCTGTTCAGCGCGGATCGCGCCACATCGTCCAGAATGTCAGGCTGTCGTCGATTGCAAAAGTGTCGGTGATGACGAAACCGAGCGCCTGGTACAGCCCCAGATTGCCCGGCGTCGCGGTTTCCAGCGCCGCCGGCAGCCGCTGGGCATCGCAGGTCGCCAGCCGGTCCCGAATCGCGGCGCCGCCCAGCCCCTTGCCCTGCGCCGCCGGCTCGCAGCCGACGAACTGCAGATACCAGTGCGGCGCTGCCGGGTGATGCGCCTCGAGCCGGTTCTGCAGCGCCAGCGCGCGCGGCAGCGACAGGCCAAAGGCATGGATCATCGCCGGCAACAGCCGCAGCATCGCCGATGTCGGCGTCGCCCAGGCGCCGGGCGGCCGCCACATCGCCGCCGCCGCCGGCCGGCCGCCATCGAGCGCCAGCGTCCACAGCGCCGGATCGCCATCGACGCGGGTGATCAGCCCGAAAAACCGCCGCAACCGTTCGGCGCGGTGCCTCGCGTCGCGGAACAGCCAGGCCATCGCCGGATCGTCGATGAAGGCGCGGGCCAGCACCGCCGCGGTGACGCCGCGCTCATCGGCGGCCGCTGGGCGAACGGGGATCGGCGGGCGCTGCATCACCTCAACCAGACACGAAAACGGCCCGGGGATACCGGGCCGTTTGCATGGTCACCAAGGTGATGGCGAATCAGGCGGCGACGGGCGCCGCGGCCTCGGCGACCTTCTTCTTGATCTCGCGCTTAAGCTTGGCAGCGCGCACGCTCAGCTTTTCGGCCTTGGTCTTCAGCAGCCAGTTGTCGAGGCCGCCGACATGCTCGACCGAGCGCAGGCCGTTCATCGACACGCGCAGCTTCACCGAACGACCGAGCGTGTCGGAGATCAGCGTGACATTCTGCAGATTGGGCAGGAAGGTCCGCTTGGTCTTGTTGTTGGCGTGGGAGACATTGTTCCCGACCATGCGACCCTTGGCGGTCAGTTCGCAAACGCGCGACATGTTGGTTGTCCTTGGATTCGAAACGGTGCGGTCCTGCGGGACCAACGGCAAGCGCGGGCTGTTAGCGGAGACCCGCCCGGTCGTCAACCATCGGCGGCGTCGAAAGGGGCGGGGGAAAGCCCGTGCGCCTCCGTATCGATATCGGCAAGCAACACAAGGGAGACCTGCCATGACCAAGCTGATGCCGTTGATCATCATCGCCCTCGCCGGATTCGCCGTGCCGGCCGCCGCGTCGCCGTCGGACCGCCGCTTTGACGCCACCGATGCCCGTGACGCCCGCCAGGAACAGCGCATCGCCAACGGCGTCGCCCAGGGCACGATCAACCCGCGCGAGGCCGCTTGGCTCGATGCCCGCAACGCCCATCTCGACAATGTCCAGAACCGCTTGGCCTCCGATGGTCGCTACAGCCGGCGTGACCGCGCCAACGTCGCCTAACGCCAGAACGCCGCCAGCCGCGGCATCCATCGCGCGCGGTACAACCGGCGCTAGCGTCGGCTGCATTCAAGTCGATCCGCTCAGGCTGAGCTTGTCGAAGCCGCGTCGCAGGGCGGTGCGCGCGGGTGCTTCGACAAGCTCGGCCCGAGCGGGCCTGGTGGTTCAATCGAACTGAAAGCAGACCTAGGCCAGCCAGCGCAGGACCGCCGGCAGCAGCAGCGCCGCCAGCGTGCCGGC
>QBLU01000023.1:32712-48038 GCA_003241875.1 Alphaproteobacteria bacterium
CCGACCGCCATGCCGCCGCCGACCGCCACCAGCACCGGCACCGCCTCCCGGCGCAACGCCGCGCGATTGGCATCGATGATCAGCGCCAGCGCCACCAGCGCCGGGCCCAGCAGCCAGCGCAGCGGCAGCGCGGCGGCACCATAGCGCGCCAGCGGCACCCCGATGATCGCCAGCACCAGGGCGACGATGATGGCGCCAACGAGTACCGGGCTGCCCCAGGGCGGATGGCCGAGTCGCGCCGACAGCCGCCGCGCCAGCGCAAAGGCGGCGAGCGTGCCGCCACAAGCGATTGCCGCTTCGATCACCCGCGGCCGCCGGCGGCGCGATAGAGCAGCGCCGTCGCCAGCGCCGTCAGCAGCGTGGTGACGACGAGCAGCAGCGCCAGCGGCAGCGCGGCGCCGGCAAGATTGCCGGCATAGGCCTGCAGGCCGACCAGCGCCGGCACGATCATCGCGCCGATCCAGCGAATCAGCAGCGCCGCGCCGCGCCGGCTCCAGCCGATGCCGCGGCCGATGGTCAGCCAACCGAGATAAACGATGAGGCCCAGGATCGCGCCGGGCACCGGCAGGCGCAGCGCCGCGACCAGCGCTTCGCCGCCCAAGGCGAGTGCGACGCAAAGCAGCACCCCGGCCAGCGTATGGGCGCCGATTACGATGCTGTTGCGCATGCCCCTTTTCCCCGCCCCCTCCAGCCGCTAGACCAACGATAGTCCCAATACAGGTCCGCGATGCCCTATTTTGCCATTCATTGCATCGACAAGCCCGATTCGGCGGAATTGCGCGCGGCGACCCGCCCGGCGCATCTCGCCCATGTCACGGCGCTCGGCGATGCCGTCCTCGTCGCCGGTCCGCTGCTGCGCCCCGACGGCCGGCCGATGGGATCGCTGCTGATCATCGATTTCGACGACCGCGACGCCGCGGTGGCCTTCGCGACCGCCGATCCCTACCATCAGGCGGGATTGTTCGAGAGCCGGTCGGTGACGAACTGGCACAAGGTGTTGCCGGCGTAGCGCGGCAAGCGATAGCGCAGCTATCGCGTGACTCGCGCAAGCCCGGCTGCCGGCATAAAGCCGGCAGAACCGGTCTCACGTCAGGGCGCCGCTTTGCCGCGACCCCGCCCGCGCCCGCGCTCAACCCAGCTCCACACCCTGCGCCCGCGCCGCCGCCAGCAACGCTGCCCGCACATCCACCCCCGGCGAATCGAGCCATTCCGCCATCGCCGCCGACAGCGGTTCCAGCGCCGCCGATCGCACCATCGCCTTGATTGGCCCGACGCCGGCCGGGGTGATCGACAGCGTGTCGACGCCCAGCGCCATCAGCGCCAGCGCCTCCAGCGGGCGGCCGCCCATTTCCCCGCAGATCGTCGCCGGCACGCCCGCGGCCTTCGCCGTCACGACGATCCGCCGCAGCACCCGCAGGATCGCCGGCGACATCCAGTCATAGCGGTCGGCCAGCCGCGGATTGGCGCGGTCGGCGGCAAACAGGAACTGGGTCAGGTCGTTGGTGCCGACCGACACGAAATCGGTCATCGGCAGCAGCGTATCAAGCGTCTCGATCAGCGCCGGCACCTCGATCATCGCGCCATAGCGGACATGCGCCGGCAGCGCATGACCCTGCCGCGTCAGCAGCGCCCGCTGCGCCTCGACCAGCGCCTTGGCTTCGGCGAACTCCCAGGGCTCGCTGACCATCGGGAACATGACGTTCAGCGTCCGCCCGGCGCCGGCCTCGAGCAGCGCCCGCGCCTGGATCTTCATCAGCGCCGGCCGCCCCAGCGCCAGCCGCAGCGCCCGCCAGCCCATCGCCGGGTTCTCCTCCTGGGCGCTGCCGTCGAGCAGATAGGGCACCGCCTTGTCGCCGCCGATGTCGATGGTGCGGAACACCACCGGGCGGGTGTCGGCGGCATCGAGCACGGCGCGATACAGCGCCTGCTGGCGCTCACGGCGGGGCAGGGTGGCCGACACCAGGAACTGGAATTCGGTGCGGAACAGCCCGATGCCGTCGGCGCCGGTCAACTCGAGCGCCTGGGCGTCGTCGGCGAGCCCGGCGTTCATCATGATGGCGACGCGGCGGCCGTCCTTGCTGATCGCCGGCAGGTCGCGGACCGCGGCGAACTTTTCGGCCTGCTTGGCCTTCAGGACGCTCATTGCCTTGTACGACGTGATCATCGCTGCCTGCGGCCGCACCAGCAGCGCGCCATTGCCGGCGTCGACGATCAGCTCGTCGCCCTCGCTGACCTCGGCAAACAGCCCGCGCACCCGGCCCAGCACCGGCACGCCCATGGCGCGCGCGACAATAATGACATGCGCTGTCAGACTGCCTTCCTCGAGAACGACGCCCTTCAGATAGCGCTTGTCGTATTCGAGCAGCTCGGCCGGCCCCAGGTTGCGGGCGATGAGGATGGTGTCGTCGCGCAGGCCCAGTTGCGCGGCGGTGCCGAGCTGCCCCGACACGATGCGCAGCAGGCGGTTGCTGAGGTCGTCGAGGTCGGTCAGCCGCTCGCGCAGATAGGGATCGTCGATCGACCGCATCCGCACGCGATTGCGCGCCTGGACGCGCTCGATCGCCGCTTCCGCGGTCAGGCCGGTGTCGATCGCCTCGTTGATGCGCCGCGACCAGCCTTCGTCATAGGCGAACATCTTGTAGGTATCGAGGACGTCGTGATGGTCGCCGCCGCCGACGAATTCGGCCTGGCCCATCATCGCGTCGATCTGCTCGCGCATCCGTCCGAACGCCGAATAGACGCGCTGGCGCTCGGCTTCGGTATCGTCGGCGACGGTGTGCTCGATGATGACGCGCGGCTGGTGGAACACCGCCAGCCCGCGGCCGAGCCCGTCGACCAGCTTCAGCCCGGGCAGGCGCATCGGCTCCGAACTCGCCGCGCGGGCCTGCGCCGCCTGCGAATCATCGACGAGGCCGGCGCCGTGGATCAGCTCGGACAAGACCATGGCGACGGTCTGCAGCGCCTCGATCTCGACCTCGTCGTAATCGCGCGGCTCGCGGTGCTGGACGCCGAGCACGCCGATCGCCGATTCGCGCCGCACGATGGGGACGCCGGCAAAGCTGTGATAATCGTCCTCGCCGGTCTCGGGGCGATAGGCGAAATCGGGGTGGGCCTTGGCCTCGGCGAGGTTGAGCGGCTCCCGCGACTGGGCGATGACGCCGACCAGGCCCTGGCCCATGCTGAGCCGGGTGACGTGCACCGCCGCCTGCGCCAGCCCGCGGGTGGCGTACAGCTCCAGCATGCCGTCGCGCAGCAGGTAGATCGACGCGACCTCGCTCGACAATTCGGTCGCGACGATCTGCACGACCTGGTTGAGCTTGGCTTCAGCGCCGCTCTTGGCCGCCATCACTTCGTGAAGGCGGCGCAGGATTTCGCGGGCGGCGCTGACAGCGGCCATCAGGCAGCCGATTCGTACGGGGCGGCGCGGCCCGCGGCGATACCGCCGCCAACCCTTGATTCCAGCGCGGCCTCGGCCTCGGCGACGAGTTCGGCGATGATGTCGGCGACGCTTTGTTCGCTGGTCACCATGCCGACCGACTGCCCGGCCATCAGGCTGCCATTCTCGACATCGCCATCGACGACGGCCCGGCGCAACGCCCCCGCCCAGTAATGCTCGATTTCCAGCTGCCCGGCGGCAAGGTCGATCTCGCCGCGATCGACGGCTTCGGCAACCTGGCGCTGCTTGGTGGTGAACGCCTCGGTGCCGGCATTCTTCAGCGCCCGCACGGGGATGACCGGCAGGCGCGGATCGAGCTGGACGCTGGCGACGGCGTCACGGGCGGAGGCGCGGAAGAATGCCTTCTTGAAGTTGGCATGGGCGACGCTTTCGGCCGACGCGGCAAAGCGCGTGCCGAGCTGGACGCCCGAGGCGCCCATCTCCAGCCAGGCGGCGATCGCCGCACCCCGCCCGATGCCGCCGGCGACGAACACCGGCACGTCGCGGATCACCGGCAAGATCTCCTGTGCCAGCACGCCCAGCGATACCGGCCCGATATGGCCCCCGGCCTCCGACCCTTCGATGACGATGGCGTCGACGCCCGACCGCACCAGCTTTTTCGCCAGCGCCGCGGTCGGGGCAAAGCACATGAGTTTCGCGCCGGCCGCCTTGATCGCCTCGATGGCGGCGCCCGACGGCAGCCCGCCGGCAAGGACGATGTGGCTGACGCGATGTCTGGCGCAGACGGCGATCAGCTCCATCATCTGCGGATGCAGCGTGATCAGATTGACACCGAATGGCTTGTTTGTCAGCGCCTGGGTCGCGGCGATCTCGGTATCGAGCAGCGCCGGGGTCATCGACCCGCAGGCGATGACGCCGAAGCCGCCGGCGTTGGAAATCGCCGAGACGAGGTGCCGTTCGGAAACCCAGGTCATCGCGCCGGCCATGATGGCATGGCGCGACCCGAGGAACTCGCGACCGCGCGCCGAAATCTGGTCGAGCCGGGTCATGCCGCCGCATCCAGTCCATAGGCCGTGTGCAACACCCGCACCGCCAGTTCGACATATTCCTCGGCGATCAGCACGCTGACCTTGATTTCCGACGTGGTGATCGCCTGGATGTTGATGCCGCGATCGGCCAGCGCCCGGAACATGGTGACCGCGACCCCGGCGTGGCTCTTCATGCCGACACCGACGACCGAGATCTTGGCGACCGCCGCGTCCGAAAGGACGTCGGCGAAGTTGATGACCCCGCGTTCCTTGTCGAGCACGTCGAGCGACAGCGGCAGCTGCGTCCGCGGCACGGTGAAGGTGACGTCGGTGGTGCCTTCGCCCTTGGCGATGTTCTGCACGATCATGTCGACGTTGACATTGGCGTCGGCGAGCGGCCCGAAGATCTTGGCGACGACCCCCGGCACGTCGGGAACGCCGACCAGCGTCACCTTGGCCTCGTTCCGGTCATAGGCGACGCCGGCAATCAGTTCGCGTTCCATGTCCTCATCCTCGTCAACGACCAGCGTGCCGGGGGCGTCGGTAAAGCTCGACAGCACCTGGACCCGGACTTTTTCCTTCATCGCCAGCTCGACCGAGCGGGTTTGCAGCACCTTGGCACCGACCGAGGCCAGTTCGAGCATCTCCTCATAGGTGATGCGCTCCAGCTTCCGTGCCCGCGGCACGATGCGTGGATCGGTGGTATAGACCCCGTCGACATCGGTATAGATGTCGCAGCGATCGGCCTTCAGCGCGGCGGCCAGTGCCACCGCCGACGTATCTGATCCGCCGCGGCCCAATGTCGTCACCCGCCCGGCATCGGACACGCCCTGGAAACCCGGCACCACGGCGACCTCGCCGCGCGCCATCGCCGCCAGCACATTGTCCGTCTCGATGCCTTCGATGCGGGCGACGCTGTGCGCGGCCGATGAATGGATGGGCAATTGCCAGCCGAGCCACGACCGTGCCGGCACGCCGGCGGCCTGCAGCGCGATGGCGAGCAGCCCGGCGGTGATCTGTTCGCCGGCGGCGACGACGACATCATATTCGCGCGGGTCGGCGAGCGGCGACGCTTCCCGGCAGAACCCCACCAGCCGGTCGGTCTCCCCGGCCATGGCGGAGACCACCACCGCGACCTGGTTGCCGGCGTCGATCTCGCGCTTCACCCGCGCCGCGACGCCGCGGATACGCTCGCTGCCCGCCATCGAAGTGCCGCCGAATTTCATCACGATGCGGGCCATGGCGGGGGAAATTGTCCTTGCAAGGAAAGATGCGTCGGCGCGGCCCCTTGGCGGAACCTGCCGGTCTGATAGAAATGCGCCGCGCCGATGGCAAGCAAGCCACGCTTTACAGTGCACGAGGATTGCCATGGCCGAACTGCTGAGCCCGAGTATTTCACCTGCCGAGGCGGCGTTTTTCGGCGGCCTTGCCGAGGATTGGTGGAACCCGCGCGGCAGTTCGGCAATGCTCCACCGCATCACGCCGCTGCGCAGCCGGCTGGTCCGCGATGCCGCCATTGCGCGCTTTCGCCGCGACGCGCGCAGCCGCCATCCGCTCGCCGGGCTCAGCGCGCTCGATATCGGCTGCGGCGCCGGGCTGATGACCGAGCCGCTGGCGCGCATGGGGGCGACGGCCACCGGCATCGATGCGGCGCCCGAGAATATCGCCGTTGCCGCCGCCCATGCCGCGGCCGGCGGGCTGGCCATCGACTATCGCGCCACCTCGGTGGAGGCGCTGGCCGCCACCGGCGCGCGATTCGACATCATCACCTGCCTCGAGGTCGTCGAGCATGTCGCCGGGCGCGACAGCTTTTTCGCCGCCCTGGCAGCGCTGCTGGCGCCGGGCGGCCTCGCCGTGCTGTCGACGCCCAATCGCACGCCGGCGTCCTGGGCGGTGCTGATCGGCGGCGCCGAATGGCTGTTGCGGACAATCCCGCGCGGCGCGCACGACTGGCAGCGCTTCATGACTCCCGACGAATTGACCGAGGCGCTGGTTAACGCCGGGCTGACGGTGACCGACACCCAGGGGCTGACCTGGCGCCCGGGCAAGGGCTTCACCCTCGGCCCGGACGTGTCGGTCAATTATTTCCTGACGGCGACGCGGGCCTGATCACCAGTAGAGCCCGCGCACCGCGTGCAGCACGAGGCCGTCGCCTCTGCGGATCAGCAGCGCATCGGGGCCGACGCGGATCCAGCGCGTGCCGTAGCGGGCCGGCGGCAACCGGTAGAACCCCGGGTTGCCGATGAAATAGCGATTGTTGAAATAGGCCGGGGGCACGCGATAGCCGACGCCCCAGGGGCGATAGCCGAAACCCCGCGGATGGATGAACGCCGGGCCGCGATAGCGCTGCCGGTCCCAGCGCCAGTCGTTGCCGCGGCGATTGTCCCAACCATGACGGCCGCCGCGGTCATTTCCGCGCCAGCCGCGGTCATCACCGCGCCAGCCGCCGCGATTATCCTCCCAGCCGCCGCGACGACCGTCGCGATAGCCATCGCGATCGCCATCCCTGGCGAGCACCGGCCCCGCCAGCATCAGCCCGGCAAGGCCTGCAACAAGCAACTTGAACATCCCACACCTCCCTAGCGACGCCGTCGAGGGCGCAGCTGGGAAAATGCCGCGCACCGACTGAACGCGTTGTGAAAGCCTTGCTTAGCCGGCGTTCAGCTTCAGGATGCTTGAGCCGCCGGGGCGTGCCGTGCCAGACTGTCGCCAACAACGATCTCCGGGGAGACAGAGGATGACGGCCAGCCTGCGCGGCATCCATCACAGCGCCTACCGCTGTCGTGATGCCGAGGAGACCCGCGCCTTTTACGAGGACCTGCTCGGGCTGCCGCTGGCGGCGGCGCTGGCCGAGGAACGCGAGCCCGGCAGCGGCCGCCGCAACCCCTTCGTCCATATCTTCTTCCAGCTCGGCGACGGCAATTACATCGCCTTCTTCGATGCGCCGGGTTCGGCTTCGCCCGACAGCTTCACCCCCGTCCACGGCTTCGACCGCCATGTCGCCTTCGAAGCCGGCGACGAGGCGACGCTGCTCGACTGGCAGGGCAAGCTCAACGCCGCCAACGTGCCGTGCTTCGGCCCGATCGACCATGGCTTCGTCAAATCGGTCTATTTCAACGACCCCAATGGGCTTCCATTGGAAATCACCACCCGCGTCGCCGAGCATGACACGATCATGGCCACCGAGGCCGGCCACGCCCGAGCCGTCGTCGCTGAATGGACGGCCCGGAAACAGGCCGCGGCGGCTTGAGCGCCTATGCCCGGATCCCGCTGATCATCGGCTGGCGGGAGCCGGTCGGGATGCGCGATACCTATGGCGGCGTCGATGGCGTCGTGGCGCTTCAGGCCCAGCACCTCAAACCCGAGACGCCGTCGGAGACCATCGTCGTCTTCATGCACCCGATGGGCATCATGCATTACCTGCCGCTGCCCGGCGCGCTGGCGGCGGCGGGCGTCCATGTGCTGTCGGCGGTGTCGCGCTATCCCAACAACGACAGCGCGCTGATCATGGAAAAGGTCGCCATCGACCTCGGCAAATGGATCGACCATTGCCGCACCAAACTGGGGTACAGCAAAGTCGTTCTCGGCGGCTGGTCGGGCGGTGGCAGCCTCGCGCTGTTCTACCAGGCAGAGGCGGAGGCGCCGCGCGTCACCGCGACGCCGGCCGGCGACCCGCCCGGGCTGTTCGATGCGAAACTGCCGCCCGCCGATGGCGTGATGCTGCTCGCGGCGCATGTCAGCCGCGCCCATACCCTCACCGAATGGATGGACCCGTCGGTGATCGACGAGGCCGACCCGACGCGGCGTGATCCGCGCTGGAACCTCTATGACGCGGCTTGCGCCCAGCCGCCGTACAGCGCCGATTTCCTCGCCGAATTCCGCAGCCGGCAGCTGGCGCGCAACCGCCGCATCGACGCCTGGGTGCAGGAGACGCTGGCGGCGCTCCGGGCGCGCGAAGGCCCCTATGCCGAGCGCGCCTTCATCGTCCACGGCACCATGGCCGATCCGCGCTGGCTCGACCCCGCCGTCGATCCCAACGACCGCGTGCCCGGCCGCTGCTATCTCGGCGACCCGCGGCTGATCAACGATTCGCCGGGCGGGCTGGGGCGCTTCACGACGCTCAGGTCCTGGCTCAGCCAGTGGAGCCACGACCACAGCCACGCCGACGGCATCGCCTGCGGGCCGCGAATATCGGTACCGGTGCTGGTCATCGGCAACAGCGCCGACGACGCCTGCACACCGAGCCATACCCAGCGGTTGTACGACTGCGTCGCCCAAGTGCCGCGCGAGCTACATGTCGTCCAGGGGGCGACGCACTATTACGCGGGGCAGCCGGACAAGCTGGCCGAGGCGACGGGGGTGGTGACGGGGTGGCTGGAAGCGCGCAACTTTTCCACGTCATCCCGGGCTTGACCCGGGACCCAGTTTTTCTTCGGGGCGCGAAAGAGAACAGCTGGGTCCCGGGTCAAGCCCGGGATGACAGCTACAAGAACCGCGCCACCACTTCGCGATAGCTGCGGCTCACCTTCACCTGGGTATTCGACCCCAGCACCAGGAAGCACTCGCCATTGGTGTGCGGCTTGACGCTCTTGATGTTGTCGAGATTGACGATCGTCGAGCGGTGGATGCGCTGGAACTTGCGCGGGTCGAGCCGGCGCTCGAGGTCCTTCATCGTCTCGCGCAGGATCAGCGTCTGGTCGGCGGTGTAGATGCACATGTAATCGCCGGCGGCGTCGATGCGCTCGATATCGCCGACATCGACACGGAAGATCTGGCCGCGATCCTTGATGTTGAGCACCCGCTCATAGCGGTTGGCGGCGTGCTGGTCGCCGTCCGACAGGTCATCGGGCATCGCATCGGGGGCGACTTCGGTGAGGATTTCCTTCAACCGCTCGCTGTCCTCGCAGCTGCGCTTTTCGGTCAGGCGCTGGCGCACCCGCTCGATGGTGGCGGCGAGGCGGTCCTGGTCGACCGGCTTCATCAGGTAATCGACCGCCTGCGCCTCGAATGCCTTCAACGCGTGCTGGCCAAAGGCGGTGACGAAGACGAACAGCGGCGGTTCGATATCGGCGAGCCCGGCGACAACCGAAAAGCCGTCGAAGCCCGGCATCTGGATGTCGAGGAAGACGAGATCGGGTTTTTGCGTGCGGATGGCGCGAATGGCTTCGCGGCCATTGGCGCAGCGTTCGATGATCTCGACATCGTCGAAGGCCTGCAGGCGCAGTTCGAGCCCCTGAATGGCAAGTGGTTCATCATCGACGATGATAGTGCGGATCGTCATTGTTTCTGGCGCTTTCGCTATCGGGCCGCAACGCTTTGCGACCCTGTTCGCTATTGGGCCGCAATGCTTTGCGGACCGGGAATTGGCGCCCCCATACGTGCCTCGACCCGACCGTCACCCCCGACGGCCGGTGCCACCACCTCTGTCTGATATGGAATGTCTATCAGAACGATCAAGCCTTGCGGAACATTTTCTGCCAATTCGAAACGGTGGTCCTCGCCATAGGCCTGGGCGAGCCGCTCCCTGATATTCGCCAGCCCGACATTGGTTCCGCCGTTGCCGTTGCCGCCGCCGCGGCCGCCATTGTCCGCCGCGGAGGCGGCGAGGCCCGGGCCGGTGTCGGCGATGGTGATGACCAGCCGGTCGCTCATCCGCCGCGCATCGATGACGATATCGGCCCCGTCCTCCGACGGCGTCACCGCATATTTGATGGCGTTCTCGACGATCGGCTGCAGCAGCAGCGACGGCAGCCGCCCGTCGAGCACATCGGGGGCGATGTCGAAGCGGGTGCGCAGCCGGTCCTCGAACCGCGTCCGCTCGATATCGAGATACAGCTTCAGCGCTTCGGCCTCCTGCGCCACCGTCGCCAGCCCCTCGCGTTCGCCGACCAGGCTGTAGCGCAGGAACGACGCCAGCCGCGACAACATGGCATTGGCGCGCTCGGTCTGTTTCAGCAGCACCAGCGTCGAGATGGAGTTCAGCGTGTTGAACAGGAAATGCGGGTTCAACTGGTAACGCAGCATCTCCAGCTGCGCCGAATTGGCCTGGCGCGCGACGTTGATCATCCGCTCCGACTGTTCGGCGAGCAGCAGGTAATAGTTGATGCCGTAATACAGCCCGGTCCACGCCCCGAGCACCGAGAAATCGAGCAGGATGGCGCCGAGGAATTCGATGCCCTGCGGCTTCCAGCCCGGCTGGTAGAAGGTGGCGTGCGCCCACACCTCCAGCACCGAGAATATCCCCGACGCGACGCCGAGGATCAGCGGCGACAACGTCCAGACATAGACCGGCTTCATGGTGATGATGCGGCGATAGGCGGCCGCCATCAGCAGGGTCAGCGAAAATCCGGTGGCGGTGACGATGACCGCCGGCAGGATGAAGCCGACCCCCATCTTGTTGGCCAGCCCCGACAGCGCGCGCAGCAGCAGATACGCCGACCACCCCCCACCCTGGAGGATCCAGAAGGCACGGTTCTTGTCCTGGAAAAAACTGGTGCGGCGCAGATCTTCGAACATGTCGCGGCCATGGTAGCCGATTCCCGTGCGCTGCGCCTACCCCGGGTTGGACAGACCGTCAGTAGCCGGTCAGGAGCAGCCCGCCGCCCATATCATTGTCATGCTTGTTGGCCGACACCGAGATATTGTTGTGGTTGTACGTCGGGCCATGCGTAGCATTGCCCCGGCACAGGGCAGCGAACTGGCGCTTTGCATCGGCGTGAAAGGTGGTTTCCAGCTCGTGGCTATGGCAATGTGCGCGGTATGACTGGGTAATCGTCTTGTATTCGAAGGTGTCTTTGACCCACAGCGGGTAACCTTTGCCCATTGCGTCTCTCCAGACTCGACGTTTGCCTCGCGAATTTGTTACAGCAGCGGTCTTATATTTCCGTAAACAATGCCGGCACACGACATGTCGCCGTATCGGCCGGCACTGTCGCTTGGGCCAGCGTCGCGCTACAACCGCACCATGTCCCTCACCGCCGACCAGCTGCGCGCCTCGCTCGATCACATCGCCGCCATCGAACCGGCGATGGCCGCGGCGCTGGCCAGCGTCGGCTATCCCGAACCGCGCGGTCGCGGCCGCGGTGCCGGCACCATGATGCGCGCCATCGTCGGCCAGCAGGTCAGCGTCAAGGCCGCGGCGAGCATCTGGAACAAGCTGGAAATCGCCTGTGGTGGCGACATGGACGACCACGCCCGCATCGCCGAAACCCCCATCGAAAGCCTCCGCGCCGCCGGCCTGTCGGGGCAAAAAGCCAGCTATGTCCAGGGCCTCGCCCAGGCCGTCGCCACCGGCCAGATCGATTTCGACAACCTCCCCGCCGATGACGACGAAGCCATCGCCGCGCTGACCGCCGTCAAGGGCATCGGCCGCTGGTCGGCGGAAATCTACCTGCTGTTCGCCGAGGGCCGCCCCGACATCTTCCCCGCCGGCGACCTCGCCGTGCAGATCCAGCTCGGCAAGCTGCTCGGCCTCGACGCCCGCCCGACCGAGAAACGCACCCGTGAACTCGCCGAACCCTGGCGGCCGCACCGCGGCGCCCTCGCGGTGTTCCTGTGGCACCACTACAACATCGTCGCGCTGTGACCCCATGATCACCGACATCACCAGCCCGGCCAACCCGGTGCTGAAATCGCTGAAGGCGCTCGCGGACAAGAAAGGCCGCCGCGAACAGGGCCTGTTCCTCGCCGAAGGCTTGCGCGTCTGTACCGAGGCGCTGGCCACCGGCCAGGTCCCGCGCACGCTGATCTTTGCCGCCGATGCGGAAGGCCATCCGCTGACCCAGGCGCTGATCGCCGCGACCGAGGCGCGGCGCGGCACCGTCATCCGCAGCACGCGCGACCTGCTCCACCGCCTGACCGGCAAGGACAATCCCGGCGCCGTCGCCGCCGCCTATGCGATCCCCGATACCGGGCTGCACAACATCGATCGCAGCAGCGCCGCCCTCTGGGTCGTCGCCGAAAACCTCAAGGACCCCGGCAACCTCGGCACCATGCTGCGCACCTGCGACGCCACCGGCGCCGGCGGCGTCATCCTGCTCGACAACAGCTGCGATCCGTTCAGCCTGGAGGCGGTGCGCGCCTCGATGGGCGGCGTCTTCACCCGCCGCATCGCCCAGGCCAGCGGCACCGATTTCCTCGCCTGGCTGCGCGCCGGCCCGGGGGAACTGGTCGGCGCCGCGCTCGACGGCCATACCGTCGATTATCGCGCCCATCGCTTTGCCGCGCCGACCTTCCTGTTCATGGGCAACGAGCAATCGGGCCTGCCGCCGGCCTATGCCGCGGCCTGCGATGCACTGGTCAAACTCCCCATGAAGGGCACCGCCGACAGCCTCAACGTCGCCGTCGCCACCGCCGTGCTGCTGTACGCGGCGCTCGCCCAGATCGAGCCGCTCTAGACCCCTGGAAAAACGGTGCGGCTGTGCAACCTTGTTGCCGCCGCCGGGGTTGTCTTCTCGTCATCCGAGGAGAGGGACCATGAAGAACCCCGCCATCATTCTCAGCGCCTTGCTGGCGTTCGGCACCGCCGTCGCCGCCCAGGAGGCGCCGGGCAATCCGGCGCTGAAGGACCCGTCGCCAGCCGCCACCACCGCTCCGGCCGAGGGCGCCAACAGCTTCACCGCCGACCAGGCCCGCGGCCGCATGGCCAAGGCCGGCTACCCCGGCGTCACCGACCTGGTGAAGACCAGGGACGGCCATTGGGTCGGCAGCGCCATGAAGGGCTCCCAGCAGGTCAGGGTCTCGCTCGACTACAAGGGCGACGTCACCGCGCGCTGAGCCACCATCCACCGCAGGAGTATTTGCGATGTCCGTTACCATTACCCGCCTGTTCGACGGCTGGCACGATGCCGAGCTCGCTGTCCGCGATCTCGCCGCCGCCGGTGTCGACCGTGACGAATTCAGCGTCACCAGCCGTGACCCCGACCGCACCGACCAGCACGCCGCCGAGGGCCGCGACGCCGACGAGCACGGCATCGACGAGGACGGCGACGTGTCGCGCGGCGCCACCGCCGGCGCCGCCATCGGCGGCATCGGCGGGCTGCTCGCCGGGCTCGGCCTGATGGCGATTCCCGGTCTCGGCCCCGTCGTCGCCGCCGGCTGGCTGGCGGCGGCTGCCACCGGTGCCGGGCTCGGCGCCGCGGGTGGTGCGGCCGCCGGTGGCATCGTCGGCGCGCTGAAGGCTGCCGGCCACAGCGACGACGAGGTCCATGTCTATTCGGAAGGCCTGCGCCGCGGCGGCACCCTCGTCAGCGTCAAGGCCGGTGAAGCCCGGGCCGCCGAAGTGCGCGGCATCCTCGAGCGCAACCACGGCGTCGACGCCGAAACTCGCGGTGCCGATTACCGCGAGCGCGGCTGGAGCGGCTATGAGGCCGATTCGCCGGCCTATGACCGCATCGAGGTCGAGACCGAGCGCGACATCAACCGCAGCAGCGGCATCATCTGATAGTCTTGAGATCGTTGACACCCGGCAGGCGGCCACCCACGGTGGTCGCCTGACAGGGGGATGCGATGCGCGGATTGATGATGGCGGTGGCGGCGTGCCTGATGGCGGCAACGGCCCAGGCGGCCCCGCTGAAGGCGCTCGTCGGCGGCCGGCTGATCGACGGCAACGGCGGTCCGCCGCTGGCCAACAGCGTCATCCTGGTCGACGGCGACCGCATCACCGCCGTTGGCACTGTCGGGACGCTGGCGGTGCCGGCCGGTGCCGAGATCATCCCGACCGACGGCATGGACGTGCTGCCCGGCCTCTGGGACATGCACGTCCACCTGATGATCGACGGCCATTCCAATTATCCGCACTGGGACAAGGCGTATCTGAACCGCTTCCGGTCGGAAATCATGCCCGCCGGTGCCGTCCAGCTGCTGCTCGCCGGCATCACCAGCGCGCGTGACCTGGGGGCGCCACTGGACGATTCGATCGCCGTCCGCGATGCCGTGCGCGACGGCCGCATCCCGGGTCCGCGCCTCTATATGTCGGGGCCGTTCCTGCAGCATGCGCCCTATCCCGATACCGAGGCCTATCGCTGGGGCATCAAGGATGCCGCCGACGCCCGCGCCAAGGTCCGCCAGCTGAAGGCCGCCGGGGTCGATGTCATCAAGCTGATCGACCAGGACCAGATCGGCGAGACCGTCGGCCGCGCGCTGGTCGATGAAGCGCACAAGAACGGCCTCAAGGTCATCGGCCATTCGCACCTGCCCGATGAAATCCGCATCGGCCTGAAGATCGGCGTCGACAATTTCGAACACACCGGGCTGGGCGCGGCGCCGCGCTATCCCGACGACATCATGCTGGCGATCGAGGCCCGCGCCGCCGAAGGCCGGGTGCGCGGCAGCCCGCTTTACTGGACGCCGACGATTTCGGGCCTGTACAATTACAACCGGTTGATCGCGAACCCCGAAAAGCTCGACGACGCTTGCTGGACGCGCGGGCTGAAGCCCGACACCATCGCCGACATCAAGGCGTCGCTGACCCACCCCGACCAGCTCGAGTACAACCAGCTGACGCCGCGCCGCAAACCGACGCTCGACGTGAAGTTCGCGCAGCTGCGCAAGGCCGGCGTCATCATGCTGATCGGCACCGACAGCGGCATCCCCGCCACCTTCCACTGCCAGTCGACGTGGAACGAGCTCGACGTCTGGGTCAACAAGCTCGGCGTGCCGCCGATGGAGGCGATCCAGGCCGCGACCTACTGGCCGGCCAAGTTCATGGGCGTCGAAAAATCGAGCGGCACCGTCGTCGCCGGCAAATACGCCGACATCATCGCGGTGCGCGGCGATGTGCTGGAAACCATCGGCCTGTTGCAGAATGTCGGGTTGGTGATGAAGGGCGGCACGATCTACAAACAGGGCGGTGTGCCGGTGGAAGCGGCGCTGGTGACGCGTTAACTCCCTCCCTCCCTCCC
>QBLU01000024.1 GCA_003241875.1 Alphaproteobacteria bacterium
TGTCCATCGGACTGCGATCGTGGGCCCATCGGTTCTAATCAGAGAGTCTTGGTATAAGAGCCTCCGGCGGCTGGGGCCTTGGCCCCAGACCCCGATCAGCATCGCGAGCCGATGTCGGCCTCCGCGATCTTCTGCCCCCCCCACCCTACCGCCTGCGGCGGTGGGGGGAGGGAGCAGATTGGCTGCTTTCGCCCCAATAGCGGACACGGCTCGCTTGTGACATCATCCGCAAATGATGCGGCGGGAGGCACTGCATGGGGTATGACGGCGCAATGCTTTTTGCGTGCTTGGTCTTGCTTATCCCGATTGCGGCTGGAGCAGGCCTCCTTTGGTTCGCTTTGAAGAGACTACGTTTTTTTCCGTCGGGTGCAGCTTCAGTGCCCGGCTACGGACTGATCGTTCTCAGCGGCTACGCAGCGTTTTTCCTTGGAACGGCCGCTCAAACGCTTTGGATAGAACCCTCTCGCCTTCAAACTGAGTATATTGGGCAAGTATATGGCACTCCGTTGACGCTTCGAAGTTATGAGCATTCTGGGTTTCAGGATCCAATGGATGAATGGGTGTACTCATTGGGGTCCAAGGCCGTCACTGAATTAAAAAAGCTTTGTTTGCCGCAGCCAAATAAATATCGAAGATGCTACGTCTTTTCTGACGGAGACGATCGTTGGGATGCCGCAGTTTGGCTAGAAGGAAGCGATCTGCATATCCAAGATGGGTTGCATTGATGACCGACGGCGCTCGACAAATCATATTTCTAACTGTCTGCGCCGTGCTGGCGGTGTTTTGTCTCATTCTCGGTCTATGGGTGTATTGGCTTTCGCACTCACTACATTTGCTTGCCAACGGAGTGGCCTTACTACTTCTAACCATCGCTGCTTCGTTCTGGTGGAAGACACGAGTGCGTTCGCCTAACCGGTGAATTAGCGACCGTTTCCCACCCATAACGGACCACTGGCCGCAGATGCCCGCAGTCCGAACAGGTCCTGCGCCCGCCGCCAGAAACCCCTACTTCTCCCCCCGCGGCACCAGCAACAGCTTCGTCTGCCGGCCATCGATCCAGCGGAACGTCGTCCCGTCGTAAAACCCATCGACCTCCAGCGGGAACCGTACCTCCTGGCCGCCCCATTCCGGCACCTTGCGCAGCGCCGCCAGCTCGATCGACCAGGCGGTGTCGGCATTCACCGGATACTGGCCCATGCCCGGCACGCCGGACTGGTCCTCCCACGCGCCGATCCACGGCCCGGCGCCATGGCCGTGGGTGCCGATGGCATGGGTGTAGATGATCGGCTTCAGCCCGGCGGCGATGGCCCGTTTGCGCGCCGCCGCCAGCACCTGGTTACCGGTCCGCCCGGCGCGGAATTCGGCGAGCACCGCATCCTGCACGCGGTTGGCATCGGCCATGCCGGCCACCAGCCCGGCCGGCGCCGCCGTCTCTCCGGGTTTCAGCACATAGGCGAGCATCTGCGTGTCGGTCTTCAGCCCCAGATAGCCCGCGCAGAAATCGACATGGAGCAGGTCGCCCGGCATGATCACCGGGTCCTCGGGCAATGTCTGCTTGCCGGGGTCGAGATGGGCGACGCTCGGCCGCTGCAGCGTCACCGATGGCTGGCACCAGGCGTCGAGCCGCGCATCGGCAAGCCGCTCGCGATACCACCAGACGACATCCTGCGTCGTCGTCACGCCCGGCACGATGACCTTTTCCGACAACCCCTCCGGGATCATCGCATGGCTGGCGCGCATGATCGCGCCATAAACCGCCATGTCGGCCGGCGTGCGCGTCTCGAGGAAGCCCAGCGCCAGCCCGTCATGGCTGACGACGCGGGTCCCGAGCGGCCCCAGCGCCGCCAGCAACTGCTTGTGCTGGCTGACCGACAAGCCATCGGCGAGGCCGAAGTCTTCCGAAATATTGACCGCAATGCTCTTGGGATTCCGCTCCCGCACCAGGTCGCCGAGCCGCTGCCACTGGTCGGGCTGCGTCGCCGGGTCCCAGCGCGTGTCGAACAGGTCGCCGACCGGATAGCGCGCCACGGCAAAACGCTCGACCCCGGCTGCGCCGCCGCGGTCGTGCAACACCAGGATCATGCGGCGCCGGGCGTTCGGCCAGGTCGCGGGCAGCATCGCCTTGACGACCGGGTCCTCGTTATACTCGCGCGCCACCAGGATCCACATCTGGACGCCGTGCTTGCGCATCATCGCCGGAACGACGGTATCGAGCCGGTCGCGCAGCAGCCGGTCCTGCGCGGCGACGCGATCCCGCAGCCCGAGCACCGCCGGGGCGGCATAATCCTGCGCCACCGCGGGTACCGCCGTCGCCAGCACCGCCGCCAACACCAGTCGCTTCATCGTGCCATCCCCTCGTAGCGGCGCCGCTCGATATAGAAACTCAGGCCTTCGGGCAGCACGCGGTGCGGGTTGGACAGGCCCAGGGTCAGCGCGGCGCGATGGACAAAGCTGCTGTCGGCCAGCAACTCCCGCCCGATCGCCACCAGGTCGGCGCGCCAGTCGGCGATGATCGCGTCGGCCAGTTCGGCGGTCATGATGAGGCCGACCGCCATGCTGGCGATGCCCGCCTCGCGGCGCACCCGCTCGGCATTGGGCACCAGATAGCCCGGCGCCGGCGGTGTCGCGGCGACGCCCGACGGCCCGCTGACGCCGCCCGACGAACAGTCGATGACGTCGATCCCGGAGGCTTTCAACGCCGCTGCCAGCGCCACCGTGTCCTCGATCGTGATGCCGCCCTCGACACCGTCGACCGCCGACACGCGATAGAAGATCGGCATCGTATCCGGCAGCTCGGCGCGCAGTCGCTCGGCAATGGCGACCGCAAACCGGAAGCGGTTGTCGCCCCCCCAGCTGTCGCCGCGCCGGTTGCTGATCGGCGAGACGAAGCTGTTGATCAGATAGCCATGGGCGCCATGAATCTCGACGAAATCGAAGCCGGCGGCGACGGCGCGTTGCCCGGCGGCGGAAAAGGCGTCGATGACCGCGGCGATCCCCGCAGCATCGAGTTCCGTCGGCACCTGCCAGTTCGGGCCGAAGGGGATGGCGCTCGGCGCCACGCTGGTCCAGCCGCGCGCGTCACCGGCGGCAAAGGGCTGGGCCCCCTCGAACGGCGTCGCCGACGATGCCTTGCGCCCGGCATGGGCGAGCTGGATGCCGACCGGAATGCCCTCGTCGTGGTAGATGGCGGCCAGCTCGGTGAGGCCGGGCAAATGATCGTCCGACCAGATGCCGAGGCAGCCGGGCGTGATCCGGCCCTCCGGCACCACGGCGGTCGCCTCCAGCAAGGCGCCGCCGACGCCGGCCAGCGCGATCCGGCCATGGTGGCTGCGATGCCAGCGCGTCGCCGCGCCGTCGATGGCGCGATACTGGCACATCGGCGACAGGATGACACGATTGCCGAACGTCACCCCGCGGATGGTCAGCGGGCGAAACAGCGCCGGCACGTCGGTCATGCGGCGCGCATCGCCATCGCGCTGTCGGTGCTGCGGGCGTCGATATCGATCATCAGCGCATCGATTTCCTCGAACACCGCCATGATCTGCTTCAGCTTGGTGCGGCCTTCCTCGCCCAGGCTGCCGAACTTCGTCAGCGGCGCCCGCACGTCGCCGACCGGATAGCCGCGCGCCGCGGCCAGCGCCTTGGAATAGCATTGGTGGCCATAGGTCGGGTGCCCCTCCGCGATGATCATGTCGAAGCGGTGGACGAGATGCTGGATGCGCGTCGCATCGCGCACGCGGCCTTCGACGAGCAGGTCCCACAGCCGCCGCGTCGCATAGGGCAGGTAATTGCCATAGGGATTCACATAGCCGACCGCGCCGAGCAGGAAGCTTTCGACCGGGCGCTCGCCGGCGAACACGTTCATCACGCCGTGCGTCGCCTCGACGATGTCGAAGACGCGCGCCACGTCCATGCTGGCTTCCTTGATGTAGCGGATCTGCGGAAATTCCGCCGTCATCCGCGCCACCAGCGCCGCCGGCATGTCGCGGTTCGACGTCACCGGGTTGTTGTAGAGCATGATCGGCAGGTCGGTGGCGGCGCAGATGGCGCGGTAATATTCGTAAATCTCGTCGTCGGTCGGCGTGTAGTAATAGGGCGGGATGATCATCAAGCCATCGGCGCCCAAGTCCTCGGCCTCGCGGCTGAACGCGGCCGCGCGCGGCGTATAGGCATCCATGGTGCCGACCATGACCGAATAGCGCCCGGCCGCGTGGCGCACCGTCGCATCGACCAGCCGGCGGCGTTCATCGGCGCTGATGGTCAGGAATTCGCCGGTGGTGCCCAGCATGATCACGCCCGGGACGCCGCATTCCACCTGCCAGTCGAGAAAGGCGTTCAACCGCCCGATGTCGATGTCGGTGCCGTCATCGTTGAACGGCGTCACGGCAACGGTATGGCTTCCCCGGAACTCTTTTGTCATGCGTCGGCCCTTGCTCAACAATGCGATTGTCGCTGAAGCTCTCGCTTATCGACAGTCGAAAAGCTATGCGAAATGCGAACAGTTGTCAGCATAGCGCCCACTTTTTTAGCGCCGAAAGGTCTTTTGCCTGTGTCTCGCCCGGATGTCATCGTGATCGGCGGCGGCATCGCCGGGGCCGCCACCGCCCTGTACCTGGCGCGCGACGGCGTCCGCGTGACGCTGGTCGAGGGGGCGGTCATCGGTGGCGGCGCCTCGGGCGCCAATGCCGGCAGCCTGCACGCCCAGATCCCGCACGATCCGTTCCGCAACCTCGGCGCGGCCTGGGCCGGCGCCTTCCAGCCCGTCGTCACGCTGCTCGCCCGCTCGCTCGGCATGTGGCGCGAGCTGGAGGCCGATCTCGGCTGCGATCTCGAGATCGCCTTCGGCGGCGGCGTCATGGTCGGCGCCACGCCCGCCGAATGCGACGAGATCGCCGCCAAGGCCGAGATCGAACGCGCCGCCGGGCTCGACATCACCCTGCTCGGCCGCAACGCCCTGCGCGATGCGGCACCCTATCTGGCCGAAACGGCGCTCGGCGGCGCCTTTTGCGCCATCGAGGGCAAGGCCAACCCGATGCGCGTCGCCCCCGCCTATGCCGCCGCCGCGCGCGCCGCAGGCGTCACCATCGTTGCCGGCCAGGGTCCCGCCGCCATCGCCCGCACCGGCCAGGGCTATGCCGTCACCACCGGCGAGCGGGTGATCGACGCAGATCGGCTTGTCATTGCCGCCGGCGGCGCCACCGGCGGGCTGGCGGCGCAGCTCGGCGCCGACCTTGCCATCACCAGCACCCCCATCCAGGTCTGCGTCACCGAGCCTGCTGAACCCTTTGTGCCGCATCTCGTCTATTGCGCCGGCGAAAAACTGTCGCTGAAACAGAGCCGCGTCGGCAGCATCCTGATCGGCGGCGGCTGGGACGCGCGGCTCGACGATCGCGGCCGCCCCGTCGTCGATGCCGCCAACCTGTCCGCCAACCTGCGCGTCGCCATGCGTATCGTGCCCGGCATCGCCGGCCTCAACCTCGTCCGCAGCTGGGCGGCGCTGGTCAACGGCACCGACGACTGGCTGCCGATCATCGGCGAACTGCCGCAGGCACCCGGCGCCTTCATCAACTATGTCCCCTGGCTCGGCTTCTCGGGCGGCCCCGCCGCAGCGCGGATCACCGCCGACCTGGTGCTGGGCAAACCCCCGAGCCTCGACGTGCCGCTGGCCAGTTTTGCACCGAAAGCCACGCTCAATGCCGGATGATCGCCCCAATGAAGGCCTTGGTCCGCGCCTCCTGCGGCGCGGTGAAAATCTGCGCCGGCGGGCCTGATTCAACCACCCGGCCCGCGTCCATCATCACCACACGGGTCGAAATCTCGCGCACGAAGCTCATCTCGTGGCTCACCAGCAGCATGGAAATGCCCGTCGCAGCCAGCGCGCGCACCGTATCGAGCACCTCCCCGACCCTTTCCGGGTCCAGCGCCGAGGTGATTTCGTCGAGCAACAGGATCTCGGGCTGCATCGCCAGCGCCCGGGCGATGGCGACGCGCTGCTGCTGCCCGCCGGAAAGCTGGTCGGGATAGCTGTCGGCCTTGTCGGCCAGGCCTACCGACGCCAGCAACTCGCGTCCTCGCGCCTCGGCTGCCGCCGGCGCCACCCCCAGCGTTTTTACCGGCGCCAGGCAGATATTGGCCAGCGCGGTCATGTTCTGGAACAGGTTGAACTGCTGGAAAACGATGCTCATGCGCCGCCGCAGCGCCCGCACGCTGGCCTTGCTGGCATAATCCACCGGCGTGCCATCGATACTGACCTGGCCACTTGACGGCGCGGTCAGGCCGATCAGCACCCGCAACAGGGTCGATTTGCCCGATCCCGATGGCCCGATCAGGCTGATGACCTCGCCCTTTCCGACCGAAAGGTTGACGCCATTCAGGATTGGTGCGCCGCCATAGCCGGCGGACAGGTCAACGATGTCGAGAAACGGCAAGTCGCGTCTCCAGCCAGGCCGCCATGCGGCCCAGCGGCCATGACAGGAGGAAGTACAGGATCAGCACGGCACCAAAGCCGTACAACGGCGAAAAGCCGCGATTGACGAGAATCTTGCCCGAAAAGGCCAGCTCCACGACGCCGAGATGGCTGGCCAGCGCCGTATCCTTGATGAACATCACCATGAAAGCCGCCGCCGGCGGCAGGATGACCCGCCAGCTTTGCGGCAGGATGACGAGCCAGAAGCTTTGCGCGGCACTGAGACCCAGCACATCGGCGCCCTCGACCTGCGCCCGCGGCACCGATTCCAGCCCGGCCCGCACGATTTCCGACAGATAGGCCGTCGCCGCGAGCGTCACGGCAATGGCGGCGATGCCCAGCAGCGACAGGTCGGGGGCGAAGGCCTGCACCGAAAACAGCACCAGAATGAGGATGACGAGGAACGGGATGCGCCGGAACAGCTCGACATAGGCGGCGGCGAGCACGCGCGCCGGTGCCAGCCAGCCGGCCCGGCTGCGCCGCACCACCGCCAGGACCATGCCGAGCACGAACCCCGCCCCGCAGCCGATGACCGTCATCAGCAGGGTTCGCGACAGTGCCAGACCCAGGAAGGCCGCGGTATCGCGCGTGAAGAACGCCGGCGCTTCGGCCATCAAGCGGTCGATCATGCCGCGCGCACCCGGAACAGCCACCGCCCGGCCCCCGCGAGCAGCCCCGAAGCCACCAGCGTCAGCACGATGTAGATCAGCCCGGTCACCGCAAAGGTCTCGATCGTGCGCAGATTGGCGGTGCTGATGTTGATCGCCCGCCCGGTCAGCTCCTCGACCCCGAACAAGGCCCCCATCGAACTGCCCAGCACCAGCACGATGAAGAAGCTCGACAGCGGCCGATAAACGGTGCGGATGATGCTCGGCAGCATGACATGCACCAGCTTGTCGCGCCGCCCCAGCCCCAGCACCTCGGCCGCCTCCAGCTCCACCGTCCGCACCGCGACGATGCCGCCGCGCAGGATCTCCGCCAGATAGGCACCGGCATTCAGTGTCAGGCCGATCACCACGGCGGCGAACGCCGGCAGCTTCACGCCGATGTCGGGCAGCGCATAATACAGCACGAAAATCTGCACCAGCGCCGGCGTATTGGTGAAGAAACTGACATAAGCGCCACACACCCGGCGCAGCAGCGTGCCGCCGCGCAGCCGCGCCAGCGCACAGCCCAGCCCGATCGCCGCCCCGGCGACAAAGGCGATCACCGCAATCTGCAAGGAAATCACCGCGCCGGCCGCCAGATACGGCAGTTCGGGCCAGACGCCGCTCCAGTCGAAGCGATAACCCGTCGGCCGGGACGCCTTGGCGACGCTCGCCAGCTGCGCCGCCGACACCGGTACCGTCATCGCCGCGCCGTAATGCTTGCGCCACAGCGCCGCGATGCTGCCGTCGCCGTGCAGCTGCCGCAGCGCCGCATCGGTGGCGGCGCGCAAGGCATCGTTGCCCTGGGCGATGCCGATGCCGCACCAGGCGACGAAGATGGGATCGGGCAGCACGCGCCATGCGATGTCGGGATAGTTCTTCGTGAATCCGACGAAGAAATCGACGTTTTCCACCAGCGCATCGGCCCGCCCCTGCGCGATGGCACGGATCGTGTCGGCATTGCCATCGACCAGCAAGCGCTGCGGTTTCGGCAGTTTTTCGCGCAAGACCGATACCGACTGGTTGCCGCGCATGTTGACCAGCGTGATGTCGGCGCGGTCGAGCTCCTGCCAGCGCGTCACCGGCAGCCTTGCCGTGGTGATGACGCCCATCGCCTCCGAATGCAGCGGCACCGTGAAATCGATCAGCGCCTCGCGCTCGGGCGTGATGGTCAGCGCGCCCAACGCCAGGTCGATCCGCCCCGACACGAGGAACGGCACCCGGCTCGCGGCCTCGGTCGGCACCAGCTGCAGCCGTACCCCCAGCCGATCCGCCAGGCGCCGGGCCACATCGACATCGAACCCCTTGAGCGTGCCATCGGCGGCAAAGCTGCTCATCGGCGGGAAATTCGGGTTGACGCCGACCCGCAGCACACCGGTTGCGCGGATCGTGTCGAGGCTGCGGGCGTGCAGTGGCACGGCGATGAGCGCCAGCCACAGCAACACCAGGCACCGCCAGCCGCTCACGCCCCGGCGATCGCTGCGATCGACACCGGTCGCAGCGGCGGCCGCGGGGCAAAGCCGTCGCCGTCGCCCGGCGGCCGGCCCGTCGCCTCGGCCACCATCGCCATCAGCAGCGGCCCGCAATAACGCCCCTGGCATCGCCCCATGCCCGCCCGGCTGGCGCGCTTCAGGCTGCCGATGTCGGCAACGCCGTCCGCCAGCAACGCGGCAATCGTGCCGTGGCTGACGCTTTCGCACCGGCACAGCAGCGTCTCGGCTGTCGCCAGCGTGCCCGCCAGCGGCACCGGTGCGAACAGATCCCACAGCGCCGCCTGGAACCGCCGCGCCCGGCGCAGTTGCCCAGTGGCACGCCGCGCGTCATGCGTCTCCTCCGACGGCAACGTGCCGATCAAGTCCCGCGCCGCCGCCGCCCCGGCCAGGACCCCTTGCGCCAGGGCAACGCGGGCGCCGCCGAGGCCGCCGCCGTCGCCCGCCACAAAGACACTGGCGACGCTGGTCCGCCCATCGTCGTCGCGCCTGACCGCCAGCAGCCCGTCGCGCCAGTCATGGGCGCAGCCGAGCGCGCGGGCCAGTTCGGATTGCGGCACAAAACCTGCCCCGATGCAGACCGCATCGACGGCAAAGCGGCGCTCCGGGCCGGGCCGGCCATCTGTACCGATCGGCGCAACGACGGCCGCTTGCGCCCGGACATCACCTTCGACCCGCACCAGCACGTGACGGTTCAGCCGCACCACCCCGGCCCGGCGCAGCGCCGCCAGCTGCCGCAGGCCATCGCCGACCAGGTCGGGCGCCGTCGCCGCCATGGTCAGGGCCGCCCCGATCCGCGCCGCGCCGGGCGCCTCGGCCTGCTCGACCAGCGCCACGACCGTCACCCCGGCCCGCACCAGTTCATGCGCCAGCTGCACGTTCAGCGGCCCGTTGCCGGCGACCAGCACGCGCGTGCCGGGCGCCGTCAGCCCCGATCGCAGCAGCGTCTGCGCGCCGCCGGTCGTCATCACCCCCGGCAATGTCCAGCCGGGCACCGGCCACGGCCGTTCATGGGCGCCGCTGGCGATGATCAGCCGCCGCGCCCGCACCGCCATCGCCCCGGCTTCGCTCGACACCGCGACCCGCACCGCTTCGCCATCATGCTCCGCCAGCCACGCCGTGGCCCCGAACAGGCAACGCACCCCGGCGCGGGCGGCGCTGCTCGCCAGCGCCGCGCCATCCGCGAACTGCGTGTCGACCCGGCGCGGGTCGATCGCGAACCCTGCCCCCGGCTGCTTGTAATATTGCCCGCCGGCCTTGGCGCGTTCGTCGATGCAGACCACCTGCAGCCCGCAGCGCGCCGCCATCCGCGCCGCCGACAGGCCCGCCGGCCCCGCACCGATAACGATCACGTCGCAGGTGATGTCCGGCAGCGTCGGCACCGGGTCCAGCGCCGCCGCCGCCGCCCGCGCCGGCGCCGGCGCAATCGTCATGCCGGCAGCGGCCGCCGTCATGCACGCCCGCCGCACGGTCCCGTCCACCACCACCGCACATTCGCCGCAGATGCCCATGCCGCAATGCACGCCCCGGCCATCGCCGGCGGCGCTGCCGCGCAGCACCAGCTCGCCGGCGTTGACCAGCACCGCCGCGACGCTTTCCCCGGCAAAGCCCGTGACCGGCCGCCCGGCAAATGACATCGCAAAACCGACGTCGGTCCGCGTTACCCCGGGCAAGTCGATCCGCATCAGCGTATGTAGCTGGCGCCGTTGACGTCGAGCGTCGCGCCCGACAGCTGCGGCACCGCGCCGGACGCCAGGAACGCCACCAGCCGGCCCAGCTCGGCCGGGCTTACCCATTCACCGCTGGCGAGGTTCGCCGAGATCTGCGCCTCGCCACCCTGCGTGGCGGCAAATTGTTCCGACAATCGCGTGCGCACCACGCCGGGCGCGATGACATAGGCAAGGATGCCGTCTTTCGCATAAGCCCGGGCGATCGACTGGGTCGCCGCCCGCACTGCGGCCTTGGACGCACCATAGGCCATGGTCGCCGGATTGGTGACGCCGCGCTGCGCCGCCCAGCTCGACATGGTGACGATGCTGCCGCCGCCGGTTGCGAGGAAGTGCCGCACGGCGCGGCGCATCAGCCGCGCCGGCGCCTGCACGTTGACCATCAGCGCCTGATCCCAGACCGCATCCCAATGCGCCAGCGGGGCATCGACCCCGCCGGTGAAATCCATCACCGCGGCATTGTTGACCAGCACGTCGATCCGGCCGTGCCACGCCTCTGCCGCATCCCACAGCGCCTCGACCGCCGCCAGGTCACCCAGGTCGGCAGCGACCAGCAGCTTGCGATCATCGGGAATGGCGGCGGTTGCCGCCTCGGCGCCGGCCCGGTCGCCGCCATAATGCGCCACCACCCGCGCGCCCGCGGCCCCGAGCACCGCCGCCGTCGCCGCGCCGATGCCCTTGGAAGCACCCGTCAACAGCACGGTCTTGCCTTGAAGATCAGCGATCGGAACCATGCCCCTAGCTGGCATAACGAACGCTTCAAGCAAAGCGGAAAACCGGCGCAGCGCGAACATTTGTTCGCAATGTGATCAGCCGCGCGTAAGCTGCGCCGATTCGCCGGGAGATCACGCCCATGACCAGGACGGTCCGCCTTTTCGTCATGCTGCTCGTTATCGGCAGCGCGCCTGTCCAGGCCGAGCCTCACCTCGCCGATCCGCAGCTCACCGCTGTCTTCGACGACTTGCAGCGCTGGCAGGCCGGCCTCGCCGGCGACCTGGCGCCGGCCGCCATGGCCACGCGCACCGCCGAACTGACGACGCTACAGCAACGGCTGCAGGCTGTCCCGGTCACCGGCCGCACCCGCTCTTTCAAGGTCGACTGGCTTGTCGTGCGGTCCGAAATGGACCGCGCCGAGTTCACGCTGAAGGTCACCCGGCCCTGGGCCCGGGACCCCGGCTATTATCTCGAACCGATCCAGCGGCTCGCCTTCACCGACCTGCCCGACGCCGCACTTGCCGCCAAGATCGCCGCCATCCCGGCCCGGCTGGCCGCGGCGCGCACGGTGCTCGACGATGTCGCCGCCGACCATGCCGACCTCGCCATCCGGTCATTGACCACATCGGACGGGGTCGAGGACGGCTATCCGGCGCGAAAGACGGCGCCCGCCGGCGTCATCGGCTGGTATCGCGACCTCGCGGACCGCGCCCGCACCGCGCAGCCGGCGCTGCTGCCCGATATCGAACGCGCCATCACTGCGCTCGAATCCTATCGCCGCTGGCTCGTCGACAATCGCGCCCGCATGACCGGCCGTGCCGGCGTCGGCACCGCGCGGCTCGACTGGTACCTGCGGCATGCGCTGCAGATGCCGTACGACAGCCGCGACGCGCTCACCCTGTCGCAACGCGAACTCGATCGCATGTGGGCGGACCTGGCGCTCGAACAGTCGCGCAACAGCGGCTTGCCCGAAATCGCCATCGCGCGGACCGAGGCGGACTATCTCGCCCGCGTCGCCGATACCGATGCCCGCATCCGGCGCTTCCTCGTCGATCGCCGCTTCATGACCATCCCGCCCGAGATCCCGGCGACGCTGGCGAAGATGGTGGTGCCGCCCTATTCCGAACCGATCAACGTGCCCTTCAGCACCCGAACCCCGCCGAATTTCTGGGAACAGGTGCAGTTTCGCGATCCATCGCCGGATCATCTCCACGCCGTCATTCCGGGCCATCGCATGGACCTGATGCTGTCCAACGCCAATCCCAACAGCATCCGCCGCGCCGTCAACGATGGCGCCCGCTGGCAGGGTTGGGCCGTCTATCTCGAGGAAAGCGCCCTCCAGGCCGGGTTTTTCGACGACCGTCCCCGCGCCCGGGAGCTGATCTACATCTTCGGCCTGTGGCGCGCCGCCCGCGCCGTCGGCGATATCCGGAACCAGCGCAACGAGCGCACCGCTGCCGAAGTCGCCGACTGGTGGCAGGCGGTCACCCCGATGCTCGACGGCAATGTGGCGCGCAAATACGCCCATATCCGAACCCTGCTCGGCCACGGCCTCGAATACACCATCGGCAACATCCAGATGTGGGAACTGCTCGCCGCCCGCCGCCGCCAGCTTGGCGACAAGTTCGTGCTCCAGGATTTCCACGACGATTTCATCCGCCGCGGCCGCATCCCGATGGCGCTGATCCGCTATGAGATGCTCGGCGACGACAGCATGGAAAAGGCGTTGTTCGAACGCCCGCCGATCCCCCCGGCTTAAGGCACCTCGCCGCGATACGCATCGCGCAACTCGCGTTTCAGCACCTTGCCGATCTCGCTGCGCGGCAGGCTGGCGACCAGCGCGATGTCGGCGATGCGCTGGGTGCGGCCCAGCCGGTCGTTGGCCCAGCCCCGGATCGCCGCCAGATCGGCGCCGGCGCGGGCGACGACGAACGCCACCGGCGTCTCGCCCCAGCGCGCGCTCGGCACCGCCACCACCGCCGCCTCGACGACGTCGGGATGGCTCGCCAGCACGCCCTCGAGATCGCTCGGATAGATGTTAAAGCCGCCCGAGATGACAAGGTCCTTGGCGCGGTCGACGAGCGTCAGGAAGCCTTCGTCGTCGAAGCGGCCGATGTCGCCGGTGCGGATGAAGCGCGCGCCATCGGGGCTGAACCATTCCGCCGCCCGCGTCGCCTCGGGCAGGCCGTGGTATCCCTGCATCATCGCCGGCGATCGGCCGACCACTTCGCCGGTGGCGCCGGCGGGCAGTTCGCGGCCCTCGGCATCGATCAGCCTCATGTCGCTGCCCGCCGCCGGCTGGCCGACCGTCGCCAGCTTGTCGGGCCGTTCGTGGCAGCGCAGGATGCAGGTGCCGCCGCCCTCGGTCATGCCGTAATATTCGGTCAGTCCGCCCGACCAGCGGCGCAGCACCTCTGCCTTCAACGCCGCCGGAAACGGCGCCGAGGTGCAGAATTTGGCGCGATAGGCCGATAGGTCGAAATGGTCGAAATCGGGCATCTCGAGCAGCCGCCGATATTGCACCGGCACCAGCATCACATGGCTGACGCGATGCGCCGCGCTCAATTGCAGGAACGCCGCCGCGTCGAACTTCGGCAGCAGCACCAGCGTGCCGCCCAGCCCCAGCGTCGGGATGACGCTGACGAGGGTGGTGTTCGAATAGAGCGGCGTCGCCACCAGCGTCACCGCATCGGGGCCATAGCCCTGCGCCAGCCCGCGCTGGACATGCGCCCAACGCTGGCTGTGCGGCTGCACGATGCCCTTGGGGCGACCCGTGGTGCCGGAGGAATAGATCAGGTTGAACGGGTCGTCGGGGCTGATCGCCACCGGGGCGACGGCGCTGCCGTCGGGCGCCAGCCAGGCTTCGATGCCGGCGAGCGCCGCATCGTCGAACAGCATCGCCGCGCCCGCATCCGCCACCATGCCGGCCAGCGCCTCGGCGGTCACCGATTGCGGCAGCGGCGCCACCGCCAGTCCGGCGCGCAACGCTCCCAGCCACACGACGAGGTAATCCGCCTGCATCGTCGCGGCGATGGCGATGACATCGCCCTTGCCGCACCCGTCGCGCTGCAACGCCGCCGCCACCCGGTCCGAGCGGCGATCGAGCGTCGCCCAGTCCATCCGCAGCGGACCGTCGATGACCGCCACGGCAGCACCGCGCGCTCGCGCATGGCCGCGCACCAGGTCGGGCAGCGTCGTGAAGTCATCTGGCAGCATGTCGTCCCTCGTCACGCCGGGGTCACCCGCATCATCATCGTTTGCCGCCGGCCGGTGCGCACCGCGACATGGCCGGCCAGCCGGGCATCCGTTGCCTCGTCCCCGGCATCGACCAGCAGCCGCCCCCCCGGCAGCGCGGCCAGCTTGGCGGCACTGGCCAGCACCACCGGCGGCAACAGCGTTTGTGCCAGCACGCGCGCCGAAATCTGCTGGTTGCCGCGCCCGAGCAGGAACCCCTGGCCGCCGATCACACCCAGGGCCAGCCGCGGTGCCGCATCGGCGCAAAGCTGCCACAGCGACCCCTCGTCGACATCGGCCGCCACCAGGGTACCATCGGCGAACACATCGACACCGAGCAGGGTGCCCGCCGCACCAAGCGCCTGTTTCAAGGCCAGCATCGTCGCGCCGGGGCCCACCACCAGCAGCGGCACCGTTGCAAGTTCCGCCGCCGCTGCGGCGATGGCGCCGTGCAGCCGGGCATCGTCACCCTGGCGCGCCATGGCCTTGGCCGGTTGCCGCCCGGGCATCGCCGGCACCCGCATCATGCCGAACAGCCGGGGCGATCCGTCGCCGTCACGGTCGATCACCTCGGCATCGACACACGTGAGCGTCGCCTGGGCCGCGATGTCGGCGAGCATCGCGGCCGCCGCCGCCGGGCTGGTGGCGAACACGCCGCTGTGCATCTTGACGCCCGCCGGCACGCCGAGCACCGGCACCGGCACCGCCGCCGCCATCACGTCGCGCGCCGTGCCGTCGCCGCCGACGAAAACGATCACCTCGCATCCTGCCGCTGCCAGCGCCCTGACCGCGTCGGTCGTGTCGCGCGCCCGGCTCTGCAGCGCACCACTATGGACCACGCGCGCCGCGACGCCGGCCGCCCCCAGCACGTCGGCCCCCATCGCACCGGCGCTGGTCATCACCGTACCGGCACTGCCCAATCCCCGCAGCGCCCGCGCCGCCCGCGCCGCCGCATGGCCGGTCGCACCCACGGCGGCCGGCAAATCGTCACTGCCCTTCAACCCCAGCGGGCCACCCAAGCCGGCGATCGGGTTGACAACAAAGCCCAGTCGCACGCAAAGTCCTTTTGTCCGGATAGGCAACATATTGTGCGCTATTTGCACATTTTGCCAGAGGGAGATTCCAGATTGGCCGACACCAGGGCGCATCCCTTCATGCCGAATTCGGCGCCGGCCCTCCACGCTGCGCTGCTCGCCGAACTCGGGCTCGAAACCGCGGAGCCGCTGTTCGGGCAGATACCCGAAAACCATCGTTTCAACGGCGACCTGGCACAGCCGCCGGCGCTGGCGGAAGAGGTGCTGCTGGCGCGGCACCTGCGCACCACGCTCGCCCGGAACGTCACCGCCGACGACAATCTCAGCTTCCTCGGCGGCGGGATCTGGCAGCATCATGTCCCCGCCGTCGTCGATGAAATCGTGAACCGCGCCGAATTCCTCACCCCGGTCTGGGGCACGCCGTCATCCGATTTCGGCCGCAACCAGGCCTGGTTCGAATTCACCAGTCAGTTGGGCGCGCTGCTCGATCTCGAACTCGTCGGCCTGCCGGTCTATTCCTGGGGCTGCGCTGCCGGCCATGCCTTCCGTATGGCAGCACGCCTCACCGGCCGCCGCCGCATCCTGTTGCCCGCCCGGCTTTGCCCCGAACGCCGCGCCGTCATCGCCGCTTATTGCGCCTCGGCCGATCCGGCCGCCGCCATCACCCTCGTCGATGTGCCCTGCGATCACCTCGGCAGGCTCGACCTCGCGGCCCTCGCCGCCCTGCTCGATACCGAAACCGCCGCCGTCTATTATGAGAACCCGGCCTATTTCGGCGGGTTCGAGACCGGCGCCGCCGAAATCGCCCGTCTCGCCCGGGCCGCCGGCGCCGAAACCATCGCCGGCATTAACCCGATCAGCCTCGGTGTCATCGCCCCGCCGGGGGTCCTTGGCGTCGACATCGCCGTCGGCACCATCCAGCCGCTCGGCATCCACATGGCGGCCGGCGGCGGGCTCGGCGGCTTCATCGCCAGCCGCGACGAAGCCTGCTATGCCGCGCAATATCCGACGCTGCTCAACAGCCTCGCCACCACCGTTGCCGGCGAAATGGCCTTCGGGCTGATGCTGTTCCACCAGTCGAGCTATGGCAGCCGCGACGAAGGCAACGACTGGACCGGCAACAGCACCTATCTCTGGGCGATCGCCGCCACCACCTATATGGCGCTGCTCGGTCCTACGGGTTTCCGCGAGCTCGGCGAATTGCTCCTCGTCCGCACCCGCGACGCCGCCCTGGCGCTGGCCTCGGTTCCCGGCGTCACGGTGATCGGGGGCGCCGCCCGCTTTGTCGACCTGATCGTCGATTTCAACGCCACCGGCCGCAGCGTCGCCGACATCAACAATGCGCTCCTCGACCACGGCATCTTCGGCGGCCTCGACCTGTCCGGCGCATTCCCCGATCTTGGCCAGTCGGCGCTCTATGCCGTCACCGAAGTCCATGACACCGACGACATCGCCCGCCTCGCCGCCGCGCTGGCCGAGGTGTTGGCATGACGATGCGCAACTATCACGCCAGCCGCTGGGATGAGCCGCTGATCCATGCGATGGGCGCCCCCGGCCGGCGCGGACAGCTGTTTCCCGGCGCCGACGCCGCCGGCCTCGTGCCCGCCGGCCTTGCCCGGCAGACGCCGCCGGCGCTGCCCGAACTCGCCGAGCCCGATGTGCTGCGCCACTATCTGCGGCTGTCGCAGGAAACCATGGGCATGATCGGCATCAGCTTGTTCGGCACCTGCACGATGAAATACAATCCCCGCGCCGGCGAACGCGCCGCCGCCGCGGTCAACGCCATCCACCCGGCCCAACCGGCCGCCACCATGCAGGGCCTGCTCGCCTGCGTGCACGGCCTCGACATGATCCTGCGCGGCCTGTCGGGGATGGACCGCTTCACTTTCCAGGCGGCCGGCGGCGCCGATGCGGCCTGGACCCAGGCGATCATCACCCGCGCCTTCCACGCCGCCCGCGGCGAGGGCAACAGCCGCGACCAGATCATCACCAGCCTGCAAAGCCACCCCTGCAACCCGGCCACCGCTGCCACCGCCGGCTATGAGGTGATCACGCTTCCCTTGGGCGACAACGGCTATCCGACGCTGGAGTCGCTTCGCGCCGCCGTGTCGTCGCGCACCGCTGCGCTGATGATCAACAATCCCGACGACATGGGTGTCTACAACCCCGAGATCGCCGAATGGGTGCGAACGGTAAAGGCCGCCGGTGGCCTCGCCTTCTACGACCACGCGAATTTCAACGGCGTCATGACGCGGATCCGCGCTCGCGATCTCGGTTTCGATGCCTGCATGTTCATGCTGCACAAGACCTTCGGCGTGTCCAAGGGCGGCGGCGGCCCTGCCGTGGGCGCCTATGGCTGCACCGCCGAACTGGCTCCTTTCCTGCCGGGGCCGATCGTGGACCGGAGCGACGACGATTTCACGCTCGTCGAGCCGGCCCGTTCGGCCGGCAAGGTCCGCGAATACATGGGCAACCTCCACCAGGTGGTGAAGGCCTATGCCTGGGCCCGGGCCATGGGCGCCGAGGGCCTGCGCGAGGCGGCCGACATCTCGGTCATCCTCAACAATTACATGGAAAAGCGGCTGCTGCAGATTCGCGGTGTCAGCCGGTCGCACCCCGACCAGCCCGGCTGGCGGCTCGAAATGACCCGCTACAGCCTCCAGCAACTGTTCGAGGATACCGGCGTGTCCGCGGTCGATGTCCAGAACCGCATGTCGGATTTCGGCATCGACGCCTTCTGGCTCAGCCACGAACCCTGGATCGTGCCGCAGCCCTTTACCCCCGAAGCCGGGGAGATGTGGCCGCGCGAAGATATCGACTACTGGATCGACGCCCTCGCGCATGTCGTCGACGAAGCCTATCGCGATCCGGATTTCGTCCGCGCGGCCCCCTACAATCAGGTGGTCCGCAAGCTGTCGAGCGCCGATCTCGACGATCCTTTGCGCTGGGCAACCACATGGGCGGCCTGGACCCGCAAACACCCGACGCCGGCGTGAAGCGCCAGATTCTGGGTAGCAAACTCCGACCCCTATTGGCGCAAGACTGTTTCTATCGGTTGCTTATCATGCACTTAAGACGCCCTCAGTAACGGGTGTCTAGCTCGTCGATGCGGATGCGATAGGCACGATCGATGCAGGCTGCTGTACGACAACGGACGCGCTGCGCCAGGAAATCGGCCTGATCGGCATCGATGCGTCGTACGCCGGCCGGGGCTGCGGCGGCGATGGCGCGCCCATAGGCGTCGGACATTCGCACATCAAGCGCCGCCAGTTCCTCGTCGTTGCAGACCGTGCGATTAACCCACGACGTAACGCGGCTGCAGTTGAAGCTGGGACTGAAGTCCCGGCCCGATGCGGCGACGGCGCGCGGGGCGGTAAAGCGACCGCGCCCGGCAGCGATGCGGGCAGATGGCCCGATTGGGCGGTCGGGGACCCCGGCAAGTGCGTCGCCTGGCGTCACCGCTACACGTGCGGGCTTTTCAGTGCGGTGTTGCGCGGCAGTGGACGAGCGTTCGTAGGGGGGCGATTCTGCGGGAGGCGATGCCACCGGGGCGTCGGGCACGGCCTGCGCGGCGCCTTCAACAGGCCGCGGCTTGGCAGCTGACGGGATGCGACGCTGCGTTGGTCCGGTGACTGGGTCGACCGTCGCTTCCGGTGCCGCGCTGGCAGCGGCCGAAGTGTCCGATTGGGCGCTCTCCAGACCCACCGCGGATGGTCCCGGGTCGGGTGACGGTGCGGCAGTCGTCGGGACCACGGACCGGGTATCGGTTGGCGCGACAGCACCGCGCAGCCACCAGCCAAGGACCAGTGCGAGCGCGAGTCCCGCAACGATCGCAAGCGTGGCAGCCGCGTTTATGCCCCGACGGCCCAGCGCCGAGGCGGGCGAAGCTTCACGCAGTGGCGGCCGATTAACTGGGCTCGCCGCCGACTGCGCAGGGGGCGTCTCGGGAGGCACCCGACGGCGGCGATCGACGTGAATGGCATCGTCAGGAATGTCCGACAGCGTTCGTATGGGCGGTGTCGGCGAGTTAGCATCCCGCGGTGCCTGAGGCTGTTCCTCGGTCGGCGTCGCAGCCGCACGACGGCGGCGATCAACGTGAATGGCATCATCGGGAATGTCGGTCAGCGTTCGAATGGGAGCCGGCTTACGCCCGGTGGCATCGCCGTGCGCCGGTGCGCGGACGGTGCCCGCTGCCGATGCGGACGGACGGACAGTGCGTGACAGCCACGGGCCGGTATCGACCAGTCCCAGTTCCTCGGCCTTGCGGCGGCGCCAGTCTTCGTTGTCGCTCATCGTAATCTTGCCAGGGGCACGTCCCGTTCGCATTACGATGGGTGCGCGCTTTGGTTGCGGGGAAAATATCGGCGCCAGCTAGAAAGGCCATCTTCATGCCGACAAGCCTGACACCATAATCAACGTTCGCAACACCGGTTTGCATGGGATATCGGCCACATGCTTCAGGGATCCAAGGCGACGCCCCGTCACCCCGGACGTGATCAGGGGTCGCCGGCGGCGGTTTTACCTTGCCCGTACCGCCGCCCCCACCCTATCGCTGACAGTGTGACCGACGCCATCGCGCCTGCCCGCTTCTCGCTGCCGTTGCGGCCGCTGTTCACCGTGACGATCCTGCTCGGGTCGTTCCTGCTGTTCCTTATCCAGCCGATGTTCGGGCGCCGGGTGCTACCGGTGCTCGGCGGCTCGCCATCGGTGTGGAACACGGCAATGCTGTTCTATCAGGCAACGCTGCTGGCGGGCTATCTCTACGCCCATGCCCTGTCGCGGCTGGTGGTGCGGCGCCAGTTGCTCGTCCATCTCTCGGTCTTCGTGGCTGCAACACTCACCCTCCCGATCGCGACGGCGCGCTGGTATCCTGCCGTTGCCGGATCGCCGACCTTCTGGCTGATCGGGCTGCTGCTGGTGTCCATCGGTCCGGTGTTCTTCGCGGTGTCGGCTCAAGCGCCGCTGATGCAGGCCTGGTTCGCGCGCTCGGCCGACCGCGATGCCGCCAACCCCTATTTCCTCTATGCCGCCTCCAATCTCGGCAGTTTCGCAGCGCTCGTCGCCTATCCGCTGTTCGTCGAGCCCAACCTGCCATTGGGTGACCAGTCGCTGCTCTGGTCGGCGGGGTTCGTCGGCCTCGGCCTGCTGGTGGTGCTTTGCGGCCTGTCGGTCGGCCGCCTGCCAATGGACGGTGCATCGATCGGCAACGGTCCGGCGACGGGGACCAGCGCCGCACGCCCGGTTATTAGCTGGGCGCAGCGCCGCCGCTGGACCTTGCTCGCCTTCATCGCCTCGGCCCTGCTTCTGTCGACGACGACGCATCTGACCACGGACATCATGGCGATGCCGCTGCTCTGGGTGGTGCCGCTCGGTGTCTATCTGCTCAGCTTCGTCCTCGCCTTTGCGAGCAACGGTGACCGCTACACCCGGATTGCGGTGGCGCTGGCGTCGCCGGCCCTGCTCGTGCTCGGTAGCTGGGCCTGCCTCGCCTCGGGCCCCGCCACCGCGACGCTGTTCGCCACCGCAGGCATCATTCTGCTGTTCGTCGTCGCGCTGGCGCTCCACGGCACCCTCGCCCAGGATCGCCCGGCCGCCGCGGGGCTGACCGATTTCTACCTCTGGCTGTCGGTCGGCGGCGCGCTTGGCGGCGTTTTCTGCGCGCTGCTGGCGCCGCTGGTGTTCCCCTGGCCGTTCGAACACCCGCTGCTGCTCGTCGCCGCCGCGCTCGCCATTCCCACCCGGCCTCTGGTCCCGGCGACGGCGCGGTGGCTGGCGCTGCCAGGCGTCCGCATTACCCTGGCCACGCTGGCGCTCGCCGCATCGGCCGGCGCTGCCGGCCTCTACGGGGTCGCCCCTGTCGACAGTGACCGCGTGCTCACCCCGGCAACGCTGGTCGTCGTCGCCGTGCTGGGGGTCATCGCCGTCGCCGCCATCGGCCAGCGCGGGCTGTTCGCCTATGTCTTTACGCTGATGATCATGACGCTCGGCGGCTGGCAGCAGCTGGCGCAGCTCGACACGCGCGAGCGCAGCTTCTTCGGCGTCTATACCGTCGAGGAACGCCCTGCCGATTTCAGCCGCATCCTCCTCCACGGGACAACGATGCACGGCCAGCAGTCGCTCGAACCCGAGCTCGCCGCCATCCCCATGACCTACTACGCCCCCAACAGCGGCGTCGGCCTCGCGATGCGCGCCGCCCCCTCCCTCTATGGACCGGACGCGCGCATCGGTTTCGTCGGCCTCGGCACCGGCACCCTCAGCTGCTACTACGCCCCCGGCCAGCGCTGGACAGCCTATGAAATCGATCCCGTCGTCATACGCATCGCCCGCCAGCGCTTCACCTATATCGCCGAATGCAACCCGGCGCTTGCCATCGTCGTCGGCGACGCCCGGATGACGCTGGCGCAAGCGCCGGCGGCGGGGCTCGACATTCTTGCCATCGATGCCTTTTCATCCGATGCCATCCCGCTCCACCTCGTCACCCGCGAGGCCTTTGGCGTCTATCGCCGCGCCCTCACATCCGATGGCCTGCTCCTCGTCCACATCTCCAATCGCTTTCTCGATCTCGAACCGATGATCGCCGCCATCGCCGCGCACGAAGGCTGGAGCGCGATGATCCGCCTCTACAACCCGACCGGGCCCCAGCTTCCCGGGCAGACCTTCACCCCATCGACCTGGATCGCGCTCGCCCGCACCCCCGATCGCCTCGCCGCCCTGCGCGCCGAAAGCCCCCGAACCGCCTGGCAGCCGCTGCGCACAGGCGCGCCGGTGACGGCGTGGACCGACGATTTCGCCAGCGTGCTGCCGATCCTCAAGTTCCGGCGCGACGGCACCTAGATAGGCGCTGAACATGCTTGTCAGTTCACCGGCTATCCGTTCCGACGAGATCGGCTTGCCGCCCGGCTCCACGATCCACCGGTGCGTAAGCGCATCGGCCGTATCGACAAGGAGCCGGGCCGAAAGCTCCGGGTCCGGCACCCGACCGGAAAGGCCGGCGGCCACCAGTTGCACTATGGCACCGTTCAACGCGGCCACGCGCCGGCGTACGCCTCGCGAGACCGGGACCTCCGCGGACAGCACCCGGTGGAGTTTGGGGTTGTCGCGGTGCAGTGTCACGAACCCGTTCACGAGCAGCGCAGAGACGTCTTCTGCACTTCCTGACAGGCCCCGCGCGGCGACTTCCGCCACCAGAGCCTCCCCGCGGGCCAGATGCCGGTCGTGCAACGAGGCCAGCAACGCCTCCTTGTCCCGGAAGTATTCATAAAGCGAACCAATCGATACACCCGCCACCTCTGCGACGACGTTGGTGTTCAATCCCTCCCACCCGCGGGCAACCAAAACCCGAGCCGCAGCCTCCAGGATCGCATCGACCGTCGCGCGCGACCGCGCCTGCCTGGCTTCACGTACAGGACGTTGCGCGCGTTTGGGACGTGCCGATGCGGTCATCGGTCATCCGAGTAGCATGCGCACCGCAACGCGGGAACAATGGTGTACATGCAACATGACGACACCGCCCCCGTCTACGCCGACAGCGCTGGTTGGCAGAGCTACAAGCACATCCTTGCCGATCGTTTCGGCATTGCCGTCCTGCACGAACCGGAGGAGCACTGGCTCGACTGGCGCGGCCACCGCATTCACCTCGATGTACACGAGCCGCAAGAACCCCAACGCGGCACGCTTGTTCTTGTGCACGGCGCTGGCGGTCACGGCCGCCTGCTTGCGCCACTAGGCAACTTCGCGGCAAGTCTGGGCTGGCGAGCGATCGCGCCGGATCTGCCGGGATATGGCATTACGAAGGTCAAACCCGGATGGCGAGAGGATTATTCCGAGTGGCCGGCGTGCATTGCCGACCTGGCTCGGTCGGCGACCGGGCCGGTAGTCCTTATGGGATTGTCGGTGGGCGGCATTACGGCAATTCGCGCCGCGCAACTGGCGCCACGAGTGTCAGGTGTCATCGCGACGACCTTGATCGACCTTTCTGACCAGCAGACCTTTGTGTCGGCCGCGCGCTGGCGATGGCTGGGGCATGTGTCGTTGTTTTCGATGCGATGGCTGCCCTGGCTGTTCGACAGGCTGCCGCTTCCGCTGGCGCTCGCGACGCCGCTCAAGGAGATGACGACCGACCCTGTGCTCGCGCAGTGGTTCATGCGCGAGCCGCTGATCGGTCGCAGGATCGTGCGTGGCCGCTTCTTCCGAAGCCTGCACCAATACCGTCCTGCAAAGCCCGACCTGGCCCTTTCGTGTCCGTTGCTGCTCGTTCATCCCGGCGCCGACGCCTGGACGCCGACTGCGATGAGCCTGCCGGCCTATGAAAGCGTTCCTGGCCCCAAGCGCCTGCGCGTGCTCACGAACGGCGCGCATCTGCCTGTCGAAGCACCGGCCTGGTCGGAGCTTTGCGCGGAGATTGGTGGCTTCCTTGGGTCTTTGCCGGAGTAACTCACCGGGCGCACGCTGCTCGTGGAGGCTACCCTCTTTCCATCGCACTGGTCCTCATTCCACGAAGGGGCCTGGTGTGTGACGGGAAAGAGTCGATCGGCAGCAGGGGCACCTCCCCGCTTCTTCAGCCCCGCGATGCTGCATTGCCGGCGAACTGGGACCGGAACGGCTCCCTACGATTCTCCCCCGGCTTTGGCTTCTCCGTCTGCCGGCTTGTTGTCGTTGGGCGGCAGTGGCTTGCGTTCCAACGGAGTCATGCCGGCGGTCTTCAACACCGCATTCGCTGCCGGCAACCCTTCGGCCAACGCCGCCTCGAGCGCCTTCAACTGCACGTCGAGCTCCGCCGACAGGTCGGTGAACACCGCACGGGTGCCGACGGTTGGGGCCGCCCCGGCGCTCTCGATGGTGCCGATCAGCGCCGCGAGCTTGTTGTTGAGCTTGATGGGATAGTTCAGCGGGTCCTGCCGACTCTGGATCTTCACCTGGTGGATCTCGGCCTCGATCGCCGACAGCCTGGCCATCAGTGCGGTCACCTCGGCGGGCACCGGCTTGCTCCCCTTGCCGAGAGCGTCGGCCTGGGCGCGGATACCGCGCACCAGCAGCACGGCGTTGTTGGCCTCACTCACCCGTGCGGTGACGTCCTGCGCAAGGTCGAACCGCGCTTTCAGATCGGCTGGGCTCACCTTTACGCGCGGATCGCCACCGATGCTGAACGGCTGCTCGAACGTCTTGCCGTCCACGATCAGCCGCGCCCGGTAGCTGCCCGGCAGCGCAGCCACGCCGCGATTGGACGCTGCCCAAAAGATCATGCCGTCGAAAGTGGTGTACCCTGGCTGGCGCATGTTCCAGGTGAAGCGGTTCATGCCCGGCTTCATCGTTGCGGTCGGCTTCTTGGGCGGGCCGTCATCCTCGTCGTCGTCATCACCGCTGGCCGGCTCCTCGGTCTTGGTCGCGTCCTTCTTAGGATCCTCGATCTTGCCGTCGAACTGCTGGATCGGCTTGCCTGCACTGTCGAGAATTTCGATCGCCAGAGACTTGGGCGCGGCCGCGAGGTGATAATCAATGGCGACACCGGGATCGAGCCCGCGCAGCGCCGGCGCCGGCACAAACAGCCGGGTCTCGGGCTTTGTGCCGGGCTCGATACCGGCGTTCACTTGGCGCAGCAGGCCGGCATTATCCATCACCCAGAAGCCTCGGCCGTGGGTGGCGATTACAAGGTCCTGCCCAGACACGGCCAGGTCGGATACCTGCACATCGGGTAGATTGCCCTGCAGCTTGTGCCATGCGGTGCCGCCATCGAAGCTGACCCGCACGCCGCGTTCGGTGCCGAGATAAAGCATGCCGGGGCGCTCCGTATCCTCGCGAATCGAGCGCAGCATCTCGTCGGCCGGCAGCCCGGCGGTGATCGGCGTCCAGTTCATGCCATAGTCGGTCGTCTTGAAACCAATGGGCGCGAAATCGTCCATGAGGAAGCGGTGCGCCACCACCCACGCCGTGCCCGCCCGGTGAGGACTATCCTCAACCGTGGTGATCTTGGCGAACTTGGGCATCGTCGGCGGGGTGATGTTGGTCCAAGTGGCGCCGCGATCGCGGGTAATGTGGACAAGGCCATCATCGCTGCCCGCCCAGATCACATTCTTCTCCCGCCGCGACGGCGCCAGCGCAAAGATCGTCGCATAGGTTTCGACGCCGGTCTGGTCCCGGGTGATCGGGCCGCCCGACGGCCCAAGCGTGGCGGGATCGTGCGCGGTGAGATCGGGACTGATCTTCTTCCAGCTCTGGCCTTGGTCGCGGCTCTTCCAGACATGTTGCGACGTAACATAAAGCGTGTCGGGATCATGCGGATCAAAGACGATCGGATAGGTCCACTGGAAGCGCTCGGCGATGTCGCCCGCCGAATAGCCCATCGGGTTGTCGGGCCGCACATTGATCCGGCGGCTCAGGCCGGTCGCATGGTCATAGCGGGTGAGTGCGCCGCCATAGCTGCCGGCATAGAAGATGTCGGGGTTGCGCGGATCGGGCGCGACATAGCCGCTTTCGCCGCCGCCGACCGCGATGCCATAGGCGCCACCAAGCACATTCTCGTGGCGGTGACCGCGGACAGGCACACAGATGGTAGAGTTGTCCTGCTGGCCGCCGCAGGCGAGCGCCGGCTGATGCCTGGTCAGCGACAGGCGATAGATCTGAGCCGTCGAAAAATCCTGGCGCGTCCAACTGGCGCCCCCGTTGACGCTCACATTGGCGCCGCCGTCATTGGCCTCGATCATCCTTTGGTTGTTGTCCGCTGCGATCCACAGGTCGTGATTGTCGCCATGCGGCACCTTGATCTTCTTGGGGAATGTCTTCCCGCCGTCGTCGGACCGATAGAAGTCGACGTTCATGACATAGACGCGATCCTTGTCCTTCGGATCGGCCTGGATGCGGGTGTAATAAAAGGCGCGCTGGCGCAAATCCCGGCTCTCGTTGCGCTTTTCCCAGCTTTTGCCGCCATCGTTGCTGACATAAACCCCGCCAGCGGCATCATGTTCGATGATGGCATAGACACGGGACGGATCCACGGGCGACACGCTCACCCCGATCTTGCCGAGCAAACCAGCCTTCGGCAGGCCCGGCGCGCGGCTGATCTCGGTCCAGTTGGCGCCACCATCGACGCTCTTGAACAGGCCGCTTCCCGGCCCACCGCTCGACATGCCCCAGGGCTTGCGCCAGGCTTCCCAAAGCGCGGCATAGACCACGTCAGGTCTGGAGGGATCGATGCTGATGTCCACAGCTCCGGTCTTCGCGTCGCGATAGAGCGTCTTCGTCCAGCTCTTGCCACCGTCCTTCGTGCGGAACACGCCGCGATCCGTATTGTCGGCGCCGTAATGGCCGAAGCCGCCCACCAACACCGTATCGCAATCCTTGGGGTGTATGCGCACCCGGCTGAAATTCTGAACATCGGCGAGGCCGATCTTGGCCCAGCTCTTGCCTCCGTCGCTGGTCTTCCAGACGCCATTGCCAGGCAGGATGTTGCCGCGCAGTTGCGTTTCACCGGTGGTGGCATAGACGATGTCCGGATTGGCCTCGCACACCGCGACGCCGCCAAAGGACGCGGTGTCGACCTTGCCATCAGTCATCGGCTTCCACGACACGCCGGCATCGACGCTCTTCCACAGGCCGCCACCCGTGGCCGCAAACCAATACTCATTGGGCCGCGCCCCGCTGCCCATGGCCGAGATCGAGCGACCGCCGCGGGCCGGACCGATGTTGCGCCACTTGAGGCCACCAAAATAGGCCTCCACGCCGGTCGGTGCCGGAACCGGCGCCTTGACCGGTTGTGCCGAACCCGAAGCTGCGCAAAACGCAGCGACTCCCGCCAAGTAATACGCCCGCATCTCTACTCCCCAAAGATTGTTGGCGCTCTGGTAGCAGGCTTGTTGCGGGCAGCAACACGTGATGAGAACCCGCGGCGGATTCGCGAAGGATCGGCCGAGTTCCAGCGTGTGCTGTTCGCACAGCGCCACGGCTTCGAAGCTGGTGGGCCTGCAGCGATGGCCCATCCGTTGGAAGGTCAGCGATCACCCATGAATGCTCGACGATATCGCCGTCAGAGGCACGCCTGCCCAGACGCGCGCCCGCAGATGCCCGAGTTGAAACGCCAGCGTTCCACACCGGATAAATTTGGAACTGGCTTGATCTTGGTGCCCTGGCGCTAAAAAAGCTGGGCGATCAATCCATTGGGTGATTTCACTTCCACTCGCGTTACCTCACCGACTTTCCGCTGAGTAGGTTGATCGATAACCCTCGTGGTGAACCGCCTCCCCCGGGTGATGGCTTCGCGGTGACCGTAATATGAGCGCTTTCAGAACCGGCGCTCGGCACTCGGGACGCAATCATGGAAGCGCGAAACGACTGGTCCAATTTTTCCGTCAGCAGCTGGTTGGCGGGACGGGCAAAAACTGATTCCGGAGCGGCAGTGTTCTGGAGTGGGAGATGTGATCAAGCTATTGATAAACGTGGTTTTTGTTGCTCTATTCGTACAGCCCTTTCGGTCTGTTTGGCGTGCAGTTTAGCCTGACCCGGGCTTAGGTCTCTTGCACGGTGCAAGCTCCAAAATCGCGGTTTGGTTCAGCTTCAAAAATCAACGGTGAGGTAACCGCCGAATCGACGACCGGCGATCATGTCGTAGGCACCGGCGCCGCGTAATTCAAACCCTTGCAGATCGGTCACATTCTCGATCTGTAGGCGCAACGTTGCCGCCTGGCCGCTGATCTCGAAGCGATATCGACCCCCGAGGTCGATCAAAGTTCGCGTGGGGATGACAGTCTCGCCGCTAACCGTTGCCGTCTCGGCGCTACGGTGGGAAGCGCTTACGTCGAGTGAAAGCCCTTCAAGTATCGGCGGCCGCCAGTCGAGGTTCAGCTCAAGCCGCCTGCTGATGGCGCCGACGGGACGCGGTCCGACACGGCCCAGCGCCACGCCTTCGCCGGTGACACGTGGGCGGAGCAGTACGGCGCCGGCGACCAAGCTCAATCTCGGGGTGACAGGCCCTGCGACCGACGTTTCGATACCCTGGTTGATGACGTCACCCAGCAGGTCGAAACGGCCTAGGGCATCGAGGTTGAAGTAGGGCTTTCGGATATCGAATACGCCGGCCACGAGCTTGATTTCCGGTGTGATGGCATATCGAATTCCAGCGTCGCGCTGACTGGTGCGAATGGCCGGCAAGGCTTCGTTTCGATTGATGGCGTTCCCCGGAGCCACGCCGCTTTCCTCAAGCCCTGTCACATAGCCGGCATAGGCGACGAGCCGCGGGCTTATCTCGGCCGCGGCGGTGACGTTGAACAGAAAAGGTGATGCGTCGGTCGCGACCGGTGGCTCGTCGGGAAGGCCGATGCGTTTGCGATACCGGGTTGTCTGCACACCCAGGCTCAGTTCGCCTACGCCCTGCCAGCGACCCTCGTATGCAAGTCCCACGGTCCACTGCCGGACCCGATCTTCCTGCTGGGCGCCAAACTCGAACTGCGGTGCCGGAGCGTTCGTGCGCTCGAAAATGCTGGTCTGACCCAGATCGATGGTGTCGGAGCCGTCAAAACGACGGTCGCCTGCCCTGGCGCGGACGTTGACATGGATGCGGTGGGCACGTGGTCCTTCGACAAAGCTGCGTGTCAGTCGCAGTTCGCCGCTGGTAGAGGCGAAGGTGATCGGCGGATCGGCGATGATGAACTGGTTGCCGATCCCTGCCCCAGTCACGTTGGTGATCAAGTTGGCGAAGCTTCGTTGATCGTCGAACAGCGATCGAAAGATGCCGCCACGCAGTTCCCATTGCGACCCGATCTGCCAAGTCATCAACGTCCCGGCATTGAATGCCACACCCCGATAACGCGCCCATCCGGGCCCTGTAAAAAAGCGTCGGGGCAGCCGCGGGGGCAGAGCTTCGCCGGCAGGAATGAAGACGGGCCCGGTCTGATCATAGCCTTCCGAGCGCGCGACAAATGGTACAATTTCAAAGTTCTGGGTCGGAGCATACCGGGCCGCCGCAGAAAACTGCCAGAAGCCTGATCGGGTCGCGTTGTAGAAACGGTCGTCGAAGAGCGCGCCGCCGAGAGCCACGCTGAGCGTTTCATCAACGGGCAAGTTGGCATCGACTTCGAGCGATTTGTTGCCCCATTGATTTGCGGCTGCAAGGACGCTGAACGCGGTCTTTTCGCCAGGCGTTCGGAACGCGTAATCGACAATGCCTGTGGGCGCGGGGAATGGGCTTCCGAGCGCCGACAAGCCGACACGTATGTTGGTAGTGCGCCGCAGCCGTGTGCTGAGCCCCCAGACCTGGTCGAAGTACAAGCCATCGATACGAATATTGCCCGCAGCGGTCGGCGAAAAGCCGCGGACGTTTTCACTGTTGTAAAGGCCTATGGTCTCGCGGCCGATGCTGGTGCCGAAGGCGTCGGCCGCGCTGCGGACAGCGTTTTCAGCTGCGCGCTGTCCCGTGGCCGCGGTTGTTTCGGATGTGGCAGGCGGTAGAACCGGTTGCGCGTCGACCTGCCCATACGCGGCTGTCGTCAGGCTCCCGAGCATGGGCAATGCGCATGAAATGAGCCGTCTCAAACGTGCCTCGCCAACTGTGTGCAACATGCCTTGCAATATTATATCATTACGTCAAGATCACGCCGCGAGCCGGGAAAGCAGGATAGACAGGCCCAATGTTGAACCAGGCGATCTCACTGGAACTGACGCTCGCGCGACGCGACGTCGGGCTGATGCTGGTCGTCGTGCTATTCGCACTGACTCTGCTCGTATCGGTGATCTCCGGCATCGGCGCGGACACGGCCGAGACCCGCGCCTTTGAGACTGCGGCAGCGCGGGTGCAGTCCGAGTGGGTCGACCAGCCTCCAAAAAACCCGCATGAAGCGGCGCATTACGGGATATTGATCTATCGCCCGCGCGCGCCGCTGCAAGCTATCGAGCCGGGCGTTCTGCCCTGGCAAGGGGCCGTGACTTTTCTCGAAGCCCATAAGCGGAACCTGCCGATGCTGTCGCCGGCATCGGTGCGCAACGCCGACAGCCGCTATGGCGGCACGCGCTTTTCGCCGTTGCTGCAACTCGCGGGTGGCTTCCTGGCGCTGCTGATCGGCTACCTCGTCGGCGCGCGCGAGGCCAGGCGCGGCATCACGCCGCTCGTCATGGGTATCGGCGCCAAGGGTTCAGCCCTGGTCTCCGCCAAGGCACTCGTGATCTTTGCGGTTGTCGGCTGCGCGGCCATCCCTGCGTTCGTTGCGGCGGCCCTGTCGCTCGACACGGGGGATGCGGGGGCCCGCTTCGCCCTTCTCGCCGGGACCTCGTTGCTGCATCTGTTTACCCTCGCCGGCATCGGCGTGGCCGCCGGGCTTTGGCTGGGTGCAGCACGGGCGGGTCTCGCCATCGTCGTGCTTACCTGGGCAGCAAGCGCTATTGTGTTTCCGCGGGTCGCCGACAGCCTTGCAGAGCGCGCCGTGCCGCTGACGCAAAAGTCGATCAATGCGTCGATCAGCGCCGACTTCGCCAAGGGCCCTGACGGTCATGCCGAGAGCGAGGCGAATGCGCGGTTCGAAAAGGCGACACTGGCCCGCTACGGCGTGGCAAAGAAAGAGGATCTCCCGGTCAATCTCGACGCGCTCCTGATGCAGGCCGATGAAGATTATCGAGGCGCCGTACAGGACCGGCGCATCGCCGAAGCCGATGCGGTTCGCGCGCGCCAGGATCAGCTGCGGGCGCTGGCCTGGGCCTTCGGGCCGACGCCTGCGATGCTCGACCTTTCGGCCCGGATCGGGTCGGCCGATGCATCGGCGCAGTATCGCTTCGATGCTGCCGGCGAAGCCTATCGCCGCGAACGGACCGCCAAGCTCAATTATCACATGGCCGAGAATTCGAAGACCGGTGACTGGGACTGGAAGGCTGAGTCAGACTGGTATGCGAAGTTTCCGGCATTCGCGCCGCCGCAACTGAAAGTGGCCGACGACTGGCCTGGGCTTGTTCCAGGGCTTGCTGCCCTGCTGGCCTGGGCAGTACTGGCGGCGGCCCTGCTGGCGCTGGCAGCGCGCCGCCTCGATCAGACGGTGCGGGCATGATCGGCAGGCTCGTCCGCCTCGACGCGGCGCTGCTCCGCCGGTCGCGCCTCGCGTTCGTCACGTTGCTGCTGCTGCTGGGCACCGGGCTTCTTGCGGTGGCCAGCGGTGCCGACTGGCGCCAGCGTTACGCCGGTGCCGCGGACGCGACGCTCGACACGGCGCTGAAGGCGCGTGGCGAACTGGTCGGAATCTGGGACGGCATTGCTTCGGGCGCCGTCAGGCCCACCGATGACAATAGCTATGACGGCAACGGTGTATATGTCCCGGACCCGCGCGACCCTTACGTTGCCGGCTTTTACAACAAGCAATCGGCGGTGCTGCCCGCTGGGCCGCTGCTCGGCATGGCAACGGGATCGACCGAGTTGCGGGCGAGCAGCCATATCGTAAACGGTAATCCCCTCGCCGGCCTGATGCGCGTCGGCGAGCCGGCGGAGCGCGTCAATCCCGGTGCATTGGCAGCGGGACGGCTCGACGTGCTGGCCTTTGTGCTGTTAATCTGCCCGCTCGGCCTGCTGGCGCTGCTGTTCGATGCAAGCGCCCGCGAGCGCGAAGACGGGATTGCGCCGCTGCTCGCCAGTATTGGTGCTACCCGCCCGCAGCTTCTCGCGACGCGCGGATTGGTGCGTGGCGGCCTCATATGGGTCATCGCAGTGCTCGTATCCGTGGTCGGCTTTCTGGTTATCGGTGCCGATGACCCTAGAAGGATGGCGCTGTGGCTGCTTGCAACAACGATCTACGTGCTGTTCTGGACGGCAATCTGCCTGGCAATTGCCGCAAGCCGGCTCGGCTCGGTGGGCGCGGCGGCCACAGCGGGCGGTATCTTCGTAGCGCTTTTGCTTGTTGCGCCAGGAATCATCGAGCGCTCCTTGCGTCCCGATGGGCTGATCGAAGCGCGGGCGCTCGCCGACGCTGACCTCCGGGCCATCATGCGGCGGAACGGTGCGCCGGAGGCGGTCGATCAAACGATCGACGCCGTCGGCAAGCGATATTGGCAGATCGACTTTGCCAGTGCACCGGCCTGCGCGCGGCGCGCCGGCGCGCTCAAGGATTACTCGCTGCGCCGCCTGCTGGACGAAAGCTATTCATCCGCGATCCGGGACGGCGCTAGCCGGGAGGCGCTCTTCGACGCCAAACTTGATGACTGGGGTTGGCTGGTGCCGAGCCTGGGCATACGTCGAGGCCTCGAAGCCGTTGCAGGCGCCGACCCCGCGCGGCAACGCGGTTTCGAAGCCTCTGTCATCGACTATCACGCCGACTTTCGCGATCGGGTGACAAGGACAATCCTTGCGTGTGGCCGCTTCGATCGGGCTGAATTTGAAGCTACGCCAAAGTTTCAATGGGCCGAGCCAGCGGTGCCCACAGCAAGCTTCTGGCCAGCGGTCATCGCTACTCTTGTAGCGTCCCTGGCGCTTCTGAGCTTCGCGCTGCGGCCCGAGTAGCTCAGACTGCCTGCGCCTCGAGAAAAAACTGTCGCTCGATCTCTTCGGCCGACAGCTTCGCCGGATCGAGATCGAGCGCGATGCGCCCCTTAGCCATGACAAGGATGCGGTCCGCGACTTCGCGCGCCCGCCAGATGTCGTGGGTTGCCATCAGCACGCCAACGCCGGTCGCCGCCGTCGCTGCCAGCGCCGTGTTGAACTCGGCCGCAGATTGTGGGTCGAGGCCGCTGGTAGGCTCGTCGAGGAGCAGCAATCGAGATTCCCGCGCCAGTGCAAGTGCCAGCCCGACCTTCTGGCGCATGCCCTTGGAATAGGTGGCAGCCCGCCGGTCATGGGCTTCTTCGGGTAGGCCGACATTTGCCAGAGCGGCACCAAGCCTGGCGCGAGGCAGCGTCGTTCCGGTGGCCAGTCCGAGAAGGTGATGAAGGTTCTCGGCTCCGGTCAGTTCCTCGTAGAGGACCACATTCTCGGGAAGATAGGTCAGCCGTTTCAGCGCATCGGCACGTGTGGCGGCCAGGTCGATTCCGGCGATGGCGATGCGCCCGGCATCGTTCCCAAGGAAGCCGGCGCACATCTTCATCGTCGTGCTCTTGCCCGCGCCATTGGGGCCAAGCAGCGCAGTGACGCTGCCGGCTGCAATGCGAAACTCGATCCCGTCGACGACGGTACGGCCGGCATAGCGCTTGACAACGCCCGCCAGCTCCAAGGCAGGAACATCGGTCATAAGGCAGCTCCGAAACGCTTGGACAGAGTCACGACAAACTGCCGCGGAGCCTGCGGGAACAGCGAGAACAGGTTCGTAACATAGCTGCGGCTGTTGGTGACATTCGTGACATTGAGACCGGCACGCCAGCCATGGCGCGTGTAGGCAAGGCCAAGATCGAGCCGGGCATCGGCAGGTATGAAGATCGTGCTGGGCAGTGTCGCCTGGATGCGGCTCGCATAGGTCAGGCCGATATTGCCGCCAAGGCCTTGCAGCGGACCGGACTGGAGCGTGTAACGCACAAACGCCGGGGCGCTGTGGCGCGGTGCCGCCGGCAGCTGTTCACCAAAGTTCGGGTCGTCTTCTTCAGCCACCTTGGTGGCATTGAAGGCATAAGTGGTGATGATATCGAGACCGGGAATGACCCGCCCCGTCAGGTCGAACTCGAGACCCTTGCTGGTTTGCACGCCGCCAGCGATCGACTGGGCGAACTGCGTGATATCGGGGATGACCACATTCGATCGCCGGATGTCGAATGCCGCGACGGTCAGCAGGGCGCGGTCGCCAAACAGCTTCTGCCGCAGCCCGAATTCGAACTGCCGGACCTGGTCGGGGGGAAAGACGTCGCCATCGCGATCGAGCGCGAAGTTCGGCGAAAAACTGCGCGACCAGTTGCCAAACGCGATCGTGGTTTCCGTCAACGACCAGGTGGCGCCGACACGCGGCGAAAACTGGCTGTCCCGGATCGGTGCGCCTTCGCCGTTGAAACGGCTGTCGTTGGTCTGCCAGTCGTGCCTGATGCCCGCCAGGACCGCGAACCGGTCCGTGATCTGGCTGAACACCTGCCCATAGATGCCATCGCCCTTGTAGGCGACGAACCCGGCGAACTGCGGTTCGAGCGGGCCCGAGCCGCCGGGAGGATTGGTCCCGGAAAGGATATCGTACGCCGGCAGCGCACGCCCTGAAGCGTCATAGTCATAGCGGTTCTGGGACCGCTCATAGCCAAGGAGAAATACCGTTTCGACCCCGATTGCACCTGTCTTCCAGATCAGGTCGCCCTGGATCGTGTGGCGGGCGATCTGCTGCGGCCCTTCGAAGGTGAAGCGATCGAAGGTCCGGCCATCGGGCTGCACCGACAGGCCAAGCCGAGACGAGCCGATGCGGATGTCGTAGTTCGAATAATTGCCGGCGACGCGAATGGTCAGATCGTCAGTCACCTTGAAATTGCCTTCGCCGCCTGCGAACCAATACTCTTCCTGCGTTGGCGTGCGATCAGGGGCAAAAAGTATCTGCGACAGCGGCAGGTCGAATGTGGTGACGCCCGCCGGCAGACTGCCGTCGAGCACTGGCAGGCCGTCGTCAAAGATATAGTTGCGCTTCATATAGCTGGCATCGATGCGGATCGAGACCCGGTCGCTCGGGTCCCAGGCGAGCGATGGCGAGACGATGATCTTGTCGGAATCGATCCCATCCCGAAAGCTGCCGGCGCTTTCGGCAGCGCCGGTCAGTCGATACTTCAACGTGCCTGCGCCATCGAGTGGGCCGCCTATATCACCTTCGAACCGGTAAAAGTCATTGGAGCCGCCGAACAGCGTGACCTCGGCGCCAAACTTTTCGCGCGGTCGCTTGGTGATGATATTGACGTTTCCGGCAAAAGCACCGGTGCCACCGTACAAGCTGCCGATCGGGCCTTTCAGGATTTCGATACGCTCGACGTTGCTGAGGTCGCCGGGATTGTCGGAGATGCGAACACCGTTCTGCAGGGTTTCGTAATTGGCAAAGAAGCCGCGAATGACAAAGCCGACATTAGTGCCGAAACCGGGCAGCACCTGAACTCCGGAGACGAACTTGGTGACATCTTGGGGCAAGGTCGCGGCGGTGTCGGTGATGAGTTCCTGCGGCAAGACCCGTACTGTGTTGGGCAGGCGTTCGACATCGACGGGAAAGCGGCTGCCGATCGAAGACTGCCGGGCGAGGAAACCATCGGTTTCGGAAAACGCGTCCCCGGTGACGATGATTTCTGCTGCGTCTGCAGGAGGTGCGGGCGCGATCTCCTGGGCGCTGGCGTGACCGCCTAGCGCAAGCATCACCGCGGATGAGATGAAGATCCTGTACACTTTTCCCCCGCATCAGTCGTCGTCAATGACTACGGTATGATATACTGTTACGTTGTGCGCAAGAATGGATTGTCCGCTGAGGACGAGGAGTGCGAGCTTTCAGTCTTGAACGATCGGCTGCGACAGGAGACGAGCAATGCCTATCAACACCAAGCAATCCTTCCTGAACATGTTTTCCGATCCCGCGGTGGTGGCGCACTATGCGGACGGGCCGCCTCGATTCACACCCGGTTTCGAGGCCCTGCACCGCATGACCACGATCCTGCTTGCCGAGAGCACGCCGCCGGATGCTCATGTGCTGGTCCTCGGCGCTGGCGGCGGTCTGGAGTTGAGGTCACTGGCCCAAGCCCAGTCGGGCTGGCGGTTCACCGGGGTAGATCCCGCCAGACCGATGCTGGACCTGGCGCGCCGTATAATGGGTGACCAAGCGGCAAGGGCAACGCTTATAGAAGGTTACGTGGAGTCCGCGCCTGAAGGGCCATACGACGCAGCGACCTGTCTGCTGACGCTGCATTTTCTGCCACGCGTTGCCCGCGTCGACACTTTGCGCCAGCTGCATCGACGACTTCGTCCCGGAGCACCGTTGGTCGTCGCGCATGCGAGTTTTCCGCAGCATGAGCCCGACCGAGCCCGATGGCTGGAACGCTATGCAGCCTATGCCGTAGCCTCCGGCGTCGAGCCGCAACAGGCCGAGCAGGCCCGTGCCGCCGTGGCATCGACTGTGCCATTGCTGACGCCGGAGGACGACGAGGCCTGCCTGCTGGCAGCGGGATTCCAAGCGGTGGAACTCTTCTTTGCCGCCTTCACCTGGCGTGGCTGGTCCGCACGCGCATGATGTCGCCGGGTTCATTTTCCGGCCGCAAGTGATCCAGACCGGTGCTTGCGCGCGCATTCCGCAGGCGCTGACGCGGGAAGCGGTGCTATCACCTTGATCTCGAATTCAAAAGTTGGCTGCAAGCGACGCCTTGACTGTTTGCGGCGCTCCCCATGTGAAGTTGCCTGAAGCCCCGGCGATCACTCGCTCATTGGTGATGTTCTCGACGATCAGCCGCGCGGTCAGTGCCGTTGCGCCGATATCGAAACTCGCCCGCGCGCCCAGATCCACGCGGGTCTGGGCGCCCACCGCAAAGGTGTTGATGTTGTCGATGAAGCGGCTGCCGGTATGGTAAATTCCGCCATTGACCCACAACTTCGTGGCGGTCGGCAACCGCCAGTCGAGGAAGGCATTCGCCTGCAACTCGGGCACGTTGGTCGGACGGCGGCCGTTGAGGGCGGGGTTGGCGGCCCGGACGACCTCGGCATCGATGTAAGTGGCGCCGGTCACCACCCGCAGGGTCGGCGTGATGTCGCCGGCCAGTGTCATCTCGGCGCCGCGGTGGCGCTGTCGGCCGTCCTGCACGAAGCGGTTCTGGTCGTCGATCAATTCGAGACCGCGGGCGATGTCGAACACGGCAAAGGTCAGCAGGGTGCCTGCCGCCAGCTCGGCCTTGACGCCCAACTCCCACTGCTCGCTGGTCAGCGGCGGCAGTTGCTCATTGGCATTGACGGCGTTGATCGGGGCGGTGCCGCCCTGCTCCAGCCCGCGTGCAAAGCTGCCATAGATCGAGATGTTCGCCGCCGGCTTGATCACGGCGCCGAACGACGGCGTGATGACATCCTGGTCATAGCGCTGCGTCGGCGGGCGATCGGGGCCATTGAAGCTTTCAAAGATCGGCTTGGTATAGCGCACGCCGGCAAACACGTTGAGCCAGTCCGCCACGGTCACATAGTCGGTTGCGTAGAGCGCGAACTGGCGCTCGCGGGCGCCGGTGTAGCTCGGATCGGAGGTGACCCGCGGATCGACGATCTCGCGGGGCTCGAACAGGTTGGACTGGCCGATGGTGCCCGAAAAGCCGTTGGGAAAGGTCAGGCGATTATTGACGAAGAAGGCGCCGAGAACCAGGTCGTGCTTGATGCCGACGGTGTCGAAGCGGCCCTCCACCCACAGCTGTCCCGACAGCGGGTCGCGGCGCTGGTCGGGCGAGAAGAACAGCGTCGACACAAAGTCCCCGTTTGCCTGAATCGACCGCGCCGCGATGCCAGCGGCATTCTGGTTGCGCACCAGGTCCATCTTCTGGATCGAGCCCTTGAGCGCCCAGCCCGGTGCAAAGTCCCAGGTGGTGCGCAGCGAGCCGATGAAATTGCGGGTCGGATAGGTCGTCCAGCGCTGGCCGAGATAGGTGCGCGGGTCGAAACGGTCGAGCAGGCCGCGAATCTGCGTCTGGTTCAAGCTGGTGGCAAAGCTGGTCAGCGCGATGATCGGCTGCTGCTCGAGTTCCAGATATTGATATTCGGCCTCGGCATCGATGAGGAGGTTCGGTGCCGGCCGCGAGCTGACATAGGCGCTGACCATCTGGCGCGGGCCGCCGATGCCGCGCACGAAAAGCGCCTCGTGCGCGACCACGGCATTGACCCGGATGCCGAGCGTCTCGCCGATCGGCCCGCCGACATCGACATGGGCGCCGATACCGCCAAAGCCGTTGCCGAAGATCTCGACACTGCGGACCGGCTCGATCGTCGGCCGCTTGACGGTATAGTTGATCACGCCGCCAGGCGCGTTGAAGCCATAGCGAATCGCCGAAAGGCCCTTCAATATCTCGACCGAGGCCTTGTTCTCGAACGGCGTCTGGACCTGGTTCTGGAACCACAGGCCGTCGCGAAAATAGTTGCCGCCATTGCCCAGCGTGAAGCCGCGGACGGCGACCGTGTCGAAGAAGCCGTTGCCGCTGCCGGTTGCTACCACCGAGGGATCGTTCTTGGTGATTTCGGTCAGCGTTCGTGCCTGCTGGTCACGGATAAGCTCGGCCGAAAACGTGCTCACCGAAAATGGCGTGTCGAGCAGGGATTGGCTGCCGAACAATGCTGTCGATTGCGTGTCGGGACGGTAACCGCGCTCGCGCTGCCCGGTAACGACGATCTCGCCGCCGATCTGGTCGGCGCCATCTGCAGCGGCTTCGACTTCGTAGGCGATGGCGGCACCTGTGCTGGTCAGCAGCAAGACGGCAACGAGACGAGGAAACATGCCTGTCGATCCTGATCATGAACAATTGGACATGTTGCTATTGCATATGAGAACCGTTCGCAATATGGATTGTGGGGTCAGCAATGTCGCGACCATCTGCACAGGGTCGACCGGATGAAGCCTATGGGTGGTATGGATCTGGCTGGCAGCGGACCGGTCGAACCGATGCTGGGCAGCGCGGGGCCGGACAGCAAGCATCTGACCGGCACGCGACCGCTGCGCGCGGCGATCACGACCCTGCATCGCTGGTTCGGCCTGGTGGCGGCCGTGTGGTTGTTCGGGATCGCCCTGTCGGGCAGCATCATCGCCTTCCATGGGGAGATCGACCGGGCCCTCAATCCCGATTTCTTCCGCGCCTCCGGGCAGGGACCAGTGGCACCGCTGTTGGCCGATGCCGAACGCAGGCACCCGGGGGGAGAGGTGCGCACCGTACTTTACGAGCACGAGGTGCCGGGGCTGGTCAGCCTGGGCGTGCGCACGGCCGATGATCGCCGGCTACAGCTTTACTACGACAGCGGCACCGGCCGGCTGAACGGCGTGCGCAGCGACGACAACGGCCTCAGTCGGCGCGCCTTGGTCGGCACCGTCTATCGCTTTCACTACAGCTTTCTCGGCGGCGAGGCTCTGGAGTGGTTCCTGGGCCTTGTCGCCTTGGGCTGGGCGTTGACGCAGCTGCTGGCCTTGGGGATCGGGTTCACCAGTCTGGCGCGGTGGCGCGACAGCTTCCGGATCAGGCGCGGTACCCATGGGCACAAGCGCAACTTCGACCTGCATCGGGCGCTCAGCCTCTGGCTGTATCCGTTGACGCTGATGCTCGCCGTGTCAGGCATCTATTTCAACTGGCCGGATGCGTTCAAGGACACCGTCGCTGCGGTGAGCCCGGTCACGCCAACTTTCGATGCTGTGACGACGACGGGCGCGCCGGTGGCACCCCGCCTGTCGATGGCGGACGCCGGTGGGCGGTTCGCAGCGCTGGCGGCGCCGCACCCGGTCACCAGTTTCAGCTATAATGAAACGGCCGGCGCCTATCGCGCCCGGACCCGCGATGCGCGCGACATCAGTGACAACGGCCAGCGCATCCTGTGGATAAGTGCCCAGGACGGGCAGGTGTTGCATGACCGTCACGAGACAATGGGCAGTGCCGGCGATGTATTCCTCGCCTGGCAGTTCCCGCTGCATTCAGGCCGCGCGCTCGGGCTCGGTGGGCGGGCCCTGATCGCTTTTGCAGGGCTGGTCATCATGACGGCTATCGTCACTGGCCTGCTGGTCTGGGCAAAGAAGCGCAAGCAGCGTCGGCGCGCGAGCGCCCGGCATTGACTGGCGTTTCCCTGGACAATCGCTGCGGGGTCAGAAATCCACGGTCAGGAACATGGTCAGTTGGCGCGGCGCATTGACCTGATAGCTGCCGCTGCCGACGAGCGCCCAGTCGTAAGCGTTGGTCAGGTTGAGCAGCTGAACGCGCAGCAAGGCCGGGCTGGCGCCGAGATCGAAGCGCCAGCGGAAGCCGGCATCGAGGATGGATCGGGCTGGCAGTTCGACGAGGTTGCGGGTGTCGGCGGCCCGGGTTCCGCGGTTGGTGACGTTGAGGGTAAGGGCAAGGCCCTCGATGCCGGCAATGGCGTACTGCGCCGCCAGGGTGAGCAGGCGCGACGGCTGACCGAGAGGACGTTTGCCCACGCGGCCAAGGGCGACAGCCGGCCCGGTGACGCGCGGCTGCATCAGCACGGCACCCGCGACGATGGTCAAGCCCGGCACGACCGGCCCGGCGGCCGAGAGTTCGATACCGCGATGGCGCACGTTGCCAAGTTCGCGAAAGACATTGGCCTCGTCGGCGGCGAAATAGGGCTTTCGCACCTCGAACAGCCCGGCCACCATATTGATGCCGCCCGGGGCGTTCCACCGCAGTCCGGCGTCGACCTGGGACGTCATGATGGCGGGCAGCGCTTCCGTGCGGTTGGCGGCGCTGTCGGGTGCAAGGCCGGTTTCCTCCAGCCCGCGCGTGAAGCTGCCGTACAATGCCAGACGTCCCGTCATCTCGGCAGCGACGGTGACGTTGGGCAGCCACGCTTCATCATCGGTGCGGGCCAGCGGTACGCCGGGCCGATCGACGCGCTTGCGATACCAGGTGTGTTGCATGCCAAGGCTGAGGCTGCCGACCCCGGGCCAGCGGCCGTCATAGGCGATTCCGGCGATAGCCTGGCGGACACGCTCGCTGATTTGCGGGCCAAAGACAAAATCCGGCCGCGCACCGGTGAGGACGGCCTCGACCGGAGCGCGGTCATAGCTGAAGCTGGCGCCACCTCCGTAAAGACTGGCCCGGTCACGGCCGCGCAAGGCGGCATGCAGCGTGTGGCGACGCGGGCCGTCGATGAATGTCCGGCTGAGCCGCAGTTCGCCGCTCGTGCCTGCGAGGGTCTGGCGCGGGTCGGCGGTGATGCGGCGGATGGCGGTCGCATCGGCGCGCATGTCGGTGAAGTTCTGGGCATAGTTGGTCGCGCTGTCCGATGTCGAGCGGAACAGCCCGGCGGCAAGTTGCCATTCGGGGGTCAAGCGGGCCTTGGTCAGGATTCCGTAATGCAGGACGGTGTTGCGCTGGTCCGCCCATTCGGGACCCGGAAAATGGCGCCGCTGCACCGGTGGCGGCAGGAAGGCGCCGCCGGGGGTATAGAGCGGGGCGGCCTCGCGGTTGTACAAGTCGATCCGGCTCCAGAAAGGAATGACCTCGACTCCCGGGGCCGGCCTCCAGCGCGCGGCCAGCGCATAAGAGCCGAAGAAGGACTGGTTGCCGGGGGCCAGTTCGTCGACGAAGCCGGCAGCGCCGGCGACGAGGCTGAGCTGGTCCTTTACGATCGGGATCTGGGCGTCGAGTTCCAGCCGGCCACCGCCCCAACTATTGAGGCCGAGCATCGTGCTGAGCACGAAGTCATTGCCGGCCGGGCGAATGCGGTAATCGACGATGCCGGTCGGGGCCGGGAACAGATAGTTTTGCGCCGTCAGACCGACGCGGACGACATTGCCCTGCACCAGCCTGTCGGTGAAGGCGGCAGGGCGATCGAAGTACAGCCCTTCGAGCCTGATGTTGTTGGCGGTGACGGGTGAAAAACCGCGCACGTCCGACCCGCTGTACAACCCGACCCGCTCGTTGCCGATGCTGCTGCCAAAGGCGTCCTCGGCGTTGGTGGCGGCGTTGTCGGTGACGCGCTGCGCGGCAGCCGGCGCTGCCAGGGCCGCGCTACATGCCGCCAGCCGGATCGAAGCGCGGCACAGTTGCCAGATCGGCAGGACCAAAGGGTTTTTCGCTGAAGAGATAATCATAATAAAACTCACGCAACCGGGTATGATAGGCGCGGATGCGCTGTTGATAGGCGAGCTGTGCCGCGACATCGGTGCGAGCAAGACGCGCCATGGCCTGCGATAGTCCGGCCGGTGGCAGCAGCCAGCCGGCGGCACGAGCGAGGTCGGCGCGGCGGGCGATGCCGTCGCGATAGGCCTTTGATGCCGAGGCGACGTGCAGGTCGCCCAGATGCTGGAAAGCAAAGTACCATTTCCAGTGAAACGTCGGCGGCAGCGCACTGCCCGGCGCGTGCTGCGGGTAGAGCGCCAGAAAGCGCTGCATGGTTGCATCTCTCGGACGGTCCCAGCCGGCATGCACGTCCTCGCGGTTCTCCCGCGCCAGCGCCGCGCCGTCGGGAACCGTGACTCCGGCATTGATGGCGAGTCCGGCGGCGGCGGGGGCGACCAGCGTCAGCGCGAACCACAGCGCGGCGAGCGAGGCCGCATTGACGGCGGAACTGTTGCCGCGCCGCGCGACGAGCAGCGCCACCGCCGTCCAGAACAGGCAGGCGAGGACGATGATACCGGCAAATGCCAGCGCCCGCAGCGGGGACGTTCCGGTGATGGCGGCACCGACGGCGAAGGGGACGAGCAGCACCGCCAGCACGCCGCCGGCACGTACGACAATGCGCGGGCCCCAGATGTGGCGCCGGGCGGCGGGCGTCGCCTGCAGCGCGTAAAGCCGCCCGGCCTCGCGTTCGCCCGACCACAGGTCGTGCAGCAACGCGATGAGGACGAGCGGGGCCAGATAGACGACGACGAAGGCGAGGTCGAAGCGCCCCGGCAGGGCGAGTTCGGGGTTGGCGGCCTCGTTTTCATAAATCTGCCCCTCCAGCGCCAAGGCGCGGATGCGCAGCATGGTAGGTGCGATATCACGATTGCCGAGCGCAGCGAATGCCAAGTCCGATGGTGGGTTCCACGTCGGTTGGAACCCGTAATAGGCGCCATAGCCGGCATCGTCTACGAACGCCGCAAGCGCTGATTCCTCAGCCGGTTGGCCCGCCAGCATACGGTCGATGGCGGCGCGGTCGCGGGACACCGTTGCAAGGCCAAGGGCAACGCCGGCGCCGGCACAGAGGAATAGCAGCAGCAGCGCCGCGAGGGCGGCACGGCTGCGCCCCAGCAGCCAGGCTTCGCGCTTGAGGTCGCTCATGCAGCGGTCTGATCGAGATTGCGACGGGCAAGCCAGAGCAGGCCGACGCCGATCGCCAACCAAAACGCCAGCAGCGCCATTGCCGGCAGCATCGCCGCCGCACGGGTCGCGGGGGCCGAAGGGGCAAGCTGGAACTGCGGCATGGTTTTCCAGAAATCCGCCGAAATACGGGTGCGCTGATCGGCCAGCGGGTCACGGCTGCGCGCGCGATCATCGGCGCTGGAAACCTGTGTCACTTGCAGGCCGTTGAGGCGTTGGATGAGTTGGTATCGATAAGCTTCGGCACGGTTCATGAAGGCCAGATGCGTGGCAACATCGGTCGCGGCACCGACCATCGAGGCCCGGCGCACGGCCAGTGCCGGACTGAGCACCCCCAGCGTTTCCAGCCGGGCCGACTGGCCAAGCTGGATGGCATCGGCGCGCGCCGCATAGAGGGCAAAAAGTTCAGAGGTAAGGCGTTCACCTTCGGCGCCGACCAGGCCACGATAATTGACCGGCAGCTCATCGACGGTGGCAACGCCATATTGCTTGAGAATGCGCTGCTTGAAGGCGGCAAAGTGCGGATCGTCGGGGTTGTGGCTGTCTCCCATCCGGCGCAGGTCGGCGGCGATGGCGAATTCGGTGTCGACGCGGCTCGGCAACGGTTCGGCGACACCCGCCCATCCGGCGGCGGCACGCGGCACGAGCACCACGACAATCGCCCATATGGCGAGCAGCGTGACGAGCGCGCCCTGCGATGTGCGCGCCAGTGCCGAAATCGCCGTGATGCCGATGACCCAGACCAGCAGATAGACGCCGTAGGCCAGCGCGATGAGCGTGGCGATGCCGCCTTCGCCGGGGTGGCGCAGGGCCGCCCAGGCCAGCGCCATCAGTGCCGGCGCCATCGCAAGCAGGGCGACACCGCCCAGCGCCAGCACTTTGCCGCCAAGGATGCTGGCGGCGCTTGCGCCATGGGCGCTGAGCGCACGCAGGCTGCCGCGCTCGCGCTCACGCGCCACGGTGGCAAAGCCGAGAAAGACGAGCAGCAACGGCGCCAGCGTCTGCAGAACAAAGGCCGGGGTCAGTTGGCCGAAGCGCACCAGATCGGACGATTCGCGCGCGGCCCCAAAGGTCGCGCTGTTCTGGCGATGGCCTTCGAGAAACAGCACCGTACCGGTAAAACTGTCGACACCGGGATCGAACGCCGCCAGCGGCCCCACCGGCCGCAGCGCATAAGTGCCGTAGTGCACCATTCGATGCGGGTGGCGGCTAGGCTGGGTCTTGAACTGTTCGTCGGTCGCCGCCTGTGCGGCAGCGCGGGTTGCGGATGCCGACGCGGTTTGTACAGCCGACGTGACAGCCGCGATGCCGGACAGCAAGAGCAGCGCCGCCAACCCGATCAGCGCCAGCCGGGATCGCAGCATCAGTCGCAGTTCGGCGGCGGCGATGGCAATCATCTGCGTCATCGGGCGCTCGCAAAGCCGCTGTGGAGTGCATTGAGATCGAAGCGCGGAACTGTGGGCGATGCCGTCCATTCGCGGGCGATGCGCCCCGCCTGGATAAGCCCGATGCGATCCGCCGTGTCGGCAGCGCCGAGCAGGTCATGGGTCACCATCAGCACCGCGACGCCGCGGCGCCCAAGCGTTTCGAGCAGGCGGTGGAAATCGCCGGCGGCGGCGGGGTCGAGACCCGACGTCGGCTCATCGAGCAGCATAAGCGGCGTTTCGCGCAGCAGCGCCAAGGCGATCGCCGTCTTTTGCCGCATGCCCTTGGAAAAGCGTGCGGCGCGCTCGTCCCACGCGGCAGCGGCAAGGCCGACCCCTTCGAATCCGGCATCGACATCGGCACGGCTGCGCGGGCACCCGGCGACCTTGAGGAAGTAATCGACGTTCTCGCGTGCTGTCAGATGGTCGTACAGCGCGACATTTTCCGGCAGATAGGCAACTTGCCTTCGAACCGCGTCCGGGTTGGCAGCGACGTCGACACCGCCCACCGTCAGGCTGCCGCCCTGCCGTTCGAGAAAGCCGAGGATAGCAAAGAGCGTCGTCGACTTTCCGGCACCATTGCCGCCAAGCAGAGCGTAGATCTCGCCGGGCGCCAGCGACAGTGACAGCCCATCGACGATGCGCTTGTCGCCGCGTTCGACAACAAGATCGGCGATGAACAGCGGGGGCGTGGGCATTAACCGACTTTCTAGAGCGACAGCCGCAGCGCAACCGATGCGGCGCGGGGCGTGCCCGGCTGCACCCAAAGCTGTGCGAAGCTGTTGGTGTAATAGGTGGCGTTGAACAGATTGCTCACATCGGCGAAGATTTCGACATTCTCCTGTACGCGCCACGCCGCGAACAGCCGCGCCAGCGTATAGGCCGGCAGGACGAAGCTGGTCGCAACTTCGCCAGAGCGTTCGCCGACGTGCTGGACACCGCCGCCGAGCGTCAGTTTGGTGTCCCCGATGGAAAAGGCGCGAGAAAGCTGTGCATTGAGGCTGTGTTTGGGGATGTTGATCAGCGGATCGCCGGCGCGGATGGCGAGGCTGAAGTTGGGATCGAACACGTCGGCCCGCGCTTCGGCATCGACATAGGCATAGGAAAACCACACGTCGATCGCGCCCGGCAATTTCCCGGCCATTTCGAACTCGACGCCGCGACTGCGCGCCTTGCCGATCGGCACCGAGAATCCCGGGTTGGCCGTATCTGCGGCAAGCACGTTCGATTTCGACAAGGTGAATCCCGACATGGTGCCAGTCAGTGCGCCATCAAGAAGTGACAGTTTCGTGCCGATTTCGGCGGCCTTCGTGACTTCGGGGTCGAACAACGCACCGCCGGCCGTCGCACCCAGATTGGCACGAAAACCCTGGCCGTAGGCGGCATAAAGCGACACCGCGTCGCTGGCCTCGAACACGATCCCGGCCTGCGGGCTCAGCCGGCTGAAGCGGCGCTCGCCACCGGCCGCCGTCGTCCGGTCACGTGTGGTGACCCGCACATTGTCGTATCGCACGCCCAGGCGGACCTGCAGCCTGTCGGTGAGCCTGATCTGGTCCTGGACATACGCGCCAAATGCGCGCTGCTCGTCAAGGCGGTTGGTCAGCGGCGCGGTTATTGGCAGCGGGAACCGACCAAAGACCGGATTGAGAATGTCGATGTCGTTGCTCGCCTGTGGTGTCGTGGCGGCGCCGATGACCGGCGGGCGAAACCGCCTGACGACCTGCGAATTGTCGAAGCTGTCAAAATCGGCACCGATCAGCATACGGTGCTGCAAGCTGCCGGTGTCGAAGCGCCCGGCCACTTCGCCGCGCACCGCGAAATGCTCCCCTTCGTACAGCCGCGACCGCCGCTGACGTGACAGGGACCGTCCGTCGCGACCCAACCTTTGCCGACCAGCCACGAGTTCCGCTTCGGTGGAGAAGCCCTCAAGCCGGGTTTCGCGATAATGGCTGCCGATGAGCAGGCTCCAGGCATCGCTGAATTCATGGCTGAGCTGGAGTTGGTGGCCGGTAGCATCGGCTTCGATCGGGCCGTCGCCGGGTTCGCCGAGAAAGTTTTCGCGCGGCACCAGCCCCAATACGCCGCGGATTGCCACCGTGCCGCGATCAAAATCGGCCTCCTGCCTCGTCAACTCGAGGTCGTAGGTCAGGCTGGTGCGGTCACCCAGCTTGATGAGAAACGAGGGAAGAAAGCCGTAGCGATTGCTGCGCACGGTGTCGCGAAAGCTGGCTGCATCCTCGTAAAAGCCGATCAGCCGCACGGCGGCAACGTCGCCCAGCGCAAGGTTCACATCAGCATCGCCGCGTTGCCGGTCAAAACTGCCGGCGAGCAGGTTGATCCGGCCGCGCGTATCGAAATCGGCGCGCTTGGTGACGATGTTGACGGTGCCGCCCGGCTCGCCGCGGCCAAACAAGGCGGCGTTGGGGCCTTTCAGCACTTCTACACGTTCGATGCCGGCCGAATCGCGCGTGCCGCCAAAGCCGCGGCCACCGTTGAAGCCGTTGACGAGATAGCCAGACGGCAGATTCTCGTCGCCGACAAAGCCGCGCACGGCATAGGAATCCCACAGCCCGCCAAAGTTGTTCTGCCGCGCCACCGATGCCGACAAGTCGAGCGCATCGGCAAGGCGGGTGACATTGTTGTTGTCGAGCTGTTGCTGCCCGATAATGGTGAGCGCCTGCGGCGTTTCCCTCACGGTGAAATCACCGCGATAGGCCTGCCGCTGGCCAGTGACGACGATCGTTTCATCGTCTAGCGTTTCGGCTGTTGCGGGCACGGCCAACATCATGAGCGCGGTTGCGCTGCCTATAATTGCCGGTCTGAAGATGTCCATTTTGCCCCATTCGAAGATCAGCGTGCACCGATGCCTTTGTGTGACAACATATCATTACCTTGGCAAGCCAGAGCGCCGTGCGGAAAACCGAACGCTATCGACGGACCGGCCGGCCGCACTCGGAGAATCGTGTCGGTGTCCGCAAGCCGATCGTCAAAGACATGCAACGTGCAAGCGTACCCCGCCTGTAAGCCGGTGTGTACGCAACCAACGGGGCAACTGCGTGGATTATTGGTCGCCATCGTGTGGAGCGCTGAAATGCCCGCCCCGGTGGACAAGTCCCAGCATATGCGACGCCGCATCCATGGTCAGCGGATGCTGTGTCTGCCCCGGCCCTGAAGCGATCGGATAGCAAAGGCGAGTACAGTAGTATCCGACGAGATACGCGATCTTCTTATTGACGTGCCCCCCTTACTTGGTGCCATTTTTGAGTAGAGTTCGTTTCCCGAGTGACCCTGTCCCGGTTTTGTATCCGGCCAGAATGAGAGATCTGGCGCTTCATCGG
>QBLU01000025.1:0-31958 GCA_003241875.1 Alphaproteobacteria bacterium
CTGCGCCACCGCGCCTCGTCGGGCGGTCGGGGTCGGCGCCGGTCTGGACGACGAAATCGACCATGCCGGTGGCGAGCGCATGGGCAAGCAGCGCCGACAGCACGCCGCCCGACGAGGCGCGGTGGCGCAGCGTGTCGTCATGGGCATAGCCGGTGCCGACGAAGTGCGCGCGGCCCCATAGCGGGTCGTCGATCGGTGCGGGCGCGGCGTCGGTCTCGTCGACGACCAGCGCCGGGCAGGCGGCGGCGATGCCGGCTTCCTGCGCGGCGGTCAGCGTCGCCGACTGGCGGGGGCGGAGGTAGCCCGGCGCCACCATCGCCATGCCGATCGCACCCGGCGCGATGCCGGCGCACAGCCCGCAGCCGCTGCACAACTGCCCGCGGGCGACGCGTTCGAGGCTGGGCGAGGGCGTCACCGCGCCGCCGCGGCCGCGAATTGCGCGGCGAGTTCGCCGGTATAGCTTTCGAGGCCGGCGGCAATCACCGGCGCGCCGCGGGCGATATCGGTGGCCAGTTCGGCGCGGCGGGCGAAGGCGTCGAGGATGAAGGCGGTGGCGGCGCCGGTGTCCATGCCCTTGGCGGTGACCAGCCAGGGGTAGCCGAGACCGCGGTACAGCCCCTCGAACTTGCGGCTGTAGCTGATCGGCACGACGGGGACGCCGGCCGAATAGGCGGCGATGGTGGCGTGCATGCGGGCGCCGGTCAGGAAATCGAGGCCGGCGATGAAGCTTTTGGCGGCGACCGGCGACGCAAAATCGGGGTGGCGGACGAGCGCCGGGAACTCGGCCTTCAGCCGGTCGGCGGCCGCGCCATCGTCGTCGCTGGGCAGGCCCGGCGCCATGACGTGCGGCACCAGATGGACCTCCACCCCCGGCATGGCGGTGAAGGCAGTGATGAGCGCCCTGGTCAGCGCCGGATAGTCGAAATCGAGGCCGTACTGGTTGTTGCCGGCATAGCCGCCGTGCATCAGCAGCCCCGAGACATTGAGGCCGACCCGGATCGGGGCATCGGGGGCGCGCGGCGCCGGCCGATCATAGGGCATGGCAAAGGCGACATCGATGGCCTGGCGCGCATCGGCATCGGGGGCCAGCGCCTGCAATGCCGCCATCGACAGCGGGTCGCGGGCGAACACCACATCGGCGCGGCGGCAGGCCCAGGCCGCCATGGCGGTGTGCGGCTGGCGCGAAAACGGCCCGATGGTCTGCGGTGACAGTACCAGCGGCTTGCCCGCGAGGATCGCCATGGCCTTGGTCATGAAGATATAGGCGAAGCGCTTGTCGGGGTAGATGTCGGCAAAGCTGTCGCCGGCGCCGATGTCGAGCAGGATGTCGGACGCCGCGACGTCGGCGCGATAGCCCGCCGGCGAAATCATGTAACGGCCGGTGATCGTGCGGACGGCGATGTCGCTGCCGGTGACATAGGGCACGCCGGTTTCCCGCGCGCCGATGATGGTGAACAGCGGTGTCACCCCGGCGCGCGCCGCCGCCGCGCGGGCCAGCGCGATATTGCCGATGGTGAGGGCGCCCACCCCCAGATTGCCGGCGGCCACCGAATGCCACAGCAATCCGATCCGGAGCGATGTCATGGACCGACCTTCCGAGACACGAAGGAACGCGAGCCCGCGGGGCCGCCGGCCCCGCGGCGGGCCTCAGCCGGCGGGCGTGGCAGCCGGCGCGGCGGCGGGCGTGGTGGCCGGTGCGGCGGACCCGGTAGCCGGTGCTGCTGCAGGGGCTGCCGGCGAGGCAACACCGGTCCGCGGCGGCGCCTTGGGGAACACCGGCGGGCCATAGCCCTTTCCATAGACGATCTTGGGCTTGTAGTCGGTCTGGTACCGCTTCAGCGCGTCGGCGAGGCTCTTCTGCACATTCTGGCGCTGCAGGATGTTCTGGGCATAGGAGATCGCCTTTTCGCCGGTGAACGGCTGCGACTTGGTGGCGGTGACATTGTTGACATAGATCACCGGGGCCGGGGCGCCGGCAGGCTGGTCGGCGAACATGAACGGCTCGCCGTTGCTGGTCGCGGTGATGCGGATGATTTCCTTGGTCAGCGCCGGGTTCACGGACAGCGAATCGACCTGCTGCGGGGCGCGGCGATATTCGACATTGGCATCGGTCAGGATGCGTTCGACATCGGCCATGGTCTTGGCGTCCTTCAGGCCGAGCTGGTCGATGTTGGCCGGGCGCAGGAACTGGATCTGGTCGAGGGTGAAGATCTTGCGGTCACCGAACACCTGGGGGTTCTCGGCGACGAACTTCTGCGCCGCCTCGCGGGTGGCGGCGGGCACCTTGCGCTGGATGTCGCCCTGCAGCGCCTGGACGAGCAGGCCTTCATCGGCGCGCTGTTTGGCGAGCAGGAACTGCGGGCTTTTGTCGAGCTTCAGCTTCTCGGCCTCGGCGGCGAGCATCTTCCTTTCGACGACGCGGGCCAGCGCCACCGATTCCACCAGCTTGCGCGGGGCATCGCCGCCGCGGTTGGGGATGGTCGCCAGCTCGCCGTTGAGCTCGTGGATGGTGACTTCCTTGCCGTCGACGGTGGCGACGACCTGGCCTTCGGGCGCCTTGGCGCCCTTGTCGCAGGCCGCCAGGAACAGCGTGGCGGCCGCGGCCGAAGCCAGCATTGTCACGCGTGCCGATTTATTCATAGCAGCTCCTGAAGTCGATCTTTTGGGATGTGTGGCGATTTCATGCGCCGGACTCGTCGTCGCGGTCAATATTTGAGGCCAAAAAGCGCCCGGACCAGCGCTGCGGCGCGCGCCGGGCGCCCGCGCAGCAGTCGCGCCGCCGCCATCGCCGCGGTCAGCAGCCAGTACCAGGGCCAGACGAGGATGCGATGCTTGCGGATGAAGCGCAGCCGCGAGCGGGCCAGCCAATATTCGGAAAAGGCGCTGCGATCGCCGGTGCCCGACGAGCCGATCGAGCCGCCTTCCTTGTGATAGACGGTGGCGCCATGGGCAAAGGCGATGGTGAAGCGGTCGCGATTGCGCCAGGCCCAGTCGAGCTCCTCGTAATAGAGGAAATAGCCTTCATCCATCGGCCCGACGGTGGTGAGGAAGGCCCGGCTGACGGCGAGCGAGGCGCCGAGCACGAAATCGGTTTCGCGGGCGATCTTGAGGGGATCGAAGGGGGCCTTTGCCGGTTGCCCCATGCCGATGCCGCGCGACTTGCCGGTCCAGACGTTGAAGACGCTGCCGTTCAGCGCCTGCACCCGGTCGGGCTGGTGATAATAGCGCACCACCGTGCCGCACATGCCGGCGCGGTCGGTCGCCGCCATGCGGTTGCGCACCGCCGCTGCCGCGTCGCGGGCGATGACGGTGTCGTTGTTGAGCAGCCAGAAGGTGTCGAGCAGCGGCTGGGCAAGCAGCCAGCGCAGGCCGACGTTGTTGCCGCCGGCAAAGCCCAGGTTGCTGCCGGAATCGATAAGCGTCAGCCGCGTATCGAGGTCGGGCCGGCGCCCGGGAATGTCGGCGGCGCTGAAGCGCTCACAGGCGATCGGCTTGCGGATCGGCGGCTGCGAATGGCCGGCCATGGCGGCGGCGGCGGGCACGGCCGGTTCCGCGCCGGCGGCCCAGCCGGCGATATGGTCGAGCGAGCCGTCGGCGGAGGCGTTGTCGACGACGACGACGCGCACCGGGATGGTGCTGCGGAACACCGATTCCAGGCACTCGATGCTGTCCTGCCAGCGGTTCCAGTTGACGAGGACGATGCCGATTTCACCGTTTCTGGCGAAACTCATGGGGCGCTGGTCCAATAGGTCCCGCCCGAGACATTGCGGGCCACTGCAGCGCGCGCCATTTCGGCGACCCGCCACAGACGGATGCGGACCAGCAGGCCGATGCCGCGGCCGCGGTTGCCGAGACCGTGCAGGCGATCGCTGGTGAGCAGCTTGACGGCGTGTACCGGGATCGAGGCGAGGACGATCAGGCGCTGCACCGTCCAGCGCCAGGCCGGCCGCCTGGCGGTGCGATGCGCGGCAAGATCATGGGCGATGTGACGCTGCCATTTGCGCTGCAGCTCGGCATAGGTGGTGCGCGCCGGGTGATAGATGCGCATCGCGTCGACATAGCGGATGCGATAGCCGGCGGCGGTGGCGCGGGCGCCCCAGTCCCGGTCCTCGGCGACGTCGATGCCGGCAAACGGCCCCACCGCGGCGTGGACGGCGGCGCCCATCGCGAGGTTGCCGGTGCCGGAAAAATTCTTTTTGGCGATGTAGAGCTGCTGGCGATAGGCAAAGACCGCCTCATAAGCCTCGAGCGCGGTCAGCCGGCGCGGATCGGCAACATCGATGCGGACGTCGTCGCCGACGACGCTGCGGTCCGGGTCGGGCTCGACGGCGTCGATCGCCGCCTGCAGCCAACCGGCTTCGGCGCGGCAATCGGCATCGATGAAGACGAGCAGCGGCGCAATTGCCGCGGCAACCCCGGTGTTGCGGGCGAGGCCGGGGCCGGGACGCGGTTCGGCGAGGAAGCGCGCCGACGGATAGGCGGCGGCGACAGCGGCGGGGAAGTCACGCGAGTTGTTGTCGACGACAATGACTTCGAAGCGGCCATGATCGAGCTGCTGGCCGAGCACCGAATCGAGACAGGTCCGCAATGAACCGGGCATCTGGTAATGCGGGATGATGACCGATGCGCGGGGCACGGCGAGGTCGGCGTGGCGTGGGGTGTCGGTCTGCAACGGTGCCGCCGGCGTGCTGATGACCTCAGGGCGCCATCCGGGCCATCGCCGCCGACATCAGCAGCAGGGACGAAACGCCCGGGTAGCGGAAGCGGAAGCGCGCCTCGCCGCCGGGTTCCTGCAGCTCGAGCAGGTCGTTGGCATTGGCGAAGCGCTTGAGGTCGCGCTCGATGATCGTCGGCACGCTGTTGCCGCCGAGCTCGGTATAGACGTCGTCGACGGTGAAATAGCCGTCGGCCGAGCTGCCGGCGCGAGCGGCAGCAATCAGCAGCGGCCATTGCGCCCGGGCTTCGTCGCGGCCGAGGCTGGCCTGGACGCGGCGGGGCAGCGAGGCGTTCCAATCGGTCAGCACGCGTTCGACAGCGGTGCGGCCGTGGTTTTCCGTGACCTGCGAGCGCTTGTCGGCGAGCGCGGCGAGGCCGGCCTGGTGGGCGAGCAGTCGCACCAGATAGGGCGACCCGCCGGCCATGGCGGTGATCATCTGCACGGCTTCGTCGGAAAACTTGATGTCGGCAGCGGTCTCGCCGATGGCGATGACGTCGCGGACCTCGTTGACCGACAGCGGCCGCATCGGCAGGCCGACGATGTTGCGTCGGATCGATGGCGCATAGCCGATCAGCTCGTCGAGGTTCTGGGCGACGCCGGTCAGCACCAGCTGGACGCGGGCGGCGCGGTCGGACAGGTTCTTGATAAGCTCGGCGACGTCGCGACGGAACGAGGCATCGAGGACGCGATCATATTCGTCGAGGATGATGATGACGCGGGTGCCGGTGACATCGGCGAACAGGTCGGCGAGCTCGCGCGGGCCGAAATGTTCCTCGAGCATGACGTCGAAATTGTCGCCGCGCTCGGCCTCGGGCGAGTTGGGCAGCACCGATTTGTGATAAAGGCGCGGGATGCGGGCGGCGAAGGAGCGGAACATGGCGTCGAACTGCGCCTCGGTCCCGCAGCTGCCGTAGAGGACCAGGTAGCGCGCCTCGCGGGCGGTTTCGGCGAAGACATGGGCGAGGCTGGTCTTGCCGATCCCGCGCTCACCATAGATGACGACATGGACGCGCTGCTGTTCGATGCTGGCTATGAGCTGGGCAAGGGCATCATGGCGGCCGGCAAAGCTTTCGCGGCCGATGACCGGCTGCGACGCACCCAGTGCATCGCGCAGCGCCAGCTTGCGGCGGGCGAGGCCGGCATCTGAGTCGCCGGGCTCGACGTCGTCGGAGGCGGAGGCCGAGAAGCGCGGCAGGGTGAAGGGGCGTACGACGGGCTGCGGCTCGCGCCACAGCGTGTCGAGAAAGGCAGGTCGCGTGTCGGTCGCGGCCGGACGGGCGGCGGACGCAGCGGGGCCGGATGCGGCAGGGCCGGCAGCGGCGACCATCGGCACGGTTTCATACTCGGCGGCAGCCGGCGCGATAACGGCGTTTTCCGGCAGCGTGTCGGCACCGGCGCGCTCTGCCCTTGACCAGCGTTTCCAGATCATAGTCGTACTCACTCTCGCCATGCCCACCAATCGGCCGTCTATACACATGCGCTTCCATTGTCAGCCGTTTTTCCCGTGCCGTCGTTACGGTTACGGCGCGCAGCCTGTTTTACGACGTCGAGTCGTCAAGGTTGCCGATGCCCGTCTGCCGGTGTAGCACGCGACAACATGCGACACGGGAGTAGCAAGCGGATGGCGTTTCGGAAAACGGCGGTAGCGTGCGCGACCGCGGCATCGCTGCTTGGCGGGGCATCGGCATACGGGCAGGGCTTGCCGCCCATCGTCAGCACCGCCGGCGACGACAGCCCCATCGAGAACGGCGCGCTGTCGGCGATCGGCAGCCTGGTCGGCGGCCTCAGGATCGATGCGTCGCTGAACACGCTGTATGATTCCAACCTGTTGCGGGTGGGAGACAGTTTTCCCGCGCGGCCGGGCCTGAGCAAGAGCGATGTCCGCATCTCGCCGGCGGTGACTGCTTCATTCGGCAAGGCCATCGGCCGGCAGGAGTTCTTTGCCTCCGGCAATGTCGGCCGTGATTACTTCATCAACAACAGCAATCGCAACCGCAACAATTTTGGCCTGAACGGCGGTCTCAACTGGCGCCTGGGCACGCGGTGCAGCGGCGATGTTTCCGGCCGGTTCTCCAGCCGGCAGCAGCTGTTTTCCGAAATCTCGATCGCCTCGGTGAACGTTCAGGAGCAGTTGAGCTATGGTGCCAGCGCCATCTGCCGGACGGCGACCGGCATCGGTTTCGGCGGGTCGGTCCGGCGCGCCACGACGCGCAACGACAATCCCGATCGTGTCGCCTTCGATACCAACAGCACGTCGTTTTCGCCGCAACTGAGCTATGGCAATCCAAGCCTGGGCCAGTTCTCGCTGTCGGGCAGCTTCAACCAGGCCCGCTATCCGTCGCGGTTCATCATCACCGGGGCCGGCGCGCAGGAACCTGATGGCGTCGATATCATGTCTGGCCGGTTCGGCTACCAGCGCGGCCTCGGCGGCCGGCTGTCGGTGAATTTCGGCGTCAGCTATTTCGACGTGACGCCAAAGCCTGCCGACATCATCGTGCCGATCGCGCCGGGCATCGGCATTCCGGTGAGCCGCGAGTCGCAGTCGAATCTCGGCTATGACGTCGGCGTCAGCTATGACAGCGGCAGCCGGCTGACCGCCGATATCACCGGGCGCAAATCGGCGCAGGCCAGCATCAACGTCGGCGCGCAGTACCAGGTCGTCCAGGCCATCGCCGGCAATATCGGCTATCGGCTCAACCGGGCGATGGCCGTGACGTCGGGCATCAGCTATACGCAGCGCGATTATCGCAACAGCTTCTCCAGCATCGAGGAACCGGCGCTGCGTCTGCAGGACAAGATTTCGCGTATCTTCGCGGGCCTGTCCTACAGCCCCGGTACGCTGTATTCTGTTTCGGGTGATATTTCCTATCAGGATCGTAAATCGAATCCTGATTTCTATTCGTTTAAGTCATTTGCGGCGACGTTGCGGCTGCGCGCGGGTTTTGGAGGACGTGGGTAATGCGATCGGCGGTGATGCGTACGGGGGAAGGCGGCTTTGGGTTCGCCCGGTTCACCATGATGTGGCGGCTGGTGCTGGCGACGGTGCTGATGCTGTGCGGCAGCAGCGCGGCGCTCGCCCAGGCCAGCGACCCCGGCTATGTGCTGGGGCCGGACGATACAGTCCAGGTCATCGTCTATGGCCAGTCCGAATTCAACATCACGACGCGGGTCAAGGCGGACGGTACCATCGTCATGCCGCTGATCGGCATCGTCAAGGCGTCGGGGCTGACCAGCATCGCCCTCGCCCGTGAAGTCACCAGCAAGCTGACCGGCGGCGGTTTCCTGAAGGACCCGATCGTCAACGTCGAGATCGGCGCCTATGTCAGCAAGACCGTCAATGTCGCCGGCAAGGTCGGCGCCCCGGGCGTCTATCCGCTCGACCGGCCGTATCGCGCGCTCGAGGTGCTGCTGAAGGCCGGCTGGATCCGCGAGAACGGCGCCGCCTATGTCTATCTGCGCCGTCCGGGCGCCGCCGAGATCCGGCTCGATTCCGAGGGCCTGGTGCGCGGTGAACCCGACAAGGACCCGGTCATGCGCCCCGGTGACACGCTGTATGTGCCCGAGGCCGACCAGTTCTTCCTGACGGGCCAGGTCAATCGTCCCGGCGCGCTGCCGGTGCTGCCGGGCATGACCATCCGCCAGGCGCTGGCGCTTGCCGGCGGCGTGACCGCGACGGGTTCGAGCAACAAGGTCGGGCTGATCCGCGGCAATGCCAAGGAAGTCGACGCCGAACTGACGCAGACTGTGCAGAAGAATGACGTAATCATCGTCAAGGAACGTCTGTTCTGATGACCGCTCCAGTGTTTTTCAAGGACGCACGCCGATGAGCCTCGCCCAATTCCTGCGCATCCTGATTGCGCGGCGCTGGATCATTTTCACGACGCTGATCACCTGTGTGGTGGTCGCGCTGGCGGTGGCGAGCACCCTGCCGGAACGCTATCCGGCGCGGGCGCGCGTGCTGCTCGACATCGTCAAGCCCGATCCCGTCACCGGGGAGATGCTCGGGCCGAGCGCGGCGCGCGGCTATGTGCGGACCCAGATCGAGCTGATCCAGGACTTCCGCATCGCCGGCGACGTCGTCGACAAGCTGGGCTGGGCGAACAATCCGGGCCTGCTGGCGGCGTGGCAGGCCGATACGGGCGGCACCACCGATTTCCGGCGCTGGGCGGCACAGCGCATCATCAGCGGCACCGAGGTCGGCCTGGTCGAAGGCTCGAACATCCTCGAGATCACCTATCAGTCGCCCGATCCCGAACTGTCGAAGCAGATCGTCACGCTGCTGCGCGAATCCTACATCGACAACAGCCTGAAGTTCAAAACCGATACCGCCGGCCGCACCGCCGACTGGTACCGCGAGCAGTCGGACAAGGCCCAGCTGGCACTGGCCCAGGCCGAGGGCGCCAAGACCAATTTCGAGCGGGCGAACAACATCGTCGTCGGTCCGAACGGCGAATCCGAGCAGTCGAAGCTGATCAGCCTGCAATCCGCGTTGATGCAGGCGCGCGGTGGCGCCACGGCGCAGGAATCGATGCAGGGGGCCCAGGTCACCGTCGGCGTCGTCGACCAGCTGAAGGTGCAGCTGGCGACGCTCAACGACCAGATCGAGCAGGCCGGCGAAAAGCTCGGGCTGCAGCATCCGACCTACAGGGCGATGATTGCCCGGCGCAATCTGCTCAACCGCGAAATCTCGCGCGAAACCTCGGTGCAGAACTCCAACCGTGCCGCCATGGGCAACGCCGGTCAGCGCACCGTCGCCGCGCTCGAGCGGGACTATGAGGCGCAGCGCACCAAGGTGCTCGGCATGAAGGACAAGTTCGACCAGCTTGCCCAGCTGCAGCGCGAAGTCGACCTGCGCCGTTCGCAGTATGAAAAGGCCGCGGCGCGCACCGCCGACCTGAAACTGGCGTCGAACGTCTCCGAAAGCGGGCTCGTCGTGCTCGGCGACGCCATCGGCACCTCGGTGCCGTCGTTCCCGAAATGGCCGCAGGTCTGGGGCCTGTCGGCGGCGTTCGGCCTCGGCCTCGGCCTCGTGCTGGCGGTGTTCACCGAACTGCTGAAGCGGCGCATTCGCGGCACCGATGACCTGGGCTTTGCGTCCAAGTCGCCGGTGCTGGCGGTGGTCGCCGATGTCGCGCCGTCGCCATGGCGCGACCGTATCGCCCGGCTGCTGTCGAGGCGGCGCCGTCCGGTCGATGCCGGCTGGCAACCTGCACAGTGATCGGTCAAGGGAACACGACGACGATGGATTCGACTCCCCTGGCCGATGCGGTGGCAAACCGTATCGATGACGGTCGCATGACCTTCGATGCGCCGATCCGCGACGCGTTGTTGCGGCTCGGCTATCTGTCCGAGGACCAGACCACGCGGGTGGTGGCACACCAGGCCGAGCGCGGGCTCGATTTCGACCAGGCCGCGCTCGAACTGGGCTTCATCACCAGCGAGGAGCTCGACCGTGCCCGCGAACTGCTGATCAGCAGCCTGGCGCTGCAGGACACCCAGCGCCGGGATGTTTCGGAGGAGCTGATCGTCGTCAACGACCCGGGCTGCCTGCGGTCGGAATCGATCCGCTTGCTGCGCACCCAGATCATCGCCCAGCATATCCGTGCCGGTCGGCGCGGCCTGGCCTTTGTGTCGCCGATCGATGGCGCCGGCTGCAGCTATCTCGCCGCGAACCTGGCGGCGTCGCTGTCGCAGGTCGGCACCAAGACGCTGATCGTGGATGCCAACATGCGTTCGCCGCGGCTCGACCAGATCTTTGGCCTCGATGCCAATGCGCCGGGGCTGTCGAGCTTCCTGTCGTTGCAGGTCGCCCGGCCCGAACGCGTCGTCCATGCCAATGTGCTGCCCAACCTGTCGGTGATTACCGCCGGGCCGCCGGTGGCACGGCCGCAGGAGCTGCTGTCGGGCAGCCGCTTCCGCGACGGCACCAACACGCTGCTGCGCGAATATGATCTCGTCATTTTCGACACGCCGGCAACGAACGCCAATGCCGACGCGCTGACGGTTGGTGCGGCGGCCGGTTACGCACTCGTCGTGGCGCGCCGTAACTTCAGCTTTTTCAATGACGTGTCGACGCTGGTGAGCCAGCTGGCTTCGGCGCGCTGCCCGGTCATCGGTTCCGTCCTCAACGAGTTTTGATGGTGGCGACAGCTGTATCCACGATTCGCCCGGCGTGGCAGGCGCTGGTGTTGCGCCACTGGCCGGTGTTCCTCGGCATCGCGCTGATGGCGATCCCGACGATGGTGTCGGTGGCGCGCGGGCCCTGGTCGCTCGAATCGGGGGTGCATGGCCCGATCGTGCTGGCGACCGGCCTGTGGCTGATCTTCCGGCGTATGCCCGAGATCCAGCGGGACATGGTGCCCGGCGCGGTGACCCCGACGGTGGTGGCGCTGGCGGTGGCGGTGCCGGCCTATGCGTTTGGCCGCGCCTTCGATTTCGTCAGCGTCGAGGTGGCGGCGCTGATGCTGGCGCTGCTTGCGGTCGCCTATGCCTATGTCGGCCGTCGGGTGCTGCGGGCGATGTGGTTTCCGATTTTCTATCTGGGCTTCATCATCCCGGTGCCGGGCTGGCTGCTCGACCAGGTCACCCAGCCGCTGAAGCTGTTCGTGTCGCTGGTGGTGACCTGGACGCTGACCCAGTTCGGCTATCCGATCGGCAACAGCGGCGTCACCATCTATGTCGCCAATTACCAGCTGCTGGTCGAGGACGCCTGCGCCGGGCTGAACTCGCTGGTCAGCCTGTCGGCGATCGGGCTTTTCTATATCTACATGCTGCGCGGCAGCAACTGGCGCTATTCGATGCTGCTGCTGGCCCTGGTGCTGCCGATTGCCATTGCGGCGAACATGATCCGCGTCGCTGCGCTGGTGCTGATCACCTATCATTTCGGCGACGCCGCGGCGCAAGGCTATCTTCATAAATTTGCCGGCATGGTGACATTCACCTCTGCACTGTTGTTCATCTTTTTGGTCGACAAGCTGTTGACGCCGGTGCGTGACGCGCTGGCTTCACCGGGGGATACGATGCCATGAACCGCCGTGATGTCCTGCTCGGCGGCAGCCTGGTCGCCGCCGCCGGTGCCGCCGCGGCGCTGCAGCCGCGCCAGCGGCTCGTCCTGCTCGAGAATCGCAAGCTCGAGGATATCGTGCCCGCAAAGATCGGCGCCTGGGCAACGGTACCGTCGAACGCCTTCGTGCTGCCGAAATCGCCGGGCAGCCTTGCCGATCGCCTGTACAGCCAGACCATGGCACGGCTTTACGCGTCGCCGTCGAACCCGCCGGTGATGCTGGTCATCGCCTATGGCGCGGTCCAGAACGACCTGCTGCAGCTGCACCGGCCCGAGGCGTGCTATACCGCCGTCGGCTATGTGGTGTCCGGATCGCACACGGTCCCGGCGCGGCTTGGTCCCAATTCGGTGCTGCCGGTGCGCGAGTTGAGCGCGACGACCGACACCCGCGAGGAGCAGATCTGCTACTGGACGCGGATCGGTGACGATCTGCCGACCGACGGCTCGTCGCAGCGCTGGGTCAAGCTGCGCCAGCAGATGCGGGGTTACCTGTCGGACGGCGTGCTGGTGCGCATGTCGACGGTCGGCGAGCCGACGCCCGAGGTGTTCGCCCAGCTGCGGTTGTTTGCGACCAGCATGGTGGCGGCGATGGCGCCGGCCAATCGCGCCATCCTGATCGGCCGCCCCCTTGCATCGGCGATCGGGGCTGCGCCGGCGGCAGCGACATGACCGGCGCCGCCGCGGCGGCGTCAATCGTTGGCGTTGCTGAACGGCTGGAGCACGATCCAGATGAAGGCCAGTGTCGCGATGCCGAGGGCGATGGCCGCGGCGTGATAGCCGACCATGTCGAGTTTCAGGGCTTCGTTGCCGAGATAGTTGGTGACGGCGCAGCCCACGGCGGCGACCAGATACTGCCAGAGATGATCGCGCGCGACCCCCTGCGAACGCTGCAGGAAAAGCACGATCAGGCCGGCGAACACGATGATTGTGATCCAGTCGTACGGTGTTTCCATGCGAATATCCTTGCTGTGCCGGCCGGTCCTACAGCAAGTCGCAACGCCGGCGCTACTGTCATCGCTCCGCCACGAACGGCGGTTGCGCGATGAACGATGTCCAGCTCCAGCAACGCCCGTCGAAGACGAAGCAGGGCGACAAGCCGGGGGTGCCGCTCGACCTGGCGGTGTTCTTCGTGCGCCTGCTGGAGTTCGTTACCGTGCTCGTCAGCGGCGCATTGGCGACGACGCTGGTGCGCGACACGCTGACGCCGGATTCGGCCGGGCTTTACTCGCGGGTCGTCGTCGTGGCGGCGATCGCCTATGGCGTGCTCGGCGAAAGCCTGGGCTGCTATGACGTCGACGCGCAGTTTTCGCTGCGCCGTGCCTGGCAGCGGGTGGCGACGAGCTGGGTGACCGTCGCGCTGTTCATGATCACCCTCGGCTTCCTGCTGAAATCGTCCGACGTGGTGTCACGCGGCTGGGCGCTGGGCTGGTTCGCCGGTGGCGGCGCCATGCTGCTGGCGGTGCGGGCCGCGTCGACCTTCTGGGTGCGCCGGTTGAAGAACCAGGGCACGTTCAACCAGCGCGTGGCGATCTTCGGCGCCGGGGTGCAGGGCGCGCGTTTTGCCGATTATGTGCTCAGCCACGACCGGCTGACGATCTCGCTGGTCGGCTTTTTCGACGATCGCCGCGATGGCCGGGTGCCGACGACAGCGTCGAACGTGCCGGTGCTCGGCAATCTGTCGGCGCTGGTCTCGATGATCCGCGATGGCCGTATCGACCAGGTCGTCGTGGCCTTGCCCTGGTCGGCGGAAACCCGGCTGCAGCAGATCGTCAGCCGACTGGCGCTGACCCCGGTAAAGATCCGCCTGGCGCCCGACCTTGCCAGCTTTGCCTTTGTGCGGCGGCCGCTTGTGATGCTCGGCGAGCTGCCGGTGATGACACTGTTCGAACGGCCGATCTCGGGCATCGATGCCGGGGTGAAGTCGCTCGAGGATCGCATTCTCACCGTGCTCATCCTGGCGGTGGTCTGGCCGCTGCTGCTGGTCGTCGCCCTGGCGGTGAAGCTCGATTCGCCCGGCCCGATCTTTTTCCGCCAGCCGCGCGAAGGCTTCAACAACCGCACGTTCCGGGTGTTCAAGTTCCGCACCATGTATCACGACCATGGCCAGGTCGACGGCATCGACCAGGTCAGCCGCGGCGATCGTCGCGTCACCCGCGTCGGCCGGCTGCTCCGCAGCACCAGCCTCGATGAACTGCCGCAGCTGTTCAATGTGCTGCAGGGCGACATGTCGCTGGTCGGCCCGCGGCCGCATGCGCCGTCGACCCGCGCCGGCGGCCGGTTGTTTCCGGAGGTCGTCGCCTCCTATGCCGCGCGCCACAAGGTCAAGCCTGGCATCACCGGCTGGGCCCAGGTCTGCGGCTGGCGCGGCGAGACCGATACCGAGGCCAAGCTCGTCAAGCGCTTCGAGCACGACCTTTATTACATCGAGAACTGGTCGCTGTGGTTCGACCTGTACATATTGGCGCGGACGGTCGGCGCACTGATCCTGCCCAAGAACGCGTTCTAGGCAGCGCCGGCATGAACGGATCGTGGCTGGCACGGGGCATCGAGCCGGCCGACCTGCGCCATGACGGCAACAGTTTCACCATCCAGCGCTGGGTGCTGGCATCGTCGGTGATGATCTCCCATGCCTGGGACATGACCAATCCGGTGGCCGGGCTCGACCCGATCGCGACGGTCCTCGGCTTTCCGGTCAGCCGGCTGGCGGTCTATCTGTTCTTCACCCTGAGCGGCTTTCTGGTCACCGGCAGCCTGTACAAGCGCGGAGTCGGGCCGTTCCTGCTGGCGCGGGCGCTGCGGCTGCTGCCGGGGCTATGGGTGATGCTGATCGTCGTGCCGCTGGGGCTGTGGGCGGCGTTCGGCACCCTGTCGTTCGGCGCATTTGCATCGTCGCCGGAAACCTGGCGCTTTGTCGGGCGCAATGCACTGCTGCTCGGCCGGGACTTCACGCTGCCGGGCCTGTTCGAGACCCATTACCTGCGCGGTGCCGTCAATGGCTCGCTGTGGACGATCCCCAAGGAGCTGCAATGCTATCTGCTGCTGGCGCTGGCGGCGGCATTGGGGCTGACGCAGCCGCGGCGGCGGGTCACGATCCTGCTGGCCCTGCTGCTGCTGCTCGAGCTCGCCTTGCCGACCGGGCTGCGGTTGGGGTCGATGCCGCTGGGCGCCACGCGGCAACTGGCCTTTGCCTTCGGCCTGGGCGTGCTGGCCTGGCTGTGGCGCGACCGGCTGCCGCTGTCGTGGCCGCTGGCGCTGGGGCTGGTTGCGCTGGCGCTGCTGGTGCCGGCAGAGGCACGCTGGAAGGTCAACGCGTCGCAAATCGCCTTTGGCTATCTGGCGATCGTCGCCGGTTTTCGCGTGCCGGCGTCGGTCAAGCGGTTCAGCGCCGCTGCGCCCGATTACAGCTATGGCATCTATATCTATGCTTTTCCGATGCAGCAGGCGGCGGTGGCCCTCGGCGCCGTGACGCCGCTGGCCAATCTGGGGCTGGCCTTTGTGATGACGCTGCCGTTCGCGGCGCTGTCCTGGCATCTGGTCGAAAAGCCGGCGTTGCGTTTGAAGCCGGGGGTCAGGCCGGCAGCGCCGGTCATGGCCGGGCTAGCGCCGCCGGAGAATGCGCCGGCCGAGAGCGCGCCGCTTCCGGTGCCGCGATTCGATCCGTAACGGTAACTTAAGGGCGATTATGCATGCCGAACGGCAATTATGCGTGCCGGATCATACTGACAATTGACATAATCGTACCACAGGCTTGCATCGGGTGAAAAATCTTGTAGTTGGAGCAGGCGAAGGCGACGCTCGCCGTTCGGACGTCCGACGCAATGCGCGCAACAGGAACAGGGCTGACACATGAACGATCAGACGCTTGCGTCGTTGGAGACGCCGGTGACGCTGGTACCGCAGGCGGTCAGCAACCCCATTCGCGATCGCGCCGACTGGGACGCGATGCGCGCCGCCGTGCTCGCCGATCCGGGTGCCGTCCATGGCGCGATCGCGGCGCGCAACCTGCACTGGCTGGTGGCGCTGCCGGGCGGCGGGTCGGCGTGGCTGACGTTCGACGGCGCGCGCTGGTCGGGCTGGGATGCCGTGACCGCCGAAGCCGTCAGCCCCGAATTACCGGCGGATTTCGCGCCCTGGACACGCGCCTTCAACGACGATGATGCGCCGCATTTCCGCTGGTTCGACGGCGCGCGCACCAATTGCGGATTCAACGAGGTCGATCGCCATGTGCTCGCCGGCCATGGCGACGAAGCAGCGTTCATCTTCGAGGGCGATCGCTGGGACATGGCGCAGGACAATGGCCGCGGTGCGCCGGTCGATTGCTACAGCGTCAGCCGCAAGCAGTTGCTGGTCGAGACGGCGAAATGCGCCATTGCGCTGAAGAACCTGGGGCTGAAGGCCGGCGACCGCATCGCGCTCAACATGCCGAACATCCCGGCGCAGCTGTACTGGACCGAAGCCGCCAAGCGGATCGGCGTGCTCTATACGCCGGTGTTCGGTGGTTTTTCCGACAAGACGCTGTCGGACCGCATCCATGATGCTGGCGCGAAAATCGTCATCACCGCCGATGGCGGCTATCGCATGGCGCAGATCGTGCCGTTCAAGACGGCGTATACCGATCCGGCGCTCGACAATTATGTGCCGGTGCAGGTGGCGTTGAAGCTGCTCGCCGATCGGCTGGCGGGCGACGACCTCGGCCTGTCGCGCGACATGGCGGCGAGCATCGCCGAGACCGTCACCGCGACGCTGAAGGGTGAAGTCACCGTCGAGCGCGGCGATGTCATGCGCGGCGTCGGCCGGGCATTGGCGGAGCTCGGCAAGGCCGGGACCGTCGATTCGACCGCGTCGGCGCGCATCCGCATCGCCGTCGCCGAGGCGCTGGTGGCAACGCCGCCACGCGTCGATGCCGTGGTCTTGGCGCGCCACACCGGCCAGCCCGACATCGTCTGGCGCGACCGCGACGTGTGGAGCCACGACCTGACCAACACGGCGCTGGGCGAGATCCTGGGCGCCGCCGGTGTTGCCGACGAAAAGGCGCTGCTGGCGTTGCCGGATACCGAGCTGGTGCGCGCGATCTGGACAGCGGCGCCGGTGCTGCCGGTCGATGCCGAATATCCGATGTTCTTCATCTACACCTCGGGCTCGACGGGAAAGCCCAAGGGCGTCGTCCATGTTCATGGCGGCTATGCGGCGGGCATCGCCGAAACGATGAAGGTGGCGTTCGACGCGCGGCCGGGCGACGTGCTGTATGTCGTCGCCGATCCGGGCTGGATCACCGGGCAGAGCTACATGATCTCGGCGCCGCTGCTGACGCGGGTGACGACGGTGCTGGGCGAAGGCGCGCCGGTATTCCCGCATTCGGGGCGTTTTGCGGCGATGATCGAGCGCCATGGCGTGACGATCTTCAAGGCCGGGGTGACCTTCCTCAAGGCGGTGATGTCCGACCCGCAGAACCTCGCCGACATCAAGGCCTATGACATGTCCGGCCTTCGCGTCGCGACCTTCTGCGCGGAACCATGCTCGCCGCCGGTGCAGGCGTTCGGCATGGCCAACATCACGCCGCAGTATATCAACAGCTATTGGGCGACCGAGCATGGCGGCATCGCCTGGACGCATTTCTATGGCAATGGCGACTTCCCGCTGGCCGCCGATGCGCGCACTTTTCCGTTGCCGTGGATCGTCGGCGATGTCTGGGTGGAGGACGAGGCCGGCGACGCCAAGGGGACCGTGCTGCTGACGCGCGAAAAGGCCGACGGCGTCAACTGGCGCCGCGCCGCGGTCGGCGAAAAGGGCGAGATCATCATCGCCGCGCCATACCCCTATCTGGCGCGCACCGTCTGGGGCGACCCGGAGCATTTCACCGTCACCGATGGCAGCGTTGCCGCCGACTGGAAGGGCGATGGCGAGCGTTGGGACAGCAACTACTGGCGCCGTTGGCAGGGTGTCTGGGCCTATACCCAGGGCGATTTCGCCGTCCGCCACGCGGACGAGGGCTTTTCGCTGCACGGGCGCTCGGATGACGTCATCAACGTGTCCGGGCACCGCATGGGCACCGAGGAGATCGAGGGCGCCATCCTGCGCGACAAGCAGCTCGATCCGGATTCGCCCCTCGGCAATGTGCTGGTGGTCGGCGCCCCGCATCGCGAAAAGGGGCTGACGCCGATCGCCTTTGTCACCGCCTCGCCGGGGCAGACGCTGACCCGCGACGATTTCCGCCGCCTGTCGGACCTGGTGCGTCAGGAAAAGGGCGCCGTCGCGGTGCCGGGTGACTTCATCGAGGTGACGCAATTCCCCGAAACCCGCAGCGGCAAATACATGCGGCGCATGGTGCGGGCGCTGGTCGAAGGCACCGAGGTCGGCGACGCGACGACGCTGCGCAATCCGGAGAGCCTGGATGAGCTGAAGAAGGTCATCGGCGACTGGCAGCGGCGGCAGAGCCTGTCGGAAGACCAGCAGATCTTCGATCGCTATCGCTATTTCCGGGTCCAGTACAACGACGTGGCGCCGGGCCAGAAGGTGGCGACGGTGTTCATCACCAACCCGCCGGTCAACGCGCTCAACGAACGCGCCATCGACGAGCTGGTCATCGTCGTCGAGCATCTGTCGCGGCGTGACGATGTCGTCGCGGTGGTGTTCACCGGCGACGGCACGGCGTCGTTCGTGGCCGGTGCTGACATCCGGCAATTTCTGGACGAGATCCATACCGTCGAAGAAGCGCGGGTGCTGCCGAACAATGCGCAGCTGGCCTTTGCCAAGATCGAGTCCATGGGCAAGCCGTGCGTGGCCGCCATCCAGGGCGTCGCGCTCGGCGGCGGCATGGAATTCGCGCTGGCCTGCCATTGGCGCGTTGCGGAGGCCCATGCCCGCTTCGGCCAGCCCGAAATCCGGCTGCGGCTGCTGCCGGGCTATGGCGGCACCCAGCGCCTGCCGCGGCTGCTCGCCGACAAGAACGGCGCGACCGGGCTGCGCGATGCGCTCGACCTGATCCTTGGCGGCCGCAGCATCGATGGTGCCGCGGCGCTGGAGATCGGGCTCGTCGAGACGCTGGCGACCGGCGCCGACGACGCGCTGAGCCTCGCCCATGCCGCGGTGCGCGAGTTCGTCCGGCACGGCGACAATTCGAAGCTCGGCCGCGCCTGGGCCGAGCGCCGCAAGTCGGCCAAGGTCGCCTGGCAGCACCCGGCGCACGTCGATCTCGACGAAGCGCTGGCCGATGACTTCGTGCAGCGCATCCTGGGCCAGCTCGCTTGGGCCGGTCGCGGCAAGGCCGGCGAGCGCGCCATCGATGCGATCCGCACCGGCTGGGAGCAGGGGCTGTCGGCCGGGCTGGCGCGCGAGGCGCAATTGTTCGCGGAGGCCGTGGTCGACCCGCAGGGCGGCAAGACCGGCATCAAGGAGTTCCTCGACAAGAAGAGCCCGCCGCTGCCGGTGCGCCGCAATGGCGTCTATATCGACAGCGAGCATCAGGCGAAGGGCGAGCGGCTGCAGACAGCCGGCGACCTGCTGCCGGTCGGCGCGCCGTTCTTCCCCGGCGTCACCGCCATCCCGGGGCATCAGTACGCGTTCGGCATTGCCCGCGACGCCGAAACAGGGGCGCCGCGGTTCGGCCAGCCGGCCACGCATGAGCGTGAGCTGATCGTGCCGGTGCCGACGCCGGAGCCCAACGAGGCGCTGGTCTATCTGCTGACCAGCGAGGTCAACTTCAACGATATATGGGCGTTGACGGGCATTCCGGTGTCGCCGTTCGATGGCCATGAGGAAGATGTGCAGGTCACCGGTTCGGGTGGCCTGGCGCTGATCGCGGCACTGGGTTCGGAGGCGCGCGCCGAGGGCCGGCTCAAGGTCGGCGACATGGTCGCAGTCTATTCGGGCACGTCCGACCTGTTGTCACCGGCAGCCGGCCGGGACCCGATGTTCGCCGATTTCAGCATCCAGGGCTATGAAACCAAGACCGGCAGCCATGCCCAGTTCCTCGCCGTGCAAGCGCCGCAGCTGCATGGCGTTCCGGGCGACCTGACGCTGGAACAGGCGGGGTCGTACATCCTCAACCTCGGCACCATCGTGCGCTGCCTGTTCACCACGCTGCAGATTGTTGGCGGCAAGACGATCTTCATCGAAGGCTCGGCGACCGGGACCGGCCTCGACGCGCTGAAATCGTCGAAGGCATCGGGACTTGCCGTCACCGGCCTGGTGTCGAGCCCGGCGCGGGCCGAGTTCGTCACCACCAAGGGCGCCGTCGGCGCGATCGATCGCACCGACGCGCGCTTTGCCGGGCTGTTCACCGCGGTGCCCGACGGCGCCGAGGCATCGCGCGCCTGGGAAGCCGCCGGCCAGCCGCTGGTCGAGGAATACAGGCGCCTCAACAACGGCAAGCTGGCGGATTATGCCGTCAGCCATGCCGGCGAAACGGCGTTCCCGCGGACGTTCCAGCTGCTCGGCGAGGGCGGCAAGCTGGCGTTCTACGGTGCATCCTCGGGCTATCATTTGAGCTTCATGGGCAAGCCCGGGGCGTCGACGGCGGAGGCCATGCTGCAAAAGGCCGGGGCGCGCGGCGGCGAGGCGATCCTCATCTTCTACGGCCCCAATTCGACGGCGCTGGCCGATGAGACGGGGCTCGAGATGATCGAGGCGGCGCGGGGCATCGGGGCGCGGACGGTGGTCGTCACCAACACCGACGGCCAGCGCGAGTTCATCCTTTCGCTCGGCTTCGAGGATGCCGTCGCCGGCGTTGTCAGCCTTGCCGGCATCAAGCGCCGGGAAGGCGCCAATTTCGACTGGCCCGACACCATGCCGCGGCTGCCGGTGGCGCGCGCCGATATCGAGGCGTTCCGCGAGGCGGTGCGCGAGTTCCAGGACAAGACGCTGAAGCCCTTCGGCTCGGCCGTCGGCAAGCTGCTGCGCTCACCCGACAACCCCCGCGGCGCCCCCGATATCGTGCTGGAACGCGCCGGGCAGGATACGCTCGGGGTCACCTCGGCGCTGGTCAAGCCGTTCACCGGCCGCATCGTCTATGCCGAGGACATGGCCGGGCAGCGCTACAACTTCTACGCGCCGCAGGTGTGGACGCGGCAGCGGCGCATCATCATGCCGACCGCCGAGATCCTCGGCACGCATCTGTGCAACGCCTATGAAGTGACGCGCATGAACGACATGGTCGCCGCCGGGCTGCTCGATGTGACCGAGCCGACGGTGGTGCCGTGGGAGGGGCTGCCCGAGGCGCACCAATCGATGTGGGACAATCGCCATTCGGGCGCGACCTACATCGTCAACCACGCACTGCCGGCGACGGGATTGCGCGGGCGTGAGGAACTGTTCGAAGCTTGGGCGGCATTGTCGTCCGACACCGGCAATTGAGGGACGACACGATGGCCAAGATCTCGACCACCGACGCCGTGCCCTCCGCCGGTACCGCCGCCACCGGCCGCCTCGCCGGCAAGGTCGCGCTGATCACCGGCGCGGCCGGCAATCTGGGCCAGTCGATCGCCCGGCGCTATCTCGGCGAAGGCGCCACCGTGGTGTTTTCGGGGCGTGATCTCGGCCGCACCGATGCGGCGCGCGAAGCCGCGGTCGCCGATGCCGGGGTGCCGGCCGACCGCGCCACCAGCGTCGTCATCGATGGCGCCGACGCCGACAGCGTGCGTTCCGGGATCGCCGACGTCGTCGCGCGCCACGGCCGCATCGACGTGCTGGTCAACAATGCCGGGTCGGCGGGGCCGAAGCAGCCGCTGGAGAATTTGCCGCTCAGCGCCGCCGACCTGTCGGCGCTGCAGGCGGCCGGCAGCACCGACAGCGAGACGGTGGGTGATGCCGCGCGCAACATCATGGTCGTCGCCTGGAACATGGTCCGCGCCGCGGCGGCGTCGATGGGCGAAGGCGGCTCGATCATCAACGTGTCGACGATCTTTTCCCGCACCGAATATTATGCCCGCGCGGCTTACACCGTGCCCAAGGCCGCATTGAATGCCCTGTCGCACGAGATGGCGGCGGAGCTCGGCCCCAAGGGCGTCCGCGTCAACCTGCTGTTCCCGGGGCCGATCGCCAGCGAGCGCATCCGCAATGTCTTTGCCGCGATGGACGGCCTGCGCGGTGACGAGCCTGGCGCCACGGCCAATCACTTCTTCGACCTGATGGCGCTGGAGCGCAGCGTCGATGGCGCGCCCAAGGCCAAGACCTTCCCGACACCGGCCGATATCGCCAACACCTGCGTCTTCCTCGGTTCCGATGAATCGGCGGCGTTCAGCGGCCATAATTTCGAAGTCACCCACGGCATGGCGGTGCGCGAGGAATCGCGATCGACCTATATCTCGCGGCCGACGATGCGCTCGATCGACGGCGGCGGCCTCGGGGTGCTGGTCGCCGCAGGCTCGCAGGTCGACGACGCCATTGCCTTTGCCCGCGTGCAGGCCGACTGCGGCGCCGAAGTGCTGCTCGGCTTCCACGCGCGTTCGGCGGTCGAGGATGCGACGGCGAAGCTGGGCGATGCCAAGCGCATCCGCGTGGTGCGCTTCGACCGCCACGACCATGTCCAGATGGACGCCGTGCTGGCCGAATTCACCGCCAACCATTGCCCGATCACCGGTGTGCTGGTGCTGCCGACGCGCCCCGCGGGCTATTTCACCGGCAAGCTCGGCGATGCCGAGGATGCCCAGGTCGAACGCTTCGTCGATGACGAGCTGGAGGCCAACATCGCCGTCGCGCGCACCCTCAGCCGCTATTGGAAGCGGCAGGACGGGCTGCTGCAGGACCCGCGCTTTGTCTTCATGTCGAATGGGGATGATGGCGCCGGCAACTATTACGCCAATGTGCTGCGCGCCGCGCTGGAGGAGCTGATCCGCATCTGGCGCGACGAAAGCGCCGTCGATGCCGCGCATGGCCGCCGGGCGCGGGCGGAATGGGGCAGCCAGATCGTCCGCTACACCAATGCCGAATCCGAAAGCCTGTCGTTTGCCGCCGGCCAGGCCGCGCGCATCCTGTTGAAGGAGCGCAAGATCAAGCCGATCAACCTGTACCTGCCCGAAAGCATCGGGGAGGCGACCGGCGCGCGGCGCGCGATGGTGGGGACCAGCGAGAACATCACCGGGCTGCATCTCGGCAAGGTCGCGCTGATCACCGGTGGCTCCGCGGGCATCGGCGGCCAGGTGGCACGGCTGCTGGCGCTGGCCGGCGCCAAGGTAATGATGGTGGCGCGGCGCGAAAGCGAGTTGGCGGCGGCGCGTGAGCGCATCGTCGGCGAGCTGGAGGACATCGGCTTTTCGGGGGTCGAGCGCCGGGTGCGCACGCTTGCCGACATCGATGTCGCCGACATGGCGTCGCTGCGCCACGCCGTCGACGAGACCATCAAGGCGTTCGGGCGCATCGACTATCTCATCAACAACGCCGGCGTTTCGGGGGCCGAGGAGATGGCCGTCGACATGGATTTGAAGGCCTGGCGCAACACCCAGAACGCCAATCTCATCTCCAACTATGCGCTGATGCACATGGTCGTGCCGATGATGAAGGCCCAGGGGTCGGGCTATGTCCTCAATGTTTCCAGCTATTTCGGCGGGGAGAAGTTCCTCGCCGTCAGCTATCCGAACCGCACCGACTATGCGGTGTCGAAGGCCGGGCAGCGGGCGATGGTGGAGAGCATGGCGCGCCACCTGGGGCCGGAAATCCAGATCAACGCCATCGCGCCGGGGCCGGTGGACGGCGACCGTCTGGCGGGCCTGGGCGGCAAGCCCGGGCTGTTCGAGCGGCGCGGGCGGCTCATCCTCGAGAACAAGCGGCTGAATGCCGTCCATGCGGCGACGGTCAAGGCGATCCGTCGCGGCGAGAAGGTCGAGACGATATTGGGCCGGCTGGCGCGCAACGACACGGTGCAGCTGAGCCACGACAAGACCGTGCCGCAGGAGCTGCGCGAGCTGGCGCTGGCCTGCGCCCGCGAAGGCGACGAGACCTGCTGCTGGGACCGCTATCTGCTGACGCCGGCGCTGGCGACCAAGCTCGTCAAGCGGCTGCGGCTCGGCGGCTATTTCCTGCAGAGCGATTGGGCCGCGAAGCCCGATGACGGCCTGTTGCTGCGGGTGCCGCCCGACGATCAGCCGTGGCTGCCCGGCGCGCAGATCGCCCGCGAGGCGGCCAAGGTCCGCGCCGGCGTGCTGTCGCAGCTGCACCTGGGCAAGATGCCGACCGAGGGCGAAGTCGCGCAGGCGACGGTGTTCTTCCTCGCCGATCGCGCCGTGTCGGGTGAGACCTTCATGCCGTCGGGCGGCCTCAACGTCGAGCGCTCGACCACCGAGCGCGAACTGTTCGGCAGCCCCAAGCAGGAGCGGCTTGACCAGATGGCCGGCCGCACCGTCTGGCTGATCGGCGAGCATCTGACCGACTATATCGCCGAAAGCGCGCGGTCGTTCCTCGCCGCCAATGTCGCGCGGGTGGTGTTGCTGACCCGCACGGCGGCGGGGGCGGCGACGCTGGCGGCGGCGATCGGTGCCAGCGACAAGCTGGTGGCGCTCGAGGTCGGTGACGAGATCGAGGCCAGCCTCGACAAGGCCATCGTCCAGTGGGGCTATCCCACCACCGTCGTGTCGACGCCGTTCAAGCCGTTGCCCGACGCGCTGTTCGATGGCGCCAACCCGCTTGATGCCGCGGGTTTCAGCGATGTCGTCGACACCAATCTGACGCATCATTTCCGCGTCGCCCGCAAGGTGTCGCTGTTCGACGGCTGCCAGCTGGTGTTGGTGTCGCCCGATGTGCCGATGGGGGCAGGGGGTGGTGGCCCGGCGTTCGCGCTGGCCAATTTCGTCAAGACGACGCTGCACGCCTTTACCGCGACCATCGCGGTGGAGAACGAGCGGCTGGTCCATGACGTGCCAGTCAACCAGATCAACCTGACGCGGCGGGTGCGTTCGGAGGAACCGCGCAACCAGGCCGAGCACGAGGAGGAAGTGAAGCGCTTCGCCCGCGCCGTGCTGCTCGCCGGGGCGCCGCTGCCCGATGCCGAGGATTCGCGTTATCGGGCGCGGGTGTACCGCGGGATGTCGATCACGGTTTGAGGCAACGCGGCATCGTGCGCGGTCGCCGCGCCGTTGTCCGGTGCCTGATAGCGTCGCGACACCGTGTCGGAGGTCGACATGCTGTCTGTTGCCCTGGCGCTGGCCGTTGCGCCGGTGCCTGCCGGCCCCGAAATCGAGGTCAGGGCCGAGCGCCTGACCGAGCGCCAGGTCGAGGCCAGGGCGCGCGATTTCGTCCGCAACGTGCTGCCGGCGCCGTCCTTCGGCCGATATGCCCGCTGGACGCAGCCGGTGTGCCCCAGGGTCACCGGCATCGCCGATGTCTATGCCGCGATCGTCGAGGCGCGGGTGCGCGCCGCGGCGACGGCAGCCGGCGTGCCGCTGGCCCGGCCGGGCTGCCGCACCAACCTGTCGATCACCTTCGGCGAAGACGCCAAGGTGACGGCAGGTGTCATCCCCCGCCGCAAGCCCAAGCAGGTTGCCAAGCTTGACAGGGTGCAGCGCGACCGGCTCCTCAATTCCGCGCTCCCGGGATGCAGCTTAACCGCAGCGCCAGCCTGCAGCGCGGCCAGCTGGTCAGCGCCATCAAGGCGGCGTTCCAGCCCTAGTTCGCCTGCGGTGCCGGGATGCAGATGGCGCAGCTGAGGCCATCGGGCGCGATGGTGCGCTTGACGGTGCCGCTGGTTTCGGACGGCAGGATGCGATCGATGATCGACGATCCGAAGCCGACCTTGGAATCGCTGGCAAGGTCGCGCATGCCGGATTCGCGCCAGTCGATGTTCAGCGTGCCGTCGGCGTCCGTCTGCCAGCTGACGTTGAGCCGGCCCTCGGGTCGGCTGAGTGCGCCATATTTGACAGCGTTGGTCGCCAGTTCGTGGAGCGCCATGCCGAGCGCCTGCGCAACCCGGCTCGACAGCGCGACGTTGGGGCCGTCGGCAACGATCTGGCCGGACACCTGCGGCGCATAGGGCTGCAATTCGCTGTTGACCAGTTCGGTCATGCCCAGCCGCTCCCAGCCACCATGGACGAGCATCTGGTGGGCGCGCGCCATCGAGGCGATGCGCGGTTCGAAATCCTTGATGAACTGGCCCATGGTTGCCGTGCCGCGCGCCGTGCGCCGCGCGATCGCCGAAACCTTGGTGAGGATATTGCGGACGCGATGGTCATATTCCTGGCTGATGACCTCGCGCATCCGTTCGGCAGCGACTTCGGCGCTGACATCGAGCGTGTGCTGCATGACGCCGATGATGCTGTCGTCGCGCGCGCGCACCGGGACATGGCGCAGGTTCCAGCTGATGTCGGTATAGCTGCCGTCGGGCTGGGCAATAGCATAGACCAGGCGTTCGATATGGGTTTCCTCGCCGGCCAGGCCCTTGTCGAACGCGTCCTTGATGACCGCCAGCCGCTCAGGGCTCTCGGGAAATGCATCGAAGACATAGCGCCCCTCGAGGTCCGCCCAGCAGCGGTTGGTGACGGTGAGGTAGCAGTCGTTGGCGCGCAGGAAACACAGGTTGCGATCGAGGATCATCAGCGGCGTCGGGATCGCCTTCAGCAGTTTTTCGAAATCGAACATGGATACTCGTCACCTGGCAAAGCTGCCGCAGGTGCCACGCCCCGCACAGGTTCCATAACATACCGGCCCTGACGGCAAATGATTTTATTGCCGGTCCGGCGCATGTAGCTGCAAAAATTGCGCCACCGCCCGCCCGGCAATACCGTCGATCGCGTCGGCATCGGGTTCGGGCGCCAGCGCCAGCATGCGTTTCAGATGCAGCGACCCGCGGCACAGGGAGGCAAAGTCCTCGGCAGATGCCACCGGGTCGGCGACGGCAATCTCGCCGGCGGCCGCGGCGGCCGCGATCCAGGCCGCCAGCCGGGCCAGCGCGTTGCCGGGGCCGGCGTCGAAGAACATGCGGCCGATCTCCGGGCGGCGCCGGGCCTCGGCGGCGACGGCCTGGAACATGCGGATAGCCCAGTCGGAATTGACGAGGCGAATATAGCCGCGAGCAAAGCCGTGCAGCCGGGCCGCGATGTCGGCATCATCGGCGACGGCGAACATCGAATCGGCATTGTGCGCGCAGCTTTCGGCGACCAGCGCCTCGAACAGCGCCTCCTTGCTGTCGAAATAGCTGTAGAGCGTGCCCTTGGAACCGCCGAGCCGCGCCGCCACCTGCGACATCGAGGCGCCTTCGAAGCCGTGTTCGAGGAAGACATCCTGTGCGACCAGCAATATCGCCTCGCGGCGCTGGGCTGCGGCGGGGCGACTGCGGGGGGCGGCGGCAATCATTACAAAACGGTATCCATAACAGCCCGTTGACCGTTACGGCGGGCCAGCCTAACTGGCACTGACCGTACGGTACGGTCAACTGGATTCGAATCGATGCGTCGTTTGCCGCTGCCGGCCTTGCTGCTGCTGTCCGCCTGTGTCGCGCCTTCGCTCGACGCCGGGCGCAGCCCGCGTACGGCGGAGGCGCTGGGTGTCGCCAGCCTCAGTGGCGATGCGGCGATACGCTGGCCCGGCCAGGATTGGTGGCGGGCCTATGGCGATCCGCAGCTCGATGCGCTGATCGCCGAGGCGCAGGCCGGCAGCCCCGATGTCGCCGCTGCGGAGGCGCGCCTGCGCCGAGCGGCGGCGCAGCTTGGCCAGGCGCGGGCCGCGACGCTGCCGTCGCTGGAGGCCAATGGCTCGGCGGCGCTGAGCAAGCAGAGCTACAACAACGGCATCCCCGCCGAGTTCGTGCCGCGCGGCTATAATGATGTCGGCCGGGCGACGCTGGATTTCGGCTATGAACTGGATTTCTGGGGCCGCAACCGCGCCGCCATCGGGGCCGCCACTTCGGACCTGCGCGCCGCCGAGGCCGACCGTGCCGCCGCCGCGGTGATGCTGGCGACATCGGTGGCGACGACCTATGCCCAGTTGGCGCAATTGACCGCCGTGCGCGACGTGGCGGTCGCTTCGATCGCGCTCCGCGAGCAGACGCTGGGGCTTGTGCGGCGTCGGGTCCGCGAGGGCCTCGATACCCAGGGCGAGGAACAGTCGGCACTGGCCGGCGCCGCGGCGGCACGCGAGGCGCTGGGCGGCACCGACGAGAGCCTGGCGCTGACCCGCAACGCCCTGGCCGCGCTGCTCGGTGCCGGCCCCGATCGTGGCCGCACGATCACGCCGCCGACGCTGGCCCGGCTTGCCGCCTTCGGCCTGCCGGCGCGGCTCGGCGCCGACCTCATCGGCCGCAAGCCCGAAATTGTCGCGGCGCGCTGGCGGGTGGAGGCGGCGGCGCGGCGCATCGGCGTGGCGCGCGCCGATTTCTACCCGAACATCAATCTCGCGGCCTTCATCGGCGCCCAGTCGCTGGGCCTGTCCAATCTCGTCGTCGGCGGCTCCGACATCGGCCAGGTCGGCCCGGCGATCCGCCTGCCGATCTTCGACGGCGGCCGTCGCAAGGCTAATCTGCGCGGTGCCGAGGCCGATTATGCGCTGGCGGTGGCGCAATATGACAGCGCGCTGGTGCAGGCACTGCAGGATGTTGCCGACGCGGCGACGAGCGCCCGCGCGCTGGCGGGTCGCCTCGCCGATTCCCGCGCCGCGCTGGCGGCGCAGGAGGAGGCCAACCGCATCGCGCGGCTGCGCTACACCGGAGGCCTCGCCGATTACCAGTCGGTGCTGATCGCCGAGGACAATGTGCTGCAGCGTCGCCGGCTGCTCGCCGACCTGCAGGCGCGGGCGTTCACCCTCGACGTGGCCTTGGTGCGCGCGTTGGGCGGCGGCTATGCGGCGCCGGCGATTGTTGCCCGAAACGAGGTGCCGTGATGGCCGATGCCGACCCGATCATGACCGCCGATACCAAACCGGCACCCGGCAAGGGCGCCGTGCGCAAGCGCCTGTTCACCATCCTGGGGCTCGTCATCCTGGTGGGGGTGATCGGCTACGCGCTGTATTGGTTCTTCATCGGCCGCAACAATGTGTCGACCGACAATGCCTATGTCGGCGCCGACAGCGCGCAGGTGGCGCCGCTGACCGCGGCTGCGGTGCTGCGGGTGCGGGTCATGGAAACCCAGACGGTGAAGGCCGGCGACGTGCTCGTCGATCTCGATCCGGCCGATGCGCGGGTGGCGCTCGACCAGGCCGAGGCGCAACTGGCAAGCGCCCGGCGGCGGGTGTCGGGCTATTATGCCAATGATCGCGCGCTGGCGGCGCAGGTGACGGCGCGCAGTGCCGATATCACGGCGGCGGCGGCGCGGGTGGAAAGCGCCGAGTCCGACCTCGCCCGGGCCAGGATCGACCTCGATCGGCGGCAGGCGCTGGCGACGTCGGGCGCGGTGTCGGGCGAGGAGCTGACGTCGGTGCGCAATCGCCATGCCGCGGCGGTGGCGGCGCTGGCGACGGCGCGGGCGGCGCGGGCGCAGGCGGTGGCGCAGGTGACCGCGGCCGAGGGCAGCCAGGCGGTGGCGACGGCGCTGATCAGCGGCAGCAGCGCCGCGCGCAACCCCGAAGTGCGGGCCGCCGAGGCCGCGGTGGCACGCGCCCGGCTCGACCTCGATCGCACCGTCATCCGCGCACCGATCGCCGGCGTCATCGCCCGCAAGTCGGTCCAGGTCGGGCAGCGCGTCGCCCCGGGCACGCCGTTGATGACGATCGTGCCGGTGGAAACCGCCTTCGTCGATGCCAATTTCAAAGAAAGCCAGCTGCAAAAGGTCCGCATCGGCCAGCCCGTGACGCTGACATCGGATCTTTATGGCGGCGATGTCGTCTATCACGGCACCGTCACCGGGCTGGCCGGCGGCACCGGCGCGGCGTTCGCGCTGATCCCGGCGCAGAATGCCACCGGCAACTGGATCAAGGTCGTCCAGCGCCTGCCGGTGCGGATCACGTTGCAGCCCGATGAACTGCGCGCGCATCCGCTGCGCATCGGCCTGTCGATGGAAGCCGACATCGACGTGTCGAACGCCAACTGACACTGGTGGCGAGCGCGCCTGCCTTTGTTGCCCCCATGCAGGGGCGGGCGCTGATCGGCGCCGGCGCGTTGCTGGCGCTCGCCAATTTCATGGTGGTGCTCGATACCACCATCGCCAATGTCTCGGTGCCGTCGATCTCGGGCGCGCTGGCGGTATCGCCGTCGCAGGGCACCTGGGTCATCACCTCCTATTCTGTGGCAGAGGCGATCACCGTGCCGTTGACCGGCTGGCTGGCGATGCGGTTCGGCACGGTGCGGGTGTTCTGCTTTGCGATGGCCGGGTTCGCGCTGTTTTCGTTCCTGTGCGGCATCGCCCCGTCATTGGGCGTGCTGGTGGCGTTCCGCGTCGCGCAGGGCGTCTGCGGCGGGCCGATGATCCCGCTGTCGCAGGCGCTGCTGCTGCGCGTCTTCCCACCCGAAAAGGCGCCGATGGCGATCGGGCTATGGGCGATGACCACCGTCGTCGCGCCGGTCGCGGGTCCGATCCTCGGCGGCATGATTTCGGACAATTTCCACTGGTCGTGGATCTTCTTCATCAACGTGCCGGTCGCGGCGACCTGCGCGTTTTTCTCGTGGCGGACGTTCCGCAGCCGCGAGACGCCGGTGGCGCGGCGGCCTGTCGATTACATCGGCCTGTCGCTGCTGGTGCTGTTCGTCGGCGCCATGCAGATCATGCTCGACAAGGGCAAGGAGCTCGACTGGTTCGGCTCCCCGGTCATCGTCGTGCTGGCGCTGGTCGCGGTTGTCGGCTTCATCGCCTTTCTGATCTGGGAGTTGACCGCCGAGGACCCGATCGTCAACCTGCGCATCTTCCGGCACCGGGGTTTCGCCGTCGGCGCGGTGACACTGTCGCTGACCTTCGGCGCCTATTTCGCCAGCATCATCCTGATCCCGCTCTGGCTGCAGACGAGCATGGGCTATACCGCGACCTGGGCGGGCTATGCGACGGCGGGGGGCTTTCTCGCCATCATCATGTCACCGGTGGCGGCGCAGCTGGTCGGCAAGGTGGACCCGCGCATCCTGACCTCGGGCGGCATCATCTGGTTCGCGATGGTCACCTTCTGGCGTGCCGATTTCACGACCAGCATCGATTTCTGGCACATCTTCCTGCCCGCCGTGGTGCTGGGCCTCGGCGTTCCGTTCTTCTTCGTGCCGACGACCCGCATCGCGCTGGGCGCCGTGGAGCCGCAGGAAACCGCGGCGGCGGCCGGGCTCTCGAACTTCATGCGAACGACGGCGGCGGCCTTTGCGGCGTCGATCTCCACGACCTATTGGGACACGTCGACCAGCAACGCCCGCGACAATCTTGTCGGCGCGCTGAACGGCGCCCAGGGGCAGATCGATGCGCTGGTCGGGCAGGGACTGACCGCCAGCCAGGCGCTCGGCCAGATCGACGCGATGGTGCAGATGCAGGCGGTGATGCTGGCGACCGACCGGGTGTTCATGGTCACCGGCTTCATGTTCCTGCTGACCGGCTTTTTCATCTGGTTGGCGCCGCGGCCGCGGGTGATGACCGACACGCCGGCGCACTGACCCTCAGGCAAGCGCTGCCGACCGCCCCGCGATGCGGCCGAGCGTGATTGCCGAGCCGAGGCCCATCGCCGGCAGATAGCCCCAGTAGGATGGCCCCGAGACGCCGCGCGCCGCACCGCCGGCGGCGAACAGATTGGCAAAGCCGCTACCGTCGGCGCGCAGCACCCGGGCATCGCCGTCGATCTGCAGGCCGCCCTGGGTGTGGTAGATGGCGCCGCCGACCTTGACCGCGTGATAGGGCGGCTGCGGCGGCGTCTGCCAGTCGCGGCCGAAGGGGTCGGGGCTGGTCGCTGTGAGCGTCGCCGCCAGTGTCGCAGGGTCGGCGCCGATGATTGCCGCCAGCGCCGCCGCGTCGGCGGCATTGCGGATGGCGCCGGTGTCGCGCAGCGCCTGGACTTCGAGCGTATAGGCGCAAAGGTCCTCGATACGGGCATCGAAGACCACCCAGGCGGTGCCGTCGGGCTGGGCCATCACCGGGTGGACCATGCCGGCGATGTCGGCGGTTTCGTCGACGAAGCGCCGGCCGTCGCGGTTCACCAGCACGCCGCCTTCGACCAGGATGCCCGGCGGCACGGTGATCCCATGCGGATCGGCGAGCATGGCATAACCCTGGTAGCTGCCCATGTCGCCGAGCGCCGCGCCCAGCGCCGCGCCGAGGCGGATACCGTCGCCGCGATTGCCCTCATGGCCATTGTGGCGGGCTG
>QBLU01000025.1:31968-46702 GCA_003241875.1 Alphaproteobacteria bacterium
ATCGGTTGCGGCGCGCTGGTCCTCGCCTCGGGCATATGCGCGGCAACCATCGCGGGGTTGGCGGCGAAACCGCCCGAGGCGAGGACCAGCGCGCCGCAACCGATGGCTTCGCGGCTGCCGTCGGGGCGTTCGACGGTGATGCCGGTGACCCGGTCGGCTTCGGCGTGGATGTCGGCGAGGCGCGCCTGCAGCAGCACGTCGACGCCGCGTTCGGCCAGGCGCTGGTGGAGCAGTTGCACCATGTCGTCGCCGCCATGCCCCGGCCAGCCGTGCATGCGCTGGCGGCTGTGGCCATAGACGGCACGAAAGCCGATATCGAGCGCGAAGGGGTAGCCGACCGCCTGCGTCAGCCATTCGCAGCAGGGGCCGGAGCCGTCGGCAATGGCGCGGGCGATGACGGAGTCGGCCTGGCCGCGGGTCTTGGCCATGATGTCGGCGAACAGCGTGTCGGCGCTGTCGTCGATGCCGAGCGCGCGTTGCTGGGCGGTGCCGGCGGCGCACATCAGACCCTGCGACATCGACGTGGTGCCCGCGGGGCGGGCGTCCTGTTCGATCAGCAGCACCTCGGCGCCGGCGTCGCGCGCGGCGAGGGCTGCGACGGCACCGGCGGCGCCGCCGCCGACGATCACGACGGGGACGGTGTATTCAAAGGGCTGCATGGCGGGCCTGCGGTGGGGTCGGATGGGGTTGTATCGACCGTGGCGCGGCTTGCGTAAAGACGGGGGCCGGGCTCGCTTCCATCAGAGAGCAGTCGTCATGCTGGCGCACGCCAGCATCCACCGTCGGGCCGGGACTGCGCGGTTCGCTGTTGCACCGAACGTCGTGCCAAGTCTCAGTGGCCAGTTCGCGGCGCCGCGGTGGATGCTGGCGTTCGCCAGCATGACGTGGTGGGGGTTGAGTTTGCTGCAACAGGTGCTGAGCATGGGCAAAGCCCATGCTGGCGTCGGACGGGTTCGGCGGAGAAACTCCGCCGCCCCGCCGGACGGGCTTGCGCCTGTCGGCGCGTAGCCGCTGGCTACGCGCGCGCGGCGCTACGCCGCAAACTGGTTCATCGTGTTGTGCGCGCCACCGGCCTTGAGCGCAGCCTCGCCGGCGAAATACTCCTTGTGGTCGTCGCCGATGTCCGAACCCGACATGTTCTGGTGCTTCACGCACGCGATGCCCTGGCGGATTTCGGCGCGCTGGACGTTCTTGACATAGCCCAGCATGCCCTCGGTGCCGAAATACTCCTTGGCGAGGTTGTCGGTCGACAGCGCCGCGGTGTGATAGGTCGGCAGGGTGATGAGGTGGTGGAAGATGCCGGCGCGGGCGGCGGCATCGCGCTGGAAGGTGCGGATGCGCTCATCGGCCTCGATCGCCAGCGGGGTGGGGTCGTAGTCGACGCTCATCAGGCGGGCGCGGTCATAGGCGGTGACGTCCTGGCCGGCGGCGACCCAGGCGTCATAGACCTGCTGGCGGAAGTTCAACGTCCAGTTGAAGCTGGGCGAGTTGTTGTAGACCAGCTTGGCATTGGGGATGACTTCGCGGATGCGGTCGACCATGCCGGCGATCTGGTCGATGTGCGGCTTTTCGGTTTCGATCCACAGCAGGTCGGCGCCGTTCTGCAGGCTGGTGATGCAGTCGAGCACGCAGCGGTCCTCGCCAGAGCCAGCGCGGAACTGGAACAGGTTCGACGGCAGGCGCTTGGGCCGCAGCAGCTTGCCGTCGCGGTTGAGGATGACATCGCCGTTGCGCGCCGTCGCCGGGTCGATTTCCTCGCAATCGAGGAAGCTGTTGTACTGGTCGCCGATGTCGCCCGGCTCCTTGGATACGGCGATCTGCTTGGTCAGGCCGGCGCCGAGCGAGTCGGTGCGGGTGACGATGATGCCGTCATCGATGCCGAGCTCGAGGAAGGCGTAGCGGCAGGCGCGAACCTTGGCGAGGAAGTCCTCGTGCGGAACGGTGACCTTGCCGTCCTGGTGGCCGCACTGCTTTTCGTCGGAAACCTGGTTCTCGATCTGCAGCGCGCAGGCGCCGGCCTCGATCATCTTCTTGGCGAGCAGGTAGGTCGCCTCGGCATTGCCGAAGCCGGCGTCGATGTCGGCGATGATCGGCACGACGTGGGTCTGGTAGTTGTCGACGGCGGTCAGCAGCTGCTTTTCCTTCAGCTGGTCGCCGGCGGCGCGGGCGGCGTCGATGTCGCGGAACATCATGCCGAGCTCACGGGAGTCGGCCTGGCGCAGGAAGGTGTAAAGCTCCTCGATCAGCGCCGGAACGCTGGTCTTTTCATGCATCGACTGGTCGGGTAGCGGGCCGAACTCGCTGCGCAGCGCAGCAACCATCCAGCCGGACAGGTAGAGGTAGCGACGCTCGGTCGAGCCGAAATGCTTCTTGATGGAGATCATCTTCTGCTGGCCGATGAAGCCGTGCCAGCAGCCGAGCGACTGCGTGTAGTTCGCCGGATCGGCGTCATAGGCGGCCATGTCGCGGCGCATGATGGCAGCGGTGTACTTGGCAATTTCGAGGCCGTTCTGGAAACGGTTCTGCAGGCGCATCCGGGCGACGGATTCGGCGCTGATGCCGTCCCATGTGCCTTTTTGCTTGCCGATGAGCGTGTTCACCTGCGCGATGTGATCCTGGTACGACATGGTATGCCCCGTGTTACGGAATTGCTGCAGTGCCGCGTAGGCGCAGTTGTCGGCACCGCAAAGCCGCCGCGAAGTTCAGCTGTAAGACTTTACAGGCTTTCGTTGTAATGTTGTAAGGACTGCACAACGCGCAGGAGTCGAGCCGTGTCCAACGAACGTCCGGTCTATATGGGCCCGCGCCTGCGCCGGCTGCGCCGCGACCTTGGGCTGACTCAGGCCAATATGGCGACCGACCTCGATATCTCGGCCTCTTACGTGGCGCTGCTGGAGCGCAACCAGCGGCCGCTGACCGCCGACATGCTGTTGCGGCTGGCGCGTATCTACAAGATCGACATGGCCGACCTGGCGCACGACGCCGGCGGCGAGCAGACGGCGCGGCTGCAGGCGCTGCTGAAGGACCCGATGTTCGGCGACATCGACGTGCCGGCGCTAGAGCTAGCGGACGTGGTCACCGGCTTTCCCGGCATCACCGAGACGCTGTTGCGCCTGTATACCGCCTATCGCGAGGAGCATCTGGCGCTCGCCGACCGGGGTGCCGAGGCGCGCGACAATGCCTCCGAAGCATCGGATCCGGTGGCGGAGGCGCGGCGCTTCCTGGCGGCGCGGCGCAACAATTTCGCCAGCCTCGACGATGCGGGGGAACGGCTGGCGGCTGCAGTTGCCGAGGGGGGCGGGCTGGCGGCTTACCTCAAGGCCCGGCACCGGCTGCGGGTGCGGCGGCTGCCGTCGGATGTGATGGGCGGTGCGATGCGGCGCTATGACCGGCACCGCGATCAGGTGCTGCTCGACGAGACGCTCGACACCGCCAGCCAGACGTTCCAGCTGGCGGTGCAGCTCGCCTATCTCGAGATGCGCGGCGAGATCGATGCTGAGCTCGGCCGGGGCGGTTTCGCCACCGAAAGCGGCGGCCGATTGGCGCACAAGGCGCTCGCCAGCTACGCCGCGGCGGCGGTGCTGATGCCCTATACCGCCTTTGCGCAGGCGGCGGAGTCCCGCCGCTATGACGTCGAGAAGCTGGCGCGGCAGTTCGGCGCCAGTTTCGAACAGACGGCGCATCGGCTGACGACATTGCAAAAGCCCGGCGACGAGCGGGTGCCGTTCTTCTTCATTCGCGTCGACCAGGCCGGCAATGTTTCCAAACGCCTCGACGGCGCCGGTTTTCCCTTTGCCCGGCATGGCGGCGGCTGTCCCCTGTGGTCGGTGCACCAGGTGTTCCGGCGGCCGCGCGAGATCGTCACGCAATGGCTGGAGCTGCCCGATGGCCAGCGGTTCTTTTCGATATCGCGAACGGTGACGGCGGGCGGCGGCGCCTATGGGTCGCTGCGCGTCGAGCGGGCGATCGCGCTCGGCTGCGCCGCGGAACACGCCGGGCGGCTGGTCTATACCCAGGATCCGGCCAGCCCGGGGCCGGAGTCGGCGACCCCGATCGGGGTCGCCTGCCACCTCTGCCACCGCCCGAAATGCACCGCGCGTTCGGCGCCGCCGCTGGGCCGGCCAGTGCTGCCCGACGACTTCCGCCGGGCGAGCGCACCGTTCGGATTTTCGGATGTCTAGGGCCGCCTTCAGTTTGGTTGAACCACAGAATCCGCTCAGGCTGAGCTTGTCGAAGCCGTGTCGCAGGGCGGTTTTCGCTGGGCTTCGACAAGCTCAGCCTGACTGGATCAACTCAAATGCCATCAACTCCAGGGCCGCGGCCGCGGCGGCGCCAGGGCGAGCGCGATCAAGCGAGCAGCACCGGCCCGACGGTATAGAACAGTGCCGGTTGCAGGGGCCGGCCGAGCGCCTGCCACAGGCGGGTGGTGTCCTCGAGGGTCAAGGCCTCCGGTGCGACCTGCACATTTTCATCGGCCCCGAGCGCGCCGTGGAGTGCCGGGTCGGCGACGTGGCGGTCGATCGTGGTGCCGTCGAGACGCGACACGGCGGCAAGCGCCGTGATGGCGGCGCCCAGTTGCAGCCCGGTGTCACCGGCACCGGTGATCATGTAGTGGAGGTCGACAGGCGTCGCCCGCGTGCTCGCGGTGCCGGCCCGGGGCGGGGCGTTGCGGGCGCGGCTGTTGGGCGTGACCCGGTACAAGGTCGGCGCAACACCGGGACCGATGGGCAACAGGATCGCGGCGATTGCGGCGGTGATTGCGGCGATCGCGCGCGCATCGCTCATGCGATGATGTCCATCGCTGCGCTCATGCTTCGAAACCCCCGGCGAGGAAGCGTTCGGCGATGGCGGCATGGGCGGCGGCGCCGCGCGCCATGACCTTTTCATCGATCATCATGCGGTTGCTGTGCAGCCCGCAGCACGCCGTCCAGTCGCTCCCTTCGTGCGAGGCGCCGAGGAAGAACATCGCGCCGGGAGCCTTTTCGAGGACATAGGCAAAGTCCTCGCCGCCCATCACTGGGCTGGCCATGGTGCGCCAGGAGTCGGTGCCGAACGATTCCTCGATGACGCGCTGCCCGAGCGCGACGGCGCGGGCGTCGCACATCGTCACCGGAAAGCCCTGTTCGATGCGGACCTGGGCGGTGGCGCCATGCGCGGCGGCGATGCCCGTGGCGAGGCGTTCGAGGCCGGCGGCGACGCTGGCGCGGGTCCGGGCGCTCAATGTGCGAATGGTGCCGAGCATCTTCGCGGTCTCGGGGATGATGTTGTCGGTGGTGCCGGCCTCGATCTTGCCGATGGTGACGACGGCGGGGTCGAAGACCGAGACCTGTCGGGTGACGAAACTCTGGATCGCGCCGACGATTTCGCAGGCGATCGGCACGGGGTCGAGCGCGTCATGCGGCATCGAGGCATGGCCGCCGCGTCCGGTGATGGTGATGTGCAGGCGATCGGTCGCGGCCAGCAAGGGGCCCGGCCGGCCGCCGAAGACGCCGTGCGGCGCATTGGGCATGACGTGGAGCGCGAAAGCCGCATCGGGCAGCGGGTCGATGAGGCCGTCGTCGAGCATGAAGCGGGCGCCGTGATGGCCCTCCTCGCCGGGCTGGAAGATGAACTGCACGGTGCCGGCGAGGCTGTCGCGGCGGGCGCAGAGCAGCTTTGCCGCGCCGACCAGCATGGCGACATGGCTGTCGTGCCCGCAGGCGTGCATCGCGCCGGGAGTGGCAGAGCTGAAATCGAGGCCGGTATCCTCGGTCAGCGGCAGTGCGTCGGTGTCGCCGCGCAGCAGTACAGTCCGGCCGTTCTGGGGGCCGGCGAGGGTAGCGATGAGGCCGGTGGTCGATGGCCCCTCAGTGATGGTCAGCGGCAGGCCGGCAAGGGCCTCGCGGATCTTGGCGGTGGTGCGGGGATTGTGCAGGCCCAGTTCGGGTTCGGCATGGATGGCCCGGCGCAGGCTGACCAGATCGGGCAGCACGGCCAGCGCATCGGCGTTCCAGTCGATCTTCATGGCGAGACTCCTTGGGAGGCGATGGTAGTGCGCGGGTGTCCTGGACACAACTTGCCGTCATCCCCGCGCAGGCGGGGACCCATCGCCTGACTGTCGACGCCGGTGACGAGAGAGGGCGATGGATCCCCGCCTGCGCGGGGATGACGTGGGAGGTGTATAACCAGCAACGCCCTTGCACTTTCCCCCCCATTGCGACACGCCGCGCCGATGCAGACACAGGACTATGACGCGATCGTCCTCGGCGGCGGTGGGGCGGGGCTGATGTGCGCCGCGGTGGCGGGGCAGGGTGGCAGCCGCGTGCTCGTCATCGATCACGCCGACGAGGTGGGCAAGAAGATCCTCATATCCGGCGGGGGACGCTGCAATTTCACCAACCTCGGCGCGGTGCCGGAGCGCTATATCTCGGCCAATCCGCACTTCGCCAAGAGCGCGATGGGCCGCTACACGGCGGCGGATTTCGTGGCGCTCGTCGAGAAATACGGCATTGCGTACCATGAGAAGACGCTGGGGCAATTGTTCTGCGATGGCAGCGCGAAGCAGATCGTCGCGATGCTGCTCGACGAATGCGCGGCCGGCGGCGTGGCGATCAGCCTCGGGCACGGCATCGGGTCGGTCAGCCACGCCGATGGCGGGTTCACCGTCACCTATGGCGACCGCACGGCAACGGCGCCCGCGCTGGTCATCGCCACCGGTGGGCCGTCGATCCCCAAGATGGGAGCGACCGATTATGCCTATGGGCTGGCGCGGCAGTTCGGGCTGTCGATCGTCGAGCCGCGGCCGGCGCTGGTGCCGCTGACGCTGGGCGGGGACGAAACGCTGTTCCGCGACATTTCCGGCGTGGCGGCGGACGTGGTGGCGAAGTGCGGCAAGACAGCGTTCCGCGAGGCGGCGCTGTTCACTCATCGCGGCCTTTCTGGGCCCTCAATCCTGCAGATTTCGAGCTATTGGCGGCACGGACAGCCGATCGCCATCAACTTCCTGCCTGATCACCGCCCCGGCTGGCTGCTCGAAATGAAGCGCCAGCGGCCGCGCAGTTTCCTGAAGGTGGCGCTGGCGGCGGTGCTGCCCGACCGGCTGGCCGACATGCTGTGGCAGCGCATCGGGCTTTATGGCGATCTCAACAGCATCACCGATGCCCGGCTCGGCGATATCGAGCGGCTGCTGGCCGACTGGCAGTTCCTGCCCAACGGCACGGAAGGGTTTGCCAAGGCCGAGGTGACCGTCGGCGGCATCGCGACCGATGGCCTGTCGTCGCGCACCATGGAGGCGAAAAAGCTGCCCGGCCTGTATGCCATCGGTGAGGCGGTCGATGTCACCGGCTGGCTCGGCGGCTATAATTTCCAATGGGCCTGGGCGAGCGGCTGGGCGGCGGGCACGGCGATCGCGGAGCGCAGCCGAACGGTCAGTTGATCGGGTTGACCAGATTGGGGCGGCCGAACTCGACGAGTTTTGCCTGGGAGCCGCGGAACCAGCCGTCCCAGAAGCGTTCCAGCGCCTTCAGCTCGGGTTCGGCGCGATAGCCATTGTCGGGGAGCAGGGCGCCGCCGATGACATAGACCCGGGCACCGCCGAAATTGCCGCCGACCTCGGCCTTGGCGACCTTGTCGAGCTCGACCTCGGGATTGATGAGGCGCAGTTTCTTCTTGGCATAGAAGCTGGTGATGCTGCTGTTTTCGATCATGTCGGAGACGATGAGGACCGTCCTGGTGCGCGCCCGCGATGCCGCGACCCGCGCCGACAGTTGCGACAGGCTGGCCAGCACATCGGATTTTGCGAGGTCGTTGCTGGCGCCGGCGATGGCCTTGTCGACGGTGGCGACGGCGAGGCGACCGGCAAAGGGTGCCTGCTGGGCGAGGCAGGTGTCGAATTTCTTGAGCAGGGCCACCGATACGTCGCCGCGGCGTTGTGGCGCGATGCCGGTTTCGACGGCGCCGGAGGCCTGGACGGTGGTGGCGCGGCCCTGGGAAAAGGCCGAGAATGAGGCGATGGTGAAGCGCGTGCCGGGACGGACCAGGCGACGGACATTGTCGTCGACGGCGGCCTTGATCTCCGCGGGCAGCGGCGTCGTCTGGTCGATGAACACGAACAGCTCAGACTGTGGCGCCGGCGCGGTGCCGCCGATCGGGATGGCGCGATAGCAGGTTGGCACGGCATCCTCCGCGGCGAATGCGGGCGTGGCGAGCAGCGCGGTGGTCAGCAGCAGGCGGCGCATCAGTACAGCCCGGCAAAGCGGGTGCGCAGCTGTTCGCGGCGGCCGGCGGCGGTACGGGCGCGCAGGCGCTCCTCGACGAGATCCTGCATGCGATCGTCGAGCCCTTCGAGGATTTCCAGCTTTGCGGCGTTGGTCGGCGCCTTGTCGAGCGCCTCGACGGCGCGATCGACGGCCTCGGCGGCGTTGGGCACCAGCGTCGGGCGACCGCGGCCGCCGGGGCCGCCGGTGCCGGGATCGGCGGGATCGAGCATGTATTCGCTGGAGCGGCCACGTTCTTCGCGCAGGAAATCGACGAAGCTCTTGTGGAACTCCAGCGGGCGATGGGCGCCGGCCTCGAGCTTCTGGTGGAGTTTCTGCAGGCGCAAATTGGCGATGTCGATCATCGCCTGGATGCGCGCCCAATAGCTGGCATAATCGGCGGCGCCTTCGGTGGCGCGATGCGCCTCGGCGCTCTGCAGGCCGACAAAGCCATAGGAATAGCCAACCCGCATGCCGATGAACTGGGTGACGAGGAAGATGGCGCCGAGCAGGGTGAAGCCGGTCAGCGCCGCGTTGTGGCGCGCCTCGGCACCGGGTTCGGGGGTGGCGGCGACGGGGGGCGCGGCGGCCTCGCCTTCGGCCCCACCTTCGACGGCGCCGAAGATCGATGCGGCCGGGGCCGCGGCCTCCTGCTCGATGCTGTTCAGCGTCTCGATACGCAGCACCGTCGAGCCGATGGCGACGACGAGGATGAAGGCCATGGCGACCCAGACCATGCTGTAGCTGCCGCGGTCGCCCGGGCCGGCGGCGATGCGGTTGGCGGCCTGGACATGGTCGGGCTGGTCGTCATCGATCGATTGCGGCTCGTTGAGCTTGACGGTGCGGCTGGTGAATTCGCGGCTGTTGTCGACCTGGTGCTCGCGGAACAGCTTGCGCAGCAGACTGGGCCGGTAAAGCTGGTGGCCGGCGGCATGGGTGAGCCAGAGCAGCACGATGGCGAGCACGGTGACGACCGCGATCATCAGCAGGGTGCGGGTGTTCTCCGACCCTTCGAGCGCCATCAGCGAGCCGAGCAGGTAGGAAAAGCCCAGCGCCTCCAGCCCGATCAGGACCGCGAGCAGCGCGACGATGGCGAAGGGCAGCGGCTTGCGGCCGTGATCATAGGTTCGGCGCAGATATTCGGCGTGGTTTTCGAACTCGGCGCGCGACAGGGCGGGGACATGCTTGGCGTAATCGCGGCACAGCGTCTTTTCGACGTTGAGCCAGCCGTCGTGCGCCTTGGCATAATCGGACGAAAAACGGCTGATCCGGCCGATGACCGGCACGGTGTAGGCAAGGTCGGTGACCCAGAACAGCTGGTGGCGGCGTATGATCACCCAGGCCGCCAGCCCCGCCAAGATGACCCCGGCGAACAGCCAGCGATGCTCGGCAATCGTGCCAAGGATATAGTCCAGCATCTGAAAAACGCCCCATGCCCCAGCCGTCAAGCCAAGGCACAGTCGGGTTTTCGGCAGCAAGAGTCAATTAACGGCGCGTTTCCCGCGGTCGTTACTAGACCCCATTGGCCTTGAAATGCGCCAGCATGCGGGCCCAGCCGTCCTTGGCATCGGCTTCGTTGTAGCTCGGCCGATAGTCGGCGTGGAAGCCATGGTCGGCGGCCATGTAGAGGCGGATGCTGCTGCGTTTCGCGGCAGGGTTGCGGGTGCCGGCGTCCTTCAGCACCGCCTGCATGGCGGCGACGTCGTCGATGGGGATGCCCTTGTCGAGCGCGCCGTAGAGGCCGAGCACTGGGGCCTTCAGGTCCGGCGCCACCTCGAGCGGGTATTTGCGCTGTTCGGCGCCGGGTGCGGCAGTCTTGGGCGGGGCGAGGCGGCCGTACCAGGCGACGCCGGCCTTCAGCTGCGGGAACTGGGCCGCCGCCATCCAGGTGACGCCGCCGCCCCAGCAGAAGCCGGTGATGGCGAGGCGATCCGGGGCGACAAAGGCCTGCTTGCGCAGCCAGTCGAGCGTCGTCGTCACGTCGCCCATGACCTGGGCATTGGTGGCTTCGCCGACGACCTTCATGATGAACGGGAAGTCCATCGTCTGCGCCAGCTTGCGGTCGGGGTCGTTGCGGTAGAAAAATTCGGGCGCGATGGCGACATAGCCGGCCTTGGCCAGGCGGCGGCAGATGTCCTTGATATATTCGTGGAGGCCGAAGACCTCGTTGACGACGATGACGGCGGGGTGGCGGCCGGCGGCGGCGGGCCGCACGACATAGGCGGGCAGGCCGGCGCCGAAGCCGTTGGGCATGGTGATACTGTCGATCTGGAGGCCGCTGGTGTCGGTGGTGATGGCGGCGGCGTCGGCGCCGACGGCGATGGCGGCATAGCCGGCGGCGATCAGCGCGGTGGCGCCGCGGCGGCTGATGGCCGGCGGCACGGCGTCGGGGCGGGTCAGCGTGGCCATGCAAATCTCCTTGGGGGCGGGCACGGGCCAGCCTAGACTGGTGCGATGGCAGGACAAAAGCCGAAATCGAGCGGGCTGTGGCTGGGGGTCGCTGCGGTGGCGGCGCTGCTGCTGGCGGAGCGGCTGCGGCCGCGGCGGGTGCGGACACAGGCCGAGCCGGCGCGGACCGCGCGTAACGTGGCGCTCGGGCTGATCGATTTGGGCGTCGTGGCGGGCGTGCAGCAACCGCTGGCGCGGCGGCTGGCGGTGGATGTGGAGCGGCGGCGGCTCGGGCTGGCGCAGCAACTGCCGGCGCCGTGGCGCGACGTGGCGGCGTTCCTGCTGCTCGATTGGTCGATGTACCACTGGCATGTGGCGACGCATCGGGTGGCCATGTTGTGGCGCTTGCACCTGGTCCACCATGTCGATCGCGACATGGACGCTTCGACGGCGCTGCGCTTTCATGGGCTCGACATGGTCATCTCGGTGGGTCTGCGGGCGGCGCAGGTGCGGATCCTGGGGGTGTCGCCGCGGGCGTTGGCGGCGTGGGAGGGATTTTTCTTCGGGTCCGTGCTGTTCCATCACGCGAACATCGCCGTGCCGGGCGATGCCGGGCTGGCGTGGGTGCTGACGACGCCGGGGATGCACGACATCCACCACCGCGCCGATGCGGCGTCGCTCGATGCCAATTTCAGCTCGGGGCTGAGTGTCTGGGACCGGCTGCACGGGACGTTTTCGGACAGCGTGCCCGATGTGCCGATCGGGGTGCCGGGAGTGGATAAGGACCAGGGGCTGGCGACAGCGCTGCTGCTGCCGTTCCAGACCGAGACCATCGAGCGGCACAGGCTGGCATGACGGGTCAGGATTGCGCTAGCGTGCCCCGACAGGGAGCCACGCCATCGCCATCCAGCCCATCAGCGCCGTACCGGTCGTTCGCCGGCCGTTTTATGCGCAGCTGTATTTCCAGGTGCTTGTCGCCATCCTGCTCGGCGGGCTGATCGGGCATTTCGCGCCCGCCACCGGCGTCGCGCTGAAGCCGCTTGGCGATGGCTTCATCAAGCTCGTCAAGATGATCATCGCGCCGGTCATTTTCCTGACCATTGTCACCGGCATCGCCGGCATGCGCGACGTCGCCAGCGTCGGGCGGGTGGCGCTGAAGGCCTTTGCCTATTTCCTCACCCTGTCGACGCTGGCGCTGATCGTCGGGCTGGTCGTCGGCAACATCGTCCGGCCCGGCGACGGGCTCAACATCGATCCGGCGACGCTGGCGACCGGCGAAGTCGGCAGCTATGTCGCCAAGGCGCACGACACCACGATCACCGGTTTCCTGATGGGGATCATCCCCGAAACCGTCGCCGGTGCCTTTGCCGACGGCAATCTGCTGCAGGTGCTGTTCTTTGCAATCAGCTTCGGCATCGCGCTGGCGCTCACCGGCGAGCGCGGCCGGCCGCTGCTGGCGGTGTTCGAATCGGCATCGGCGGGCATGTTCCGCCTGGTCGAGATCTTCATGCGCGCGGCGCCGATCGGGGCATTCGGGGCCTTTGCCTTCACCATCGGCCGCTATGGCATCGCGTCGGTGGCCAATCTGGCGGCGCTGGTCGCCACCTTCTACCTGACCGCGCTGGTCTTCGTGCTCGGCATCCTGGGGCTGGTGGCGCACCGCGCCGGCTTTTCGATCCTGCGGCTGATCGGCTATCTCAGGGCCGAATTGTTCCTCGTGCTCGGCACCAGCAGCTCCGAATCGGCGTTGCCGTCGCTGATGGAAAAGATGGAAGCAGCAGGGTGCCCGAAATCGGTCGTCGGGCTTGTCGTCCCGACCGGCTATTCGTTCAACCTCGACGGCACCAACATCTACATGACGCTGGCGGCGCTGTTCATCGCCCAGGCGACCAACATCGAGCTGTCGCTGGGCGAACAGCTGTTGCTGCTCGGCGTGGCGATGCTGAGCTCCAAGGGCGCCGCCGGGGTGACCGGGGCCGGCTTCATCACGCTGGCGGCGACGCTGTCGATCGTGCCGAGCGTGCCGGTGGCGGGTATGGCGCTGATCCTGGGGGTCGATCGCTTCATGTCGGAATGCCGGTCGCTGACCAACTTCATCGGCAATGCCGTCGCCTGCGTCGTCGTCTCGCGCTGGGAAGGCGGCATCGACGAGACAAAGTTCGCGGCGGTCTTTGGGCCCAAACCCTAAAGCGTTGCGAACATCACGACGCTGGCGACCGCCATCAGCGCCGTCGCCCCCCAGCCGAAGGCGCTGTGCCAGCGGCGCACCATGAAGCTGCCCATGACGGCGTGGCGCCCGGCCAGGACCATGATGACCGCCATCACCGGGACCGCGACAACGCCATTGACGACGGCGCTCCAGAACAGCGCGACGATCGGGTTGACGCCGGTGAAGTCGAGCAGGACGGCGGCGGCTACGGCGAGCGCGATGACGCCGTAGAAGCCGCGCGCCTCCGCCGGCTTCAACTCCAGCCCGGCGCGCCAGCCGAGCGCTTCGGAAAGCGCATAGGCAGCTGAGCCGGCCAGCACTGGCACCGCCAGCAGGCCGGTGCCAATGATGCCGATGGCGAACAGCGCAAAGGCGAGGTCGCCGGCCAGCGGCCGCAGCGCCAGTGCGGCCTGGCCGGCGCTTTCGATTTTGGTGATGCCGGCGACATTCAGGGTCGCCGCCGTGCTGATCATGATGCACAGGCTGACGATATGGGTCAGCGCCATGCCGCCCCAGGTGTCCCAGCGCATCCGGGTCAATTCCGCCGGTGCCGATTTGTGGTCGCGGCGCAGCGGCCGGGCATGGTGGGCGCCCATGTCCTCCAGTTCCTGCGACGATTGCCAGAAGAACAGGTAGGGGCTGATGGTGGTGCCGAACACTGCGACGATCATCGTCGCTGCCGCCGTCGTCAGCGCAAACTGCGGCCAGACCAGCGACAGCAGCACCTCCCGCCACGGCACCGCGACCAGCAGCACGACGCCGACATAGGCCAACAGCGCCGTCGTCAGCCATTTCAGCACGCCGACATAGCGGTGATAGGGCACGAACACCTGCAGCAGCAGCGACAGCAGCGCGAGCCCGACCGTCAGCACCTGGTGATGCACACCGGTGACGAGGCTGGCCGCCTCGCCCATCGCGGTAACGTCGGCGGCGATGTTGAAGATGTTGGCGACCAGCAGCAGCACGACGACGCTGCGCAAGATCGCCGGGTGAAAGGTGCGCTTCATGTTGGCGGCGAGGCCGCGGCCGCTGACGCGGGCGATCTCGGCGCAGGTGAGCTGGAAGGTGGCGAGGAACGGATAGGTCAGCACCACCGTCCACAGCATCTGGTACCCGAATTGCGCCCCCGCCTGCGAATAGGTGGCGATGCCGGAGGGGTCGTCGTCGGCGGCACCGGTAACGAGGCCGGGGCCGAGCGCGGCAAAGGGGTTGAAGCGCTTTCCGGTAACCGGTGGAGCGGCTTCCGGCCGGGTCACACGCTTTCGCGGAGGCGAATCAGGCCTTCCTGCATCAGCGTCGCCACCACCTGGCCGCTGCGGGTGTAGACGATGCCGCGGTTGAGGCCGCGGCCGCCGCCCGAGACCGGCGCATCCTGGTCCATCAGCAGCCAGTCGTTGAGGTCGGGCGTCGCGTTGAACCAGATGGCATGATCGAGGCTGGCGACCTGCAGGCGCGGATCGGACCAGGCGATGGCGTGCGGCAGCAGGCAGGTGTCGAGCATGGTCATGTCGCTGGCATAGGCGAACAGCGCGCGCATCATCGGTTCGTCGACGCTGAACGGCGCGGCGGCGCGGCACCAGTGGCGGGCGCGCGGCGGCATGGCGACCGGGTCGAAAGGGCCGGCATGGTCGACGGCGCGAAATTCGATGGGGCGCTCGCGGGTGGTCCACAGCGTCTTGAACGGTTCGGGGGTGCGATCGGCGTTGATGATCGCCCATTCGGCGTCGCTGCGCACGCTTTCGGGCGGCGGCGCGTCGGGGGCGGCAAAGCCGTGCTGCAGGCCGGGTTCGGGCGCCTGGAACGACGCCGCCATGTTGAAGATCGGCCGGCCCTTCTGGATGGCCACCACGCGCCGTGTCGTGAAGCTCTGGCCGTCGCGGTCGCGCTCGACGCTGTAGACGAT
>QBLU01000026.1 GCA_003241875.1 Alphaproteobacteria bacterium
GTGGGCGGGGTCGCCGGGGCGGATGAAATAGCTGTGCAGCGAATGGCAGAGCCGGCCGTCGTTGACGGTCTTCGACGCCGCCATCAGCGCCTGGGCGACGACCTGGCCGCCATAGACGCGCATCCAGCCGGCGTTGGTCGACTGGCCGCGGAACAGATTGTCCTCCAGGCGTTCGACATCGAGGAGGTCGAGCAGGCGGCCGACGCTGCCGGCGTGATCGGGGGTCGTGGTGGGGGCCGTGTTCATGGTTGCGTGCCTAGCCGCACGCGTTCCGGCTGTCATCTGGCTTGAAAGCTGCTTGACAGGCCGGGGGCCCGCACCTATCCCGCCGCTTCCGCTTCAAGCGGGTGTAGCTCAGTTGGTTAGAGCGCCGGCCTGTCACGCCGGAGGTCGCGGGTTCGAGCCCCGTCACTCGCGCCACCCCTTTTCGTCTTGTGGGGCAGGTTCGGCGGGAATTCAGCTTCGGTGGCCACGACCGTGGTTCTGTAATCCCGGCGAAGGCCGGGACCCATGAACCACGAATTTCGTCGCGAAAGCGCTACCGCCGCGCCCGATCCCAGGCGCTTAGCTCATAGGCGATCGACGCCTCGACCAGCGTTTCCCACAGCGCCGCCGCCACCCCGGCGGGAATCCCGCCGGCGACCGCCGCCGCCTCGGCATTGCCGATCACCTGGGCCTTGCGGGCTTCGTCGCGCACCGCCGTGCGCTCGGTCTTGATACGCGCCGCCGCGTCCATGTGGGCAAAGCGGCGCACCAGCAGCGCCACCAGCTCGCGGTCGAGCGCGTCGACGCCGGCGCGGACCTCGGCCATCGTCGTGCAGTCGGCGGGGTTCATTTGCTGCTCCAGCGTCCGGTGTTCATCCAGACGAACAGCGGTTTCAGCGGCAGCACCCAGGCGAGGCCGGCGGCGAGATAGGCGACGACCTTGAGCGCCGTCGGCAGCGTTTCGAGCGTCGCGCCGAACGACGAGACGATCATCGCATAGACGATGAGATAGACGAGGAGGGCGAGCACGCCCACGGGTTTGCGCCAGCTGGGTTCCATGGTGGCGCCTGTTAGCGTTGCTTTGCGCAATCCACCAGCCGCGTCGGTGTCGCGACCCAGTCGAGCAGCTCGTCCCAGGGGTCACGGGGCAGGGCGTCGGCGATCTGCACGTCCCAGGCGAGGCCGATGGCGGTGACGCGGCCCGCCGCGCGGAGCGAACGTAACGTGCGGTCGTAATAGCCGCCGCCCTGGCCGAGGCGGACGCCGGCGGTGGTGACGGCGAGCAGCGGCACGAGGAGCACGCCTGGCGTGACACGCGGCGCGGTGGCGGCGGGTTCGGGGATGCCGAGGACGCCGGGCCTGAGATCGACCCAGTCGGCGATGTGGAAGCTGAGGTCGCGGCCGGTGACGAGGGGGAAGGCGGTTTTCGGGGCAGGCCTGGATGCCGCGAGCAACGCCTCGATCGGGCCGGGGTCGAGCTCCGGGCCGACGGCGGCGTAACTGGCGATGACCGGGGCGCTGCGCAGCAGCGGCAGCACCCGGGCGGCGAGTTCGCCCTCCAGCCGCGTGCGGGCGGCGGGCGACAGCGCGGCGACAAAGGCGGCGCGATCGCTGCGGAACATGCGCCGCAGCGCGGGCTTGGGGTCTTCGGTCGGGTCGGGCATATGGTCGTTCGGCGGGACCACCATGGGTCGTTGCATGAGAGATCCTCTGACGCCAGTTACGTCAGGTGGGAGCCAGATAGAACGGACCAGGATCCGCCCAGGGCCAGCCCCCTAGGATAGTGAATCGCCTCAGGGATGCTCGGTGCTCGTGCCGGGCAGTACCCGCCTGTCGTTGAATATAGGCGCTCGGCGTCGCCGGCTCAACCGGCGCCGCAAAGAATCACGCAGGCGCGGATTCGAGCGTGTCGGCAAGCTTTTCGGCGCGCTCCGCCAGCCCGAGCAGCCGCTCGGCGAGTTCGCGATCGAGGCCGGGAGCGCCCGGAGCCAGCGGGGCACCGCGGCGCATGTCGTTAAGTTCGTCGGCGACCATCAGCGCCGCCATCAGCAGCAGCCGCGATTCGCTCATGGCGCCGAGCGAGCGGGTCAGGCCATCGGCCTTGGTCGCGATGCCGGCAGCGAGTTCGGCGAGGTGCGCCTCGTCGCCGTCACGGCACGACAGCGGATAGCTGCGGCCGCCGATATCGACTATGACCTGGCCCATCAGCCGTATTTCCGCTTGGCAGCCTGGCCATCGATGAAGGCATCGAGATCGGCAAGCGCCGCTGCGGCAGCATCCTCGACGCGGCGCAGGCGCGCAATTTCAGCGTCACGGCGCGCCATCCCGGCCTCGATCCTGGCAATCGCGTCTTGCAGACGGTCGGCAATGGCGGTGGGATCGGGAATGGCCGTGCCTTATAGTTCAGTGGGTTCCGCGGGCCTTGTAAGACCGATTCTGAGCATGCGTCAATTGGTACGTTCGTATTAGGACTTCTTGCAGGCCCGGTCGTTACGGCCGCGACGCGGTTGACGCTCCGCCTGCGCTCTGGCCAATGTCCGGCGCGATTCGCGCCGATGTGCCAACTACGGCGCCGGCGTTCGGTTTTTGCTCGAAATCACAGGCTTTTTTGACGATGACCCAGTTTCGACCGATGGCCAATGCCATTCGCGCCCTGGCCATGGACGCCGTCGAGGCGGCAAATTCGGGCCATCCCGGCATGCCGATGGGCATGGCCGACGCCGCCACGGCGCTGTTCGCCAACCATCTGAAGTTCGATGCCAGCCGGCCGCACTGGCCCGACCGCGACCGATTCGTGTTGTCCGCCGGCCATGGCTCCATGCTGATCTATGCGCTGCTGCACCTGACCGGCTATGATCGCCCGACGCTCGACGACATTCGCAACTTTCGCCAGCTCGGCAGCCCGTGCGCCGGCCACCCTGAGAATTTCGAACTGGCCGGCATCGAGACGACCACCGGCCCGCTGGGGCAGGGGCTGGCGACCGCGGTCGGCATGGCGATGGCGGAGCGGCACCTGAATGCCGAATATGGCGACGACCTCGTCGACCATCGCACCTGGGTGATCGCCGGCGACGGCTGCCTGATGGAGGGCATCAGCCATGAAGCCATCGGCCTTGCCGGGCATCTGAAGCTGGGCCGGCTCAACGTGCTGTGGGACGACAATCGCATTTCGATCGACGGCCCGACCTCGCTGTCGACGTCGGAGGATATCGGCGGGCGCTTCACCGCCGCCGGCTGGCATGTCGTCGCCTGCGACGGCCAGGATTTCGACAGCGTCGATGCGGCGCTCGCCGAAGCCGCCGCCGACCCGCGGCCGTCGCTGATCGCCTGCCGCACCACCATCGGCTTCGGCGCGCCAACCAAGGCCGGGACCAGCGGCTCGCACGGCTCGCCGCTCGGCGCCAAGGAGATCGAGGGGGCGCGTGCGGCGCTCGGCTGGGACCATCCGGCCTTCGTCATCCCCGACGACATCCGCGCCGATTGGCTGGCCGTGGGCCGCAAGGGCGCCGACGCGCGCACGGCCTGGGAAGCCCGGCTGGCGGCGGCACCGGCGGGAAGCGATTTCACCGCGCGCATGGCGGGTGATGTGCCCGCCGCCGCGGTGGCCGCGCTCGACGCCCATATCGCCGGGCTGATCGCGGCGCCGCAGAAGATCGCGACGCGCAAGGCGAGCGAGCTGGCGCTGGGCGCGATCAATCCGCAGGCGCCGGCGATGTTCGGCGGCTCGGCCGACCTGACCGGGTCCAACAACACGAAAACCAAGGATCAACACGCGTTTACGGCTGATTCCTACGGTGGCCGCTACATCTATTACGGCATTCGCGAGTTCGGCATGGCGGCGGCGATGAACGGCATCGCGCTGCACGGCGGGCTGATCCCCTATGGCGGCACGTTCCTGGTTTTCTCCGATTACATGCGCAACGCCATCCGCATGTCGGCGCTGCAGCAGGTGCGCGCCATCTATGTGCTGACCCATGATTCGATCGGGCTGGGCGAGGATGGCCCGACCCACCAGCCGGTCGAGCATCTGCTCAGCTTGCGCGCGATTCCCAACCTCGCCGTCTATCGCCCTTGCGATGCGGTGGAGACGGCGGAGGCCTGGGCGCTGGCGCTCGCCGATACGACTCGGCCATCGGTGCTGGCGCTGAGCCGGCAGAACCTCGCGCAGCTGCGGCTGGCGGCGGGCGAGAATCTGACGGCAAAGGGCGGCTATCGGCTGCGCAGCGCCGCCGCGCCCCGCAAGGTCGTGTTTGTCGCCACCGGCTCCGAAGTCGAGATCGCCATCGCCGCGGCGGCGCTGCTGGAGGCCGAGGGCACCGGCTGCGATGTCGTGTCGATGCCGTGCTGGGAACAGTTCGACGCCCAGCCCCAGACCTGGCGCGCCGACGTGCTGCCGGCCGATGCGCTGATCGTTTCCGTCGAAGCCGGGGTGACTTTGGGCTGGGAGCGTTATACCGGGACGCGCGGGCTCAACATCGGTGTCGACAGCTTTGGGGCGTCGGCGCCGATCGAGGCCCTGTACGACCATTTCGGGCTGACGGCGGACAAGATCGCAGCGCGGGTACGGGCGAAGCTCGCCTGAAGAAACTGGGCCCCGGGTCAAGCCCGGGGTGACAATTGGGAGTAGATTATCATGGCTATCAAGGTCGCCATCAACGGGTTCGGTCGCATCGGGCGCAACGTGCTGCGCGCCATCCACGAAGCCAAACGCGACGATATCGTCGTCGTCGCCATCAACGATCTCGCCGACACCGCCGCCAATGCCCGGTTGCTGAAGCGCGATTCGGTCCATGGCGTCTATCCGGGGACCATCGAGGTCGACGGCGACTATATGGTCGTCGACGGCCATCGCATCCGCGTCACCGCCGAGCGTGACCCGGCCAAGCTGCCGCACGCCGAAATGGGTGTCGACATCGCGCTCGAATGCACCGGCTTCTTCACTGCCGCCGACAAGGCCGGCGCGCACCTGACCGCGGGCGCCAAGCGCGTGCTGATCTCGGCGCCGGGCAAGGGCGTCGACCTGACCGTCGTCTACGGCGTCAATCACGACAAGCTGACCGCCGATCACAAGATCGTTTCCAACGCCAGCTGCACGACCAATTGCCTGGCGCCGTTCGCCATGGTGCTCGATCGCGAGTTCGGCATCGTCAAGGGCCTGATGACGACGATCCACGCCTATACCAACGACCAGAAGATCCTCGACCAGATCCACGAGGATCCGCGCCGCGCCCGCGCCGCCGGGCTGTCGATGATCCCGACGACGACCGGCGCCGCCCGCGCCGTCGGCGAGGTGCTGCCGCAGCTGAAGGGCAAGCTCGACGGCTCCGCCGTGCGCGTGCCGACGCCGAACGTCAGCCTGGTCGACCTGACTTTCCAGGCCGGTCGCGACACGACGAAGGAAGCGGTCAACGCCGCATTGAAGGCAGCGGCCGACGGCGAGCTGAAGGGCATCCTCGATTTCACCGACGAGCCGCTGGTCTCGATCGACCTCAACCACAATGCCGCATCGTCGACGATCGATTCGCTGGAGACGACGGTAATCGGCGGCAATTTGGTGCGTGTCGTCAGCTGGTACGACAATGAATGGGGTTTCTCCAATCGCATGGCCGACACCGCCGTTGCGATGGGCAAGCTGCTGTAATCATGGCGTTCCGCACCATCGACGACATGCCCGACATCGCCGGCAAGCGCGTGCTGGTGCGGGCCGACCTCAACGTGCCGATGGCCGATGGCGTCGTCGGCGATGCGACGCGATTGAGCGCGGCGGTGCCGACGCTGGCGACGCTGGCCGACCGCGGCGCCATCGTGCTGGTGCTGTCGCATTTCGGCCGGCCCAAGGGCGGCGACCGCTCGGCGACGCTGCGGCCGGTGGCGGCGGCGCTGTCCGACGTGCTGGGGCGGCCGGTGGCGTTCATCGACGATTGCGTCGGACCGGCGGCGGCGGCCGGAATTGCGGCTCTGCAACCGGGCGATGTCGCGGTGCTGGAAAACACACGCTTCCATGATGGCGAGAAGGCCAACGACCCGGGCTTTGTCGCGGCGCTGGCGGCGAACGGCGATTTCTACGTCAACGATGCTTTCTCCGCCGCGCATCGCGCCCATGCCTCCACCGAGGGGCTGGCGCACGTGCTGCCGGCCTTTGCCGGGCGGTCGATGCAGGCGGAGCTGGTGGCGCTCGAGCGCGCGCTCGGCAAGCCCGAGCATCCGGTGGCGGCGGTCGTCGGCGGTGCCAAGGTGTCGTCGAAGCTCGATGTGCTGACGCATCTGGTGACGCGCGTCGATCACCTGATGATCGGCGGCGGCATGGCCAATACCTTTTTGGCGGCGCGGGGCATCGATGTCGGCAAGTCGCTGTGCGAGCACGACCTGGGCGACACGGTTCGCGACATCCTGGCCCGGGCCGAGGCCGCCGGCTGCACCGTCCATCTGCCCTATGACGTTGTCGTGGCAACCGAATTTCGCGCCCATGCGCCCAGCCGGACCTGCAATGTCCACGAGGTCGGCGCCGACGAGATGATCCTCGACCTGGGCACGTCGGCGGTGGAGGCGCTTGGCGACGCGCTGAAGACCTGCCGCACCGTTGTCTGGAACGGGCCGCTCGGCGCCTTCGAGATTCCGCCCTTCGACACGGCGACGGTGGCGCTGGCGCGCATCGCCGCGGCGTTGACGCAGAGCGGCGGGCTGGTTTCGGTCGCCGGTGGCGGCGATACGGTTGCCGCGCTCAACCATGCCGGTGTCGGCGACGATTTCAGCTATGTCTCGACCGCCGGGGGCGCCTTCCTCGAATGGATGGAAGGCAAGGCGTTGCCGGGCGTGGAAGCATTGCAGCGGGGGTGAATATGCCAGTCGATACCGATCGTCTTTGGGAGAAACTTTATCCGGCGGCGTGGAAGCTGGCGCGCTCGGCCGATCCGATCCACGCCCGCATCGGCGACGCCTTCCGCGCCTTCCGCGACTTGAAGGGCGAGGAATTCGGCCCCGAGGAACGCATCATCTACAACGAAATCACCGATCGCATGACCAAGGCCGGTCCGATCGTCGAGAACGGCGCTGTGAAGACCGGGGCGGTCGCCAACACGCTGGCGTCGATGCCCGAGGCCGAAGCCAGCGAAATCGCGGAGAGCGTTTTCGAGCTGTTCGTCCAGGTCGCGGAGCAGCACTTCGGGCGTTAGACTTGCTTCCAGCTTGGCTGAACCACAGGATCCGCTCAGGCTGAGCTTGTCGAAGCCGTGTCGCCGGATGGTGCTCGCCAGGGCTTCGACAAGCTCAGCCTGAGCGGGTCAATTTGAGACTAAGCGACTTTAAGGGGCTGCGGCGGGTGCCGGCGGGACCGGTTCGTTAAGCATTGGCACCAGCAGATCGTTGAGACTGTTGAGCGTGAAGGCGCCCGCCTTGGCATGGCGGATGTGGCCGCTGCGATCGATGATGTAATTGGTCGGCATGCCTTCGAGCACCGGATAGCGACCCTCGATCTTGCGCACCGATGGCATTTTCATCGAAGCGAACAGTTTCTTCAGCCGGCCCAGTGGCACCGAGTCCTGGCTGGTAATCGCAAAAACCCTGAGGCCATGCGGCTGGTTGATTGCGTAATAGGCATCGAGCAGCGGCAGTTCCTCGCGGCACGGTGCGCACCAGGTCGCCCAGAAATTGAGGACGATGACCTGGCCGCGGAGCTCGTCGGACGACACCTTGGTGCCGTCGACCAGCGTCAGGTTGAACGGCGGCGCGACATCGCCGACCTTGGGCGCGTCGGTCCTTGGCCGGGCAACCGCCGGCAGGGCCACGGCCAGCAGCAGCGCGACGACCAGACTTCGCATGACAACCCCCATTTGCCCCGCCACCGTGATACGCTCGCTGTCGGCATCGTCAACGGCGATTGCTCCGGGCGGCTCTGCTCGCTAACAGGAGCGCGCCCCCTGCAGACGCAAAAGGTCCATGATGACAGCCCCCCAGACGACCTCGATCACCCCCGCCGTTCGCGCCATCCTCGCCAACTATGAAAGCGACAATCCGGGTACCAAGGCCAACCTCGCCCGCATCCTGATGCAGGGCCGGCTCGGCGGCACCGGCAAGCTGGTGATCCTGCCGGTCGACCAGGGTTTCGAACATGGCCCGGCGCGCAGCTTTTCGTTGAACCCACCGGCCTATGATCCGCACTACCATTTCCAGCTGGCGATCGACGCCGGCCTGTCGGCCTATGCGGCGCCGCTCGGCATGATCGAGGCGGGGGCCGATACCTTTGCCGGGCAGATTCCGACGATCCTCAAGGTCAACAGCAGCAACAGCTGGTCGACGAGCATCAACCAGGCGGTGACCGGCACGGTCGAGGATGCGCTGCGCCTCGGCTGCTCGGCGATCGGCTTCACCATCTATCCGGGCTCGGACGATATTTTTGAACTGATGGAGGAAATCCGCGAACTGAGCCAGGAGGCCAAGGCCGTCGGCATCGCCACGGTGATCTGGTCGTATCCGCGCGGCGGGGAGATTTCCAAGGCCGGCGAACTGGCATTGGATGTCGGCGCCTATGCCGCGCACATGGCGGCACTGGCCGGTGCGCACATCATCAAGGTCAAGCTGCCGACCGACCATATCGAGCAGAAGGACGCCAAAAAGTCCTATGAGGACGGCGACTGGAGCACCCAGGCCAAGCGCGTCGCGCATGTGCGCCAGGCGTGTTTCAACGGGCGCCGGCTGGTGGTGTTCTCGGGCGGTGCGTCCAAGGGCGCCGATGCCGTGTTCCAGGATGCCCGCGACATCCGCGACGGTGGCGGCAACGGCTCGATCATCGGCCGCAACACCTTCCAGCGGCCCCGCGCCGACGCGCTGGCGATGCTCGACAAGATCGTCGACATCTATCTCGGCAAGGATTGATTTGCCGTATCGGCGCCGACTGATCAGCCGCGCAGCAGGGCGATCAGCATCGCCAGCAGGACGAGGCCGGCCAGCGCCAGCCAGCTGAAATCGCGGCGGTCGCGCGTCGGGCTGGTGGCGTAGAGGCCGGCGAGGCCCGGCAGGCGGCCGATCGAGCGGCGCAGCGCCTCGGGCATCGCCGCCACCGCCGCCGGCTGGTTGCCGGCGAGCAACAGCAGTGCCGCCTCGCGGGTCCGTGGCCCGTCGCCAGCCGCCAGCGTCGCGGTGAGGGCGTTGCCGAGCAGCGGCGTGGTGACGGCCAGCGCCCGGGTGGCGGCGCTGATGTTCGACCCGGTGGCGCCGGCGAGCGCCCGCGCCATCAATTCGACCTTTGGCCCGAACAGGCCGGCCAGCAGCGCCAGCGCCGATTCCATGCTGGCGGAATCAGCCTGCCTGGCGGCAATCAACGCCGCGACGCCCGCTGCCGAGGTGCCGCGATTGCCGACCAGCAACGGCACGGCGCCGGCGAGCAGCGCCGTCGTGGTGGCGGCGTCGGCCCCGACGATGCCGGCGATGCGATCGATGCTGTCGGGGGTCAGTTGCTGGCGCGTCAGGCTGATCAGGTCGGTCATGCTGTTGCCGATTGTCCCCTTGTCGCCGCGCTGCCGGGTTTGCGTTAACGGTATGCGCCGGCGACGGCAACCGGCGGCGGTGCCGCGCTTGCGCGTACCTGCCCGGCTGGTTAGGTCGGGCCCACAGGGATTGAAGGCGAGCGAAATGACAGGCGATGACGACAAGGTACCGCTCGACCCCGGCTTTGGTGACCGCTTCGACCGGCAGCCGCGGCCGGCGTGCCAGCTTTACATCGTATCGCCGCCGCAGATCGACATTCCGGCCTTTGCCGACACGCTGAAGGCGGCGCTCGATGGCGGCCCGGTGGCGGCGTTCCAGCTGCGGCTGAAGGACGTCGACGAGGCGACGGTGCTGCGCGCCTGCGCGGCGCTGGTGCCGGTGTGCAACGCCGCCAACGTGGCGTTCATCCTCAACGATTCGGCGGCGCTGGCCAAGGCGGTCGGCGCCGATGGCGTCCATCTCGGCCAGTCCGACGGCAGCATCGCCGAGGCGCGGGCGCTGCTGGGGCTGGATGCCCAGATCGGCCGCACCTGCCACGACAGCCGCCACCTGGCGATGGAGGCCGGCGAGCAGGGCGCCGATTATGTCGCGTTCGGCGCCTTTTACGACACTACGACCAAGCCCAGCCATTATCGCCCCGACCCGTCGATCCTCGGCTGGTGGACGACGATCAGCCAGTTGCCCTGCGTCGCCATCGGCGGGATCTTTCCCGACAATGCGGCGCCGCTGGTCGCGGCGGGGGCCGATTTCATCGCCGTGGTGCGGGCGGTGTGGGACCATGCCGACGGGGCAGGGGCCGGGGTGGCGGCGTTCGGGGACGTGCTCGGCTGGGATTGACGCGCGGGGCGTCGGCCGTCAGTGTATTGTATCGGCAATACGCAAAGGATGTTCGATGAAGCTTGCGCTGGCCGCGGTGGTCCTGGCTCTTTCGGCGCCGTCGCTCGCGGCACCGGTGGAGGTGATGGTGCTGGGCTCCTATCACTTCGCCAATCCGGGCCGGGATATCAACAATCTCAGGGTCGACACGGTGCTGACGCCCGATCGCCAGCGGCAGCTCGACAGCGTCGCCCGGGCAATCGCACGGTTCAAGCCGACGCGGGTGATGGTCGAGATGCAGGGCAAGGGGTCGGACCTCGCCATCGCCGAATATGGCCGGTTCGACGACGCGATGCTGGCCCGGGAGGCTAGCGAGATTGTCCAGCTCGGTTATCGCACGGCCCGGATGGCGGGGGTGAAGACCGTGCACGGCATCGACGAACAGCCCAAAGATGGGGAGCCCGACTATTTCCCGTTTGACAAGGTTCAGGCAGCGGCAAAGCAGTTCGGCCAGACATCAGTGCTGGACGCCAGCAATGCGGGCATCGCCGACTGGCTGAAGGACTTCGGCACCAGGCAGAAAAGCCTGACGGTGACAGAGGCGTTGATTGCTTTTAACGCGCCCGGTCCCGCCACCGGCATGGACGCTTATTACGGGGTGCTGGGGATCGGCGACCATGACAACCAGGCCGGCGCTGACCTCAACGCCATGTGGTACCTGCGCAACGCCAAGATCTTTGCCAAGCTGATGTCGGTCGCGAAACCTGGAGATCGCGTGCTGGTCGTCTATGGCAGCGGGCACAATTTCTGGCTGCGCCACTTCGCCGGCCTGACGCCCGGCTATCGCAACGTCGATCCGCTGCCCTTTCTGAAGGCTGCAAAGTGATCCGGTACAAAACCCTGTCCTACATGAACCGATATGGTTATTGAGTGAGTCGTGCCGCTCTTTGACATCGTGAATACCGGGACCCGGTCGCTGCGGCGGGCGGTTGGCAGGCGGGGCGATACCCGTTAAGGGCTGCCGCTTCGCCTTGTCGGGTCAGCCTCGTCGGGCGCGCATTTTCCGTTGCGCTTGTCGCGCATTTCCCGCCGCGCTTGTCGCGCATTTCCCGTTGCGCTTGCCGCGCATGGCCCGGACCCGCAAGGGTCGCCGGGCAGAACGAAAGAGACAGCCTTGGTTGCCCATTCCGCCCTGATCACCGTCATGGAAAAGGCCGCGCGCAAGGCGGCGCCGCGGCTGCGTCGTGACTTCAACGAGGTCGATGCGCTGCAGGTCAGCCGCAAGGGGCCGGCCGATTTCGTGTCGAACGCCGACCGCGCCGCCGAACAGGCGATCGCCGAGGTGCTGACCCATGCGCGGCCCGACTGGGGGCTGCTGATGGAGGAATCGGGCGAGACCGAGGGGGCCGAGAAGCAGGCGCGCTGGATCGTCGATCCGCTCGACGGCACGACGAACTTCCTCCACGGTATGCCGCATTTCGCCATCTCGATCGCCGCCGAGGTCCAGGGCGAGGTCGTCGCCGGCCTCGTCCACCAGCCGCTGACCGGTGAAAGCTTCTGGGCCGAAAAGGGCCGCGGCGCCTGGCTCAGCGATCGCCGGCTGCGGGTGTCGGCGCGGCGCGACATGCTCGATTGCGTCATTGCCACCGGCATTCCCTATCATGGCCATGGCAAGCCGACCGAGTTCACCAACGTGCTGTCGGCAGTGATGCCCGAGGTTGCCGGCGTGCGGCGTTTCGGGTCGGCGGCGCTCGACCTGGCCTGGGTGGCGGCGGGGCGGTTCGACGGCTTCTGGGAACAGGGGCTGCAATATTGGGACGTCGCGGCGGGTATCCTGCTGGTGCGCGAGGCCGGCGGCTTCGTTACCGATTATCGCGGCCAGGACAATATGGTGGCGAGGGCGGAGATCGTCGCCGCCAACGGCAATATCCAGTCGAAGCTGCACCGGCTGGTCGCGGGCGCGGTCCGCTAGGGCGGCCGTTCGGAACGCCGCGGCGGCGTTCGATCGCCCGGACACAAAGTTGCTCTAATGCGGATCGTCATGCCGGCGCACGCCGGCATCCACCGTCTTGCAAAGTGCCGTGTTGGTCGCTGCTGCACCGGACGGCGTGCCAGGCGTCGAGGGCCGGGTCTTGGCGCCGCGGTGGATGCCGGCGTTCGCCGGCATGACGGTTGGGTTGACGCCAGTGCAGGCGCCGCCGGCGCGGGGATGACGGGTTGCCTCTTGCCGCGGCCGGTGGCCGGCTTTAGCCTACGGCGCTTGCGAATTTGCGGGGACATCTTCATGCGTCTGACCTTCTGCGCCATCGCGGCGCTCGCCTTTGCCATGCCTGCCGTCGCCGCCGACAACAGCGTGATGACGGCGCGGATCATCGATGCCGGCATGAACCATGGCGAGGTCGTCGAGACGATCGGCTATCTGACCGATCGCATCGGTGGCCGCATGACCAATTCGCCGCAGATGCGCGCCGCCGAAGCTTGGACGCAGTCGAAATTCCGCGGCTGGGGCCTGTCCAACGTTCATGCCGAGCCGTTCGAGTTCGGCCGCGGCTGGTCGATCGACAGCGTCGCCGTGCGCATGACGACGCCGCGCGTGCTGCCGCTGCACGCCATTCCGGTGGCGTGGACGCCCGGCACCGGCGCGGCGGTATCGGCACCGATCGTCGTCGCGCCGATGAAGAAGGACAGCGATTTCGCCACCTGGCGCGGCAAGCTGGGCGGCAAGATCGTGCTGGTGTCGCAGCCGACAGACGGTTCCGAGCCCGACAAGCCGGCGTTCCGCCGCTATGGCGATGACGAACTGCGCAAGCTCGATACCTTCGACCAGCCGAATTTCGACCCGGCCGCCATCGCCAGGCGCATGAAGCGCCAGGGTTTCGAAGCCCGGCTCGATGCCTTTCTCAGCGCCGAGGGCGCCAGGGCCTGGGTCAGCCAGTCGTATCGCGACGGCGGGCTGGTTTCGGGGGAGGGTAATGGCTATCGCACCGACGACAAGCGCAAGGTGCCCGGCATCCAGATGGCCGCCGAGGATTATCGGCGGCTGGCGCGCCTCGCCAAGACGGGGCCGGTGACGCTCGATATCGACACGCGGGTGAGCTTCCACGAGGCCGACACCCGCGCCAACAACATCATCGCCGAAATCCCGGGCAGCGACGCCAGGGCCGGCTATGTGATGGCCGGCGCGCATCTCGACAGCTGGGTGGCGGCCGATGGCGCGGCGGACAATGGCGCCGGATCTGCGGTCGTCATGGAGGCGGCGCGCATCCTCGCCAGCCTGGGGGCCAGGCCCCGCCGGACGATCCGTTTCGCGCTTTGGAACGCCGAGGAACAAGGGCTGCTCGGCAGCCTCGCCTATGTCGAGCAGCATCTCGCCAGCCGCCCGCCCGAGACCGACCCCGAAAAGCTGAAGCTCGGCCCCTATGCGACCTGGCCGCGCAGTTTCCCGATCACGCCGAAGCCGGGCTATGGCGCGCTCGCCGCCTATTTCAATCTCGACAACGGCAGCGGCAAGATCCGCGGCATCTATACCGAGGGCAACCAGGGCGTCGCGCCGATCTTTCGCGAATGGCTGGCGCCGTTCGCCAGCATGGGCGCGACCGCCGTCGTCAGCAGCAAGACCGGGGGCACCGACCATGTCTTTTTGCAGAGCGTCGGCCTGCCGGGCTACCAGTTCATCCAGGATCCGCTCGACTATATGAGCCGGACGCACCATTCGGACATCGACACCTTCGATCACCTGAAGCCGGCGGACCTGCGCCAGGCGGCGGTGATCATGGCGAGTTTCCTGTGGAACGCCGCCAACAGCGAGGCGCCATTGCCCAGGGGCGTGCTGCCGACTCAGCCGAAGCCGACGGATCCGTTCAGCTATGCGGAGGACGACCAGTAGTTTTGTCTTGTCACCCCGGCCTGCGCCGGGGTGACAATGTCATCGTGGGCGTTTGGCCGCACGATCACACCCTTGGCCTTGCCCTCGCGCACCGCGGGGCATAGAAGGCGCGCGACGCAACTCCAGCATCGAAAGCCCGTTTTGCGGCCATGTCCGAAATTGCCAACCAGTATCTGCCGATCCTGCTGTTCCTGACGGTTGGAATCGTGTTCGCCCTGATCTTTGTCGGGGCGCCGATCGCGGTGTCGAAGCTGACCGGCACGTCGCAGCCCGACACCATCAAGCTCAGCGAATATGAAAGCGGCTTTCCGGCGTTTTCGGACAGCCGGGCGCAGTTCGACGTGCGCTTCTACCTCGTTGCCATCCTGTTCATCGTCTTCGACCTGGAGGCGGCGTTCCTGTTTCCCTGGGCGGTGTCGCTGCACTGGGGCGGGCAGGCGGCGTGGTGGGCGATGATGGAATTCCTCGGCGAACTCGCCATCGGGCTCGCCTATGCCTGGCATGTCGGAGCGCTGGAATGGGAATGATTCAAGTGCCGCCGGCACTGACCGAGGAGCAGCAGGCGCGCGGCCTGACGCTGCGTGCCGACAACAAGGACATGTTCCTTGCCGACATGAGCCAGGAGGTCGCCGACAAGGGCTTCCTCGTCGCGTCGACCGAGGACCTGTTCCACTGGGCGCGCACCGGCTCGCTGTGGTGGATGACGTTCGGGCTCGCCTGCTGCGCGGTCGAGATGATGCACACCAACATGCCGCGCTATGATCTTGAGCGGTTCGGCGTCGCGCCGCGCGCCTCGCCGCGCCAGTCCGACGTGATGATCGTCGCCGGCACGCTGTGCAACAAGATGGCGCCGGCGCTGCGCCGGGTTTACGACCAGATGTCGGAACCGCGCTATGTCATCTCCATGGGCAGCTGCGCCAATGGCGGCGGCTATTACCACTACAGCTATTCGGTGGTCCGCGGTTGCGATCGCATCGTTCCGGTCGACATCTATGTGCCGGGCTGCCCGCCGACCGCCGAGGCGCTGCTCTATGGCATCCTCGCCCTGCAGCGGAAGATCCGCCGCGTCGGGAGTTTCGAACGGTGAACGCCATCACGCCCGAACTGGGGCGGCACAGCTGGCCGGTGATGGGCACCATGCCCGACCTGGGTGAACAGCTGCGTTCGCTGCTGGGCGATGCGATCGTCGAGATCGTCGAACACGCCCATGAGACCGGCGTGACCGTTAAGCGCGAGGCGCTGGTCGCGGTGATGACGACGTTGCGTGACGATCCTGACCTGCGGCTGAACCAGCTGATCGACATCTGCGGCGTCGACTACCCCGATCGCGCCGAGCGGTTCGATGTCGTCTACCAGCTGCTGTCGATGGCGAAGAACCTGCGCCTGCGTGTCAAGGTCACCACCGACCACCGCATGCCGGTGCCGTCGCTGACCGGGCTGTGGCCGGTCGCCGGCTGGTACGAGCGCGAGACCTGGGATTGCTATGGCGTGCTGTTCGACAGCAACCCCGACCTGCGCCGCATCCTGACCGATTATGGTTTCGAAGGGCATCCGTTCCGCAAGGATTTCCCGCTGACCGGCCATGTCGAGCTGCGTTATTCCGAAGAGCACAAGCGCGTCGTCTATGAGCCGGTGAAGCTGGCGCAGGATTTCCGCAGCTTCGATTTCCTGTCGCCGTGGGAAGGCACCGATTACATGCTGCCGGGCGATGAAAAGGCGGAGGCGAAGTAATGGCCGACCTGTCACCCGCCGGGGCGGCCTGGACCGCCGAGGACACGCAGGACCTGCTGCCGCCGCTGAAGGACGGCAACAGCATCCAGAACTACATGATCAATTTCGGGCCCCAGCATCCGGCGGCGCACGGTGTGCTGCGGCTGGTGATGGAGCTCGATGGCGAGATCATCGAGCGTTGCGACCCGCATATCGGCCTGCTGCATCGCGGGACCGAAAAACTGTGCGAGTACAAGACCTACCTGCAGGCGCTGCCGTACATGGACCGGCTCGATTACGTCAGCCCGATGTGCATGGAGCACAGCTATGTGCTCGCCATCGAAAAGCTGGGCGGCATCGAGGTGCCGCTGCGGGCGAAGTATATCCGCACGATGTTCGCGGAGATCACCCGCATCCTCAACCACATCCTCAACACCACGACGCATGCGATGGACGTCGGCGCGATGACGCCGATCCTGTGGCTGTTCGAGGAGCGCGAAAAGCTGATGGAATTCTACGAGCGGGTGTCGGGGGCGCGCTTCCATGCCGCCTATTTCCGGCCCGGCGGCGTCCACCAGGATCTGCCCGACGGGCTGCTCGGCGACATCAAGGACTGGTGCGACGGCTATCTGAAGGTGCTCGACGAGATGCAGTCGCTGGTCGCCGACAACCGCATCTTCAAGCAGCGCAACGTCGATATCGGGGTGATTTCGCGGGATGACGCGATCGCCTGGGGATTTACCGGCCCGTGCATTCGCGCCTCGGGCGTGCCCTGGGACCTGCGCAAGTCGCAGCCCTATGACGTCTACGACCGCATGGATTTCAACGTCATCGTGTCGAACGACGGCGACTGCTATGCGCGCTTCATGGTCCGCATGGACGAAATGCGCGAAAGCCTGAAGATCATCCGCCAGTGCCTCGCCGAAATGCCGGCCGGCCGCCACGCGACGCTCGATCGCAAGGTATCGCCGCCCTCACGCGGCGAGATGAAGCGGTCGATGGAAGCGCTCATCCACCACTTCAAGCTGTACACCGAGGGCATGCACGTGCCGGCCGGCGAGGTCTATGTCGCGACCGAAAGCCCCAAGGGCGAATTCGGTATCTTCATGGTCGCCGATGGCACCAACAAGCCGTGGCGCGTCCATGTCCGCGCGACCGGCATGGCGCATCTGCAGGCGATGGATTTCCTGTGCAAGGGCCACATGCTCGCCGACGCGCCGGCGATCCTGGGGTCGCTCGACATCGTGTTCGGCGAAGTCGACCGGTAGGGGTGCTGCGATGGGCGCGCCGCCGGTCCTCGCCATTGCCGACAAGCTCGCCGGCTTCAGCGACCATTGGAACCCGCGCATCATCGGCAAGTACAACGGCAACGAACTGCGCCTGGCCAAGCTGCTCGGTGAATTCACCTGGCACAGCCATGCCGACACCGACGAGCTGTTCCTGGTCATTTCCGGCACGTTGCGCATCGAGTTTCGCGACGGCGCCCGCAGCCTTGGTCCGGGCGAGATGATCGTCGTGCCGCGCGGCACCGAACACCGGCCGGTTGCCGACGCCGAATGCGCGGTGTTGATGATCGATCGCGAGGGCGAGCCCAACACCGGCGAAAATCCGTCGCAGTTGACCCGCGCCGCGCTGGAAAGCATCTGAAAACGGGCAGGGCTTGGCGTAGCCGCGCAAGCCGCATAGTGTGACATCGCGCCGCAGGAAAGGCGGTGGTGAAGGGGATGGATGATGGACGACAAGTCGAACAGCGGCCGCGACGAGGCGGTATGGTTTTCGTTCCTGTGTGCGGCCGTCGCGTTGATCGGCGTGTTTCGCTATCCTTCGGTCGGCATGAACCTGATTTTCATTCTGATCCTGGGCTGGTTCCTGTGGACGCTGTGGCAGATGAGCGCCGATCGCTTCGAATAAGCGCGGTGATCTGGCCGCCGCGGCCGGTTGCATCGGGCGGCAACCTGCTGTTTACACCGGGGTTGCCGTTACCGGACCGGCGGGGTGGCGCCGAATGGATATGATTGGGGAGCACGACCGATGCAGTTTCTGATGCGAGAATCCGTCACCATATCGTTGCTGTTCACCTCCTTTGCGTTGTATCTGGCGGCGTCGTCGCCTTCGGTGTTCGCCAATGTGCTCGTCGTCGTCGGGCTGGTGCATGTCTGGGCGGCGATCCTGGTGATGACCACCGACAGGTTGTAGTCCGGCGCCGCGGCGCCGGTGTGGAGTGAGATTGCTGATGGCTGATATCGCACCGGGGCCGGTGGCGCCGTTCGAGGGGCCGTTCGGCTGGACGCCCGACAATGCCGCCGAGGCGGACCGTATCATCGCGCTGTATCCCGAGGGTCGCCAGGCGTCGGCGGTGATGCCGCTGTTGTGGCTGGCGCAAGGCCAGATGGCCGATGCGACGGGCTCGGCCTGGCTGCCGGTGCCGGTGATCGAGTTCGTCGCCAACCAGGTCGGCATGCCCTATATCCGCGTCTATGAAGTCGCCAGCTTCTACACGATGTACAATCTGGCGCCGGTCGGCCGCTATCACGTCCAGGTCTGCGGCACGACGCCGTGCCAGTTGCGCGGGTCCGACGACATCATGCGCGCCTGCAAGGACAAGGGCCTGAAAAAGGGTGCTAATACACCCGACGGGCTGTTCACGTTGAGCGAGGTCGAGTGCCTGGGCGCCTGCGCCAATGCACCGATGGTGCAGATCAACGCCGACAATTACGAAGACCTGACCTATGAGACCATGACGGCGATCATCGATGCGCTGGCGCGGGGCGAGACGCCGGCGGCGGGCAGCCAGATCGGCCGCACCGCGAGCTGCCCCGAGGGCGGCCCGACGACGCTGGTCGAGTTCGCCTGATGCATCCCGTCGTCGTCCGCAGCCTCGGCCTGGCGATGATGGGGCTGGCCGTGGCGCTGCTCGGCTTTGCGGTGTTCTTCGGGATGAAGTTCGGCAACCCGCTCGGCATCATCGTCACCGCGGTCTTCGTCGCCATCGGCGGCTATGCGCTGGTCAACGCCGCCGACAAGCTCGCCAAGTGAGCAGCAATCGCGAATTCCTGCGCCGCTTCAGCCTGGCGGCGATGCTGACGGCGATCGTCACCGGCCTGATTTCGCTGGTGCAGCTATTTACCGCGTCGGGTGCCGACGCGACCCTGCTAGGGATCAGCGCCGGGGCGTTCCTGCTCGGGATCGTCATGGACCGGCGCGCACGCAAGATGGATGACAGCAATGCTGGCCGATAAGGACCGGATCTTCACCAACCTCTACGGCTTCCAGCCGTGGAACCTCGAGGCGGCGCGCAAGCGCGGCGATTGGGAGGATACCAAATCGCTCCTCGCCGGCGGTCCCGACGCGATCATCGACGCCATCAAGGCCTCGGGGCTGCGCGGCCGCGGCGGCGCCGGATTCCCAACCGGCATGAAATGGTCGTTCATGCCGAAAACGCCCAATCCGGCGCGGCCGAGCTATCTCGTCATCAATGCCGATGAATCCGAACCCGGCAGCTGCAAGGATCGCGAGATCATCCGCCACGATCCGCACAAGCTGATCGAAGGCGCTCTGGTCGCCGGCTTCGCGATGCGCGCCACGGCAGCCTACATCTACATCCGCGGCGAATATATCCGCGAGGCCGAAACGCTGTTCGCCGCCGTCCGTGAGGCCTATGCCGCCGGCTTGATCGGCAAGAACGCCTGCGGGTCAGGCTATGATTTCGACGTCGTCGTCCACCGCGGCGCCGGGGCGTACATCTGCGGCGAAGAAACCGCGATGCTCGAAAGCCTGGAGGGCAAGAAGGGCCAGCCGCGGCTGAAGCCGCCGTTCCCCGCCGGTGCCGGGCTGTACGGCAACCCGACGACGGTCAACAATGTCGAGAGCATCGCCGTCGCGCCGACCATCCTGCGTCGCGGCCCGGCCTGGTTCGCCGCCATCGGCCGGCCCAAGAACGAAGGCACCAAGCTGTTCCAGATCAGCGGCCATGTGAACAAGCCCTGTGTCGTCGAGGAGGCGATGGGCCTGCCGTTCCGCGAGTTGATCGACACGCACTGCGGCGGCATCCGCGGCGGCTGGGACAATCTGCTCGCTGTCATCCCCGGCGGGTCGTCGGTGCCGCTGGTGCCGGCCGACCAGATTGCCGATGCGCCAATGGATTTCGACGGGCTGAAGGACCTGAAGTCCGGCCTCGGCACCGCCGCGGTCATCGTGATGGACAAGTCCACCGACATCGTCCGCGCCATCGCCCGGCTATCGTATTTCTACAAGCACGAAAGCTGCGGCCAGTGCACGCCGTGCCGCGAAGGCACCGGTTGGATGTGGCGGGTCATGGAGCGGCTGGTCACCGGCGACGCCGAACCGCACGAGATCGACCTGCTGCTCGAGGTCACCACCGAGATCGAGGGGCACACCATCTGTGCGCTCGGCGATGCCGCGGCCTGGCCGATCCAGGGCCTGATCCGGCATTTCCGCCCTGAGATCGAGGGCCGCATCGCGCGCCGCAAGGGCTTCATCCAGGTGCCGGAGATGATCGCCGCCGAATAGGCGTCAGGCCGGCCACGACCAGGGGTTGTGGCGCAGGCGGGGCGGAGGGCCTGCCGGCTTCGGCGGCGGCGGCGCGCCGCTGCCCAGCACCATCTCGACCATTTCCGCCAGCAGGGCCTCGCGCTCCGCCCGCAGATAGGCCAGGCGGCGCCGCACGCCTGTGCGCTGCGCTTCCGCCGCCAGCGCCTCGATCATCGTGTCGAGCTGCGCACACCGCGCCGCCCGCGCCAGCAGGAACGGGTTGTCCTCCTGCAACAGCCGCAGCGCATCGGCGTCGGCATCGCAGGCGGCCATCAGGGCATTCGGCGGCTCGATCATCGTCTCCGGTTCACGGCCGCCGGGCCCCGGCGGTTAAGCCGCGCAGGCGATACAGGTCGATGCCGTCGGCAGCGCCACCAGCCGCGCCGGGGCGATGTCCTTGCCGCAGACCCGGCACTGGCCATAGCTGCCGGCCTCGATGCGGGCGAGGGCGGCATGGATGGCGTCGATTTCGCCGAGCTGCACGGCCTCCACGGATTTCAGCGCGTCCTGACCCTCCAGCTCGTTGGCCTGTTCCGAAAAATCGGCGTCGAGCGGCGTCGACAGCTCCGCTCCGATGGCGTCAACTTCGCCGGTAAGGGCCGACAGGCGCTGCTTCAGGGCCGTCTCGATCGCGGCATGGTCGGTCATTTCACATCTCCGGCGCCGGCCAGATAGGCGGCGATTTCGTCGAGCAGCGCCAGGCGCCGCTTTTTCATCGCTTCCAGCCGCTCGTCGGAGGCCGGGTCGTCACCGCCCTCGGCCGCGGCGACCTCGGCGTCGATCGCTTCGAACCGCGCCGCCATGTCCTGGAAGTGCGCATCGTCGGCCTTCAGCCGGCTGATGGTGTCCGCGTCGTTGGGAAAGGCGTCGTGGAGGTGCCGGGAAACATGCGTCATGTATATATCCTTTGGCTGGGATAACGCATTGTTGCGCCTGCAGGACGCAACTCGCCTTGATATGGGTCAAACCCGGGCGACATGGAGCGTCCCCGCCGGCGTCGGCGCGATCAACTCGCCCGCCGGCACCGTGCCGCCCAGCCAGTCGGCCCAGTACTCGCGCGGCATCAGCACGATCTGGCGGGAATGATAGGGCGCAATGTCGGGGCCGGGCTCGCAGGTCAGCATGGTAAAGGCCTCCCCGACCCTGGGGTCCGCCCGCCACAGGCCGGCGACGCAGAAGAACGGCGCGTCCGGCATGGTGAACAGCCATTTGTCCTTGCGCTTTGCCCTGGGGTCCGCGGCGGTGGTGAATTCGTAGAAACCGTCGATCGGGATCAGGCAGCGGCCCCCCCTGGCCGAATTGCCGAGCTCCCGCCCTTCGGAGCGGTAGTTGTACACGGGCTTGCCATTGGGAGAGGGCCAGGACCAGCGCCGCTGCACCATGTCGGCTTCGTTGTCCGGCGCCGCCCGGATGATCGCCGTGGTGTCGGTGATGCGGATCGAATCGATGGCGGCGAGGTTGGGCAGGCCTTCGGAGAAGCGCAGGACGATTTTCAGCTGGCTGAAATCCTCCCGGATGATGCCGAGGGCGATACGACGGGCGACTTCGTTGCACACCGCCGAGGCGCTGCCAGATAGACTCCTATCTGGCAAGACGCCGCAGGCGCGGCCGGCGGGGCGTCGGGCCCCGCCCGACCAACCCGTCCGACGACGCGGCCATGCCGCGCCCTTCCTCCCTGCCTTCACGCCCCTTGCGGACTCGGCGGCTCCGCCGACGGCCGCGCCGCAAAATCCAACGAAAGTCGCAAAAGTCACCGACATTGCGTTTCCGCGGCTTTGGCCGCCGCCCGTTCCTCTGCCGCATAATCTTCCCACCGCGGCCGATTCGCGAAGTTCCAGGCGACGGTCGCCGGGTCGGGTTCGCGCCCGCCGTCATCGGCTGCCGGTGCCTCGTCCTCAAGGTAGGGCTCCCGGGGCATTGTTTCAGCGCAGGCGTCGCCCGGCCCCTGCCAGCCGGTCGGCAGCGAATTGGCCGCCACCAGGGCATTATGCGCGATCATCGCCTCATCGAGTTCCGGCCAGTGTTCAAAGGCCTCGGCATGGCCATGGAAGGCCTGCAGCGCGGCGGTCGCGGCGGCGGCATCGTCGGGCAACAGGGGGAGCGGCGGCGGCGCGGCCGCGCCCTTGCGCCGGCGCGCGGGGGCATCGGCGCCGGCCTGGATGGCGGCCAGCTTCGCCTCCGCCAGTGCGAGCTTGTGCGCCGCGGCGCGATCGGCCCGCGCCGCCGCCTGCGTCCGTTCGTGCGCGGCGAGGAGGTGGATGAGCAGCCGGTCCGAACACGGCTTGCGCCGCTCGGCGACCAGAAAGCCGTCGCGCTCGATGGTCTCCCGCTCACCATTGACGGCGCGATCGAGCGCGACCTGTTCGAGCAGCCCCCAGGCCTGGCCCAGCGCCGCATCCCAGGCGGCGCGAAACGCCCCGGCGTCAGGATGCTGCCGCAGCCGATACGCCGACCGCGCGCTCATCCGCACGGCGCGCACCGCCTGGGTGAGCGAGGCGGTCTGCGCCAGCGCCTCCACGAACTTCCATTGCTTTTCGGGAGTCCAGCCATCGGCGCGATTCTGGACGGGGACGGGGAGGAAAGGTTGAGCCATGCGACTCGGTGTAGCCTATTTGGTTCGTGTAGGACAGCCGAGGCGGCGAGGGCCGTGCCGGCCCCGACTCGCCGCAGGCTCGGCCGGCGGGGCGGGCGGGCAACCCGACCGAACCCGTCCGACGGCGCGGCTTTGCCGCGTTCTTCTTTTGTCTTGGCCTGCATCGTAACAGACTCGGCGGCCAAGCCGCCGGCCGTTCTTTGCCAGATAGTTGAGAGGGATGGAACAGAGCCACCGTGGCTCGTCAACCAAGCGCTCTCCGTCGGTATCCGAAGGCGTCCGCATCATTGCCGTCGTGTCTGTGATGCGGACGCGGTTGGCGATCGTACGGTGGGTAACTCTCCCGAAAGCTGTAGGACCGTTGTCTGTCCCAATGTTCACGAATGAAACCAAGGGCGACGTGACGGGGCAAGCCGCAATATCTAAACTCCGGTTAGCGGAGTGGACCTCGCCCAAGAAAGCCCTTACCGCTCAGGCAAACCTTATACTCTCAAAGCCGTTATTGCGGATATGACAGCCTTCATTCCGTCCGGCTTCCTACCTGCTCTCAACATTTGATCTATAGCAACATTGCGAAGAGCTTCGTAACCGCCGGATATCGCGTTCACATGTGCATAGCGCTTTAGTATCTCACGTCCTGGTATGTTTATCCGCGATGAACCATCGAGAAACCAGCCTTCAACTTCACTAGATATACGTGTTCGTTCATGCTCAAGCGAAACGGCTGAAAGCTCGGCGCCAGCCAACGCCTGTATGCGGTCTATAGATCTCTGTGCAGCTTGAACGACACCATGTGCAGCGCTATCGTCAGCGGGGTTAGATTTGAGATCAATTGCACCTACGAGCCTACTATTCACGTGCTCTCTTAGTCGGTGTGCAATCAGCTTTGGCGTCGCCCATCGCGCCGCTGCCATTAAGTCTTCTTCTACATCTCTCTCGGTCCTGTTTCGAGAAAACTTCAATGCAACCTCGGACGATGCTATAATATCTGTTTCTATTATGTAGTTCTCAATATGGTAACGATCCCATGCGAAGCAGTCCATCCCTGTTGGTCGACCCAACTTGCTTGGCGTATCACGGTCTGTGACCGCAAAAAACTTTGTTCTAATATGTCCCGATTGATAAGCGTTCTCCAAAACCTCGTGAAGTGCCCTTACCTTCGTATTGTTACTGCCAGAAATAAGATTAAATCCACGGAGTTCGTCCTCAAAGAGCTTTCCTACTAAATCGCGATCAAAATCTGCATCCCCGCCGCCCTCGAAGATAATTGCATGACCGCCAGGCCGATAGGCAGCAAGGTCCCCAATCAAGTCCGCAAGGGCGAGGTCAAGCCCAGCAGCAGTGAGTGTTTTCAACTGATTCGTGCCGGCCGCTTCGATACCAGCTGGCGACATATGATAAACACTAAAACCAGGCTTTCCAATAGCATCTCTGATCAAGGCATCGGAATGTGTAATAAGCCACATCTGATTATCAAGAGCCTCACTAAGATTTCTCCTGTAGAACTCAGGAAGACCTCTGATTAGCCGTGGATTCAAATGAAGCTCTGGCTCGTCCAGCAATATGATGGAGGCTCGCGGCGCAGAATTGCGCATTCGCAAGTATCCGTACAATATCTCTTTCTCACCCGAGCTTAGCTCATCAAGATCATGAGATTGGCCGCTCCGCATAAATACGGGGAATGAAAGCACTCCTTCCGAAGATGCCTGAGGGCCGAGAAACTTCTTATCTGGAAAGAACGTCTCGAAGAGATCCGTCAGCGAGGCTGCTAGTTTGACAGGATTGGTCGATACTTCTGGGAACGCATGTTTTGCGATGATGTCCCGTACATACTGTCCGGCCATCTCGCTTTTTATGTTGGCATACTTGTTTGCGGAATTGTAGAGAGCGTGATGACTTCTGTCAGAAGGACTTGCAGTTAGATTAAGACTGACGCCTTGAATCTGTTCCCTGCCATAGTTTCGATGTGCGCCATGATAATCAACGATTCCCAGATCGCCCGGACGATAGTTGGTGAATGCGAGTTTCAGGAGGTAAGAATTGTCCACTTTAATGTTCTTTTGTGTGTCGATCGTGACCGAAGCAGGGAGGAAAGCACTTTCTAAGGCGCCTAAAACCTGCGGTGTGTACAATTCTACTTGCCGATCAACCTCTGGCTTACGAGCCCTGTATTCTGGTAAAAACAAACAGTCCCTGTAATTAATTTACGGCATTTCGTCCCGGAAAAGAGTTTTAGCAATGGTGTCCTCTAGCAATTCAACAAGATTGTCGCTTATATAACTCTTCTCGTGAGCTCTTAAAACAAAGTCGCACTTTACCGAAACGTCTTCCGCCTTGTCATAGAAGAGGTTTTCCAAATTGCCCTTTTTTCCGCTGAGAGTTATCTGCAGTTCGCCGAAGAAGCTGCTAACCTCATTAGCGTTATAGCCAGCAATCGAAGACTTTAGCAGTTTTATTGCATCAAAGATGCAACTTTTGCCCGATCCATTTTGTCCGGCTATCACAACAGTGTCGGTGAGTTCGATTGCAGTCAAAGAATCTATGCCACGAAAGTTGTCGATTGAGATATTGAGTATCTTCATTGCTATCTCAGTTCCAAAGCCGCGACCAAGATGATGGCTGGCATCGTTAAGACGCTACCGCATTTTCTTGACCCTGTGTTTTTTTTGTATCGTTGCTGTTCTCGTTGGCACGGTTTCGCAAACGTGACGAACAGAGGCGTGATGAACCGGCAGCGCCTTACGGCGGTGGCTTTTGGCTCTCCACGCGGTACACCTTCACCCGCCGCGCTGGCGCGCGAGTCGCCTCTCCCGCAGGCGGGAGAGGAAGGAAGGGCTCCGGGGCCAAGGCCCCGGCCGCCTGAGGCGCTCTATTCCGCTGCGACCTTGCGCCGGGCCTTGGGCTTTGCCGCGACGGAGTCACCCGCCCCCGACCCCTCCCTGGTAAGGGAGGGGAGAAGAAGCGGCTTTAAATAGTGCCCCGTGTGGCTCCCCGCACACTCGGCGATCACCTCCGGCGTCCCCACGGCAACAATCTGCCCGCCCTTGTCGCCGCCGTCCGGCCCCAGGTCGATGACCCAGTCGGCGGTCTTGATGACGTCGAGGTTGTGTTCGATGACGACGACGGTGTTGCCCTGGTCGACGAGGGCGTGGAGGACTTCGAGGAGTTTGCGGACGTCTTCGAAGTGGAGGCCGGTCGTCGGTTCGTCGAGGATGTAGAGCGTCTGCCCGGTGGCGCGGCGGGCGAGTTCCTTGGCGAGCTTGACGCGTTGCGCCTCGCCGCCGCTGAGCGTCGTCGCCTGCTGGCCGATGTTGACATAGCCGAGCCCGACCTCGTGCAGCATGGCGAGCTTGTCGCGGATCGGCGGCACGGCCTTGAAGAACTCGACGCCGTCCTCGACCGTCATGTCGAGCACGTCGGCGATGCTGCGGCCCTTGAACTTCACCTCCAGCGTCTCGCGGTTGTAGCGGGCGCCGTGGCAGACGTCGCAGGTAACATAGACGTCGGGCAGGAAGTGCATTTCGATCTTGATGAGGCCGTCGCCGGTGCAGGCCTCGCAGCGGCCGCCCTTTACATTGAAGCTGAAGCGGCCGGGCTTGTAGCCGCGGGCCTGCGCCTCGGGCAGGCCGGCGAACCAGTCGCGGATGTTGGTGAAGGCGCCGGTGTAGGTGGCGGGGTTCGATCGCGGCGTGCGGCCGATCGGCGACTGGTCGATGTCGATGACCTTGTCGAGGTGTTGCAGCCCGTCGATGCTGTCGTGCGGGGCCATGATGAGGCGGGCGCCGTTGAGTTCCCGCGCCGCCGCCGCATAGAGCGTATCGATGGTGAAGGTGGATTTGCCGCTGCCGGAGACGCCGGTGATGCAGGTGAAGGTGCCGAGCGGTATGGAGGCGGTGACGCCCTGGAGGTTGTTGCCGCGGGCGTTCTTGACCGTGATCTTCTTGCCGGTGCCCTTGCGGCGCTTGGCCGGAACGGGGACGGCGCGGCGGCCGGCGAGGTAATCGCCGGTGATGCTGCCGGGGGTGTCGAGGATATCCTGCAGGCTGCCGCGGGCAACGACTTCTCCGCCGTGGACGCCGGCGCCGGGGCCCATGTCGACGACATAGTCGGCGGTGCGGATGGCGTCTTCGTCATGCTCCACGACGAGGACGGTATTACCGAGGTCGCGGAGCCGACGCAGGGTGACGAGCAGGCGGTCGTTGTCGCGCTGGTGCAGCCCGATGCTGGGTTCGTCGAGAACGTAGAGGACGCCCGAGAGCCCGGAGCCGATCTGCGACGCGAGGCGGATGCGCTGGCTTTCGCCGCCCGAGAGCGTGCCGGACTTGCGATCGAGGTTGAGGTAATCGAGGCCGACATTGTCGAGGAAGCCGAGCCGCTCGATGATTTCCTTGAGGATGCGTTCGCCGATGGTGCGCTGTTTCGTGGTCAGCTTGTCGCCGAGCTGCTTGGCCCAGGCAAAGGCCTGGCTGACCGGGCGGCGGACGGCATCGGCGATGGTCTCGCCGTCGATCTTGACGCTGAGCGCTTCGGGCTTGAGCCGGTCGCCGTGGCAGACCTCGCACGGGGCGGCGGACTGGTAGCGGGAGAGTTCCTCGCGCATCCAGGCGGATTCGGTGGCGCGCAGGCGCTTTTCGAGGTTGGCGATGACGCCTTCGAAGGGCTTGACGACTTCATAGGACTTGCGGCCGTCCTCGAAGCGGAGCGCGATCGCCTTGCCGGCGGTGCCGTGGAGGACGGCGCGCTGGGCTTCGGGGGTGAGGTCGGCCCATTTCGACTTGACGGTGAAGCCATAGGCGCGGCCGACGGAGGCCAGGACCTGCTGGTAATAGGGGCTGGGCGGTTGCGACTTGGCCCAGGGCATGACGGCGCCCTTGTCGATGGTGAGGGCGTGGTTGGGGACGACGAGGTCTTCGTCGAACAGGAGTTTCTCGCCGAGGCCGTCGCAGGCCGGGCAGGCGCCTTGCGGGGCGTTGAAGGAGAACAGGCGGGGCTCGATCTCGGCGATGGTGAAGCCGGAAACCGGGCAGGCGAATTTTTCGGAGAAGGTGATGCGGTCGTGCGGGGCGTCGGCCATTTCGGCGATGGCCAGGCCCTCGGCGAGCTTGAGCGCGGTTTCGAAGCTTTCGGCGAGGCGGCTTTCGATCTCCGGCTTCACAACGATGCGGTCGACCACCACGTCGATGTCGTGCTTGTATTTCTTGTCGAGCGCCGGCGCCGCGTCGATGTCGTGGAATTCGCCGTCGATCTTGACGCGGGTGAAGCCGTCCTTTTGCAGCTGCGCGAGCTCCTTGCGGTATTCGCCCTTGCGGCCGCGGACGATCGGCGCGAGCAGGAACAGACGCGTGCCCTCGGGCAGGGCCATGACGCGGTCGACCATCTGGCTGACGGTCTGGGCGGTGATGGGGAGGCCGGTGGCGGGGCTGTAGGGGATGCCGACGCGGGCCCAGAGCAGACGCATATAGTCGTAGATCTCGGTCACCGTGGCGACCGTCGAGCGCGGGTTCTTGCTCGTCGTCTTCTGCTCGATGCTGATGGCGGGGCTGAGGCCCTCGATATGATCGACATCGGGCTTCGACATCAGCTCGAGAAACTGGCGGGCATAGGCCGACAGCGATTCGACATAGCGGCGCTGGCCCTCGGCATAGATGGTATCGAAGGCGAGGCTGGACTTGCCGCTGCCGCTGAGGCCGGTGATGACGGTCAGGCTGTTCTTGGGCAGGTCGACATCGACGCCCTTGAGGTTGTGCTCGCGCGCGCCGCGCACCTGGATATGGGTCAGCATGTCGGCGTTTGTTCCAGATTTGTTCACGGCACGCAAGAGGCGGCGGCCTCGACAGATAGGGTCTGCCGGCCGGTGTCGCAATGCGGCGCGATGTGCCGCGGGGCGCCGGGAGCGTAACGCCGGCGGGCGCCCTGGGCGCAATGCAGGGCAGCGCTGTCGTCCCCGGCGGAAGGAGCCGGATCCGACAGCGCTGCATCCGACGGCGGGCTGGTGGTCAACCAGCCATCGAAGGACGATCGAACATGGTCAGCCGGCCGGCGGCACGGCGGTTGCCGGGCGACGGAGGCGGGGCATGCCCGTTATCGATGGGCCCGGGCGTGGCGGCGTGGCGGGTCTGGCCAGGCCGGGTCACGCGGGGTCCTGTCGCTGCGACATGGCGGGTCTGGCCAGGTCGGTGGCGGCGGGACGCCGGGTCGGTCGTTCGGCCCTGGGAGCATGGTGGCGGCGGGTCTGGCCACGCCCATGCAATCCGGGCCGTGCTTGCGGGTCGCGGCGGCGGTGCGGGGTCATGGGTCTGATGACCCCGCACCGCGCGCGGCGACCCTAGTTATTCCGACGGAATCTCCCCTCGAGCCAGGTGCCTGCGGCGAGCGCGATGAACACCGGATAGGTCCAGAAAATCAGAGCTACGAAATAGGCCCAGGCAAAGTTGCCGGCCTGAGGGATACTGGCGAAATGCACCATCGTGCCGACCATCTGGAAGGCAGCGGCCCACATCGGCCAGAACCGGTCGCTGCGCAGCGCCAGAAACAGCAGCCCGCAGAAGACCGCGATATCGACGAACAGCACGCCGGCCTCGGTATGCGCATAGCTGCCGTCGGCGACAACGTTCGAAACCAACACCGCCAGGGCGATGCCGGCTGCGGCAAACCGTTCTTCATTGCCGCCCCAGTGCCATGCAATGCCGCAGCAGAGCAGCATGAAGCCGCTTGATAAAATCGCAAAAAACATACTGGTCTCCCTTCCCCTAAAATCCAGTCGAGCCAAAGACTTGCCGTCATTGCTGACGACAAGCCCTGGTTCGTATGGGATCAGGCGACCGCGGACAGGCCCTGGAAGGCGACCTCGGGGCTGGAGAATTCCGACTTCAGGCAATAGCTCATGTCACCGAGGGCGACTTCGCCCATGCCCATGTCGACCTGGGCGGCGCGCATCGCCTTGTGGGTGCGCAGGATGTTGGTGCGGGCCTTCACCAGCTGCTGGCAGGTTTCCATGACGTGCATCAGCGATTCCTGCATCACGTGCGTGCCGACCTTGGCCTGCTGGGTGACGGTCGGCATCGTCGCGGTCAGGGTCGCCACGGCGGCGACGGCGGCGTCGATGGCACGTTCCGCTGCGATCAGCTGCTCGGCAAGCTGGTTGCCGGCGATGCGCATTGCAGCGCCGCTGTTGTCGAGGGTCTGGACGTTCGAGGCAGCGATCGAGGAGAGCTGTGCAGTCATGGGCAATATCCTTCCGTACACGCCGCAAGGCGTGGTGTGGGCGCGTCCTTCCGGACGACCACCGTCCGGAAGCGCTAGTGCAGGGTCTTCAAGGCAGCGATGGCACCAAGAATGGAGCCGAACGCCAGTGAGGAACCGATGGCGATTAACACAATCCAACCAAGGCGAGCCCCGATCGAAAGATCATTCTTCTTCCCCCAAGGAACCGAGCCAGCCATTGGGCGGGCGCCGACGCCAGGGTCTGTGGCCAAGGCACCCGCCCAGATGGTCGAATGCTCGGTATCGAGGGAACCCGATGCGAAAGAACTGCGGGGAGGGCCGCCATCAATCGGATCGACAACCGGACTGAACCGGGCTTGGTGATCATGGTGGGCCAGATCACCGGCACCGCTTGAGGCCGATGACCCCAAGATCGCCGAATCGGGCTGCAGTTCAATCTCCGGTGGGTGATATATCAACGGTTGATATGCATCCGGCATGACCTCACCGCCGGCTTCGTCCTGCACCAGCAGGCGGGCGGCCTCGATACGGCTGCCGACGGCCAGGGTTTTCATCGCCGTGCGCAGGCGCATGTCGACCGTATGCGGCGATACGCCGAGCACCCGGGCGATGTCCTTGGACGTCATGTGGTTGTAAACAAGGCGTAAACAGTCGCGCTGACCATCTGTCAGCAACGCCAGTTCCGCTGGGGGTACGGGCCTGTGTATTGTCACAGCAACACGGCACCTTGGTGGCGCGGCAATGTCAAGTGTTTCAGCCACGTCATCGTAAAATTCGACACGCATAAGTCGACCCACCTTCGCTCTCTGCCCAGACCCGGCACGAACTCACTACGCATTTTTGACCCAGATGCTGCCTTTTGGCAACCTTTCGTTCTGATTCGTTGACGGCGGCCGCGTTGCTCACCTGGGATCGATCCGAAACGAAGAGTTAATGACAGAGCTTTTCGCTGCATTGCCCACCGTCCGCAAGGGGTTGAAATGACGCTGGCGGGGCGAAGCGTGCGAAGGGCACGGCAGCCGGCAGGCATCGGGCAATCAAATATGGTGTCGCAGCTGGGCCGGAACGGCGCTGTGACACGCTGAACCAGGGCGCTTTCGGGCGGGAATCAAGCCCAATTGCCTCCGCTGGCCGCCTGGACGGTCTGCCCGCATGACCAACTGCCCAGAACGGCACGTTGGATGTAATCTGTTGATTTATATGAACTAACATGATTGATACACGCTATCAGTCGCTGGTATCAGCGGCTGTAACGGGCAACAGTGCGCCGATCCAGTTCGGATTCCGGTCGTTTTCGGCAGGATGAGCCACCGGAGCCGGGGCCAATGCTTGGATACCACAAGTCCATGCCAGCTTTTGGCAGTACAGTGACATTTGTTGCTGAAAAGCAACAACAGCGCGCAACTTTTCGTCAATCGTTTCGGTAGCGCCGCATCGGGGCGTTTTCGAGCCTGGCAAGCCGCGGCGTTTGCATCAAGCCGGTCACATCCTAAGCTGGCGGCATGAGCTGGACCCCCGAGATCGACGAACTTGCCCGCCGCAAGGCCGCGGCGCTGCTGATGGGCGGCGAGGCGAAACTCGCCAAGCAGGCGGCGATGGGCCGACTGAATGCCCGGCAACGCCTGGCGGCCGTCGCCGACGAAGGCTCGTTCCGCGAGATCGGTGCCCTCGCGGGCTTTGCCGCCTATGCCGACGACGGCGAGATGCTGAGCTTCCAGCCGGCGAACTTTCTGTTCGGCCGTGCCACCGTCGACGGCCGGCCAGTGGTGCTTACCGCCGACGACTTCACCGTGCGCGGCGGCGCCGCCGATGCCAGCCTGCACAGGAAGCTCGCCGATGCCGAGCGGCTCGCCGGGGAATACCGGATGCCGCTGATCCGCATGATCGAGGGCACCGGCGGCGGCGGTTCGGTCCGCACGCTCGAAACCAGCGGCTATACCTATATCCCCGAGATCCCGGGTTGGGAGGTCATGGTCGACAATATGGCCAATGTGCCGGTGGTGGCGCTCGGGCTTGGCCCCGTTGCCGGGCTCGGCGCCGGGCGCCAGGTGATGGCGCATTATTCGCTGCTGGTGGAGGGCGTGTCGCAGATGTTCGTCGCCGGACCGCCGGTGGTGGCGGCGGCGGGCGAGGTGCGGACCAAGGAGGAACTGGGCGGCGCCGGCATCCATGCGCGCAACGGCGCCATCGACGACCGGGTCGACAGCGAGGCCGAGGCGTTCGTGCGGCTGCGGCGGTTCCTGTCGTATCTGCCAAGCTCGGTCGATGAAGTGCCGGCGCGAGGCGCGGTCAAGGACAAGCGCCGCAAGGGCGAGGACTGGCTGGCATCGGCAGTACCGCGCGACGGCCGCAAGCTCTACCCCATCCGCCCGATCATCGAGGCGGTGGTGGACCGCGACAGCTGGTTCGAGATCGGCCGCGAATGGGGGCTGGGCATCGTCACCGGCTTTGCCCGCATCAACGGCTGGCCGGTGGCGATCCTGGCGTCGAACCCGGAGGCGCTGGGCGGGCTGTGGACCGCGGCGACGGCGCGCAAGGTCGAGCGGCACGTCGATCTGGCCGATACCTTCCATCTGCCGATCGTCCATCTCGTCGACAATCCCGGCTTCCTGATCGGCCGGCGGGCCGAGGACGAGGCGACAATCCGCTGGGGTTCCAGGGCCTTGGCAGCCATATATCAAGTGTCGGTACCCTGGTGTGCGGTGGTCTTGCGCAAGGCCTATGGCATGGCGGGCAGCGGCCATGCGCCGGCCGACCGCTTCCGCTGGCGGCTGGCCTGGCCGTCGGGCGACTGGGGCAGCCTGCCGATCTCGGGCGGGCTGGAGGCGGCGTATCGCGCCGAGCTGGAGGCGTGCGACGACCCCGCGGCACGGCTGGCGGAGATCAAGGCGCGGCTGGAGCGGGTGCGGTCGCCGTTCCGCACCGCCGAACATTATGGCGTCGAGGCGATCATCGACCCGCGCGATACGCGCAGCGAGCTGTGCGAGTTCGCCAACCTGGCGCAGCGGGCGCTCAAGTCGGGACGCAAGGGTCGCGGGCTGCGGTGCTGATCCGGGGTTAGCGCGTTAGGGTCGGCAATCGAAAGGTTCGACGATGCCGATGACCCTGGAAGGCGCGTGTCGCTGCGGCGCCGTGCGGTTTCGCTGCGAGAGCCACACCCCGCAGCCGTACCAGCGCTGCTATTGTTCGATCTGCCGCAAGACGGCGGGCGGTGGCGGCTATGCGATCAACCTGGCGGCGCGTGCTGAGACGCTCCGGGTCGAGGCCGCCGATGATGCGATCGGGGTGTATCGCGCCGAAATCCGCGATGATGACGGGGCGTGCAAGACGTCGACGGGCGAACGCAGCTTCTGCTCGCGCTGTGCCACGGCGCTGTGGCTGTTTTCACCGGATTGGCCGGAGCTGGTGCATCCGTTCGCGTCGGCGATCGACAGTGACCTGCCGGCGCCGGCGGCTTCGGTGCACCTGATGCTGGATTTCAAGCCGGCCTGGGTGGTGCCTCAGGTCGGGCCGGACGATGACTGCTTCGACCGTTATCCGGCGGAATCGATCGCGGATTGGCATCGGCGCCGCGCTGTCTGGGTGGATTGAAGGGAAACGTCGGGGGGGCGCGTGCACCGCCGCTCAGGCTGAGCGGGTCTTTGCGGGATGGATATCCGGTTCAGACAAGCAGCCCGCGCAGGATGGTTCGCGTCTCGGCGTCGATGACGCCGTCGATGTTGGCGGGGCGCCAGCGGCGCTGGAAGGCGATGACGGCGGCTAGCGGCTCGGCGATGTCATAGCCATAGCGCTGCATGGAGGCGAGGGTGCCCGCGTCGGTCCAGTTGGGATCGGCGCCGCCGACAGGTATCGGCGTGGCGAGGCCGGCGCGGGCGAGGCGGGGCCAGTCGAACAGCTCGCCGGGATCCTGCTTGCGCGCCGGGGCGATGTCGCTGTGGCCGACGACGTTCGACGGATCGACGCCCCAGCGGGCGATGGCGGCGGCGACGAGCTGCTCGACGGCGGCCATCTGTTCGTCGGGGAAGGGGCAATAGCCGAATTCATGCCCGGGGTTGACGATCTCGATGCCGATCGAGGCGCTGTTGACGTCGGCGATGCCGCGCCACCAGCTTTTGCCGGCATGCCAGGCGCGGGCGGTTTCGTCGACGAGTTGCACGGCCTGGCCGTCTTCGGCGACGACCCAGTGCGAGGAGACTTTCGCGGCGGGACTGGTCAGCGCGTCGAGCGCCGCCGCTGCGGTCGGCATCCCCGTATAGTGGAGCACGATGATCGAGACGGGCAGGCTGCGGACATCCTGGTTCGGGCTGGGGCGCTGGATGGGGATCATTGCGATTCAAGGTCGCGTTTTTGGGCCGTGCGCAGCGTGATGATGGCGACGCCGACCAGCGTCAGCGCACCGCCGATGATCATCTGGATGGTGACCGGCGTGCCGAAGACGATGACGGCGATGATCACCGACAGCAGCGGCGTCGGCAGGGTGAGCGGCGACACCGTGCTGACCGGATAGCGCTGGAACAGCCAGCTCATGCCGCCATGACCGAGCAGTGAGGCGCCGAGCGCCGAATAGGCCAGCCAGCCCCAGGTCGATGCCGGCAGGGCGGGGACGCGGGCGAGGGCGCCGGGCTCGAAGACCAGGCTGGCGACGACGAGCACCGGCACGCTGACCAGGGCCAGCCAGGCGTGGATGGTGAGGACGGGGACTCCCTGGAGCTTGCGGAACAGCAGATTGCCGCTGGCCCAGGCGAGCGAAGCGCCGACGGTGAGCCACAGTGCGACGCTTTCATGGGCGATGGCGGGGTCGAAGCCCATGACCGCGACGCCGGCGAAGCACAGCACGACCGCGGTGATGCGCGGCCAGCGGATCGTCTCCTTGTATATAAGGACAGCGAGCAGCAGCGAGAACGGCACACCGAGTTGCCCGGCGATGGCCAGCGCCGAGATATTGTCGGCGAGCGCGAAGCTGAGACCGCCCAGCCCCATGAACAGCGCGCCGGCGACGAAACCGGTGGAGATGACGGTCGGCATCCGCCCCGGCAGCCAGCGCAGCCAGGGCAGGGTGGCGAGCAGCACGATGCCATAGCGCAATGCCACGGCGGTGATCGGCTCGGCCGAGGTCACCGCCTCCTTCACCGCGACGATGTTGAAGGCCCAGATGACGTCGATGAAGAGGATGAGCGCGAGGTGGCGGGGCTTCATCGGCCACTGGCTGCGTCGTTGGCGTGACCCGCCTTGGCGGTGACGCGTGCATAGGCGCTGTTGATGGCGGCCATGCGCGCCTCGGTCACGCGGATGAATTCGGCCGGCACGCCTTCGGCAAGGTGGCGATCGGGGTGATATTCGCGGACGAGCGCGTGATAGGCGCGGCGCAGCGTGGCGGCATCGGCGCCGGGTTCGACGCCGAGCACCGCCCAGGGGTCGTCCTCGGCGGGGCCGATGTGGCGGGCGCGGACCCGGGCGGCGGCGGCGGGGTCGAAGCCGAGGCGGGCCGCAACGGCATCGAGATAGGCGATCTCGGCCGGGTGGAAGCCATCGGCGGCGGCGATCAGCCACAGCGCGTCGAGCAGGTCCTCGAGCAGCGGCGAGCCGGGACCGAGCAGCGTGGCGGCCTGGTCGGCATAGGCCTCGAACCCGGCCATCGACTGCTTGGCGAGATCGTAGAAACGCTTGGCATTGGCCGCTTCCGGCGCGTCGACGTGGAACAGGCGCTGGAAGGTGGCGAATTCGGCCGCCGACGCCTCGCCATCGGCGCGCGCCATCTTGGCCGCCAGCGCGATGGCGGCGACGGTGAAGGCGACGCGGCGGCGTTCGGGGCTGGCGGTCAGCCGCAGATCGATGGCGCCGCCCGCCGCAGCGCCGGCCAGTGCGCCCAGCGGCCCGCCGAGCAGCGCACCGACCGCGGCACCGGTGATGGTCGCCCAGACGCTCATGAGGGGGGAAGTCCGGTCACATCCGGGTCTTAGAGGCTTTGGACGGCGCGGGGCAATCGCGACGCCCGCAAAATCCGCGGTGTTACCGCCCGATCCAGGCGGTGTTACCGCCCAATCCAGGCGGCGGTGCCGGTCAGGACCAGCGCCACGCCGGCGGCGATCCACAGCGCCGCCAGCCCCAGTGCCGCGCTGACCACGGCGCCGGCCACCGCGCCGCCGATCATTGCGCACCACAGGATCAGATAGGGAAACCAGCCCCAGCGATCAAAGCCGCGCAGCGCCGTCGCCAGCCGCTGCCCGACCTTGACGAGGTTCCCGGTCATATAGGTCAGGCTGATGCGGACATCGCCATCGGCCTCGAACACCGTGTTTTCGGCGCCCATCGCCAGCGCGGTGAGCAGCAGGGCCGGGAATACATGGTGCAACCCGGCAAGCGTCGCAGCGCTGGCCAAGGTGACCGTGAGCAGCGCCAGCAGCACGGTGGCGCGGTGTGCGGCACCCGCTGCCCGGCCAACGAGCGTGCCGACGGTGACGCCGATGACAAAGGCGAGGATCAGGCTGCCAGCCATTGCTGCCTGTTCGCCGGCGCTGGCGAGGCCGATGCCGAGCCGGGTCGAATTGCCGCTCATGAACGACAGGAAAAAGCCGCCGCTGGCGATGAAGCCGGTGGCATCGACGAAACCGGCCAGTCCGGTCAACCCGGCCGCCAGCGCGCGCAGCCGCCAGTCATAGCGGGTCACCGGTGCATCAGGCCCAGGTGATGCCGGTGTCGCCGACCACCAGTTCCAGCCCGGCGCGCGCCGCCGCGGCAGCCAGCATCGCGGCGAGCGCCGACTTGCCGTCGACGGCGCCGCCGCCGGCCAATGCCGCCGCGACGGTGGGGGGCAGCGGGTGGGGCGCCGGCCAGTGCACGCCGTCGGCGTTGACGGTCAGCGGCTGGCCGCGGCGGATGTCGGCGAGCAGCATGGCGGCGCCGGCGATGACCGCGCATTGGGCGCCGTCGAGGTCACCGGTGGGGCGGTTCCAGGTGACCGGCGTGCCGGTGACGCCTTCGCGCACCAGTCGTTCGAGCGCGGCCCCGCCGACCGGCGCGTCGCCCGGTGCCAGCGCGGCGCGAACCAGCCGCAGCCGGGCGCCGAGGCCCTTGGCGGCATCCTGCACCAGGCCGTTGATCTCGGCGTCGGCTTCGCCCGAGAGCAGCTCGCTCGCCGTCATCACCGTGGCGATCGGGCTGGCGAAGTCATGCGTCAGCCACTTGACGATCAGCGGCGCGATGGTGTCGGTCATGGCTGGGCGTCCGGTATCGGCAGCGGCTTGCGGCGCAGGCCGAGCGCCAGCAGCCGGCCATCGCCGCCCTGCGCCAGCTCGAATTCCAGCCGGTCGCCGGGGTCGAGGCTGTCGAGGCCGGCCGCCGTCAGCGCAGAGGCGTGGACGAAGACGTCGCGCGGCCCGAGATCGGGCGTGATGAAGCCAAAGCCCTTCTTGGCGTCGAACCATTTCACGGCACCGCTGGCCATCAGGCGGCGACCAAGGTCAGCGGACGGAAACGCCCTTCCCCCTGCGGGGAGGGGGGAGGGAGGTGCCAGGCGGTCACGGTGCCGCCGGCGATGATGACCCAGAGCTGCCCGTCAACCACCGCGCGCGCCGCATCGCGTTTCGACGGTTCCGCAACCCCGTTGGGATGGCTGTGATAATGGCCGACGACCTGCTGCCCCGACCCGCGCGCCTCGCGATGGACGCGGAGCAGCGTCGCCGGGTCGATCTCGAAACTGCGCGCCGGATCGGCAGCGACATTGCGCGCCGGCACCACCGCCGCGACATGGCACGGCCGCCCCAGCAGCAGCCCGCAGCACTCGTGCGGCGCCGCCGCCGCGGCCGCGGCCAAAAGGGTTTCGGTGACCCCGCTTGCAATTCCAACAATCATGCCGACATCGGCTAGGCGATGGGGGCCGAAAAGTCGATTGATGTTGTGTTGCCGGCCGCCGCGGCGGGGCTGCGGCTCGACCGTGCGCTGGCGATTGCGCTGCCCCAGCATAGCCGCGAGCGACTAAAGGCGTTGATCGGCGGCGGCCGTGTGTCCGGGGCCGCGGGCGTGCTCTGGGACGCAAAGCTCAAGGTCAAGGGCGGCGAGGCGCTGACCCTCGTCATCCCCGAGCCGACGCCGTCCGAAACCATCGCCCAGGATATTCCGCTTACCATCATTTATGAAGACGACGCGCTGCTCGTCGTCGACAAGCCGGCGGGGCTGGTCGTCCATCCCGCCGCCGGCAATTACGACGGCACCATGGTCAACGCGCTGCTGCACCATTGCGCCGGGCGGCTGTCGGGCATCGGCGGCGTCGCGCGGCCGGGGATCGTGCATCGCATCGACAAGGATACGTCGGGGCTGCTGGTCGTCGCCAAGACCGATCCCGCGCATGAGGCGCTGTCGCGCCAGTTCGCCGCGCACACGGTCGAGCGCCGCTATACCGCCATCGTTGGCGGGCGGCCGGTGCCGCCGGTCGGGCGTATCGAAGGGGCGCTCGCCCGCTCCACCGCTAACCGCCAGAAGATGGCGATCGTCGGAGAGGGCCGCGGCAAGCATGCCGTGACGCATTACCGCACCATCGCGCCCCTGCGACACTCTGCCCATGTCGAATGTCGGCTCGAAACGGGCCGAACCCATCAGATCCGCGTTCACATGGCATCAATTGGCCATGCCCTATTGGGAGATGCTGTTTACGGGCGCACCCCGGGCAGTCTTGCCGGCGATCTCCAGGCGCTGAATTTTCGGCGCCAGGCGCTGCACGCGGCGACACTGGGGTTTGTCCATCCGGTCACACAAGAAAAACTGTCTTTTGAATCGGCGCTGCCGGCGGATATAGTGGAGTTAATCGGTCGCCTTTCGGGCGCCGAAGACATTTAAGGGAGTTCTCATGGCCAATGTTCCCGCGGTAAAGACGAGCATCCCGGCGCTGGGTGGCGAAGCCGGCCTCAACCGCTACCTGTCCGAAATCCGCAAGTTTCCGCTGCTCGCCCCCGAGCAGGAATACATGCTCGCCAAGCGCTGGGAGGAGCATCAGGACCCGGAGGCGGCCGCCAAGCTGGTGACCAGCCACCTGCGCCTCGTCGCCAAGATTGCCATGGGCTATCGCGGCTATGGCCTGCCCGTCGCCGAGCTGATCTCCGAAGGCAACATCGGGCTGATCCAGGGCGTCAAGAAGTTCGACGCCGAAAAGGGTTTCCGCCTCGCCACCTATGCGATGTGGTGGATCCGCGCCTCCATCCAGGAATATATCCTGCGCTCGTGGAGCCTGGTGAAGATCGGCACGACGGCGGCGCAGAAAAAGCTGTTCTTCAACCTGCGCCGGCTGAAGGGCAAACTCAACGCCATGGAAGACGGCGACCTGCGCGGTGCCGATGTCGAGAAGATCGCGACGACGCTGGGCGTGACGCACGACGAGGTCATCTCGATGAACCGCCGCATGTCGATGGGCGGCGACACCAGCCTCAATGCGCCGCTGCGCGAGGAAGGCGAGGGCGAATGGCAGGATTGGCTCGCCGACACCGGACCGCTGCAGGACGAGATGGTCGCCGACGAGCAGGAACGCGACCAGCGCCACGAATTGCTGGGCGCCGCGATGCAGGCGCTCAACGATCGCGAGAAGCATATCCTGACGCAGCGCCGGCTGGTCGATGAGCCGGAGACGCTGGAGGAACTGTCGCAGCATTACGGCATCAGCCGCGAACGCGTGCGCCAGATCGAGGTGCGGGCGTTCGAAAAGCTGACCAAGGCGATGCATGGGCTGGCGACCGAGCGCAACCTGCTGCCGGAGCCGGCCTGAGCCGCCGCGAATATTGTATGCTTGCGTACAAGAACGACACAGCGCGACAGCATGTCGCGCTGTGTCCCAAGTAATCGACAAGCGAATGTCATGAAAGTGTCGCATTACCGTTAGGATTTGTTTACCGAAATCTCGCATCTTGTCGCGGGGGTATGGTCCCCTAATGATAAGATGGAGTTCGCAATGCGACATCTTGTAAAGACGTTGCTTGGTTTTGCCGTACTGCTCGTGCCGACGATGGCGCCCGCGGCCACGGTTGTCGGCGGCGATACGCGGGTGGCGTTCGGCGCCGCGATCGCCGGCCTGGAGGCGCAGCTGCTCGGCACGGCCAGCCTCGTCGGCGGCGCGCCCGGCCTCACGGTCAATTTCCCGATCACCGGCGGCACGCTCGACGAGGCGCTGTCGGGTGCCATCCGCCACGATGGCTCGGGCGTTTCGCTCAGCAACGGTACCTACACGCTGGCGCTCAGCAATTTCGTCATCGACACCAGCGCCGGCATCCTGTTCGGCGATGCGGCGCTGAACGGCGCGGTCGTCGGGACGGCGCTCGACCTGTTCAATTTCGACCTGTCGACGGTAACGGTGCCGCAGTTGACCGATCTCGGCAATCCGCTGCTGGCGCTTGTCATCAGGCCGACCGCCTCGGGCGCGCTGACCGCAGCGTTCGGCCTCGGCGATACCGCCGGCGTGACGCTCGGCCTGGCGGCAACCGCGCCGCAGATCGCCGCGATCCCCGAACCCGGCAGCTGGGCGATGCTCATCGTCGGCTTCGGCCTGGTCGGCGGCAGCATCCGCATCCGGCAGGCGCGCACGCCCGGCAGCGTTCCCGCCTGATCGACGTCGGCGCCCGTCGTCTCCCAGGCGGCGGGCGCCGGCTGTTGACCTTTTGCACTGCCGGCTGGCAGATGGTGGTTCCTCACAGGGAATGATCTTGGCCCGCACCCGCAGCCTGCCCATACGCTTGACACTCGGCGCCCTGAAGATCGCCGCCGTGCTGGTGGTGCTCAGCATTGTCTGGGTCGCCGTCTATCGGCTGGTGCCGGTGCCGATGACCTGGCCGATGGCGCGCGACGCGATTGCCGGCAAGCATATCGAACGCCATTGGGTGCCGCTGTCGGCCATTGCGCCGACGGTATCGCGCGCCGCGATCGCGGCGGAAGACGCGCGTTTCTGCATGCACAACGGTTTCGATTTCGAGGCGATGGAGGCGGCGGCGGCACGCAATGCCGCCGGGAAAAAGCTGCGCGGCGGCTCGACGATATCGCAGCAGACTGCCAAGAATGCCTTTTTGTGGCCGGGTCGATCCTATCTTCGCAAGGGGTTGGAGGCGTATTTTACCATCCTGATCGAAGCGATCTGGGGCAAGAAGCGCATCATGGAGGTTTACCTCAACATCGCCGAGATGGGGCCCGGCGTATATGGCGTCGACGCCGCTGCCCGGCATTATTTCGGTGTGTCGGCGGCGGGGTTGAGCCCGCGGCAGGCCTCCCGCATCGCCGCCATCCTGCCGCAGCCGATCAAGCGCGACGCCGCGGCGCCAGGACGTTTCGTCAAGCGCTATGCCCGGCGCATCGAGCGGTGGGCGCGGGTGGTCGGCAACGAGGGCATCGACCGCTGCCTGCGCTGAAACATGGTTAAGGCCGTGCGCCCGCGACCGTAGTTAACGGCATGACTGCCGGAGACACGCCATGCAGAAGATCGTTATCGCCGCCGAGGACCGCCGCGCCGGCCACGCTGCCTTTGCCGCCCTCTCGCACGTGGCACTGCCCGACCCGTGGCGGCGCGCGGGGCGACGGCGATCGTGGCGCGATCGGCTGGCGGGCGGCATTGCCGCGTTGGTCGGGGCTGGCGCCGCCGCGTTCGTTGCTTGGGCCAGTCTATTCCCGATCGCGCTGTAGCAACCCCCCGGATGCTGGCGCCGGGTGCTGGCGCCGCGAGCAGACCAGGCGCCCCGACCAGCCTTTCATAGAAAGGCCGCTCTCCTGGTTGCTCGCGGCGGAGCGCTCCTACACGGTGACGATCGTGGAGCCCGATGACCCGCGTGGGCGATGATCACTGCCGACGCTGTCCTCGTCCAACCCTTATAGCGCGCCCGAAGCGGCAGGTCTGTAACGTCGGGCACATAGGGCTGCAGCATGCTACAAAAAGCTTTGCTGTACAGATGCTTGCAAAGGCGGATGCAAGTCGGGTGACCGATTTTCAACCTGCCAATGCGCTGCTGCGCTCACTGTCTCCGTCCGACCTGGCACGACTGGCACCCGACCTCACCCTCATCGACCTGGTGACGAGCGACATCCTCTACGAGATGGAGGATCGGGTCGACTGGGTCTATCTGCCCGAGGACGGGCTGTTGTCGCTGATCACCGTGATGGCTTCGGGAACGTCGCTGGAAACGTCGATCGTCGGGCGCGAAGGCGGCTTCGGCTTTGTCGAGGCGCTCGGCAGCGGCGTCGCCTACACGCGTGTCATTGTCCAGATCCCGGGCAAGGCCTATCGCCTGAGCAGGGCCGCATGGACCACGGCGTTCGAGACCAGCGCCGCGATGCGCAAGGCCGTGCACCGACAGGTCGAGTTGCTGCAGGCCGAAAGTCGCCAGGCGATTGCGTGCCATGGCCTGCATACTGTCCGACAACGCTTCAATCGCTGGATGCTCGAATGTGACGAGCTGTCGGGCCGGCCGACGACCATGCCGCTGAAGCAGGAGTTCCTTGCCGTCGTGCTCGGGGTTTCGCGGCCGGCCGTCACGCGGATTGCGCTTGATGCGCAAAAGCATGGCTTCATTCGCTATTCGCGCGGCGTGGTGACGATCGTCGATCATCCGGCGCTGGAGCGCGCATCTTGCGAGTGCCGCGCCTCGCTGCAATATCTGCGGCGTGTGCTGGTGCCCAACGCCGAACTGAACGAAGCCGGGCGCTGAGGCCCGGCCCGTCGGTTAGCCGGCGTTCGGCACGATCAGGTACTTTTCCCCTGTTGCGCGCTTGTTGTAGCCGGCGATGGCCTCGAGGCTCAACGCTTCGGCGAGCGAGACGCGGTGGCTGTAGTGGCTGGCAAAGGTCGTCGTCAGCTCGGCGGCGACGCGGTCGCGAAGCTTCTGGGCATCGGCGGCACCGATCTTCTGCAGGAACGGGAACAGCAGCCAGCCGCCCATGCTCCAAGCCATGCCGAAGCCGCGGTTGAACTCGGTCGGCGCCATGTTGAGCCCGCCGTAGATATAAACCTGTTTGTGAACCGCCGAGCCGTAGCGGCTGTATTCCTTGGCGGTCTTGTTGATGGCGATTTCCATCGCCGTGAGGATCTGCCCGGCCAGCTTGCCGCCGCCGATCGCGTCAAAGGCGATGGTCGCGCCGGTGTCCACCAGCGCGGCGACCACGTCTTCCATGAAGCCGGCGTTGGTCGAATCGACGATATGCGTCGCGCCGAGCGCCCGCAGCGTTTCGGCCTGTTCGGCGCTGCGCACGATGTTGACCAGCGCGATGCCGTCCTTGATGCAGATGCGGTTGAGCATCTGGCCGAGGTTCGACGCGGCGGCGGTGTGGACCAGGGCGGTATGCCCCTCGCGGCGCATCGTCTCGGTCATGCCCAGTGCCGTCAGCGGGTTGACGAAGCAGCTGGCGCCATCCTCCGCCGTCGCGCCGTCGGGCAGCACGATGGCTTCCTTGGCGCGGACAACGCGATATTCGGCGTACATGGCGCCGCCGATGATGCCGACCTTCTTGCCGACCAGATGCTCGGCGCCTTCGCCGGCGGCGGTGACGGTGCCGCCGCCTTCATTGCCGGCGGGCATCGAATCGTCGACCCTCGCCGCCATGGCGCGCATGTACGCCGGCGCGATGCTGGCGGTGACGACCGGGCGATCGGGGGTCCCCGAGGCGACGGCGGTGCTCATATCGGCGGCGCCGAACAACAGCCCGATGTCGCTGGGATTGATCGGCGTCGCCTCGATACGAACGAGGATTTCGCCGGGACCGGGGGCAGGGGTCTCGACCTCGGCAAGCGAAAGTTCGAGCGTACCGGTGGATTTCACGAGGGTGCGGAGCTGAAGCATGGATCTGTCCTTTTCCCTCTCCCGCGTGCGGGAGAGGCGAGAGGCGGCCTAACCGCCCCGGGTGGGGGTGTATTCTTGTCCGGAAACGCGGGCACACCCTGACCCGCCGCGCGGTTGCGCGTGTCGCCTCTCCCGCAAGCGGGAGAGGGACGTCCTACAGCCCGGGCAGCTTGAAGCCCGGGGGCAGCGGCATGCCGGCGGTCAGCTTGTTCATTTCAGCGCTGCCGGCCTGGTCGGCCTTGGCCTTGGCATCGTTGAACGCTGCAACCACAAGGTCTTCCAGCATTTCCTTCGAATCGGCTGTCAACAGCGACGGATCGATGACGATGCCCAGAATGCGACCGCGGGCGGTGGCGCGGACCTTGACGAGGCCGCCGCCGCTGCCGCCTTCGACCTCGATATTGTCGAGCTCGGCCTGAGCCTTGGCCATCTGTTCCTGGACGCTCTGCGCGGCCTTCATCAGTTCATCGAGACTGGGCATTGGCACTCCTTTGCGGTTCGGGGGTGACGCCGATCAGCTCGGCATCGGGGAATTCTGCCATCAACGCGGCGACCAGCGGGTCGCTGCGCGCGGTATCGAGCCGGGCGGCTTCGGCCGCCAGCGACGCCTCGTGCAGCGTCGGCGCGCCGCCTTCGGTGGTAAAGGTCACCTGCCAGTCCTGGCCGGTCCATTCCGACAGGCGGCGGCCGATGGCGGCAAGCTGGTCCTTCGACTGGCGCTTGTCGTGGGCCAGGACGAGCGAGGGCGGCGCGCATTCGACGAGGCGAAGTTCATCGCTGAGGATATGGGCGAGCCGCGGCTCGGTGCGTTCGCGGAAGAGCGCGACGATGGCTTCGAA
>QBLU01000027.1 GCA_003241875.1 Alphaproteobacteria bacterium
GGGACAATCACCACCGCTACGCCGTCGACCCGGCGCGTGCTCGGCGCCAGCCTGATCGGCACGGCCGTCGAGTTCTACGATTTCTACATCTATGCGACCGCCGCCAGCCTGGTGTTCGGGCCGCTGTTCTTTCCGTCCGACAACCCATCGGCGCAGCTGCTCGCCGCCTATGCCAGCTTTGCCGTCGCCTTCATCGCCCGGCCGATCGGCGCGCTGGTGTTCGGCCATTACGGCGATCGCATCGGTCGCAAATCGACGCTGGTGGCCTCGCTGCTCCTGATGGGCGGCAGCACCTTCCTCATCGCCTTCCTGCCCTCCTATGCGGTGATCGGCTGGCTGGCGCCGGTGCTGCTCTGCCTGCTGCGCTTTGGCCAGGGCTTCGGGCTGGGCGGCGAATGGGGCGGCGCGGCGCTGCTGGCGGTGGAGAATGCCCCGCCGGGCTGGCGCGCCCGCTATGGCATGTTCCCGCAGCTGGGGGCGCCGGTGGGCTTCATCGCCGCCAATGGCCTCTTTCTGCTGCTCGGGCTGATGCTGCCCGAGACGGCGTTCCGCGAATGGGGCTGGCGGCTGCCGTTCCTCGCCAGTGCGCTGCTGGTCGGCGTCGGCCTGTGGGTGCGGCTGAAGCTGACCGAGACCCCGGCCTTTGCCGCCATGGCCGCCGAGGGCCCGCCGCCGGCGGTGCCGATCGCCGAGCTGTTGCGCCTGCACTGGCGCGAGACGCTGGGCGGCATGCTCGGCGTCATCGTCTGCTTCGCGCTCTTCTACCTGTCGACGGCCTTTGCCCTCGGCTATGGCACGACGAAACTCGGCTATCCGCGGGAAACGTTCCTCGGCGTCCAGCTTGTCGCCATCCTGTTCCTGGCGGCCGGCATTTTGCTGTCGGGCTGGCTATCCGACAGGTTCTCACCGCGCGCCGTGCTGATCGGGGGCTGCCTCGCCGCCATCGGTGTCGGCGGCCTGCTGGCGCCCATGCTCGGCAGCGGGTCGCTGCTGATGGTCGGCGTTTTCCTGTCGCTGGGGCTGTTCGTCATGGGCTTTGTCTATGGGCCATTGGGCGCCTGGCTGCCCGGGCTGTTCCCGGCGCGCGTGCGCTATACCGGCGCCTCGATGGCGTTCAACCTGGGCGGCATCCTCGGCGGCGGCGTCGCACCGGCCCTGGCGGCGGCGCTGGCGGCGCAGGGCGGGCTTGGCTGGGTTGGCGCCTATCTGGCGGCGGCGGCGGCGGCGAGCCTGGTCGGTGTCGTGCTGCTGAAACGACCGGTGCTTGCCTGAACAGCCGCGGCCCGATAGCCGTTGCGCATGAAAATCCTGCTCCTCGCGCTGCTCGTCTCCGCCCCGGCGCTCGCCGCCGATGATGTCGCGCGCTGGCAGGCGCAGGCGTCGCGGGTGACGATCACCCGCGACGACTGGGGCATCGCCCATGTCCATGGCCGTTCGGACGCCGACGCCGTGTTCGGCATGATCTATGCCCAGGCCGAGGACGACTTTCCGCGCGTCGAGACCAACTTCATCAACGCCCAGGGCCGCCTCGCCGAGGCCGAGGGCGAAAAGGCCATCTGGCAGGACCTGCGGATGAAGCTGTTCATCGATCCCGCCGATCTGCAGCGCCAGTACGCCGCCAGCCCGGCCTGGCTGAAATCGCTGATGGTCGCCTGGGCCGATGGCCTCAACTTCTACCTCCACCAGCATCCGGCGGTGAAGCCGCGGGTGATCACGCGCTTCGAACCCTGGATGGCGCTGGCGTTCAGCGAGGGCAGCATCGGCGGCGACATCGCCGGCGTGTCATTGAGCCGGCTCGAAAGCTTCTACAACGGCACGCCGCTGGCGCTGAACGCTGTCGAGACGGGCAGGGTGGTGCCCGAACCGCTGGGTTCCAACGGCATCGCCATCGCGCCGTCGCGCGGCGCCAACGGCCATGCCCTGCTGCTGATCAACCCGCACACCAGCTTCTTCTTCCGGTCCGAGGCGCAGGTCAGCAGCGATACCGGACTCAACGTCTATGGCGCGTCGACCTGGGGGCAGTTCTTCACCTACCAGGGCTTCAACAGCGATATCGGCTGGATGCACCCGACCAGCGTCGCCGATGTCGTCGACGAATTCGCCGAAACCACCCGCAGCGTCGGCGGTCGGCTTGAATACAAATTCGGCAACGACTGGAAGCCGGTGACGGTGAAGACCATCACGGTGCCCTATCGCGGCGCCGACGGCACGCTGAAGACGCGCGCTTTCACCACCTGGCGGACACTCCACGGCCCGGTGGTGCGCAGCGAGAACGGCAAATGGATCAGCGTGTCGCTGATGGACAAGCCGGTGGCGGCGCTCCAGCAAAGCTGGCTGCGCACCCGCGCCCCCGACATCGCCGGCTATATGAAGGTCGGCGAGCTGCGCGCCAATTCATCGAACAACACCCTTCTTGCCGATCGCAAGGGCGAGATCGCGTTCCTTTACCCGCAGTTCGTGCCGAAACGTGACCCGCGCTTCGACTATTCGAAGCCCGTGGACGGCAGCGACCCGGCGACGGCCTGGCAGGGCGAAACGCCGCTGGCGCAATTGCCGACGGTGCTTAGCCCAAAGAACGGCTGGGTGATGAACGTCAACGATGCGCCGTGGAACGCCGCCGGCGCCGACAGCCCCCGGCAGGCCGACTTCCCCGCGTACATGGCGCAGATCGGCGCCAATCCGCGCACGCCGCACGCCATCCGCGTGCTCGGTGCGACGCCGAAATTCACCGCCGCCAGCCTGCTCGATGCCGCCTATGATCCGTGGCTGCCGGCCTTTGCCGATCTCGTGCCGACGCTGCTCGCTGCGTATGACCGGCTGCCCGCCGCCGATCCGCAGCGCGCGGCGCTGGCGGGGCCGATCGCCGCGTTGCGGGGCTGGGACCATCGCACCGGCGAGGCGTCGGTGCCGGCGGCGCTGGCGGTGTTCTGGGGCGATGCGCTGGTCGAACGCTTCGGCACCGCCGCGAAAAGCGACGACGAGCCGGTGGTGCCCTATCTCGTAAAGGTGCCCACCGACGCCGACCGCATCGCCGCCTTGTCGGAAGCGGTCGCGCGGTTGGCCGGCCAGTTCGGCAGATGGGACACGCCCTGGGGCGAGATCAACCGCTTCCAGCGCCTGACCGGCGATATCGTGCAGCCCTTCGACGACAAGGCGCCAAGCACGCCGATCGGCCTCGGCTCGGCGCAATGGGGCGCGCTGGCGTCGTTCGGGTCGAAACCCTGGCCGGGTACGAATCGCTGGTACGGCACCTATGGCAACAGCTTTGTCGCGGTGGTCGAATTCGGCCCGCAGGTGAAGGCACTGGCGATCTCGGCCGGCGGCCAGAGCGGCGACCCTGGATCACAGCACTTCACCGATCAGGTCGATCGCTACCGGCGGCATGATTTCCGCACGGTCTATTTCACGCCGGATGACCTGAAGGGGCACGTAAAGCGGGCATATCACCCGGGCAGATAACGCCCTCTACCGTCATCCCCGCGCAGGCGGGGATCCATCGCCGGACTGCCGCGACACGCGTCCACGGCAAGGCGATGGATCCCCGCCTGCGCGGGGATGACGAGATGTTCTTACGGCGCCTTCAGTGTCATCCGCGGCGGCTCGGCCGCATCCGCCACCGCCGCCGTCAGCGCACCGAAGAACCGGTTGAAATCCGACGCCGCCCTGGCATCGAACGGCTGGGCCGGATCGTCCTGCGGGCGGTGGTAGCGGGTATTGACCCAGTGGCGATAGATCGCCTCCTCGGCCGTGCGCGGCGCATAGCCGAAGATGAAGGCCGTCGCCGGGATGCCGGCGGCCAGGAACGCTGCATGGTCGGTGCGGCCGTTCATGCCGCGCTCGGGCTCCGGATCGGCCTGGATGGTGATCTTCAGCGGCGCCGCCACCGCCCGCACCGTGTCGGTGAGCGTCGATTCGGCCATGCCGAGCATCGTCAGCCGACGCAGCGGAAACAGCGGCCGCAGGCCGTCGAGGTTGATGTTGGCCACCAGCGACGCCCTGGGCAGCGTCGGATTTCGCACGAACCAGCGCGCCCCGAGCAGGCCTTTTTCCTCGCCCGTGAACACCGCAAACAGCACCGGCCGGCGAAAGCCCTTGCCGCGCCGGGCGTCGGCCAACTGGATCAGCGTCGCGACATAGGCGGCGTCGTCGAAGGCGCCGTTGTACAGGTCGTCACCGCCGACAGCCTCGCCGCGGCCATATCCGTCGCTGTGCGCCGACACGACGACGATCTGGGCGCTGAGCGTGGGGTCGGTGCCCGGCAGCAAGGCCAGCACATTGTCGCTGGCCAGGTCGCGTTCCGACACCTTGATCGTCGCGGTGAAGCGCCCCGGCAGCGCGAATTGTTCGAGCGGCCGCGACAGTCCGCCATCGGTCAGCACCGCCGACGCGAGATGGCCGCTGCCCTCGATCAGCGCGGCGAACGCTGTGGCATTGAGCCGGAACTGCGGGATCGCCGCTGTCGGCGCCGGCTGGTCGGTCGCGACGATGGTGCGGGCATAGGCATCGGGCCAGCGCGGCGGCTCGACGGCGAATTCGCGATCATCGACGGTGACGATGGCGACGGCGCCGGCGGCGGTCGCGGCGGCGCTGCGCTCGGGCGCGAGCGGCAGCCCGGCGCGGCGGTTGCCGAAGCACACGGCGACCTTGCCGCGCACGCTGTAGCCAAGCTCTGCCGCCGAACAATAGCCGCCGAACACCATGGCGGCGTCGATCGTCGCCGGCAGGCCAGGCCCGGCGCGCAGGCTGATCTCGTGGAGGAATTTCAGCGGCACCGTCTTCTCCGGCTGCACGATGGCGATGCGCGTGCCGTCGGGCTCGATCTTCCACTCGTGCAGCCGCAGCGTCTGCGTCCAGCCGCCGTTCTCGCCTGCCGGCTGCAGCTTTGCCGCCTTGAAGCGCGCGACGATCATCGCGACGGCGCGAGCATGACCGGGTGACCCGGTGTCGCGCCCCTCCATGCTGTCATCGGACAGCGCCGTGGTCGTCTGCCACCAGGCTTTCGTGGCGCCGTCGGGGGCGGCAAGCGCCGGGGTGGCGAGGATGAGGGCGAGGAGGAAGGCGCGGGTCATCAAAACTCCTGGCTCCCCTGCTTGCGGAAGGGGAGCAGTGAGGGGTCAGTCTTCCCCGAATTTGTCGAGCACCAGCCCCGCCAGTTTGGCGACCGCTGCATCGGCCTCGGGCCCCGTCGCCGAAATCTCGATCGAATCGCCCAGGCCCGCGGCCAGCATCATCAGCCCCATGATCGACGTGCCGGTAACGCTGGCGCCGTCATGGGTCACCGTCACTTCGGCGTCGAAGCCGCTGGCCAGGGTGACGAACTTGGCGCTCGCCCGGGCGTGCAGGCCGCGCTTGTTGGTGATCGGCACCGTCACCGGGCCGACCGTGCCCGGGATCGTCTCGCTCAAGCGGCTTCGCCCAGCATCTTCGACGCGACCGCGATATATTTCCGCCCGGCCTCCTGCGCCGCATCGACGGCGGCGGCGACCTTCAGCGTCTTCCTGACGCTGGCGAGCTTGATCAGCATCGGCAGGTTGACCCCGGCGATCACCTCGATGCCGGGCCCCATCAGCGAAATGGCAAGATTGGAGGGCGTGCCGCCGAACATGTCGGTCAACATGATGACGCCCTGGCCGGCGTCGCAGCGAGCAATGGCGGCGGCGATGTCGCCGCGACGGATTTCCATGTCGTCATCGGCGGCGATGCAGATCGCCTCCACACGCTCCTGCCGTCCGACGACATGCTCCGTCGCGGCCAGGAATTCGGCGGCCAGATGGCCATGTGTGACGAGTACCAGTCCGATCATGTGGCGCCCCCGTCGCGCGATGTGGGGGCTGCTGTCAATATGGCCGCGTCATTGCCCTGCTTGCCGACGTCGCGGTGGACGAGCAGCGCCGGGTGCCCGGCCGCGTCCAGCCGCTGCTGCAATTCGCGCGAGACGGCGACGCTGCGATGCCGGCCGCCGGTGCAGCCGATGGCGATGGTGAGGTAGGCCTTGCCCTCGCGGCCATAGCCCGGGATCAGCGTCGCCAGCAGGTCGGCGATGCAATCGACCGCCGGGCCATAAGCCGGATCGCCGGCGACATAGGCGGCGACGGTCGCGTCCTCGCCGGTCAGCGGCCGCAATTCCGGCTCCCAGTGCGGGTTGGCGAGGAAGCGCATGTCGAACACCAGGTCGGCGTTGCGCGGCAGGCCATGGGCGAAACCGAACGACTGGATCGTCACCGTCAGCTGGTTCTGGTCGCTGCGCCCCAGCCGCTCGGCGATGCGGCGGCGCAAGTCCGTTACCGACAGGCCGGTGGTGTCGATGACGAGGTCGGCCCAGCGCTTCAGCGGCGCAGTCAGCTCGCGTTCCAAGGCGACGCCATCGGCAAAGGGCCGATCGAGCGCCAGCGGGTGGCGGCGCCGGGTTTCCGAAAAGCGCCGCGCCAGTTCGTCGTCGCTGCAATCGATATAGACGAGCCTGATGTCGACGCCTTCGCCGCGCAGCACGCGCAGCCGGTCGACCAGCGCCTGGGCATCGAAGGCGCGGGTGCGGGTGTCGATGCCGAAGGCCACCGGCCTTGGCGGCCCGTCGCCGCCCTCTGCCGAGGCCAGCAGCGTGTCGACGAGGCCGAGCGGCAGATTGTCGACCGCTTCATAATCCATGTCCTCCAGCGCCTTCAGCACCGTCGCCTTGCCGGCACCCGACATGCCGCTGATGATCAGCATCGGCGGTGCGGTGCGGGTCGCTTCGAAAGGAGTCTGGTCAGCCACGGGCCTGCTGTTTAGGGCAGCGAGCGCCGCCCGCAAAGCCCGCTCGGCCTTCAGCGGCGCCGACTCGCCGAATGCATCGAAGGCGAGCAGCGGAATCGCGATGCCATGCCACGCCTGCGAGGCCGCTTCGGGCAGCCGGTCGGGCGCCGCCGACAGGTCGAGCGCCAGCGCCACCGGGGCGGCGGCAGTGGCCTCGGGCATGATGCCGAGGCCGCGCACCTCCAGCATTCCGGCGAGCACCGGCGGCGCGCTCGCCACCAGCCGGCCGCCGGCGACACCGAGCACGACCCGGTCATCGGCGACCAGCCGCCAGCCACGATCGATCAGCCGCAGCGCGAGGTCGGACTTGCCGGCACCCGACGGCCCCAGCAGCAGCACGGCCTCGCCGCCATGCGCCACCGCGGTAGCGTGGATGGTGTCCGGCATCATTCCGCCGGCAGGTCGACGACAAAGACCGCGCCGCCCTGGGCCCGGTCGTCGACGCTGATGCTGCCGCCATGGGCCTCGACGATGGCGCTGGCGATCGACAGGCCCAGCCCCGAATGGCGGCCGAAGTCCTCAGCCTCCGGGCGCTGCGAGTAAAACCGCTTGAAAACATCGGCGCGGTTCTCGGCCGGCACGCCGGGGCCTTCGTCCTCGACCCGTAATCGCACCCGGCCGCGGCCGGTTTCCGCCGCCACGACGACCAGGCCGGGGACGGGCGAGAAGGAAATGGCGTTGTCGATCAGGTTGCGCAGCACCTGCGCCAGCCGCGCCGGGTCGCCCACCACCTTGGCGGCGCCGGCGGCGGGCGGCAGATAGGCGATGTCGAGCCCCGCTGGCAGGCTGGCGGTGCGATAGGCGGCGACCAGCCCCTGCGCCAGCGCGCCGGCATCGACGGGTTCGAAGCCGGTGCGCGACAGTTCGGCATCGAGCCGGCTGGCATCGGAAATGTCGGTGATCAGCCGGTCGATGCGGCCGACATCATCGCGGATCACCGCCAGCAGACGCTGCCGTAGTTCGGGCTGCTCGACCTGGTCGAGCGTGTCGACGGCGCTGCGCAGCGAAGCGAGCGGGTTCTTCAACTCATGCGCGACATCCGCGGCAAAGGCCTCGGTCGCGTCGATGCGGTTCCTCAGCGCGATCGACATGTCCGACAGCGCGCGGGCCAGCGCGCCGATCTCGTCGCGGCGGTCGGGCAGGCGCGGCACGATGACTTCGCGGCTGCGCCCCAGCCGCACGCGGTGGGCGGCGATGGCGAGCATGCGCAGCGGCCGCACGATGGTACGGGCGAGGTACGACGACAGCGTCAGCGTCAGCGCGGTGATACCCAGAAGCAGCCAGAACGACGTCAGCCGCTCGGCGCGCAGGATCCGCGTCAGGTCGGCGGCGCTGTCGGTGACATGGACGATGGCCCCCGCGGCGACGCCGCCCGTCACCCCCGCGGCGACGCCGCCCGTCACCGGCGCGGCGGCGCTGATGATGAAAACCCCATCCTCGGCACGGCGCAGGCTCGTCGCTGCCTGGCCGTCGCGCCGTGCCGCCGTCGCCTCGTCCCATTGCGCGACGCTGTCCGGTCGGGCCTCGCGATAGGTCGCGATGGGCTTGAAGGCGGCGATATCCTCCAGCGCGCGATCGATGAAGCGCGCCGACCGGCGCCGCCAGCTTTGCGTCGCCGGGTCGTCGAGCACGAAGCGGGTGGTGCCCGGTTGCCGCCAATTGTCGGCCACCAGCCGGCCATCGGCACCGTACAGCCGCAGCCGCGTGCCGCGGGCAAAGCTGCGCCGGGCGATGGCATCGGGCAGGATGGCGGCGGGCAGGTCGGCAGCGAAGCCGGCGATGGTCACGGCCTGGCACGCCAGCTCGGTGCGCCGTTCCTCGATCAGCCGCGACCGCACCGAATCGATATACAGCAGCATCAGCGCCAGCACGATGACGGCAAACACGTTGACCGCAAAGATGCGGGCCCGCAGCGAGCCGAAGCCGAGGCCGCGGCGCCATTCCTGGACTTCGGGCGGGGTGCGCCCGCTAATCCTCGTTGAAACGATATCCGACACCGTAGAGCGTCTCTATCCCCTTGAAGTCGTGATCGACCGCGCGGAATTTCTTGCGCAGCCGCTTGATATGGGAATCGATGGTGCGATCGTCGACATAGACGTCGTCCTGGTAGGCCGCATCCATCAGCTGGTCGCGCGACTTGACGAATCCGGGTCGGCTGGCGAGCGTTTCGAGGATCATGAACTCGGTGACGGTCAGCGCGACATCGCCGCGGCGCCCCTCGCCGGCATCCCAGGTGACGCGATGGCGCGCCGGGTCCATCGTCAGCCGGCCGCGCACGATCGGTTCGGCGGCCGGTTCATCGCCCGTCGCCTCGGGCGGGGCGCGGCGGTTGGCGGCGCGGCGCAGCACGGCGCGGATGCGCTCGATCAGCAGGCGCTGGCTGAACGGCTTGCCGATATAATCGTCGGCCCCCATCGCGAGGCCCAGCGCCTCGTCGATCTCGGTGTCCTTCGATGTCAGGAAAATCACCGGCACCTCGGATTTTTCCCGCAGCCGGCGCAGCACCTCCATGCCGTCCATGCGCGGCATCTTGATGTCGAGCACGGCCAGGTCGGGCGGATTGTCGAGCAACGCCTTCAGCGCGGTGTCGCCGTCGGAATACATGCGCACGGTAAAGCCCTCCGCCTGCAAGGCGATCGACACCGACGTCAGGATGTTGCGGTCGTCGTCGACCAGCGCGATGGTGGGGGCGTTGCCGGACATTGCCGGGGTTGTCGCGCCTGGCGCGCGCGATGGCAAGACGTGCGCGGCCGCCGCCGTCGCTCGCGCCGGCTTTCACGCGCGATTAACGCATGGGCTTTTGACGAATACCCGCGCGTTCGCTATGCGCCCCGGTACGGGGAGATCGCGGTCGCAACGTCGACCATCATCGTTCCGGCGACCGCGGGGCTGCCGGCGTAAAGGAAGGATTGGCGCGTGCCATCATCGATCGTTTCGAACCATGGCCTCGACGCCCAGGGTTACCCCACCTCGGCCGAACAGCATTGGAACCTCGGCACCGCGCCGCTCATCGAGCTGGCGGTGACGCGCGGGGAGGGCCTGTTGTCGAAGAACGGCGCGCTCGTCGTCGAAACCGGGAAGCACACCGGCCGCAGCGCCAATGACAAGTTCATCGTGCGCGATGCCGTCACCGAAGACGCGATCTGGTGGGGCAAGACCAACAAGGCGATCACGCCCGAGCAGTTCGCCGCCGTGAAGGCCGATTTTGCCGCCGCGCTCGCCGCCAAGGACCATCTGTTCGTCCAGGACCTGTTCGGCGGCTCGCAGCCCGAACATCGCGTGAAGGTCCGCGTCATCACCGAAAAGGCCTGGCACAGCCTGTTCATCCGCACGCTGCTGGTGCGGCCCGACGCGGGCCAGCTTGCCGATTTCCTGCCCGAATACACGATCATCGACCTGCCGAGCTTCAAGGCCGATCCGGCCCGCCACGGCTGCCGCAGCGAGACCATCGTGGCGGTCGATTTCGAGGGCAAGACCATCCTCATCGGCGGCACCGCCTATGCCGGCGAAATGAAGAAGAGCGTGTTCTCGATCCTCAACTATCTGCTGCCGCTGAAGGGCGTCATGCCGATGCATTGCTCGGCCAACATCGGCCCAAAGGGCGATACCGCGGTGTTCTTCGGCCTGTCGGGCACCGGCAAGACGACGCTTTCCGCCGACGCCAGTCGCACGCTGATCGGTGACGACGAGCATGGCTGGTCCGACACCGCGGTCTTCAATTTCGAGGGTGGCTGCTATGCCAAGGTCATCCGCCTGTCGGCCGAGGCCGAGCCCGAAATCTATGCGACCACCCAGCGCTTTGGCACCGTGCTCGAAAATGTCGTTATCGATCCGGTGACGCGCGAAATCGATCTCGACGATAATGCGCTCGCCGAAAACAGCCGTGCCTCGTACCCGATCGATTTCATCCCCAATGCCAGCGACGACAATCTCGGCCCCGTGCCCGACAATGTCATCATGCTGACCGCCGATGCTTTCGGTATCCTGCCGCCGATTTCCAAGCTGACGCCCGAACAGGCGATGTACCATTTCCTGTCGGGCTATACCGCCCGCGTCGCCGGCACCGAGATCGGCGTGACCGAGCCCGACGCGACGTTCAGCACCTGTTTCGGCGCGCCGTTCATGCCGCGCCACCCGTCGGTCTATGGCAATCTGCTGAAGGAGCGCATTGCCAAGGGCGGCGTCGACGTTTGGCTGGTCAACACCGGCTGGACCGGCGGCGGCGCCGGCACCGGCGGTACCGGTTCGCGGATGCCGATCAAGGCGACCCGCGCGCTGCTCAACGCCGCGCTCGACGGCACGCTGAAGACCGGCGAGTTCCGCACCGACCACAATTTCGGCTTCCAGGTTCCCGTCGCAGTGCCCGGCGTCGACAGCAAGATCCTCAACCCGCGCGACACCTGGGCCGACAAGGATGCCTATGACGCCAAGGCCAAGGCCCTGGTCGGCATGTTCATCGCCAACTTTGCCCAGTTCGCCGATCACGTCGATGCCGGTGTGATGGAGAGTGCGCCGAAGGCAGCCTGAGGCAAGAGGATGGGTGGCTGATTGCAGTCTTGTACCAAAACCGGTACAAGACCGCATGGATGTCATCAGCTTCTCCGAGTCGCGTGCGAATCTCAAATCGCTGATGGATCGCGTCGTTGCGGACCGCACGCCGGTGGTCATCGCGCGTCAGAAGGCCGAGTCCGTGGTCATGGTGTCCCTGGCCGACTGGAACGCCCTGGAGGAAACCACTTACCTGCTGTCGACGCCGGCAAACGCGCGCAATCTGCGCGAGTCGATTGCCGAACTTGATGCCGGCAAAGGGCAGGAGCGTGACCTGGTCGACCTGTGAGGCTGGTCTTTTCGACGCGCGCCTGGGATGAATGTCTCTACTGGCAGGCGACGCCCGCCACGCTGGCGCGGGTCAATGCGCTGATCCGGGAGGCCAGCCGCACGCCGTTCACCGGGACCGGCAAGCCGGAGCCACTGCGCGGTGACCTGAAGGGCTGGTGGTCGCGCCGCATCACGGTCGAAGACCGGCTGGTCTATCGGGTTACCGGCCGTGGCGCCGACCAGTGTCTCGAAATCGCCCAGTGCCGATCGCATTACTGATGGCTGATTGATCCGGTCTGGCGCGACAGCCTTGTGGCGACGCCCGCAGCCTGGCACCAGGCACCATGGGGCGGGCTTATTTCGATGCGAGCGGCGCTGACCTTGCGGCCGCTGATCCGATGGCGATCTTTGGCGCGCTCGCCGCGGCGCTGAACTTCCCGGTGGAGGCGGCGCAGAAGGGCGCCTGGCTCACCGAAATCGCCCAGTTGCAGGTTATCGGTGCGGCGTTGCCCGATGCGCACATCTTTCTCGAATTCGCCATTCCGCGCATGGGGCGCCGCGCCGATGCGGTGATCGTTGTCGGCGGGCTCGTCTTCGTCCTCGAATACAAGGTCGGCGAGCGCGAATTCCCTCGCCACGCGGTCGAACAGGTCCATGGCTATGCCCTCGATCTCAAGAACTTCCACGTCACCAGCCACGACAAGACGATCGTGCCGCTGCTGATCGCCACCGAGGCACCGCCGCAGCAGCTCGACTTCGGCTTCTATGCGCCCGACCGTGTCCACAGCCCGGTGCGGCTGGCGCCCGGTGACGTGCTGCCGACAATCCGTCGTATGGTCGCGGCGGGCGATGCGCCGCCGTTCGATGCCGTCGCCTGGGCGGCTGGCAGCTATCGCCCGACACCGAGCATCATCGAGGCCGCCGAGGCGCTGTATCGCGGCCACGACGTCACCGAGATTTCCCGCTCCGAAGCCGGTGCCGAGAACCTGACGCTTACCGCCGCCGCGATCGAGGCTGTGGTTGCCGACATGAAGGCGACCGGCGGCAAGGCGATCTGTTTCGTCACCGGCGTGCCCGGCGCCGGCAAGACGCTGGCCGGGCTCAACATCGCCTGCGGGCGGATGACACGCGATCTCGGCGAGGACGCGACCTTCCTGTCCGGCAATGGCCCGCTCGTCGATGTGCTGCGCGAAGCCCTGACGCGCGACGTGCGCGCCCGCAAGGGCCGGCCAGTGCCCGGCGATGCGCGCCATCTCGCCGAACGCTCCCCCGACAAATTCGTGCAGAACGTCCACCATTTCCGCGACGAGTACATCGCTGCCGATCAGGTCCCGTCCGAACACGTCGTCGTCTTCGACGAGGCCCAGCGCGCCTGGAATCAGGCGATGACGGCGGATTTCATGCGCAAGAAGCGCGGCCAAGCCGGCTTTGACCAGTCTGAGCCGGCATTCCTGCTGTCGGTGATGGACCGCCGGCCGGACTGGTGCGTCGTCATCTGCCTGATCGGCGAGGGCCAGGAGATCAACCGCGGCGAGGCCGGTATCGCCGAATGGGTGCGCGCGCTGCAGGCCGAGCTGCCGCACTGGCAGGTGCATCTGCCACCACATCTGCTGGTCGAAGGCTCGGGGCTCGACGCCGGGCTTCGGTGGCATCTGGCGCGGCGGGTGGCGGCGCCCGATCCGGCCCTGCACCTGGCGGTATCGGTGCGCTCGTTCCGGGCCGAAGTCGTCTCGGGCTATGTCGCGGCGCTGCTGGGAGAAGACGCCGGTGCCGCCGCGGCGCTGCGGCCCGCAACCGGCACGTTTCCGATCCTGCGCACTCGCAACCTGGCAGCGGCGCGGGCCTGGCTGCGCGCGCAGCGCCGTGCCGGCGAGCGCGCCGGCCTGCTCGCCTCATCGAACGCCCTCCGGCTGAAGCCCGAGGGGCTGTACGTCACGGCCGACATCGACGTCTGCTACTGGTTCCTCAACCCGACCGAGGACGTGCGATCGTCGAACAGTCTCGAGGATGCTGCCACCGAATTCGCCGTGCAGGGGCTGGAACTCGACTGGACCTGTGTCGCCTGGGATCTCAACCTGCGCCGCGGCGCCGGCTGGGAGGCACGCGAGTTCCGCGGCACGCGCTGGAACGCCATTCATGGCGAGGCCGATGTGCTGGGGCGCGCGGACTATGTGCGCAACGCCTATCGCGTGCTGTTGACCAGGGCGCGGCAAGGCATGGTGATCTTTGTGCCGCGTGGCGATGCCGCCGATGCGACGCGGCCACCGGCGGATTATGATGCGCTGGATGCCTGGTTGGCGGATTGCGGGGTGCCCGAGCTCAAAGCCGGCATGGATCGAAGCGACCGGAACCGCTAACAATCCCGCTCAGGCTGAGCTTGTCGAAGCCGGGTCTCAAGGAGTGCTGTTCGGCGGCTTCGACAAGCTCAGCCTGAGCGGTTTCTTTGAATGGAAAGTGACACTGTGGCGCGAAGGTCGCGGCAAAGCCGCGCCCTTACGTCAGACGGATTCGGCTGGCATAAGCCCCCGCCGCCCCGCTGGCCGGGCCGGCGCGAGTCCGCGCCTTGCGCTTCGCGCCGGCTGCGGCCGCGCTGCGCCTAGAAGGCCGGATCGTGGATCCCGCACTCGCTCTTGTCCCAGCCGCGCCAGCGGCCGGCGCGGGGGTCTTCCCCGGGCTGCACCTGCGATGTGCAGGGTACGCAACCGACGCTGGGATAGCCTTGCGCCTCCAGCGGATGGCGGGGCAGCTTGCGGGCGTCGAATTCCGCGTCGATGGCGGACTTGGTCCAATCGGCGAGTGGGTTGATCTTCAGCCGGCCTTCGTCGATCTCGAAACGCGGCAGCGCGCCGCGGCCGGCCTGGAAGCCCTTGCGGCCCGAAATCCAGGCATCGAACGGTGCCAGCGCGCGGCGCAGCGGCTCGACCTTCCTCAGGTCGCAGCAGCCGTCGGGGTCATAGCTCCAGCGCAGCGACGTCGCATCCTTCGCCGCCAGCAGCCGTGGATCGGGGCGATAGACGCGCAGGTCGGTAAAGCCCAGCTGCTCGGCCAGCGTGTCGCGATAGGCCAGCGTCTCGCCGAAAATCTTCTGCGTGTTGATGAAGATGACCGGCACGTCCTTGTCGACCGCCGCCACCAGGTCGAGCAGCACGGCGGATTCACTGCCGAACGACGATACCGCGGCAACGCGGCCTTGCAGTTCCCCGGCCAGCAGGTCGGCGAGCATGTCGGCAGTGCTTACGCCGGCATATTTCGCCGTCAGCCGCGCGACATCGGCAGCCGTGAACGGCGGCGCCGTCATGATGCTGTCGATGACGCGCGCGGCCTCAGCCATGCCGGAGTGCCCATACAGGCTGCTTGCCGTCGGCCGCCTTCATGTAGACGTAAGGATAGCGATCGAGCGTCGCCTGCACGACCTCGGGCGCCAGCGGCTTGTCCGGCGCAAAGCTGTCGAAGCCGACCCGACGCATGAACTCGATCTGGTCGACCAGCACATCGCCAGCGGCGCGGATTTCCCCGGTAAAGCCCGCCTCGCGCAGGATCCGCGCCGAAGAATAGCCGCGACCGTCGCGGAATTTCGGGAACGCCACCTCGACCAGCTTCAGCCGGCCGAGATGCGGCACCAGGTCCCGCGCATCCTCGCCCGGATCGATGCGCACCGCGGCGAAGTTGCCGCCGGCCAGGAAGTCCGCCAGCGGCGCGATCGGGCCGTCATCGGGCGCATCGGTGCGCCAGCGCAGCAGCGCCGGGGCGTCGTCGAGCGCCGGGGAAGGCGCGCCGGCGACTGCGACCTGGTCCTGGTTATCAAGCATAAACGGCATCCTTGAACGGTGCCGGCCCGAGGCGGCGATAGGTGTCGAGAAACCGCTCCGACGGGTCGGCGCGGGCGGTGCGGTAAAAGGCGATCAGCTTGTCGACGGCCGCGACGATGCCGTTCTCGTCGAAGCCGGGCCCGAGGATCTTGGCCAGCGACGCGTCTTCGGCGCCGGAGCCGCCGAGGAGGAGCTGATAAGCTTCCTCGCCCTTCTTATCGACGCCCAGGATGCCGATGTGGCCGGCATGGTGGTGGCCGCAGCCGTTGATGCAGCCCGAGATCTTGATCTTCAGCTCGCCGATATCCTGCTGCTCGGCCGTGTCGTCCTCGAACTTCGCGGCGATCTTCTGGGCGATCGGGATCGAGCGGGCGTTGGCCAGCGTGCAATAGTCCATGCCCGGGCAGACGATGATGTCGGTGACCTTGTCGAGGTTGGGCGTCGCCAGGTCGACCGCGTCCAGCGCCTGCCAGACGGCGTAAAGGTCGGCCTTGCGGACATGCGCCAGCACCAGGTTCTGGCTGTGCGTCACCCGGATTTCGTCATGGGCATAGCGTTCGGCGAGGTCGGCGATCACGTCCATCTGCGCTGACGACGCGTCACCCGGAATGCCACGCTTCGGCTTCAGGCTGATCGTCGCGATGGCGTAGCCCGCCTGCTTGTGGGCGTGGACATTCTGGTCGACCCACAGCTTGAAATCGGGGTCCGACAGGTCGAGCGTATCGGGAGCACCGGCGTCATAGGCGGGCTCCGCGAACTGCGCGATGATGCGGTCGTATTCGGCCTTGGGCGCATCGAGGCCTAGCGGCTCCAGCACCGCCCATTCGGCTTCGACCGCCCTCGTGAACTCCTCGATACCGAGCTCGTTGACGAGGATCTTGATGCGCGCCTTGTAGATGTTGTCGCGCCGGCCGAAGCGGTTGTAGACGCGCAAAATCGCTTCCGAATAGCTGAGGAACTGGCTGACCGGGATCCATTCGCGGACGACCTTGCCAATGATCGGGGTGCGGCCCATGCCGCCGCCGACATAGACGCGAAAGCCCAGGTCGCCCGCCTCGTTGCGGTACAACTGCAGGCCGATGTCGTGCAGCTGGATGGCGGCGCGGTCGGTGTCGCTGGCGATGACGGCGATCTTGAACTTGCGCGGCAAAAAGCTGAATTCCGGGTGCAGCGTGGACCATTGGCGCAGCAACTCCGCATAGGGACGAGGGTCCTCGACCTCGTCGGCGGCGGCGCCGGCGAACTGGTCCGAACTGATGTTGCGGATGCAGTTGCCGCTGGTCTGGAAGGCATGCATCTCGACCTTCGACAAATCGTCGAGCAGGTCCGAAAACTGCTCCAGCTTGATCCAGTTGTACTGGATGTTCTGGCGCGTGGTGAAATGGCCATAATCGCGATCGTACTTGCGGGCGATGTGCGCCAGCATCCGCATCTGCGTGCCCGACAGCGTGCCATAGGGGATGGCGACGCGCAGCATATAGGCGTGCAGCTGTAGATACAGGCCGTTCATCAGCCGCAGCGGCTTGAACTGGTCCTCGGTGATCTCGTTCCGCAGCCGGCGGCCGACCTGGTCCTTGAACTCGGCGACCCGCGCGTCGACGATGGCCTGGTCATATTGGTCGTAGCGATACATCAGATGACTTCCGTCGAAAGGCTGCCGCGCGCGAGATCGGCGCGGACGCTGGGGCCGGAGGCGCGGACGCGCTCGCGGGTGGTGGTGGGGAGCCAGTTGCCTGGGCCGCCGGTGACATCGATCAAGGCGGGATCATTGACGCGTTCGGCGGCGAGCAGGTCGGCAACCAGCGCCTCGCCCTCGGGGCCGATTTCGACGGCGTCGCGGATCTGCGTGCTCCAGTCGGAGCCGTCCCACCACAGCACATCGCCGGTTTCGAGCCGGTTGGCGGTCAGGACACGCTTCAGTTCACCGGGCATGGTTGGGCCTTTGCAATTTGGGTGACGGCGTCGGTGCCGAGCGTGGCGACATCGCCGACGATGATGAGGGCAGGGGACTTGACCGCTGCGCGCGCCACGGTGCCGCCGAGATCGGCGAGCAGGCTGCGCAGCACGCGCATATCGGGCAGGGTGGCGCGCTCGACGATGGCGATGGGCGTGTCGGGGGCCAGGCCGTCACCCATCAGCTTTTCGGCGATGCGTTCCGATCCGGTGACGCCCATGTAGATGACGAGGGTGCGGCCCTTGCCGGCCAGCCCGACCCAGTTCTGGTCGGCGAGGCCGCGGCATTCCCCGGCGACGAAGCTGACGATGGAGGCATGGTCACGGTGCGTCAGCGGCATGTGCGCGGCGGCCGCGGCACCGAGCGCCGACGAGACGCCCGGGATGACCTCGACGCTGACGCCGGCGGCGTTGCAGGCCTCGACCTCCTCGCCGCCGCGGCCGAAGATGAACGGGTCGCCGCCCTTCAGCCGAACGACCATGTGTCCGGCCTGCGCCTCAGCGACGAGCAGCGCGCCGATGTCGGCCTGCTGCATGGTGTGGCGATCGCGGCGCTTGGCGACCGAGACCAGCCGGGCGCCGGCGGGCACCATTGCCATCACATCGGCACCGACCAGGCCATCGTGGACGACGACATCGGCGGCGGCGACGGCGCGGGCGGCGCGCAGCGTCAGCAGGTCGGCGGCACCGGGGCCGGCACCGACCAGCACGACACGACCGGGCGTGGAGGATTCATCTGCAATCATGATGGCGGACTTAGGCCCTTGGGCCCCGGTTGCGCCAGATGCTGCAGTGCAACGCTTTCTTCGCGCTGGAAAAGCAGGGGTTCCCCATCGGCAGGGTGGAGATTCGGGCCCGACGCGATTCCGGGCGGCGGCACGGTAGCCGCCGCCCGGGGGATCACATCAGCCGAAGGTGCGCTGCCACCAGCCCTTGCGCGGAACCACCGGCGCGCCGTCGCTTGCTGCAGGCGCTTCAGGCGCGGCGGGCGCTTCAGGAGCGACGACGGGTGCGTCGGCATCCGGAACGGCGGTAGTCTTCGCCGCTGCCTTCGCACGGCCGGCGGGCTTTGCCGCCGGGGCGGCTTCGGCCTTCACCGGTGCGGCGACGGGCTCGGCCGCCGTGGCTTCGGGCTTGGCCTTGGCGCGACCGCGCTTGGGCTTGGCCGGAGCTTCGGCCGCGACAGGCTCGGCCACCACTTCGGGCTCGGGCGCCGCGACGGCGGCGGGTGCCGCCGCCTTGGCCTTGCTCGGACGCTTGCGCGGACCCTTGGCCTTCGGTTCGGCCGGGGCTTCGAACGGCGCTTCCACCGGCGCTTCTGGCGCCGCCTCGACGGCTTCGGGCTCGGCAACCGCGACAGGCTCTGCCACCATGTCGGGAACGCCTTCCACATCGGCCTTGCGACGACGCGAGCGCTTGGGCTTCTCCGGCACCGCATCGGCAGGCGTCATGTCCGCAATCGGCGTTTCGACCATGGTATCGGACGCGGCATCGGCGCTGGTGTCGCCGGCAACCTCGCGCGGGGCACCATCGCGCTTGCCGCGACGGCCGCGGCGGCGGCGCTTGCGATCGCCGCGCTCGTTGTTGCCGCGGGCTTCGGTCTCGTCGGGGGTTTCGCCCTCGCGGGCAACGACCGGCGCGTCATCGGCCTCATCGCCGGCGTCGATGGCTTCCACGGGCGCGACAGTATCGCCGGTCTCGGCCTCGTCGCGACCATCGCGATCACGGCCACCACGACGGCGGCGGCGCTTGCCGCGCTCGTTGCGGTCGCCGCCACTCCGTTCACCACGTCCGCTGCGTTCCGGCCGCTCCTCGCCGTCCTCGGCGTCGCTGTCGTCACGATCGTCGCGGTCATCGGGATCGTCCTCGATCCGCACCGGTACCGGCAGTGCGCGCATCTCGACCTTCTTGGTCGGCGGCGGGCCACCGGCATCGATGGCGAAATTCGGGCCGATCAGCGCTTCGTCGGGCACGGTGACGATGGTGACGCCGTACAGTTCCTCCAGCTCGGCGAGCTCGATGCGCTTGCGGTTGAGGATATAGACGGCAACCTCGTCGCCGGCGCGCAGCGTGAACTCGCTGGCACGGCCGCGCAGGGCTTCCGCCTCCAGCGCGCGCAGCGCGGCAAGGGCGGCGGACGCCACCGAGCGCACCATGCCGGTGCCTTCGCACATCGGGCAGATATGCGTGCTCGCCTCCAGGATGCCGGTGCGCAGGCGCTGCCGGCTCATCTCCATCAGCCCGAAGGCGGAGATACGGCCGATCTGGATGCGGGCGCGATCGTTGCGCAGCGCGTCCTTCATCGCCTTTTCAACGCGGCGGTTGTTGGCGGACACCTCCATGTCGATGAAATCGATGACGACCAATCCGGCCATGTCCCGCAGGCGCAGCTGGCGCCCGATTTCGTCGGCGGCCTCGAGGTTGGTCTTGGTGGCGGTTTCCTCGATGCCGTATTCTCGCGTCGAGCGGCCGGAGTTGATGTCGATCGACACCAGCGCCTCGGTCGGGTTGATGACGATATAACCGCCGGATTTCAGCTGGACGACGGGCTGGTACATGCCCTCCAGCTGCTGTTCGACGCCGAAACGCTGGAACAGCGGCACATTGTCGGAATATTCGACGACCTTGGGCGTGTGTCCGGGCATCAGCATCGACATGAAGCGCGACGCGTCGGCAAAGCCCTCCGGGCCTTCGACCAGCAACTGCTCGATGTCGCGGTGATAGATGTCGCGGATGGCGCGCTTGATAAGGTCCGAATCCTGGTGGATCAGCGCCGGTGCCGAGCTCGACAGCGTCTTTTCGCGGATCTCGTCCCACAGGCGGGTCAGATAATCGAAATCACGGCGGATATCGTCGGCGCTGCGCTTCAGCCCGGCGGTGCGCACGATGGCGCCCATGCCCTGCGGCAGCTTCAGCTCGGCCATGATCGTCTTCAGCCGCTTGCGGTCGGCGAGATTGGAAATCTTGCGCGAAATGCCGCCGCCGTGCGCCGTGTTGGGCATCAACACGCAATAGCGGCCGGCAAGGCTGAGATAGGTGGTCAGCGCCGCGCCCTTGGAGCCGCGCTCCTCCTTCACCACCTGGATCAGCAGCACCTGGCGGCGGCGGATGACCTCCTGGATCTTGTAGCGGCGGCGCAGCGACTGGCGCTTGCGGCGCAGCGCGTCGGTCGGCTCGTCGTGCTGGCCACCGGTTTCGGCGACTTCCTCACGCGGCTCGCCGTTCTCGTCGAGGTCCTCGTCACCATGGTCGTCATGGTCGGCGGCGTATTCCGCCTCCTCGCGCAGCAGCGCCTCACGGTCTTCGCGCGGGATCTGGTAATAGTCGGGGTGGATTTCCGAAAAGGCCAGGAAGCCGTGGCGGTTGCCGCCGTATTCGACGAACGCCGCCTGCAGCGACGGTTCGACCCGGGTGACCTTGGCGAGGTAGATATTGCCCTTCAGCTGCTTCCTGTCGGCAGCCTCGAAATCAAATTCCTCGATGCGTTGGCCATTGACGACGGCGACCCGGGTCTCCTCCGGGTGGCGGGCGTCGATCAGCATGCGTAGTGACATTGTGGTGCTCCATGGCGCAGCGGCCGCCCGGTAACGGGCGCGCGTGGCGCATATCGGTGGTGCCGGGTGCGCGCGATGCGGCGTCCCGTGCGAATGATGGTGATGGTGATTTGATGAATGACAGGCCTGCGCGCGACGCGGTCCATGCCGCGTCCGCCCGACGGGCGGCCTCGACTGGATTTTTTGGCGTCTCGATCATCCGGCCCCTAGACAAGTCGCCCGGCCTCGACCCCGGCCGGGTAGCAGTGTTCGCGGGAGACTCCGCCAAACGTCACCATGGCTGGCAACAGGACGAAGGCCCGGGAAGGACAGCGGCCAAGCCACTGTTCACTATAGTCGTAGCAGCGGATGAACGGGGCGGCAAGGGTCGTGCCGCCGGCTCGTTTCGCAGCTGCCCGCCGATACGAAAAAGCCCGGGCGCTGGGGCCCGGGCTGTTCCGTATCGTCGATGGCGTGTCGCTTAACGCGAATAGAACTCGACAACCAGATTCGGTTCCATCTTCACCGCATAGGGCACTTCGTCCAGCGTCGGCACGCGGACATAGGTGGCCTTGGGGCCTTCGACCGACACATATTCCGGCACGTCGCGCTCGGTCAGGCCCTGGGCTTCCATGACCAGCGCCATTTCCTTGGCCTTGGCACCCAGTTCGACGGTGTCGCCCGGCTTCACCTTGGCCGATGCGATGTTGCAGCGGCGGCCGTTGACCAGGATATGGCCGTGGTTGACGATCTGGCGCGCGGCGAAGATCGTCGGCGCGAACTTGGCGCGATAGACGACCATGTCGAGACGCTGCTCGAGCAGGCCGATGAGGTTCTGCGAGGTATCGCCCTTCATCTGCACAGCGGCGGCATAGGTGGCGCGGAACTGCTTTTCCGTCACGTCGCCGTAATAGCCCTTGAGCTTCTGCTTGGCCTTCAACTGGATGCCGAAGTCCGAAATCTTGCTCTTGCGGCGCTGGCCGTGCTGGCCGGGACCATATTCACGCTTGTTGACCGGCGACTTGGGGCGGCCCCAGATGTTCTCGCCCATGCGGCGATCAAGCTTGTACTTGCTGTTATGACGCTTCGACATCGATTCGCTTTCGATTTGCTGATGCGGACCCGACAGTGGATCCGAACCCCGGCCTCGCACCGCCCGGCCATCTGCCGGACGCGGCCACTGCTTCACCGGGGGTGCAGGGCCAATTGCGAAGCGGCGGCGGTTAGACGAAGCCGGCCGGCTGGTCAAGTCCGGCTTGACTTTTGCAGGGTCCTCCGCCACACGCCGCGCTCCCGAAAACACGGAAAGTCCGGCCCCATGGCACGCGTTACCGTCGAAGATTGCGTCGACAAGATTCCGAACCGGTTCGACCTGGTGCTGCTCGCCGCCACCCGTGCCCGCGCCATTTCGTCGGGTGCCGAAATCACCGTCGACCGCGACCGCGATAAAAACCCGGTCGTCGCGCTGCGCGAGATCGCCGATGAGCTGATCAAGCCCGCCGACCTGAAGGAAGCCCTGGTCAGCTCGATGCAGCGCGTCGTCGCCAATGAAGACGATACCCCCGACGCCATCGGTTCGCTGTCGGCCTCCGCCGAGGCGCTGCGCATCACCGCCGCCCAGCCGCCGCGCAACCAGAATTTGGGCCCCGACTACGAATAAGGCGATCCGGTCGCCAGCATTGACAAAGGGCCGGCGGGGCAACCCGCCGGCCCTTTTGCTTACATCGCCGAGATGCCGCCATCGACATACAGGCCATGGCCGGTGACCATCTTGGCCTCGTCCGACGCCAGATAGACCGCAGCCCAGGCGATGTCGTCGGGCTCGCCGACGGCGCCCAGCGGGATCTGCCGGCCGAGCTTGGCCAGCCCTTCCTCGCGGCCGAAGCGGCTGGTGATGCCGTCGAGGATCGGCGTGTCGATGAACACCGGGTGGATCGAATTGCAGGTGATGCCATAGCGCTGCTTGGCACAGTGCAGCGCCACCGATTTGGTCAGGTGACGGACGGCGGCCTTGGCGCTGTTGTAGGCGGCGCTGTTGTGGCCGGCGATGACCCCGGCGATCGACGAGATGTTGACGATCGAGCCGCGTACCCCGGTGGCATGGACGGTGCGCGCCATCAGCGGCAAGGCCAGCTTGCAGCCGAAGAACACGCTGTCGAGATCGATGGCATGGACCCGGCGCCAATCCTCGAAGCTGGTGGCCTCGACGGTGGTGCCCGCCGAGATGCCGGCGTTGTTGACAAGGATATGGATGCCGCCGAACTCGGCCTCGGCAAAGGCGATGGCCGCTTCCCATTGCTCGGGGCTGGTCACGTCATGGCCGATGCTGCGCGCCGATGCGCCGATCTGCGCGGCCTGTTCGGCAGCGCCGGCGGCATTGATGTCGGTCAGCACGACCCGCGCGCCTTCCTCCACGAACCGGGCCGCCATGGCCGCGCCGAGGCCCTGCGCGGCGCCGGTAATCAACGCGATCTTGCCTGCCAGACGGTTCATTCTCGTGTCTCCCCAAAAGCTTGGTTTCGCCGTTTGGCGGCACCATGGCGATCCGCCGCGGCGGCGGCAAGCGCGGCGGCTGCAAGCACGTGTGTTGTGCGCTTGCCACACTGCATTGCAATATTTTCCGTTTCGGTTGCGGCCTCCATTGGCGGGCAAATCGCAATGATCTATCGAGGCTGTAATTATTCACAGGGTAAACCTGTTCAACTTGGGGAGATCGCATGAAAAGCATCTGGCTGGCGTCGGTCGCGGCGTTTGTGTTGCCCATCGCGGTGCCGGCAGTGGCCCAGGCGCAACAAACCGCGGCGGCCGAGAACAACAACGAGATTGTTGTCACTGCGACCCGGCGCAACCAGGTGCTGTCCGACGTGCCGATCGCGGTCAGCGCGATCAGTTCCGAACAATTGCAGAATTCCGGCGGTACCGACATCCGCCAGCTCAACCAGCTCGCGCCGTCGCTGCTGGTGTCATCGGCGACCAATGAATCCAACGGCGCGGCACGTATCCGCGGTGTCGGCACCGTCGGTGAAAACCCCGGCCTCGAATCCTCGGTCGCGGTGTTCATCGATGGCGTCTATCGCTCGCGCACCGGCGTCGGCCTGACCGACCTCGGCCCCATCGACCGCATCGAGGTGCTGCGCGGGCCGCAGGGCACGCTGTTCGGCCGCAACGCCTCGGCGGGTCTCATCAGCATCACCACGGCGCTGCCCGAGTTCGAACCCGGCGGCCTGGCCGAAGCGACCTATGGCAATTTCAACAACATCCGCCTGATGGGCAGTCTGACCGGGCCGATCCTCGGCGACAAGGCGGCATTCCGCATCGACGGCGTCTACAACAAGCGCGACGGCTTCGTCGAAGACATCATTTCGGGCCGCGGCATCAACAATCGTGATCGTTTCCTCGTCCGCGGCCAGCTGTTGCTGAAGCCGAGCGACGATATCTCGATCCGGCTGATCGGCGACTATAACCAGAAGAACGAGGAATGCTGCGCCGCCGCCATCATCGCGCCGACGCAGAACCTGTCGCGCGACGCCGCCGGCAATGTCGTGTTTGCCCCGAACAGCATCCGCACCCTGATGACGGGGCTCGGCGGCAGGTTCGCGGTGCCGACCGATGGCACCAAATATGCCTATGCGACCTCGGTGACGCCGGGCGCCGGCTATGACCAGCGCACCCGCGACTGGGGCCTGTCGGGTGAACTCAACTGGGATCTCGGCGGCGCCAAGCTGACCTCGATCACCGGCTATCGCGAGTTCAAGAACAAGTCCGCCCAGGATGCCGATTTCAACAATCTCGACATCCTCCGCCGCGACGATGCCAACCGCAAGTTCCAGACCTTCACCCAGGAAATCCGGCTGCAGGGCAATGCCTTCGGCGACCGGCTCGATTACCTCTTCGGCGGCTATTTCTCGCGTGAGACGCTGCGCACCGACGACAATCTCGTCTACGGCAACGACTTCGAACGCTATTACAACACCCAGTTCGCGGCGTTCAGCCCCAATTTGCTGCAAACCTTTGCCAACGCCATCGGCTATGTGACGCCGGCGGGGCAGAGCCTGCTCAACAACACCGGCATCGTCCAGGGCGGCTATTTCAAGCAGAAGAGCACCAACTATGCCTTCTTCACCCACAACAACATCAACATCGTTCCCGACAAGGTCACGCTGACCCTCGGCCTGCGCTACACCAACGAAAAGAAGGAGCTGGAGAGCGTCTTCCTGTCCAGCAACAACTTCTGCGGGGCGCTGCGCCGCTTCACCGGCAACCTCGGCCCGCTGGCCGGACTGCGCCCGACGGTGACGTCGGTGGCGTGCGTCATCAACAACACGCCGGGCCCCGGCTTCAACGCCGGCGATCCGGGCACCGTGCGCAAGGAAGACGAATTCACCGGGACGGCGGTGCTGTCGGTGAAGCCGGTCGACGACCTGCTCGTCTATGGCAGCTACTCGCGCGGCTACAAGGCCGGCGGCTTCAACCTCGACACCTCGGCGCTCAATGCGACGGCGCCATCGGCGTTCAACCTCCAGTTCGCGCCCGAAATCGTCAATTCGTTCGAACTGGGCGCCAAGCTCGACCTGCGCGAGTTCAAGCTCAACATCGCCGCCTTCTACCAGAAGTTCGACGATTTCCAGCTCAACACCTTCAACGGCGTCAATTTCGAGGTCACCAACATCGGTGGCTGCGGCGATGACCTGGGCGGCCGCGATCGCGACCTGATCGCCGGCAACTCGGCCTGCGCCGGCAAGAAAAAGGCCGGGCTGGTGTCGAAGGGTCTCGAAATCGAAGCCTTCTTCTTCCCGTTCCCGAACTTCACGCTGACCACGGGCGCCACCTATACCGATGCCCGTTATGCCGACCAGCTGACAGGCCTCGCCGGCCTGTCGCTGGCGCCGACGCTGTTCCAGCTGCCGGGCCGCACCCTGTCCAACTCGTCGGAATATGTCGTCACCGGCAGCGCCGCCTGGACGCCGCAGATCAACGAGACCCTGTCGGCGCTGCTGTACTTCGACTTCCGCTACACCTCGGCGCTGAACACCGGTTCGGATCTCGACTTCGAAAAGATCCAGCCCGGCTTCGTCGTCGCCAACGCCCGCATCGGCCTTTACGGCCGCGAAAAGCGCTGGGGCATCGAGCTGTGGGCGCAGAACCTGTTCGACGAACTCTACCAGCAGGTTGCCGCCGACGCGCCGCTCCAGGGCGGCGGCACCTTCCGCGCCGTCGCCGGCGGCCTGGCCGCCACGGCCAACCAGCTGTTCATCACCTTCCCGGCGGAGCCGCGGACCTACGGCATCACGGTGCGGACGAAGTTCTGACGCAGCGCCGCCGCGCTTAACTGGCTGATTGCGCAGCAATCACCGGTTACGCGCCGACAGGCGCAAGCTCGGCCAGCGGGGCGGACAGCCCCGCTGGCCGAACGCGTCTGACCCCGGATAAAGTCCGGGGCACGCTGCGCGGGCTTTACCCGCGCCCCGCGCTCTCGCGGCGCTACACGCGCTTGCCGTTCCTTCAAACCACAAGGCCCGCTCAGGCTGAGCTTGTCGAAGCCGTGTTGCGAAGCGGTGCTCGCCGGGACTCCGACAAGCTCAGCCTGGGCGGATCAACTTGAATGGACGCTAATTCGCGAACCCGCGCGCCGCCGGCGCCACGGTCGTGATCGCGCCATTGCCGATCTGCTGCACCTCGAGCGAGCGCTCGGCGATGTTGCCCGGCGTGAAGCGGAACGCCCCGTCGATGCCGGCAAAACCGTCGCGCGTCGTCAATTGCCCGCGCGGGAACGGCGCGCCCAGCGGCCAGTTGCCGGCGATGTTGTTGACCAGCAGGATCGAATCATAGCCAAAGCTCGCCAGTCGCGACGGGCTGTTGCCGAACTTGGCGCGGTAACGCTCGGCGAGCCGGCGGAAACGCTCATCGGACACCGACGAGAACAGCGCGCCGCGCAGCGCCGCGGCGCGGGCGAGGCCGGGCTCGTTGTTCCACAATTCGGTGCCGAGCAGCACGATCGTGCCGGGCGCGGCGCCGAACTTGGCCAGCGCCGGCAGGAACTGGGCCGCGGTGCTGCCCGAATCGGCGATCAGCAGCGCCTGGAACGGCACCGGGGCCAGCGTGCCCGATACCGCGGCGACGCTGCCGTCGGGGCGGATCGCGGCGGTGCCGCCGCCGGCCTTGATGCGGGCATCGTAATTGGTGACGCTGCGCGCCGCCGCCGCCATCTTGGCCGGGTCGCGAGTATAGCTGACGACAGCGGTCGAGCGGCCGCCAGCGGCATCGACGGCGCGGACGAACGCCGTCTGCGCGCGCTGGCCATAGACGCCGGCGGGCACCAGCGCGGCAAAACGATCGATGCCGCGGCCCTTGGCATAGGCGATGGTGCGGGCGATCGACTGGCCGGGCTGGAAGCCGAGCACATAGACGTCGCCGCCAGCAAGGCTCGAATCGTTCGAAAAACTCAGCACCGGGACGCCGGCGGTGGCGGCGACGGCCTGGACAGCGCGCACGTCGCCGGCGAGCAGCGGGCCGAGGAACAGCCGTGCGCCATCGGCCAGCGCGCGTTTCGCGGCGCCGGCGGCGCCCGGTGTGGTGTCATAGACGCGCAGGTTGACGCGCTTGTCGCCGACATCGAGCAGCGCCATGTTGGCGGCATTGGCGATCGACTGGCCGACCGGTGCGTTCGATCCGGTCAGCGGCACCAGCAACGCGACCCGGTTCTGCTGCGCCTCGACCAGCGCGGTCGGCGGCGGCGCATCGGGGACGGCGATCGGCGGCGGCGCGGTGACCACCCGGCGCTCCGGCGCGGCGCAGGCGGCAAGCCCCAGGGCCAGGGCAAATGCCAGCAGTCGCGGTGCTTGCCTATTCGCCGCCGTTCGCTTCAGGATACGCATGTGCAACCTCTTCGCCCAGAAAACCGTGCCTCGCCGGATCTTGTGCCGGCGCTCGGGCCCGGCCTTTACATCGTCGCGACGCCAATCGGCAATCTTGGTGATCTGTCGCCGCGCGCCGCCGCCGTTCTTGCCGGCGTGGCGCTGATCGCCGCCGAGGATTCGCGCGTCACCGCCAAGCTGTTGCACCATATCGGTGTGCGGGTGCCGATGCTCGCCTATCACGATCACAGCGATGACAAGGTCCGCCAGGGTCTGATCGCCCGGGCGCTGCGCGAACCGGTGGCGCTGGTGTCCGACGCCGGCACGCCGCTGATCTCCGATCCCGGCTACAAGCTGGTGCGCGACGCCCGCGCCGCCGGGGTCAACCTCGTCACTATCCCCGGCCCCTGCGCCGCCGTGGCGGCACTGACGCTGTCGGGCCTGCCGACCGATCGCTTCCTGTTCGCCGGCTTTTTGCCTGCCAAGGCCGGCGCGCGTGCCACCGCCATCGCCGAACTCGCCGGCATCAGGGCGACGCTGGTGCTGTATGAATCCGGCCCGCGCCTTGCCGCCAGCCTTGCCGCGCTGGCGCAGGGGCTGGGCGACCGGCCGGCGGCGATCGGCCGGGAACTGACCAAGCGATTCGAGGAATCGGTCGCCGGCAGCCTTTCGGAACTCGCCGCCCGCTATGCCGAGGCGGCGCCGCGCGGGGAAATCGTCATCACCATCGCGCCGCCGGGCGAATCACATCCCGCCGACGCAGCGACGCTCGATTCGGCGCTGCAGGCGGCGCTCGCCGGCGGCAGCGTCAAAACGGCCGTCGCCGCGGTCAGTGCGGCGCTCAAGCTGCCACGGGCCCAGGTTTACGCCCGCGCGCTCGTGCTGAAAGCCGAAAATGGCGCATGTTGACAGCAATTCGCGACGGAAAAACGACAAAAAGGGTCGCCGCGCCGAGTCGCTGGCCGCCTGGTTCCTTCGCGCCAAAGGTTACCGAATACTTGCGCGGCGGGCGCGAACACCCCTCGGCGAGATCGATCTTGTTGCTTTAAAGGGCACAACGCTCGTTTTTGTCGAGGTCAAGGCGCGCGCGACACTCGACAGCGCTATATTTGCATTGCATCCTGCAGCCTTGCGGCGGATCGAGGCCGCGTCGCGTGTGCTGGCTCCGCGTTATGCGGGCAACTGCACCTCCTCGCGGATCGATGCGGTGCTGGTGCGACCATGGGCACTGCCGGTGCACATGATCGCCATCACTCGAGAGGGGTGAGCGATGGAATTGAACGAACTGGGCCTGCTCGACGATACCGATATCGACCTGGTCGAGGCCAGCATCGCCATCGCGCGCTGCGATCGTCCCGAAGCCGATCCCGCCCGCCTGCGCCGTATGGTCAGTGGCTGGGCGATTGCCCTGCAGCGCGACACCCAGCCGGTTTCGGGCAGCGGCCGGGCGCGCCGGCTGTCGGGGCTGATCGCCGGGGAAGCCGGGTTGACCGGCGCCAGCGAGGATTATGACAATCCGCTCAATGCCGACCTGATCGCGGTCGTCGAACGCGGCCGCGGCCTGCCGGTGGCGCTGTCGATCCTGTATGTGGCGCTGGCCCGCCGGGTCGGCTGGGCGGCCGAGGCGCTCAACCTGCCAGGCCATGTGATCGTCGAAGTCACCGGCGGCGTCGATGCGGCGCTGATCGACCCGTTCGACCATGGCATGGGCATTTCGCGCGAACGCGCCATGGAAATCGCCCGCCACGGCGGCGGCGAGCCGGTGTCGGCACGGTTCGAGCCGATGACCAACCGCCAGCTGCTGGTGCGGCTGATCACCAACCAGGCCAGCCGGGCGCGCAGCAGCGGCGACACCAAGCGGGCGCTGCGCCTGTACGAACGCATGACGATGATCGCGCCGCGGCTGTCGACCCTGTGGTGGGAACGCGCGCGCCTTGAACAGCTCGTCGGCGCCAACAAGGCGGCGCGGGCCAGCCTGACCGCGATGCTGGAAACGACGCACGACACAGCGATGGCGCGGCGCATCCAGGCGGCGCTGGCGGCACTGGCACGTTCGGACAGCTGACGGACCGTCATCCCGGGCTTGACCCGGAGCCCGGTTTCCTTGCCTTGATCCGCGCAGGACAGCTGGGTCCCGGGTCACGCCCGGGATGACAGAGTCGTCATCACGGAATCGGAACCCCAGCCCCATGTCCCTCCGCGTCGCCGTCCAGATGGACCCGATCGAAGCCGTCAATATCGGTGGTGATTCGACCTTTGCGCTGATGCTGGAGGCGCAAAGGCGCGGCCACACGCTCCACCATTATCTCGCCACCGCGCTGTCGGCGGAACAGGGCCGGGTCCGCGCCCGGGCCCGGCCGCTGACGGTGCAGCGCGAGGCCGGCGGGCATTTCGCCTGGGGCGGCGACGCGGCGACGCTCGATCTCGGCCATGATGCCGATGTCGTGCTGATGCGGCAGGATCCGCCGTTCGACATGGGCTATATCACCGCCACCCACCTGCTCGAGATGATCCAGGGCGAGACCCTGGTGGTCAACGATCCGGCCGAGGTGCGCAATGCGCCCGAAAAGCTGTTCGTGCTGCGGTACCCCGAGCTGATGCCGCCGACGCTCGTCACCCGCTCGCTCGACGAGGCGATGGCGTTTCGCGCCCGCCACGGCGCCGTCGTCGTCAAGCCGCTCTATGGCAATGCCGGCACCGCGGTGTTCCTCATCGACGAGACCGATGGCAACCTGCCGGCGCTGGTCGAACTGTTTGGTACCGTGTGGAACGAGCCCTTCATGGTGCAGGCCTTCATTCCGCAGGTCAGCGAGGGCGACAAGCGCATCGTGCTCGTCGATGGCGTCGCCACCGGGGCCATAAACCGACTGCCGAAATCGGGCGAAATCCGCTCCAACCTCGCCGCCGGCGGCGCCGCCCATGCAACCGAACTGACGGCGCGCGAGGCCGAGATCTGCGCCACCATCGGCCCCGAGCTGAAGGCGCGCGGGCTGGTCTTTGTCGGCATCGACGTCATCGCCGGCTTCCTGACCGAGATCAACGTCACCTCGCCGACCGGTATCGTCGCCATCGACCGCTTCAACGGCACCGACACGCCGGCGCTGATCTGGGACGCCATCGAGGCGCGGCACGCAAGCCGCTGAGGAAAGGCTACTTCCCCTTCGGCGGCGGTTCCGCGACCTTGGTCCAGGCGCCCAGCGGGCAGCTGCCGAAGGTGATGCGGCTGAATGGATCGAAGACGTCCACCACGTCGCCGCGGCACTGGCGATCATTGAACGACCGCGTGATCAGCGACCGCGCCTGGTCATAGGCGGGGCAGCTGGCGTCGTTGCGCCACCAGCCGGCCGATGTCCGCACGAAATAGCCGGTTTCGGCGGCCATCCGCTTTTCCTTGATCTCGCGGTTTCCGATGCAGATCTTGCCGGCTGACGGCTCCGCCGCTGTGGCTGACGGCTCCGCCGCTTTGGCTGGCGGCTCCGCCGCTGTGGCTGACGGCTCCGCCGCTGTGGCTGACGGCCCCGCCGCTTTGGCTGGCGGCTCCGCCGCTGCGGCCGGGAGGCCAGCGACAGCCAGCGCAAGTGCGGCGAGCAGGTGATGATGGCGTATCATGCGTCTCTCCGGGCCCCGCTGCCCGATCCTTACCACCGCCGGGCGGCGCTCGCCAAGGCTGCGACAACGGCGTCGACATGGGTCAGGTGCAGCCAGCGCCCGCCGTCCGCCACGATCCGGACCTCGGCCCCCGGCAGCACCCCGCGCCAGAAATCGCCGGTGTCATGGTAATCGTACAGGGGGTCGTTGGCGCCGGCCAGCACCACCCATTCGCTGCCGTCGGCAAAGGTGGGGGGCTGCGTGCCGGTACCATGCGACTGCACCTCGGCGAGGAAGCCGCGCATGCCCAGCGCCGCCTGCCGCGAGCCGCGGACGATGTCGGCCAGGTTGTCCGGATCGTCGATTGCCGCCTCGTCGATGGCGCTGCCGGCGACGCTCTGCCGCTGCATGCGCGCGATCTGCGCCGACGAGGTGCGGCGCGACAGGATGCGGGCAAAGGCCGTCGCCAGCGCCGCATTGCCATAGAACAGCGCTTTGCCGCGGCCCATCATGCCGCCCAGGCGGCCATCGATCGCGGCCGGCGGCTCCGGCCCGATCAGGACCCCGCCCCGCGCCCGCTTGCCGAGCAGCGCCGCCGCGGTCAGCGGCGCGGTGCCGCCGCGCGCCAGGATGGTGACGGCATCGATTTCCAGCGCGTCGAGGATGTCGACGCTATCGGCGGCAGCGGCGGCGAACGGCTCCGTGCCGGCCATGTCGGACAGGCCGAAGCCCGGGCGATCGAAACAGATCGGCCGCCACCCCGCCCGCTGCAGCGCCGCGATGAGGCGCCGTGGCTGGTGGCGGCCGCCGACGGTCGTGTGGAACATCAGCAGCGGGCGGCCGCGCGCCGGGCCATGGTCGGTCACCGCGATGCGTCCCGGCGCCCAGCGGCGTGCGATCAGCCGCAAGGGCTCGGCCTCGGCGCCGCGCGGCTCTATCTCCACGCTGCAGGCATGGGCAAGCCCGCTCAGCGCGTCGACTTCGGCGACAATCCGCGCCAGATCGACGGCGTTGGCGACCCCGCAGGCCAGGAACACCACCTTGAGGTCGGCCTTGCCGCCGTGGCGCGAGACGCCCAGCGTGTCGGCGGCGCTGTCGCGGGTGGCGCCATGGGCAAGCGCCCGCGCCAGCTCGGCCTGGCGCAGCGACAGGCCGAACAGCTCGGCGAACAGCCGCACGGCGCCTTCCGGGGGGCGAATGCCGCCCGCCGCTGCCGACAGGATGCGGCGGACAAGGTCGGTCTGCCGCGGCGCACCCGCCTTGCGCATGGCACTGGCGACGAGCTTGCGCGCCGTTTCATAGGCAACGCCGGTGTCGAGCGCCGCCTGGTGGAGGTCGCCGCGCCGGGCCAGCGCCGCCGCCAGCCGGCTTTCCTGTCGCGACAGGCCGTGCGCCCGGGCCGCCTGGTCCCAGGCGGTGACGTCGGGGCGGAAGGCGACGATCGCGAACTGGCCGGCGCCGCTGTCGAGTGCCTGGCGCACCGCCGGTGCCAAGGGCCAACCCCGGGCGGCGGCAAGCGGCGCGGCGGCGACGGCGACCGGGCGCCCGCTGCGATCGTCGGCGATGGTCGAGACGCTGGGCCGGGCGTCGCTGCAGTTGCGCACCACGGCGGCAAGCGGGTCGGGGCCGCCGAGCCATTCGAGGAAACGAGGCTCGGCGACGATGACGGTGCCGTTGCGGTCGCACGCGGCCGAGGCAAAGCTGTCGGGAAAGATATCGACCGGCGGCCCGGCGGCGTCGGCAGCGGCATCGGCGGCGGCGAGCAGGTCGGCCGGTGCCGCGTCCATCGCCGCGGCGAGGCCGTCGAAATCATCGGCCAGCAGGTGCAGCAACGCATCGTCCCGATCGGCACGGCGGAAACGATCGAGAAATGCGGCTGCCCTGGCCTTCATGGGCCGATGCTAAAGAGTTAATTTTCTTTCCACAATTACCCCCAAATGGGGCTACGCCCAAGGGCGGCGCGGGCGTAACGCTGCCGCCGGGGCGCGTTTTGGGGCGGTAGATGATCGTGCGGATTTCGACGGCATTGGCAGCGGCGCTGATGATCACGTTCGCCGTTGCCGCGGCTGCATCGGCCGGCGCGCACGCCTTCATCGCCGCCGCGGCCTAACCGCGAAAACTGTCCTTTGCCGCCCGGCGTGCGCCCAGTTCGGCGACACTGCCGGCGCGGACGAAGGGATTGGTGGCGCGTTCCTCGCCGATGCTGGAGGGCACCGTCGGCAGGTTCCGCGCGCGGCGGGCGTCGATGTCGATGACACGCGCCGCCAGCGCCGCATTGTCGGGCTCCGCTGTCACGGCAAAGCGCGCGTTGCTTTGCGTATATTCATGGGCACAGAACACCTGCGTCGCGTCGGGCAGCGCCATCAGCTTGCCGAGCGCCGTGAACATGTCCGCCGGGGTGCCTTCGAACAGCCGGCCGCAGCCGAGCGCGAACAGCGTGTCGCCGGGAAACAGCACGTCATCGGCATCGAAGACATAGGCGATATGGCCGGCCGTGTGCGCGCCGACATCGAGGACGCGCGCCGTGGACGCCCCGACCATGACCGTATCGCCTTCGCCCACTGCCCGGCCGATGTGTGGAATCTTGGCTGCCTCGCCCCTCGGGCCGGTGACCTTTGCGCCCGTGGCCGCGACGATCGCCGCATTGCCGCCGACATGATCGGGGTGCCAGTGGGTGTTGAGGATCTGGGTGATCGTCCAGCCGCGTTCCGCCGCCGCCGCCAGCACCGGTTCGGCCACCGCCGGGTCGATGACCGCCGTCTCGCCGGTTGCCGAATCATGCGCCAGATAGACGTAATTGTCGCTGAGCACGGGGATCTGGACGACCTCGAGCGCCATCACCAGTTCCCGGTGTTCGGCATCGACGCCCAGGGCTCGGCGGGTTCCTTGCGGGCGCCGGCCTGCAACAGTTCGACCGAGATGCCGTCGGGCGACTTCACGAACGCCATATGGCCGTCGCGCGGCGGCCGGTTGATGGTGACGCCGCCGTCCATCAGCCGCTGGCACGAGGCATAGATATCGTCGACGGCATAGGCGAGATGGCCGAAATTGCGGCCGCCGGTATAGCCGCCTTCGTCCCAATTGTGGGTCAGTTCGACCTGCGCCTCCTCGTCGCCGGGGGCGGCCAGGAAGATCAGCGAGAAGCGCCCGGGCTCGTTGTCGAAGCGGCGGAGCTCCTTCAGGCCCAGGAGTTCGAAGAAGTTCAGCGTCGCGGTGACATCCGAGACGCGGATCATGGTGTGGAGATACTTCATGCGGGGCTCCTCAAATTGCGGCCTTCATAGGCCTCGAACCTGGCGATGACATCGGCGGGCACCGGGCTCGGCCGGCCGCGCGCCTCGGCGACGACGACATGGACCTCCTCGCCGGTGGCGCGCAGGTCCTCGCCCCCGTCATTGGCCTCGCCGTGGATCTCGAACTGCACGGTCATCGACGTGTTGCCGATGCGGCTGCAACGCACGCAGATGGCGATCAGTTCGTCGATCAGGATCGGCGCGCGATATTCGACGACGGCCCTCACCACATGCGCCTCCGGCCCGCCGGCCAGCCCGGGGCCGGAATACAGCCCGGCGGCGCGCCAATATTCGACAAGGCCGATATCGAAATATTCGAGGTAGCGCGGGTTGAACACCACCGCCTGGGCGTCGACCTCGGCAAAGCGCACGCGCTTGGGGAACGAAAAGCGGAAGTCGGAACGGGCCATCGGGGGCGTCTAGCAGGCTTTCAGCCGCCCGTCAGCGCCGCCTGCGCTGCCTTGCCGGCGGTCGAATCGCGGTCGGCGCCGACCGCGGCCTCCCAGGCGGTGCGCGCGAGCTCCTTGTTGCCCTGCGCGGCGGCGATATTGCCCGCCTCATACTGCACCTCGGCGCTGTCGGGTGCCTGTTTTGCCGCCTCCAGGATCGCCGCCTCGGCGGCCTTGAAGTCGCCCATGCGCCGTGCCAAAGTCGCCCTGAGCAGCCAGCCCCATTCGACCGCAGGGTCGAGCGTCGTCGCCCGCTCGAGGTCGGCCGCAGCCTCCTTGTCGCGCTTCAGGTCGACCAGCGCCTCGGCGCGATCGACGCGCAGCTGCGCCTCCGCGGCGCCGCCGCCGGCCAGCGGGATCGCCGTATCGATATAGGTCACCGCCGCCGCCGGCTGTTCGGCGAGCATCGCGGTCGCCGCCGCCTGGCCCCAGATCGTCGCAGCCTGACCGTCCGCCGCCTGTTCGGAAGCCCTGGCGGCGCGTTCGAAGGTCTTCAGCGCCGCCGGCCAGTCCTTGCGCGCCGCCTCGGCCAGGGCCTGGCAGTGCAGCGCCGGGACGCCGCCGTTCTCGATCCGCCAGGCCTGGGCGATGGCGACGGCCCGGCCGGGATCGGATTTCACCTGCGCCAGGCAGGCATTGTAGCGGCTGCGGTCGCTCGCCATCGGCGCGGCGAGGGCAGGGCCGGCGGCGCACAGCAGCAGGACGGCGACGAACTTCATGGCGTTCCCTCGGCAAGATCGGCCACCAGCCGCAGCAGCAGGGCGATATCCTGCGGCCGCGACAGGCGGTGATCGCCGTCCTTGACCAGCGTCACCTGAACATCGGCGGAACGCAGCCGCCCGGCGATGTCGAGCGACAGCGCCCAGGGCACCGCATCGTCGCGCTGGCCATGGAGCAGCCGCACCGGCGCGGTGATGGCGATGGCGCCGCCGAGCAGCCGCTGCGCCGGCGCCTCCTCGATGAGGGCGCGCGAATAGCGATAGCCGGCGGGATCATAGTCGCTGGTGCGGGTGAACCAGCCGCGGCCCGCCAGCTCGGCACGGTCGCCGGGGGTGACATCGAGGCCCCAATCGGTGAAATCCGGCGCCGCAGCGATGCCGACCAGCCCCGCCAGCCGGTCCCCGAGCGCCAGCCCGAGCCGCAGCGCCACCCAGCCGCCCATCGAGCTGCCGACCAGCAGCACCCGGCCGGCGGGGGCGACATGGTCGATGACGGCCCGGGCATCGCCGACCCAGCGGCCGATGCTGCCGTCGAGGAAATCGCCGCCACTGGCGCCGCAGCCCGAATAGTCGAGCCGCAGCATGGCGCGGCCGGTCGCTTCGGCCCATTCGGCCAGCGCCGCGGCCTTCGATCCGGTCATGTCCGACATGTAGCCGGGGAGGAAAACCACCGCCGCCCCGGCGCCGGGGCGGTACCGGTACGCCAGCCTCACGCCGGCGTGGTCGAGAAAATCGGGATCCATGGCCCCCGGATAGCGCTGCGGCGACGCATTCGCAAAGCGGTTGCGCAACGGCGTCAATCGCCTAAGCTGCGGAAACGGGGGAGCTGTCAACGCCGGAGACGCGCGATGGACACCATGACGACGTCACCCAGCGCTGCGGCGCCGGTTCGGTCGCTCAGCACGGCCGATCTCGACTGGGCGCTGCGATCCGGCTGGGACGATTTCAAGGCCAAGCGCGGCGACCTCATCCTGCTGCCATTCATCTATGCTGCCGTGGGCCTGCTCGCGGCCTGGTTCGCCTTCAACCAGGCCTTGTTCCCGCTGATTTTCCCGCTGGTCGGCGGCTTTGCGCTGGTGGGGCCGCTCGCCGCCGCCGGCTTCTACGAGCTCGCCCGCCGCTGCGAGAGCGGCGAGGATTCGAGCTGGTGGCACTTTCTCGACCCCATCAAGGGTCCGTCGCGGCTGCCGATGATGGCGCTGACGGGGATGCTGGCGCTGCTGTTCCTCGGCTGGATGGTGGTGGCCAATGCGCTGTACGGCGCGACCCTGGGCACGCTGGCGCCCGCGACGCCGGCGGAGTTCGTGCGTGACCTGTTCGGCACGTCGCAGGGCTGGACGATGATCATCGTCGGCAATCTGGTCGGCGCCATCATCGCGACGTTGACCCTCGCCGTCGCCGCCTTCAGCTTTCCGATGGTCGTCGACCGCCGCGGCGGTGACGCGACCAGCGCGGTGGCGACCTCGGTCGCGGCGTTTCGGCGCAATCCGGGCGTGATGATCGGCTGGGGCCTGCGCGTCGCGGGTATCCTGGTGCTGGCGGCGCTGCCGCTGTTCGTCGGGCTGATGGTGGCGCTGCCGCTGCTCGGCTATGCGACCTGGCATCTGTATACGCGGGCGGTGCAGCGCTAGGGGGCGATTAACCGACCTGTTACCCCGGCGAAGGCCGGGGCCCATGGCTCACGATCTTCGGTGCGCAGGTGCTCATATTGCCGAGCTTGTGGTTCATGGGCCCCGGCCTTCGCCGGGGTGACGGGATGGTTTAGCTCCTGCAAATCGCCTGCAACGCCTGCCAATCCGCATCCTCCAGTGCCGGTGACGCCCACCAGGTCGAGGCCTTGTCGTACAGCGCGGCGCGGGCGGCGTTCGACGGGTGGGTGTCGCCGAACCCGCCGCCATCGACGCCGGCGGCGATCTGGCGCCTGAAGAAGTCGACGGCGCCATTGGTAGACACCTTGGCGGCTTTCATCACCGCCACGGCGCCGGTATCCGCCTGCGCCTCCGCCACGCCATCACCTTGCTTCAGCACCGTCAGGTCGGCGAGCTTGCCGGCGTCGCTGCCCAGCGTCCGGGCGATCACCGCGGGGCCGCTGGCGCGCAGGATCGCCTGGTTGGCGTGCTGCCAGGCGACATGTTCGATCTCATGGGCGAGCACGGCGGCGACCTCGTCGGCCGATTTGGCCTGCGCGATCAGCCCGCTGTAGAGGACGACATAGCCGCCCGGCAGCGCCACGGCGTTCACCCTGGGGTTGGCGACGACACTGACGGTGACCGGTTCGGGCAGGCCGCGCGCCGGCAGCAGCCGGGCGGTGAGCCGGGCCAGCGCGGCGCTGCCCTCCCCGCCATCGCAGGGGCGGCCCATGGTGGCGAGATAGGCGCGGCCCATCGGCGCGGTGACGCCGTGCGGAATCAGCGGTGCCGCGGCGATGATGATGCGCTCCCGATTGAGCCAGGCGATGCCCGCCGCGAGCCCGAGCAGCGCCAGGATCGCCAGCACGACACGCTGTGCGACCCGCGAAACGCCCTGCCGCGGCAGGCCCGTCGGCCAGCTGTCGGGCGGAACATCGCTCAGCACGACGCGCCAGTCGGTCTTGTCGGCGCGGCGCAGCACCGCGTCGTCGCACCGGATGCGCTTCAGCGGCACGCCGGCGATGTCACCATCGCCATGGACGACCAGGCGGTCGCCGTGCGGGGTCACCAGCACATGGCTGGTGCGGCCGCCGCTGTGCAGGACACCCCGCAACGGCAGCCCGCGCAGTGCCACGCCCTTCGATCCGGCCATGCTGCCCCCGTGCTTGCCCCGGCGCCGATCATGCCATGACGGGCGGCGGGGCGGCAAGTCCGAGGGCATCCAACGCAACTTTCATTGACTTCGCCGCCTGCCTTGTCGCAGGTGGCGGCGCGTCAATTCCGGCGCCGACAGGCTGTATTTACCGATGTCCGACCTCATCAACCTCACGCTTCCCGATGGCTCCGTGCGCTCCGTGGCGACCGGCACCACCGGCGCGGACGTGGCGGCGAGCATCGGGCCCGGGTTGCTGAAGGCGGCGCTGGCGGCGCGGGTCGATGGCGAGCTCGTCGACCTGATGCGGCCGATCACCCGTGACGCGAAACTGGCGCTGGTGACGGCAAAGGACGAGGCCGACGCGCTCGAACTCGCCCGCCACGACTATGCCCATGTGCTGGCGGAGGCGGTGCAGAAGCTGTTTCCCGGCACGCAGATCACCTTTGGCCCGTCGACCGACGATGGTTTCTACTATGATTTCGCGCCGTCGCCGGAGCGTGGCCCCTTCACCGAGGAGGACCTGCCGGCGATCGAGGCCGAGATGCGTGCCATCATCGCCCGCAACGAGCCGCTGGTGCGGGAGGAGTGGACGCGCGAACAGCTGATCGCGCACTTCAACGCGCATGGCGAGACGTTCAAGGCGGAATGGGCCGGGGCGCTATCGGGCGACGAGCCGCTGACGGTGTACCGCGCCGGCAACCAGGCCGATGCGTGGCTCGACATGTGCCGCGGGCCGCACCTGCCGTCGACCGGCAAGCTCGATCCGAGTGCCTTCAAGCTGACGCGGGTGTCCGGCGCCTATTGGCGCGGCGACCAGAACAACGCGATGTTGAGCCGGATCTATGGCACTGGCTGGCTCAACAGGAAGCAGCTCGACGCCCATATGCTGCGGCTCGAGGAGGCCGCCAAGCGCGACCATCGCAAGCTGGGCCGCGAAATGGACCTGTTCCACCTGCAGGAGGAGGCGCACGGCAGTGTCTTCTGGCACCCGCGCGGCTTTGTCATCTATCGCGCGCTGGAGGCCTATATGCGCCGCCGGCTCGATGCCGCCGGCTATCAGGAGGTGAAAACCCCGCAGATCATGGACGCCCGGCAGTGGGAACAGTCGGGCCATTGGGGCAAATATCGCGAGAACATGTTCGTCATTCCCGACGAAGTGCCCAACACCGAGGATGAGGGCCCGGTGGTTTCGGACAAGGCGCAGTGGATGGCGCTGAAGCCGATGAACTGCCCGGCGCACGTGCTGATCTTCCGCCAGGGCATCAAGAGCTATCGCGACCTGCCCTTGCGGCTGGCGGAGATGGGCTGCTGTCACCGTAACGAGCCGCATGGCGCGCTGCACGGGTTGATGCGCGTGCGCCAATTCACCCAGGACGACGCCCATATCTTCTGCCGGGAAGACCAGATCGTCGGCGAAATTGCGCGCTTCTGCGACCTGCTCGACGTGGTCTACAAGGACCTGGGCTTCACCGACTATGCCATCAAGCTGGCGCTGCGCCCCGAAAAGCGCTTCGGCACCGACGCGATGTGGGACTGGTCGGAACAGTCGATGCGCGATGCCGTCAAGGCGACGGGCCGCGACAACGCCGACTGGGGCTGGGAAGAACTGCCGGGCGAAGGGGCTTTCTATGCGCCCAAGCTCGAGTTCCACCTGACCGACGCCATCGGGCGGACGTGGCAGGTGGGGACGATCCAGACCGACACGGTCCTGCCGGAGCGGCTCGACGCCAGCTATGTCGCGGAAGATGGCGCCCGCCATCGCCCGGTGATGCTGCACCGGGCCATCCTCGGCAGCTATGAACGCTTCATCGGCATCCTCATCGAGCATTATGCCGGGCGCTTCCCGGCGTGGCTGGCGCCGGTGCAGGCGGTGGTGGCAACCATCGTTTCCGACGCCGACGACTATGCGCTGCACGTCACCGAGGCGTTGCAAAAGGCTGGCATCCGCAGCGAAACCGACCTTCGCAACGAGAAGATCAACCTCAAGGTGCGCGAGCATAGCTTGCAAAAGGCGAGCTACATGCTGGTCGTCGGGCGGCGGGAGGCCGAGGAAGGCACCGTCGCGCTGCGCAATCTCGATGGCGGCGAGCAGCGGGTGATGCCGCTCGCCGAGGCGGTGGCGCTGTTGCAGGCGGAGGCGACCCCGCCGGACCTGCGTACCGCCTGAGCCGGCGCCCCTGCGGGCGCCGAGAATTGCGCTCAGGCTGAGCTTGGCGAAGCCGGATCGGGTGCTGGCTTGCTACCCGGCTTCGACAGGCTCAGCCTGAGCGGGGTCCTTGCTGACCAAGTCCCGAGGGCCGGAACGCCGTTTCGGGCGTTGTCGGCTGCGAAAGGCACGCGAATGGCAACGACCCGGGACCGGCTGGAAGCCGAAATGCGCGCCGCCGCGGCCGCCGGCGCCTATGAACGCGCGGCGAAACTGCGCGATGAACTGCGCGCGCTCGACTATGACCCGGCGGAAATCCATGCCCAGGTGCCCGGCGCCATGGGTATCGGCACCCAGCACCCCAAGCCGGAGCGGCCTGCCGGGTGGCAGAAACCCCGCAAGCCCGACCCGATGACGCGCGGAAACAAGCGCTAGACCGGTCGCAAGGGCTTGAATTTAGACGTCATGCCGGCGAACGCCGGCATCCACCGTGGTGCCATGGTCCGGCCATGGAGCCCATGGCCCCCGGCCGGCGCAAGAACGAACCCGGCGGTGCGTTGCTCGACGGTGGATGCTGGCGTTCGCCAGCATGACGGGTGGTGGAATTGGGCCGCAAACGGCCGCGAATCCGATGTGTAATCGACGAAAATAGGCGATTATGGCTTGAGTGAGCGTTCAAGAAATTCTGCCGTCGCAGCCCCCGCTTTTACCCAGTTCTTGTGCTGCAAAAAGTCATGGATCTCGTCGGGAATGACCAGTTCCTCGTAAGGAACGTCGCCCTTGGCATCGAGCCGGCGCACCAGATCGATGGTCTGCCCCACCCGGACGTTGCGATCATCGTCACCGTGGATGAACAGCACCGGCGATTTCCACGTCGCGACATCGGCGACCGGCGAGGATTTGAACGCGGTTTCCAGCGCTTGGGCACGATCGCCCTGTTCGAAACGCCCTGGCGGCGGCAGGAATTCGCCCATGAAGGCCGACCAGTCGTGGACGCCATGGATATCGACGCCGGCCTTGAACAGGTTCGAATTGCGCGCCAGTGCCAGCGCCGTCAGCAACCCGCCATAGGATCCGCCCCAGATGCCGATGCGCGAGCGGTCGACATTGGGCAGGCCCTGCAGGTGTTTCGCGCCGGCGACGACGTCCTGATACTCCGAACTGCCCGTCGCACCGCCCTTGTCGGGGTGCTGGAAGTCCCAGCCATAGCCGATGCCGAGCCGGTAATTGACCGACAGCACGGCAAAACCGCGCGAGGCCAGATACTGGTTGATGGCATAATTGTTCGCGTAATAGCGCATGTACGAGAAACCGAGCAGCATCTGCCGCGGCGGCCCGCCATGGACGTAGATCAAACCGGGCCGTTTCGCATCGCCGCCGGCATCGAACAGCTGGCCATGGATGACGAGACCGTCGGCGGCGGTGAAGGTCACCTTTCGCGGCACGACGAAATCGGCCCCGGCAAAGCCCGCCGGCACCGCCTGGCCCCCCAGCACGCGCGACGTTCCCGCCATGGTGACGCCCACCTGCGGCGGCAGTTTCGCCGTGGCGCCGATCCACGCCGCCCCATCGGCGAGGCCGACGGGGGTCCATTCGAGGCTTTCGCCGGTAGTCAGCGCCTGTGGCGGACCGCCGGCGACGGGTACGCGGAAGACGTGGCGGCGGGCGTCATCGTCGGGCGTTGTGCCGCTGTTCGCCGAATAGATCAGCGCCTTGCCATCGGGGCTGAGCGCGATGTGCTCCACCATGAACGCCCCCGGGGTCAGCGCCGTCGCCGCGCCGCCCGCCGCCGGCACCGAATAGAGGTTCTGCCAGTTCGATTCGACCGACAGGAAGGCCAGCCGATCGTCGGCCGCCCAGTGCAGATTCGCGCCGCCGGTGACATCGGGGTAGCTGCCGTGGAGGGTCTTGCTGCTCGCCCAGACCCGCCGGCCGGTGCCGCTGGCGACATCGGCGGTCCAGATCGCCCACGGCGAAGGCGTCTCCTTCAGCATCGATTCGGGGGCGCCGCCACGTCCCGGCCGCCGGGTGAAGGCCAGTCTTGTGCCATCGGGCGACCACACGGGGTCGCTGTCGAGGCCCGTCGACGGGGCCAGCCAGGCCAGCGGCGTGTCGGCGCCGGCATAGACGCCGATGAAGCTGTGGTCGCCGCGGTTCGACACAAAGGCCAGCCGGCTGCCATCCGGCGACCAGGCCAGGCGGCCGTTCTTGCCGCGATCGAAGAACAGCCGGCGGACATCATTGGCGTCGCCGGTGACCTTCAGCCGCGCCGCCCAGACCTGGCCGTCGCGCAGGAAGGCGAGATCGCCGCGCGCCGACAGGGTCGGGGCGTCGCCTTCGGTGACCTTGGCCGCCCTGGAACCGGGTGCCAGGCCGGCGCGCCACAGCGTCACCTTGGGCTCGGTGAGCGGCGAGCCGGGGTTGGGCTGCAGGTTGCCCGCCGCCGGCCAGTTCGAATCATGGTCGCCGCCGCGCACGAAAACCAGCGTGCCGCCATCGGGGGCAAAGACCAGCTGGGTCAATTCCTGACCGTCGTCGGTGGTGAATTGCGTCACCTGGCGGGGGGAAAAGCCCGGCGCATCGGCGACCCAGATGTTGCGCACCCCGGCGTCGATGCGCACCCAGGCGATGCGCTTGCCGGCGCGGTCGCGGACGAGGTCGCTGGCGAACGGAAATGCCATCGCCTGCGGCAGGGTAAAGCCGGCGGCCAGCGCCGGATTCGCGCCCGACAGTGCCAGCAGCAGCACCCAGAGCATCGCCAGTCGTTGCATCATCGCCATCCCCTGTTTGTCGCAGGATGGGCTGCCGCGCGGCAAAATGGCAACCTGACAGTTGCGCCTGCTGTGTTTCTTTTGCGTCAGGACCGTGATTTTCGACCGTAATTGCCGGCGCATCCCTTTCGGATGACGCCAATCGGGGTTACATAGCCCCGATACACGACAGGAGAAGCTGCCATACCACCGCCCCCACGCCGCATGATGAACGCCCCCGCGCCGATGAACGGCCCGCGTTATGACGAATTCATCACCGTTCCCAAGGTCCGCGTCATCGACCAGGATGGGGAAAATCTGGGTGTATTGTACACCAAGGAAGCCATTGCCACCGCGCATGAGGTCGGCCTGAACCTGGTGGAAGTCTCCCCGGGTGCCGATCCGCCGGTCTGCAAGATCCTCGATGTCGGCAAGTTCAAGTACGAGGCCCAGAAAAAGGCCGCCGCCGCCCGCAAGAACCAGAAGACGCAGGAGATCAAGGAGATCAAGATGCGTCCGAACATCGATGACCATGATTACGAGACCAAGATGAAGGCGGTCCATCGCTTCATCGAGGAAGGCGACAAGGTGAAACTCACCCTGCGCTTCCGTGGTCGCGAGTTGTCGCATGGCGAGCTTGGGCTGGCGCTGCTGGAACGGGTGCGTGACGATTCGGCGGAATATGCCAAGGTCGAGCAGACGCCCAAGATGGAAGGCCGTCAGATGTTGATGGTCATAGCGCCGCGCTAAAGCGCGGAGCGGGCGCGACTCGCGCCTGACCTGGCCAGCGGGGCGGGCGGCCTCAAGCCAGCCGAACGCGTCTGACCCCGGATCAAGACCGGGGCAGGCTGCTCGCGTTTTGCCCGCGCCTGCCAGCGGCTTCGATGCGTCCCGAAACGGGCTGTTCAGCCGGCGGATGCAAGCCCACACGCAGCACACCGGCACCAACGGCCGGTCCCCGCTGCACAGCGGATACTGGCGTCAGCCAGCATGACGGCGTCGCTAGAGTTGATTGCATCTGATTTGATCCGCTCGGGCTGAGCTTGTCGAAGCCCCGCGAACGCCAGCTTGCGACACGGCTTCGACAAGCTCAGCCTGAGCGGGCTTTGTGGTTCAACCGAACTGAAAACGGGCCTGAAGACCGGGTGCTGAAACGTTAATCGGGGTCGGCGCCGCCGCCGCCCATTCCGCCGCCGCCGCCGCCGCCGCCAGCAC